>NZ_JAESVF010000009.1:0-130857 GCF_038433465.1 Joostella sp. CR20 | reverse complement strand
TTCATAGACTCAAAGAGGGAATTAACATTGAAACAATAAACTTCAAATTTTTTAAACCTCAAACTACCTCTGCGTTAGGGATTGGAGTGACATCCTTTGTGAGTTACGAACAAAGATATAACGTAAAGCCCGACCCGATAGGGGAACGCCCTTATATACATAAAAAAAGCCACACAACTGATTGTTATGTGACTTTGTATAGTTTTGATACTCTTGAAAGTATGTTACTTTTTGTGAATTAAGTGTGATATTATTCGTCGCCGAAAAATGATTTCATTATAACTTTTAAGCTGTAAAATCCCATTGCGATTGCTGTAATAGCCAAAAGAATTCCTACGATTAGTACTGGCCAATACCATGGATGTGTTTGGTTTTTAAAGGCTTGATAGATGACGGTTGGAGCCAAAAACATTAGGAATAGCGTGTAAGCAAAGTATTTTAAGCTTTTTATGAGTAGTTCTCTATTGGTTCGTTTCATTTTTGTGTGCATTTATGGCATTGCGAACACTTCCGTGTGTTTTTAATAAATGACTAGCAACGTCCTTATTAACAGGGATTTCATCCATTATCATGCGTATACCACGGTCAACAAGTTTAATATTACTTAGTTGCATATCGACCATTTTGTTGCCTTGAACTTTTCCGAGGCGAATCATGGTTGCTGTTGAAATCATGTTTAGTACTAATTTTTGCGCTGTTCCTGCTTTCATTCGTGAGCTCCCTGTAACAAATTCTGGACCTACAACTACTTCAATTGGATATTTAGCTTCGTTTGCTAACGGACTATTTTTATTGCAAGTGATACAACCAGTAGCAATATTATTTTTATTGCATTCTTTTAGTGCACCAATAACGTAAGGGGTTGTTCCAGAAGCAGCAATACCAATAACAACATCTTTATCTGAAATATTGTGTGTTTTTAAATCTTTCCAACCTTGATTCTCAATGTCTTCTGCAAATTCAACAGCTTTTCTAATAGCTGTTTCGCCACCAGCAATTATTCCGATAACCAAATCGTGTGGTACGCCAAATGTAGGTGGACATTCTGATGCATCTACAACTCCTAGTCGGCCGCTAGTGCCAGCTCCCATATAGAAAAGTCGGCCACCATTTTCAAGTTTTGATACAACTATATTTACAAGCGCTTCTATAGATTTGATCTCTTTTTCTACAGCGTGTGGCACTGTTTTGTCTTCATTATTTATATTTGTAAGTAATTCGTTTACAGTCATTTTTTCTAAATGATTGTAATTTGAAGACTGCTCTGTAGTTTTTGTGAAATCCATGTTTCAAAAGTAAAAAATATTATTCAACTGTATAGGTAAAGGTGTCTGTTTCTGATAATCTAAAATATCCGAAGGCAAAATTATCTGGATTTGTTGTGTTTACAATATTCCCTCTTACAGTGGCAGGTTGCGTTTCAAAAGGACCTCCATCTTCTCCAGTTTGCGATAATAAGGTGTTGACGTAAGTAAAGTATCTTTCGGAAACTCCGTAGAGATTGATTTCAACTTCGTCACCAGGAAGTAAATCTTCACTATTAAAATATGCAAACATTTCGTTTCCGTTTACCAAGCGATCTTCCTGAACATTGATTGTGTTGTCATTTTCAGCATAAAAAGAATAAAAATAAAAATTTGTTTCGTCGGTTGGATCATTAAAGTAAGCCTTCAGTTCGATATATTCTTCGGAAAAAACTTCGCCATTTTGTTGCGTTACATACTCTAAATCTGATACAGGAAGAAAAGTTTCTTCAGCCGTATAAGTTTCACCATCAGTTATAACTGTTAGGAAATAGGTCTTATTTAACTCTGGGATAAAGTTTTGCGTGTAATAGTACCCTGTATCTCCATCTTCTAAAAAATTATACTGATTTCCATTTTCATCTGTAATATAAACTTCGGCGTTATTTACAGCTGGAATTTCGGTGTCAAAATATGGAGCTGTTGTAGAAAGTCTAATGTATTGTGAATTTCCGCTAGTTCCTTTAACCCAATTGATGGAAGCTTCTACCACAAGCCGTGGTGGTGCAGTTTCTAGATCGACATCAATCACTTCTTCACATGAAGTTAGCGTGAAAATTATGAGGGATATATAGATGAGTTTTTTCATTTTCTAAAATTTAAAATTGTAGGTTACAGATGGGATGATTCCGTAGATGGATAACTTTACAGCTTCGTTTCTCATTTCTTCTGTATTTTCTCTAAACGTAACCGAAGCTGCATTTTTACGGTTGTAAACATTGTAAATACTAAAAACCCATTCGCTTTGCCAACCTTTATTTTTTTGTGGCTTCGGAATATAGGTAGCAGAAAGATCCAAACGATTGTATGAAGGAAGTCTGCTATTGTTTCGTTCGCCATAGCTCGGAATAGTAATACCTTCGTATTCATATTGTCCGTTTGGATAGGAAGCTGGTCTCCCTGTTTGGAAAATAAAATTCCCTCCGAAATTCCATTTTGGTGTTAAGGTATAACTAGCTGTTAGCGAAATGTCGTGTGTTTTATCGTAGGGCGTGTAGTACCAATTTCCGTTGTTAATTCCAGGTTCAAAGTCGGTTCTACCGGGCGTACGCTGTTTAGATTCTGATAACGTATATGACAGCCAACCTTGTAGTTTTCCTTCATTTTTTCTGAATAAAATTTCCATTCCGTAGGCTTTTGCTTCACCATTTAAAATTACTTGTTCAATTGCATCGTTGGCAATTAAATCGGCTCCATCAATATAATCAATTCTATTTTGTATGTTTTTATAAAAAACTTCGGTTTCTAAGGAATACGCATTGTTTTTAATATTTTTAAAATATCCCACAGCATATTGATCGAGCAGTTGTGGTTTGATAAACGATCCGCTTGGCGCCCAAACATCGAGAGGGGTAGGAGAGCTGGTGTTGGTAATTAAATGTAAGTACTGTGTCATCCGGTTGTAACTCGCTTTTATAGATTGAGTTTCATCAAGAATGTACGAAGCCGCTATACGCGGTTCTAAATTTGTAAATGATTTGACTGATTTACTACGACTTACACTAATGGTGTCGATAGGAGTTGCCTTTTCGTAAATCCCTAGTTCTTGATTGTAAATTACAGGATTGTCATTTTCATAAACGTTGATTTCATCTTGCCCAAAACGGTCGAATCTGCTAAGTCGGACTCCGTATTCAATGGCTAGTTTTTCGGTGATTTGATGTTCAATATCGATATATGCAGCAGCTTCGTTAGCATATTTATCGGTTAATTTCATGTAGTTAATTCCAGAATCGTCTCCTTCGGGTTCGATTTCTCCAGGATTAAATTTGTAGTACACATTGTTTATTCCGTAGTGAAGTTTAAACTTGTTGGAAATGTAATGTTTAAAATCGTACTTAATATTGAAATTATTGATCCCACTGTTCCAATTAAACCCAACAAAATCGAGTGTGAGTCCGTAGTAATAATCACTGTAAATTAAAGATAGATTGGAAAATAGTTTATCAGAAAAAAGATGATTCCAACGTAAGTTAACAACCGAATTTCCGTAGGTATTTTTAAAAGCTTCCGCGATGTCAAACACATCTCGACCAAAGTACCCAGAAAGAAATAAACTGTTATTTTGGTTTAGTTTGTAAGATAGTTTAGTGTTGAGATCGTAAAAGTAAGCGGAATTTTCATTGTCGGATAATTTTAAAAATAGATGTGCATACGAGCTTCGTCCGCCAATAAGGAACGAACCTTTATCTTTTACGATAGGTCCTTCAGCTAGAACTCTACTTGAAACGGCACCAATACCACCCGTCATATGAAAATCTTTACTGTTTCCATCTTTTTGATAAATATCGAGTACTGATGAAATCCTTCCTCCATAACGTGATGGAATTCCTCCTTTGTACAATTTTAAATTTTTGATAGCATCAGGATTAAAAACTGAAAAGAATCCAAAAAGGTGAGAGGAATTAAAAATAATAGCTTCGTCTAAAAGAATTAAATTTTGATCGGCTGCACCTCCACGAACATTAAAGCCAGAAGAAGCTTCGCCAGCATTACTAACACCGGGTAAAAGTAAAATAGATTTTATAACGTCGGCTTCCCCTAGAACAACAGGAATTTTTTTGATGGTGGCAGCGCTCATGCTATTCACACTCATTTCAGGTTTCTTAATATTGATACGTTCAATATTTTGCTCTACAACAACTTCATCTAATTCTTCAGAAGAAGCCATAAGACTGTAATCTTTTTTAGTATTGGAAGAAATAGTTATTTTTTCTGAAATAGAATTAAACCCGAGGTAACTAATAAGGATGGCATGTGTTCCTTTTGGGATTGTGATAGAGTAGAAGCCGTATTCGTTGGTTGTAGTACCAGTTTGTAAATCTGGAAAAATAACATTAACGCCAATAAGGGTTTCGTTGCTTGAAGTATCGGTTATGGTACCACTTATGGTAACTTGTTCTTGTGCATAGGAAATTGAAATTCCGAAGAGAAAAAACAAGCATAACTTTAAAAAGTTGGTCATTCTTTTTTTTACTAAAATAAGAGTAATTCTACAGACGACCTTTAAAAAAGTGATAAAAAAAAGCCTGCTACTGCAGGCTTTTATGATATGTATTTATTGAAATAATTATTTCAATTGTGCTAATATGCTATTGAAAGTAGCGCTTGGTTGCATTGCTTGTTGTGTTTTCTCAACATCTGGGAAATAGTATCCGTCGATATTGATAGCTTGCCCTTGTGCATCGTTTAACTCTTTTACAATGATAGCTTCTTTTTCTGTAAGTTCTTTTGCAATTGGAGTAAACACGCTTTTTAGTTCAGCATCATCATTTTGCTGAGCTAATGCTTGCGCCCAATATAAACCTAAATAAAAATGACTTCCACGAGTATCGAGTTCGCCTACTTTTCTTGAAGGAGATTTGTCTTCTTCTAAGAACTTCCCGGTAGCTTCATCTAAAGTTGTAGCTAATACTTTGGCTTTGCTATTGTTGTTTACATTGCTGTAATGTTCTAATGAAACAGCAAGTGCTAAAAATTCACCTAAAGAATCCCAACGTAAATGTCCTTCTTCTAAGAATTGTTCTACGTGTTTTGGAGCTGAACCTCCTGCACCTGTTTCGAATAAACCACCACCATTCATTAAAGGAACAATCGAAAGCATTTTTGCACTAGTTCCAACTTCAAGAATAGGGAAAAGATCGGTAAGGTAATCTCTTAATACGTTTCCTGTTACTGAAATTGTATCTTCACCTTTTTTGATTCTTGCGAGTGTAAAGTGCGTAGCTTCTTCTGGAGACATAATTCTGATGTCTAATCCTGAAGTATCGTGATCTTTTAAATAAACATTTACTTTTTTGATAAGCTCGGCATCGTGTGCTCTGTTTTCATCCAACCAGAAAACTGCTGGCGTGTTGGTTGCTCTAGCACGTGTTACTGCAAGTTTAACCCAATCTTGAATAGGTAAATCTTTTGCTTGACACATTCTCCAAATATCACCTTCTTCAACATTGTGCTCTATAACTACAGCTCCACTTTCATCTAAAACTTGAACTTTTCCGTTTCCAGAAATTTCAAAAGTTTTATCGTGCGAACCATATTCTTCAGCTTTTTGAGCCATTAATCCAACATTAGGAACAGTTCCCATTGTGGTAGGATCGAAAGCTCCGTTTTCTTTACAGAAATCGATAGTAGCTTGGTAAACACTTGAGTAGCTACTATCTGGAATAACCGCTTTTGTGTCTTGACTTTTTCCGTCTTTGTTCCACATTTGCCCAGAGTTACGAATCATCGCTGGCATTGAAGCATCGATAATAACGTCACTTGGTACATGTAAGTTTGTAATTCCTTTATCAGAATTTACCATTGCTAAATCTGGTTGTGTAGCAATAATAGCTTCGATAGTTGCTTTTACTTCTTTTTTCTCAGCATCAGGAAGTGTTTCTACTTTGTCAAGTAAATCTCCTAAACCGTTATTTTCTTCTACGTTGATTTTTTCAAGAATAGCACCGTGTTTGTCGAAAAGTTCTTTGAAGAAAACTTTTACTGTATGTCCAAAAATAATAGGATCGGACACCTTCATCATCGTCGCTTTTAAATGCACAGAGAAAAGGATATCTTGCTCTTTTGCATCTTTTACTTGCGCTTCTAAGAAGTTTACTAATGCTTTTCTGCTCATTACAGTAGCGTCAATAACTTCTTTATCAAGAACTTTTACTTGTTCTTTTAAAGTTTTAGTGCTACCGTCGTTACCAACAAATTGTATTTTTAAATTTTGAGCATTATCGATAGTTAGCGATTTTTCGTTTGAACGAAAATCTCCTTCTGTCATTGTTGCTACATGCGATTTCGAACTAGCAGACCATGCACCCATTGAGTGTGGATTTTTCTTGGCGTAGTTTTTTACCGCTTTTGGAGCTCTTCTGTCAGAGTTACCTTCTCTTAATACTGGATTTACAGCGCTCCCTTTGATACTATCATAACGTGATTTAATTTCTTTTTCTGCATCGGTTTTTGGTTCGTGCGGATAGTTTGGAATATTAAATCCTTTTGCTTGTAACTCTTCAATAGCATCTTCTAATTGAGGAATTGAAGCACTAATGTTTGGAAGTTTGATAATATTTGCCTCAGGTGTTTTTGCAATTTCTCCAAGCTCTTGTAAATCGTTTGGAACTTGTTGCTCTTTTGTTAATACATCTGGAAATACAGCCAAAATTCTAGCTGCTAGAGAGATGTCTTTGGTTTGGATATCTATATTTGATGTTGCTGTGTAAGCTTTAACAATAGAAAGCCATGAGTATGTTGCTAATGCTGGGGCTTCGTCTGTTTTGGTATAAAGAATTTTTGGTTTATGTGACATTTATTTGAAGAACTAATTTTTAATTAAACTTCGCAAATATACAATTTAAAACATTTTTTTGGTAATAGAATGCTAACCAATTACAGGAAAATAGTTATAAAAGCAAACGAAATTGAATGACGAAGAAGAGAAGCGCAAAGAAAATATTGTAAATTTATAAGAATTGTAGTTGTGTAAACAGAATTTTTACACGGAATAAATTCGGTATTTTGAAAATGATTTTACCTTAAAATGACTGTATTGTTTTCCTTTTTTCCGACCTTTGCATTTGCTCACACAACAATCAAAAAAGCGTAGATTATAGTCTAAAAATAGACTTGAATTCTTTATTTTTATACTTTAATTCAATTATTACATGGAAGAAACCATCCTACAGCAAGCAGAATTATTTGTAACAGATTTATTTGAAAAGAAACTTTCACCTAAAAATAAATACCACAACTTGATGCATACGCAAAATGTTGTGTCGGCTGTAACTAAAATTGCTACCTATGAAAATTGCCAGCCTCACGACATATTTTTGTTGCAATTGGCAGCTTGGTTTCACGATACAGGCTACACTAAAACCGATGTTGGTCATGAAGCTGAAAGTATAATTATTACTGCGGATTATTTAAACCAAATAGATATTTCAGCAGCAGATAAAACTACGGTTGAAAAACTTATTTTGGCTACCAAACCGAGTGTTCCGAGTACATCAAAATTAGAACAAATAATTAAAGATGCTGATTGTTCGCATGTGGCTTCAGAAGAATTTTTTGAAGTTTCAGAACAGCTTCGCTTGGAACTGATTTATAAAAAAGAAGAAGATATTACCGAATTGGAATGGTTGTATCAGAACAAAGAATTCCTAGACAAGCATGCTTTTTATACGGAAAGCGCCAAACTAAAGCTTCAACCTCAAAAGGAGATAAATGCCTATAACTTACAGCAACGTATCAATAAAATAGAGGAGAAGCGAGCTAATAAAGCGGAGAGTAAAAAAACGGGTAGAGGCGTAGAAACTTTGTTTAGAGTTCAGCTAAAAAATCATATCGAATTGAGTTCCATTGCCGATACAAAAGCCAATATTTTGCTTTCGGTTAATGCTATTATTATTTCGGTGGTATTATCTAGTTTGGTGCCAAAACTCGATAACGAGTCGAATTTATTTTTGGTTTATCCAACGCTTATTCTACTTACTTTTAGTGTGATATCGATTGTTTTATCGGTTATTTCTACTCGTCCAAATGTGTCTAACGTAACGGTTACTAAAGACATGATTGTGAATAACAGTACCAACATTTTGTTTTTCGGGAATTTTTATAAGATGAGTTTGAAAGATTTCGAATGGGGAATCGACTATTTAATAAATAACGAAGACACTTTGTACAACTCGCTTACCAAAGATTTGTATTTTCTAGGATTGGTGCTCGAGCGAAAATACAGATTACTACGAATTACCTATACAGTTTTTATGATTGGAATCGTGATATCGGCCATAGCGTTTGTACTGAGTTATAACTTTTTCATCAACATATTATAATCATGGAGCAATTTATACCTACAGGTCCATTTAAACCAATCATATCCTTAAAGTATTTGGCCAAAGTGCTAACTACTTTTTTGAGTTCTGAAAATGAAATTGAAAAGATTCAGGCAGAACAGGCTTTGAAGGTACTTGAAAAAGCTCCAGAATTAGTGTCTGGGGTTAGAAGCTACGAGGTTTTTGCTTCGTATAAAAAAGAAATCGAGCAGGTAATGAGTATTTTATTTCCTGCAATGCTAACGAAAAACGAAATCAAAGCGGCAGTGTTCCCTTTTTCAAATCAGTTTTTCTATGCTTCGGAACGTTTTTTACATATTTCAAAGCAAACAACTACCAATATAGAAGAAGTTTTTAGAAAGCTTTACAAGAAAAATGAAAATGTAGCAAACCTAAATCCGTATGCAATTATTTTAAATCAATACTACGGATATAAGGTGGATTTTGAACGTCCAAAGCTGTTAACATTGGATGGTATTGATGGTAAACCTCGTACGTATAGAGTTACTTTTAATGCTGATTTTATTGAGATGTATCCCAATGAAAACGCTATCGAGATTACACCTGAAATTTTAGATATTTTACTTACAAATGCTGATGATGAAGATGTTTGGCAAAATTATTTCCCAGATAATTCATGGACTATTGAAGGATTCGGTATTTTAAGTATGATTGATGTTACACTCGATCAACAAATCGATACTTTTAAAACGCATTTAATTCAACCAAATAAAGAGAGTTTTCAGTTTTTACTAGAAGATATTCGGGAGATTTTTAACTTACCAAATTTACGATTAGGGAGTTATAAAGTAGATCATAAAAAAATAATAGCGCCTCACGATAAAAATTTTGAGATGCTAACGCTAGCTCCTGGCGAAAATATTGATACTTCAAATTATGCTTGCGACCACGTTAACAACTTACTTTTTAATGAGTGTAAGCCAGCTATTATTTCAAATGTAGAGAACTATCATAAAAAACATAACGGAAATAGATTGAGTAATGCATTGCTCGATCGCGGATTAAAAAGTGCTGCCTTGTTGCCTATTTCTATTGGAGGCGAACTCGGGTTTATTATTGAATTGGCAACTTCTGAAATCAATCAGATTAATGCCATAAACATGGTGAAACTCGAAAGTATTATTCCGTTTATTTTAAGTTATACCAGAAGAACGGTAAACGAATTTCAAAATGAAGTAAGCGCTGTTATTCAGCAGGAGTGTACTTCAATTCATCCGTCTGTAGAGTGGCGTTTTGAGGAAGAGGCGACTAAGTATATCTATATGCGAAATGCTGGATATTCGCCTAAATTTGAAGAAATCACTTTTAAAGATGTATTTCCACTGTATGGGCAAGTGGATATTGTAGGTTCTTCATTAGCTAGAAATGAAGCCATTCAGCAAGATATTACAGAGCAGTTAGAACAAAGTAAGATGCTTTTGACGGGAATATTAGCAGAAAATAAACTTCCGTTTTATGAGCAATTAATTTTTCAAATTGATAAAAATTTAGCTGCAATAAAAGAAGATTTTCATGCAAACTCCGAGCAAGAAATAAATGCTTTTTTCAAAACACAATTGTATCCATTATTTAGACATATAGAAGAATCGACAGCTAAAAATGATGATGTTTCTGAATTTTTAAAATTGTTGGATAAAGACAATAAAACACTTTACAAAGCCAGAAAAGAATACGACACTGCGGTTGATCAAATAAATACGGTATTTTCTGCTTTCATGGATAAAAAACAACATGAAGCGCAAGAAATGTTTCCGCATTATTTTGAAAAATACAAAACCGATGGTTTGGAGCACAACATGTACGTTGGGCAGTCTATTGTAAAGCGTTTAAAGTTTCATGATACTGTTTTGTATAATTTGCGTTTGTGGCAGTTGCAGGTAACTTGCGAAATGGAAGCGATGTATTATCAGCAGCAAAAAAAATTCCCGTTGCCTTTAAAAGTAGCATCGCTTATTTTGGCTTACGATATTCCAATTACCATTCGTTATCGAATAGACGAAAAACAGTTTGATGTAGATGGCGCTTATAATGTGCGTTATGAAATGATCAAAAAGCGAATAGACAAAGCACATATAAAAGATACAAACGAGCGATTAACGCAACCGCATAAATTGTGTGTTGTTTTTTCGAGTTCGGCAATCGAAAGAGAGTATTTAGCTTATTTCGAGTTCTTACAATCTAAAAACTATATAGGAAAAAACATAGAAGTTGTAGAATTGGAAGAATTACAAGGCGCAAGTGGAATAAAAGCGATTCGAGTGGATATTAACCAAAATTTACAAAAATCAACCAGTAATTTTACCGTCGAAGATTTGCAAACGGTATAACGGAATAAACTGTTTATCTATGATAAAAAAACTACCTTTTGGGTATTTGTTTTTAGTTCTTTTTTCTACTGCATGTGCCACGTTAGAGTACGAAAAAAACAAAAATGTAAATACAAATCTTCAAAATATAGATACCGAAACTACCAATGTTTTTTTAATTGGAGATGCAGGAAAACTCAATCCCGATGGTTCTGCACCTAAGTCGTTGCAAATACTTCAGAAGGAAATAAAAAAGGCCGATAAAAATGATGTTCTTTTATTTTTAGGTGATAATATTTATCCTAACGGATTGCCTTCAGAAAAGAAAAAATCGTATCCGGCAGCAAAAGCAGCCCTTGAAGCACAATTAGAAGTTGCAAAACAGTTTCCTGGGGATGTTATTGTGATTCCTGGAAATCACGATTGGTATAGAGGCATTAAAGGTTTAAAACGCCAAGAGAAATTTGTTGAAGATTATTTGGGGAAAAACACGTTTCAGCCAGAGGATGGCTGCGGAATTGAAAAAGTAAATATTTCAGATACTATTGTTTTATTGATTGTAGACTCGCAATGGTATATCACCGATTGGGACAAACAGCCAACTATTAATGACGATTGCGATATCAAAACTCGCGATCAATTTTTGGATGAATTTCAAAGCGAAATAAAAAAGGCAAGAGGGAAAACTACTTTAGTAGCCATTCATCACCCCATGTACAGCAATGGCCCTCATGCAGGGCAGTACACTGTAAAGAGTAATATGAGTCCGTTGCCAATTTTGGGCACGGTTAAAAATTTAATTCGTACTACCAGCGGAGCCTCAAATGCCGATATGTCTAACTGGTATTACAACGATTTAAGAAAGCGCCTAATTGCAGCTGCGCAAGAAAACACAAATGTTGTATTCTTGTCTGGGCACGAGCATAATTTACAATTTATTCAAGCGGATAATTTAACGCAAATTATAAGTGGTTCTGGTTCTAAAAATACGGGAGTTCGTCAAAGAAGTGGCAATACTTTTGGGGCAAGCGCAAATGGTTTTGCAGTGCTAAATATTTATAAAGATGAAACGTCGAATGTTCAGTTTGTAGATGCATCAACCGAAAGTGTAATTTTTAAATCTGCTATAAATCTTGATACTAAAAATGTATTTACAAATTTTCCTAAACAGTTTCCAGATTCTGTTTCCGCCGCAATTTTTACTCCTGAAGAAACTTCAAAAAGTGGAGTTTATAAATGGTTGTGGGGCGATCGTTATCGAAAATATTTCAGTGAAGAAGTAAAAGCTAAAACGGTAAATATTGATACGCTTTACGGCGGATTAAAACCTGTGCGTAAAGGCGGAGGAACGCAATCTAGATCTTTGCGCTTGGAAGATGCAAACGGAACGCAATATGTAATGCGCGCGCTTAAAAAAAGTGCTACACAGTTTATTCAGGCATCTTTGTTTGGCGATCAATATGTTGGAGGTCAGTTTGACAATACAGCTGCCGAAGCTTTGGTTAGCGATGTTTTTACAGGGTCGCATCCGTACGCACCGTTGGTTATTGGAGATTTAGCCGATGCTGCTGGAGTTTATCATTTGAATCCGAAATTGTATTATGTTCCGAAGCAAAACGGACTTATGCAATACAATGAAGAATTTGGGAATGAATTGTATTTTATAGAAGAACACGCTTCCGAAGGGCATCCAACACTTGCTGGGGATACCTTTACAGGAGATATAATTAGTACGTTAGACGTGTTAAAAGAAATTCAGTCGGATGAAGACAAAGTAATTGACCAAGAAAATTTTATCAAATCTCGATTGTTTGATATGTTGATAGGCGATTGGGATCGACATCAAGATCAATGGCGATGGATGGAGTTTAAGGAAAACGGGAAAACGGTGTACCGAGCGCTTCCAAGAGATCGCGACCAAGCGTTTTCAAAAATGTCCGACGGAGCTTTGTTGACTGCAGCAATCGAATTGCTCCCAATGGCTCGTCTTCTTCGACAGTATGACGAAGATTTGAAGGATGTAAAAGGAATTAATATTGAGCCTTATCCTTTGGACAAAGCTTTTTTAATTGATATTGATAAAACAGTTTGGGATACGCAAGTAAAGTATATTCAGCAACATATTACCGACACTGTAATTGATGAAGCTTTTGCTGAAATGCCTAAAGAGATGTTGGATTCTCAAATAGATGAAATAAAAAGATTGTTAAAAGCAAGGCGTGAAAATTTACAAGATATTTCAGATAGATATTATGAAGTGGTAAATAAACTAGCGATTGTAACGGGGACTAATAAAGATGATTATTTTTCCGTAAAGGCTTTTGATGATGGCAGGGTAGAGGTTTCGGCTCTTAGAAAAAAGGATGGAACTGTTAAGGACTTGTTTCATTATAGAATGTACAATCCGAAGGAAACCAAAGAGATTTGGATTTACGGCTTGGACGACGATGATACTTTTGAAGTTTTAAACAGAAGTAAAAAAATAAAAATAAGACTGATAGGCGGACAAAATAACGACGAGTACATAGTGCCAAACGGAAAGAATGTTGTGATTTATGATTACAAATCAAAGAAAAACGACTTCGATCAAGTAAAATTGGCAAAGATAAAACTTACCGATGCCTACAAAACAAATGTGTACAACTATAAAAAAGTAAAAAATAACACCAATCAAATTATACCAATATTGGGTGCCAATCCAGATGATGGTTTGAAAATTGGAGTTTCAGATACGTATACAACGTATGGTTTTGAGCGAAATCCGTTTACTTCTCAACATCATATCAAAGCAGCTTATTATTTTGCTACCAATGGTTACGAGGTGCTTTATAGTGGGGAGTTTGCTAATGTGGTAGGGCAACTTAATTTTAGGTTGGAGGCAGGATTCCAAAGTCCGAATTACTCATTAAACTTTTTTGGCTACGGAAATCAAACCGAAAATAACGACGACGATTTTGGTTTAGACTACAACAGAGTTAAGGTTAGAAGTGTTGCAGTGGCACCAAGTTTGGTTTGGAATTCTAGAAGAATTTCTGCTGATTTTGGCGCGTATTACGAATCGGTGGAAGTACACGATGCAGGTGAGAGATATGTGCAAGAAGGAAATAATATTCTACCAAACTACGTATTTGATGAAGTGCAATACGCAGGAGTGAAATCGTCGTTTAATTATTCAAATTACGACAACAAAGCCTATCCTACAACTGGGCTCAAATTTTCTGTTTTGGCAGGATATAGTGCTAATTTAGATATAAGCGACCGACAGTATGGATATGTAGTTCCTTCCCTTGGAATTGCACATAGACTCAATCAATCTGGACGACTAGTTTTGGCTTCAAATGTAAAAGCTCATTTTAATATTGGTGACGATTACGAATTTTACCAAGCGGCTAGTATAGGGGGAATTGATGGTTTGAGAGGTTTTAGAAATCAACGTTTTACAGGAAAAACTTCTTTTTACCAAAATACAGATGTTCGTTATAGCTTTTCCAATTTAAAAACGCCGCTTATTCCAATTAAACTCGGATTGTACGGAAGCTTTGATTATGGGCGTGTTTGGTATACTTCCGACGAAATTAATAAATGGCATAACTCTTATGGTGGAGGAATGTTTATAAACGGTGCTGAGTTGCTTTCTGCAAACTTAGGGGTGTTTAATTCGGTTGATGGAATACGAGTTGCCTTTGGCTTAGGTTTTGGGTTTTAATCGATTTGTTGAGAAAGACACTATTCAATTATCTTAACTTATAAAATCACAAAAGCCATATCAATACACTTTATGTTTTGATATGGCTTTCTTTGAAGTAGATTACTGAAAATTTCCATGTTACAAGTAATTTTCAACCTTACTACTTCTATGAAACATCTAGTTTTCTCAATAATTTAATCAAGACCTAACTTATTGATGTTTCGGTTGTTTTTAATTCCTACGCTATTATCTATCCAGATAAGAGTTTTGGCACTGACTATAAAGTTCAAACTTTCTTTTGTTAAACTGACTTAACAGAAGACCTATTAAAAACTTATGGTAAAGATAAAAATCTTTTCAGAAGAAATTTATTTTTCAATACATTAGTAATCAACAATTTACAAACATAGGTTATTAACAATTGTTCATAAAAAAAGCCTGCATATAGCAGGCTTTTTTGGTGTTATGGTAATTAGGTTATGATCTAACCTCTTTAATTCTTGCTTTTTTACCAGTAAGACCTCTAAAGTAGTAAATACGAGCTCTACGTACTTTACCTTTTTTGTTGATCTCAATTTTTTGTAAAGCAGGCATGTTGATTGGGAAAATTCTTTCTACACCAACAGTTCCAGACATTTTTCTAATTGTAAATGTTTCTGAAGAACCTGTTCCTCTTCTTTGGATTACAACTCCTCTAAAGAACTGTGTACGTGTTTTTTCTCCCTCTTTAATTTCGTAGTATACAGTAATTGTATCTCCTGCTGAAAACTCAGGGAACTCTTTTCTTGTTACAAACTCGTCTTGTACAAATTTTACTAAAGCTTCCATTGTGCTATATTTATAATGTGTTGATTCAAAGTAACATTCACGATTTTCGTCAGAGGTTAATCTGAAATTGGATGCAAAATTAATTATTATTAATTAATATACAATCTTTTGCGTTTTATTTTTTCTGAAAAATAATCTTTTAATCATCTAAAAGATCTGGTCGACGTTGTTTGGTACGGATATAAGCTTGCTCTTCTCTCCATTTTTCAATTTCGGGGAAGTTTCCGCTTAATAAAATATCCGGAACTTTATGACCGTTATAATCTGAAGGTCTTGTGTAAACTGGTGGTGCTAATAAATTGTCCTGAAAAGAATCGGTTAGGGCAGAAGTTTCATCGTTTAAAACTCCTGGAATTAATCGGATGATAGAATCGCATAAAACGGCCGCACCCAATTCGCCTCCCGATAAAACATAATCGCCTATAGAAATTTCTTTGGTAACAAACATATCGCGTACACGTTGGTCAACACCTTTGTAGTGTCCGCATAAAATAATAATGTTTTCTTTTAAAGAAAGCGTATTGGCAATTCCTTGGTTGAGGGTTTCACCATCTGGAGTCATATAGATAATCTCGTCGTAATCTCTTTCAGCTTTAAGTCCGCTTATACATTTATCAATTGGCTCAATCATCATTACCATACCAGCGCCACCACCAAATTGGTAATCGTCTACCGTTTTGTAGTTGTTGGTAGTGTAGTCTCTTAAATTGTGTAAATGCAATTCTACATGTCCTTTATCAATAGCTCTTTTTAAAATAGAAGCTTCAAACGGACTTTTAAGTAATTCTGGTAAAACAGTAATAATATCTATACGCATTTTTGTAAATGTGTTATGCTTTGTTGCAGTTGTTTGCTATAAACGAGTTGAGTTGCCCCGATACGTGTACCGAGGCTATTTTAAAGCACAAAAATACGTTCTTTTTAAAAAAGATTACTTGGTTTTTGTAAGCTTTTGTTTATTGATTTCGTCTTGTAATTGGCGTCTCGCTTTTTGCTCTCTTTCTAAGGCTTTTCTGCGGTGTTCTTCGTATTCTTCTTCTAGTTCTGCCAACGATTTTCTAGCTTCTTGAGTAACTGCATTGGCGTTTTTAAACTTGTAAACAAAGAAGGCTAATATCAATGTAAGTACAGCAACAATACCCCACATAATAGCTTTGTAAGTTGGTTTATTGATAAGTGCTCCGAAGAATGAAATACTATCTTTTTGCTCTGTAACTTCAGTTAATTGTACATTGGTAGAGGCTAATTCTTTGTTTAAACTATCTATTTGGGCTCTTTGTGTACCGGTTAATTTTTCCGAAGTTGTTAGTTCGTTTTCTAACCTAGCAACCGAGTCTAATGTGTTTTTTTTCAGTAATAATAACCAATTACGCTTTACAACTTTATAATCTTGGTAGTTGTTTGCTTTTTCAAAAATGTATTCAAATTGGTTGTCAATGGTTCCTTCTGTTAAGGATAATTCTTTTTCGGTGCTTTCTTGAGCAAGTATCGAAAAAGTTGAAAATAGCATTGCGGATGTTACTGTTAAAATGGTCTTTCTCGTCATCTTCATTCGTTAAAATGTTAATTCCACTACGTGGGTTTGTCCTCGATTCCTGTGTTTTAAATCGTTTTGGGTAGAACCGAAGTAGGTTAATTTTTCGTTTTAATCCCCTTTGCAGAGGTTTTAATTTTTCAATTTTTAGGTTGAAATCAATTAAATTATTTTTCGTTAATCACCTCTTGGGCTAGCCTTGAGGAAGTTAATTAACTATCAGATTACGATATAGTGGTTAAATTTAGGGTTGCAAAGGTACGTTTTTACTGCAAACGAGCACAATAATAAGTTATTGTTTTTAAGAGACAAAAAATTACAGTATTTTATAATTCGTGTGGGTTGCTTACTTTTTTGTTCGGAAAGGTTTTCTTCACGCTAAGCTTGAAAATCAAATCGTTGGTTTTGATAAGGTCGTCAAACTCTTGTTTTGTGTAGTGATACGAAAGGTTTAGCTGAACTTTAAAACTAGGGTCGATTACATAACCCAAACCTGGGGAAACACGAATTACATCGTTTATTTGTTTTGCCTTTTTTATGTTGAAGAAAAACTCAATATCTGCAGGAATATAAATCCCCCTGTGTTTTGAAGTGAAGAGACCGTTTAAGTCGAGCGTTGCTTCAATTTTATACCGAAACCGGAGTCCGAAGGAACGAGAACTTCTAAACAAATTGGTAAATCGTTCTTCAAGTCTTAAATACTGCTGAAGGTAAATTCGGTTTGTAATACTAGCGCCAATTTTATAACCTTGATGTACGCGGTATTCAAAAGTGTCGAAATCGTAAAAGTTGTGAATGTAGAAGTATCCGACTCCCAACGTATAGCTATGGTCAAAAGATACTTTTTTAATGTTTAGCTTTTCAAAGTTGTAAGCCATTTCTGCTTTGGTAACAAATCGAGTCCAGTTGTTGGGGTCGATAGTTCGGTAAGCAACTTCAGCATTAATTTTAAACTTGTCGTTTATTTTCCAAGAAGGATTTAACTGAAACCAAATTTGCCTTGTAACACCGTTATCTACAATTGTATCTACTTCGGTAAGGTTTTCATCTTGTGCATATGTAGTGCAACAGGAACCAATAACCAAAACTAAAAAGAAAAGCAGTTTTGTATGTATTGAAGTAGTTGCGAATGGCTTCATTTAAGACGAATCTAGTTTTTATGTTGCTAAAATAAGCAATATAATCTATATAAAAATAGGCTGTCTGAAAAGTCTCATTTTTGTCAAACTAAATTAGAGTGACTTTTAGAAATTTATCAGACAGCCTTTTGGTTATTGTTTTAATTTGAATTAATTCCTGATGGAAATCAATTCAATCAGTCTACTAATAATAAGTAAACCTTCTAACTTTCGCGATGTATTTTGCAAGTCGCATTACTTGATGACTGTATCCATATTCATTATCATACCAAATATAGAGTACAATATTTTTGCCGTCGTTGGAAACAATGGTAGCGTTACTGTCGTAAATTGAAGGAGCCGAAGTTCCAACAATATCCGAAGAAACCAACTCGTTGTTAAGCGAGTATTTTATCTGCTCAACCAAATCGCCTTCAAGTGCATATTTTTTAATAATGGTATTGATAGCATCTTTTGATGTTTCTTTTTCAATTTCCAAATTTAACACCACCAACGAACCATTTGGAACAGGTACACGGATGGCGTTGGAAGTTAATTTACCTTCTAAACTCGGAAGCGCTTTTGCAACTGCTTTTCCTGCACCAGTTTCGGTAATTACCATATTTACCGCAGCAGCTCTACCACGACGGTATTTACTGTGCATATTGTCTACCAAATTTTGATCGTTTGTATAAGCGTGAATTGTTTCTAGGTGTCCTTTGGTAATTCCTAAAGAATCTTCAACCGCTTTTAAAATAGGAGTGATGGCGTTTGTAGTACACGAAGCAGCCGAAAAAATAGTTTCCTTATCTGGATTGTATGCTTTGTGGTTTACTCCGTATACAATATTTGGAATGTTTTTTCCTGGTGCTGTAAGTAAAACTTTTTGTGCTCCTTTAGCTTTTAAATGGCGTTTCAACTCTTTATCGTCTCTAAAAGCTCCTGTGTTGTCAATAACCAAGGCGTCTTTAATTCCGTAGGAAGTATAATCAATATTTTCAGGGGCAGAAGCATTAATTAAGTAAACAGTTGTTCCGTTTATTACTAAAGCCTTTTTCTCAAAATCGATAGTTACCGTTCCTGGGAAAACTCCGTGGATAGAATCGTTTTCAAGTAACGAAGCTCTTTTCTCTAAAACCTCAGGAGTAATTTCGCCTCGCGTAACAATAGCGCGAAGTCTAAGCTGAGAACCAACACCTGTTTTTGCCATCAATTCTCTAGCGAGCAAGCGACCAATTCTTCCGAAACCATATAAAACAACATCTTTTGGTTGAATTTGGTTAAACTTATTGGCATCTTTAAGTTTATTAATTACAAATGAAGTTGTGTCGGTTTGATGAGATTCTTCTAAATGAAATTCATACGTTAGTTTTCCTAAATCAATTTTAGAAGGAGGGAGGCTCATATTTTTTATAGCGCGAGCAATATCAACCGAATCGAAAATAGATATCGGTTTCTGTACAAATTCTCCAGCGTATTTATGCAAGTTCATAATCTCGCTTACACTTTTATCGATTAATTGATTTCTGAATAAAACCAATTCTACCGCATTGTCATACCAAAGCTCGCTTACAATTTTAATAAATTCTACAGTAGCTCTTCTACGATCTGTTTGAAAGGCTAATTCTTTTTCGTAGACGTCGTTTGTAACTGTCATTTTTTGTGTTGTTTAGTTTGTAGTGCTTTTTAAAATTTCGGCAAAAATATATATTTCAAACGTTTTCGTGAAATTATTTAGATAAAAAAAAGAGCTTCTCGAAGAAGCTCTTTTAAGAGTGAAATATACTTTTTTAATTTCTGAATACGAGTCGTTCTCTTTCACCGTATTCATTTAAAATAACAATGCTCATCATGCCGTAACTTTTTGCTTTTATGACAGCCTTTTTAGCATCATCTATATTTTTAATTTTATCATCGTTGATACCGATTAGTAGTTTTCCGTCTAATCCTAAACGACGATTATATTCGTTGGTGCTTTTGATGATAACACCGTTTTGATTATCGTAAATTTTTCTGTCGCTATCGGATTGTTCTTGAAGTGAAATTCCAATTTCGTCAATTGTATACGTAAAGGAAGTATTTTCAAGTAATGTTACAGGAATTTCTTTAAGATTGTCATTTCTTAAAATTGACAAATTCACTTGGTCGTTCGGACGTTTACTGCGGAGGTAACCCGTTAAATCAGCAAAACGCGTAATCTTAACATTGTCGACTTTCTTGATAATATCCCCCGATTTTAATCCGGCTTTTTCTGCGCCCGATTTTGGTAAAACATCAGCAACCAAAACACCTTCAGTTTCAGTAATACCTTCAACACGTCCGTTTAGGATTGCCAAATCTTGCCCTGAAATTCCTAAAGTACCCATTTGCACATTTCCGAATTCTAAAAGATCATCTACCACTTTTTTAGCAATATTACTAGGTACCGCAAATGAATACCCAATATAAGAACCAGTTTGCGAAGTAATAGCTGTGTTGATTCCTATAAGTTCACCATTGGTATTTACTAGAGCACCACCGCTATTTCCAGGGTTTACGGCAGCATCTGTTTGAATGAAAGATTGAAATTTTCCGTCGGTTTCATCTAAATCTCTTGCTTTCGCACTGATAATTCCAGCGGTAACAGTTGAGGTTAAATTAAATGGATTTCCTACAGCCAACACCCATTCGCCAATTTTAGAGTAGTCGGAATCTCCAAAAACTAGATAAGGAAGCTCTTCTTCAGCATCAACTTTTATAAGCGCAATATCGGTTTCAGGGTCGGTTCCTACCAATTCAGCTTTATAAGTTTTGTTGTTGTTTAGAGTAACTTGTAATTCGGTAGCATTGGCAATTACGTGGTTGTTGGTAACAATGTATCCGTCTGGCGAAATAATAACTCCAGAACCTGTACCTATTTGAGCTCTAGGTTGTCCGCCAGATCCAAAGTAATATTCCATAAAATTGGAAGGCGCTTTACTAATGCTCATGTTTTTAACGTGTACCACTGCATGCACCGTTTTATCAGCAGCACCAGTAAAATCAATATTTTCAGCGGCGGCCAGTGTAGTTGGGTTGTAGCTAGCGGTAACAAATTTTGATGTGTTTTCTTGTGGAGCTATGAAGGTAACTTCTTTCTCGAAAGCAAATTTATAAATACCTAAGGATAAAGCACCTCCTAGCATAGAAACGAGTAAAAGACTAACAAACTTCTTCATAATTTTTTAAACTTATTTATTTAAATTAACATTTAAAATTACTTTATAATTGTTTTTTATGATTCAACTTTAACGCACTTTAACAGTGAAATAAACGTTTCCAATATTGTATATTTGTGGTTTAGTTAGAAGGGTGTTAATTTTTAACAAAACCTTATATAGCATACAATACACAGATACTTATTCATGGAATTAACTTTTTACAAATATCAAGGAACAGGAAACGATTTTGTTATTGTTGATAATCGTCAAGATATTTTTCCCAAAAACGATACCAAACTGGTTAACTTTCTTTGCGACCGAAAATTTGGCATAGGTGCCGATGGCCTAATGCTTTTAGAGAATGACGAAACTTCCGATTTTAAAATGGTTTATTTTAATGCTGATGGGAACGAAAGTACCATGTGTGGTAACGGAGGAAGATGTCTTGTTGCTTTTGCTAATTTTTTAGGAGTAGTAGCTAATGAATGTACTTTTATCGCGATTGATGGATTACATCATGCTACTATCGAAAACGGAATTGTAAGTTTAGAAATGCAAGACGTTGAGAATATAGACGTTTTTGAAAATTATTCGTTTTTAAATACGGGTTCTCCGCATCATGTACAGATGGTTGAAAACATTGAAACTTTAGATGTAAAAACCGAAGGCGCTAAATTGCGTTACGGAAAATACGGAAGTACAGGTAGCAATATTAACTTTGTTGTTAAAGAAAACGATACTACTTTTAATGTTAGAACATATGAAAGAGGTGTGGAAGACGAAACACTTTCTTGCGGAACAGGTGTTACTGCTGTTGCCATTGCGATGTTTGAAACTGCCAAAACTTCAGAAGATAAATTAACGTTGAAAACTCCTGGAGGCGACTTAAAAGTGTCGTTTGAAAAACACGAAGGAGGGTACAAAAACATTCATTTGGAAGGACCAGCAACACAAGTTTTTTCAGGAAAAATAACTATTTAAATGATATCACTCTCCGGAAATAGTATTTACTTAAGAGCGTTAGAACCTGAGGATCTCGACTTTCTGTACGCATTGGAAAACGATGAAAAAGTGTGGGAAGTGAGCGAAACCTTGGCTCCGTATTCTAAGTTTATTCTGAAGCAATACTTAGCCAATAGCCACAAAGATATTTTTGAGGTAAAGCAATTGCGCTTGGCTATTTCCAACTACGAAAATAAATTATTAGGGTTGATAGATTTGTTTGACTTCGATCCGAAAAATAAACGGGCAGGAGTGGGAATTATAGTCTTAGAATCTTCCAATAGAAATAAAGGAATTGGGCGCGAAGCACTTTCTTTATTGTTGGATTATGCTTTTGAGCACTTGGATTTGCACCAACTCTATGCCAATATTTCAGAAAATAATAGTCCTAGTATTCATTTATTTTCAAGTCTAGGATTTGAAAAAGTAGGAATTAAAAAAGATTGGAACTATACTTCTGGAAAATTTTATAACGAACTTCTATATCAAAAGATAAATAACCAATAATGTATATAAAAAAGATTTTAGCAGCCATTGCAGTTATAGGTGCAATTTTAGGTTTTATGTTTGTGTATTATGTGTATAATGCAGTTTTTTCTCCAAATACCGCCTTCGAAAATGATCAGGCTTATGTGTATGTAAAAACTAACGCCACTTTTGCAGATGTAAAAGAACAGCTTACTCCGCTGTTGAAAGATGTAAATTCATTCGCAAAGGTTTCAGAAAGAAAAGCGTATACTTCGAATATTAAAGCGGGGAAGTTTGCTATTAAAAAAGGAATGAATAATAATGAAATTATAAATTCACTCCGAAGTAAAAACCTCCCGATTTCATTATCTTTTAACAATCAAGAAACTTTAGAAAAGCTGGCAGGGCGTATTGCTACGCAAATTGAAGCCGATAGTGTTTCGTTGATTAAAAGTTTTAAAGATGCTTCATTTATAAAGAATAGTAAATTTAATGATGCTACTGCTTTGGCGATGTATATTCCGAATAGTTATGAGTTTTTCTGGAATACTTCTGCGGAAGGATTTAGAGATCGTATGCAAAAAGAATACAATCGTTTTTGGAATGAAACACGTTTGAATAAAGCAAAAGCGATTGGCTTAACACCGCAACAAGTAGTTACCTTGGCATCGATTGTTCATAAAGAAACAGCAATGGTTACCGAGCGTCCGCGTGTAGCTGGAGTTTATATGAATAGACTGAAAAAAAATATGCTACTTCAAGCCGATCCTACAGTCATTTTTGCAATTAAAAAGAAAGAAGGAAACTTTGATAAAGTCATCAAACGTGTTTTGTATAAAGATTTAGAGCTCGACTCTCCATACAACACCTACAAATACGCAGGATTACCTCCGGGACCTATTGCAATGCCAGATATTTCGGCTATCGATGCGGTGCTTAATTATGAAAAGCACGACTATTATTATTTTGTAGCTGATGTTAAAAATTTTGGGTATCATAAATTCGCAAAAACATTATCGCAACATAACGCTAACAAGCAAGAATACGTAAGATGGCTCAATTCTCAGGCTATAAAACGCTAAATTAAACTTTAAGATTACTTTAACTTACTGATTTTCTGTTTATTAAAAAAGTTGTATATTTGCACGCTAAATTTTAAGTATTCGTTTCGACGGAGTAAAGCTTAAAGAAATAAACCCTTATGAGAAAACAAGTATTAAAATTAAATGTTTTAGTAACTGTTTTAATAGTAATCGTAGTAAGTTTAGGTTTTACTTCAACAAAAAAAACCGAAAAAAACGTTCATAACATTAATAGAGTAACGAAGCCTTTAGCGTATTCGGTTTCTTTAGAAGCGGAAGATGTAGAAGAAGAAATTATAAGAACTCCTTTTTTAGGGAAGTCTTTTAATGGATTTAAAGAAGCATTAGCTTTTAAAGAATCTAGAGGTGATTATTTTACTGTAAATCCACTAGGGTATATGGGGAAATATCAATTTGGAGCCTCAACATTAAAGACAATTGGAGTGCATGCTCACGATGATTTTTTAAACGATCCAGAGTTGCAAGAGCGCGCTTTTATAGCAAATCTTGAAAGAAATAAATGGGTGTTAAGAAAAGACATTCAGTGGTATGTAGGGAAAGTTTTTAATGGTGTAAAAGTTACAGAATCTGGAATTTTAGCAGCTGCACATTTAGCTGGCCCAGGAAATGTAAAACGTTATTTACGCACGCAAGGAGCTACCGGTTTTGCAGATGCAAATGGAGCTTCTATCCGTTATTACATGCGCAAATTTTCAGGGTACGATGTATCTCATGTAAAGGCAAATAAAGCTGCTAGAATCTAGCAGGCTTTTAATGATCTTATAAGAAAAGTCCTAAAGTGTAAACTTTAGGACTTTTTGTGTTTTTAGCTGTAACGTTTTTATTTTATGCTCGCTTAACTAGCGTGTAAGATAAAAATCGTTGGTCTTTTATGTAAATCTACTTTAGCGCCTTTCCATTGTGATATGTTTTGCGTCTTAATAAATTCCGTAGGAAGAGAGATATCTGTTGCAATGCAAAGTTTTGTGTTGGCTGATAAAATCCCTGTTAAGTCTGCTAAAAGTTTATCGTTGCGATATGGAGTTTCCATAAAGATTTGCGACTGGTTGAGGTCTTTCGATCTTTTTTCGAGTTCTTTAAGGGCTTTTTTCTTTTCAGCTTTATCGATAGGTAAGTAGCCATTAAAAGCAAAACTTTGTCCGTTCATTCCGCTACTCATCAATGCAAGTAGAATAGAGGAAGGGCCAACTAACGGAACTACCTTAATGTTTTTATCGTGGGCTATGGCTACAACATCTGCTCCAGGGTCGGCAACACCAGGGCATCCAGCTTCAGAAATAATTCCAACATCATGTCCGTTAATGCATGGAGTTAAAAAAGTTGGAATTTCTTCAGGTAAAGTATATTTATTTAAAACGTTGATTTTTAGTTTTTGTTGCGATTTTTTCGGGCTTATGCTCTTGATAAATCGGCGTGCAGTTTTTTCATTTTCAACAATATAAAAATCGATATTTTCAATTGCTCTTTTTATAGAAAGTGGAAGTACTTCAAGGGGTTCAACTTCTCCGAGAGTTGTTGGGATTAAAAAAACTTTTCCAGTAATTTTTTCAGAAGCCATACGTAAATTTTGGCTCTAAGATACGAAGAAACTATAAATTACTTATTTCTTTTACGATAACATCGGTAGCTTTATCGAGCATTTTATAAACGTTTTCAAATCCTGTTGTACCTCCATAATAGGGGTCTGGAACGTCCATGTTTTCGCCAGGATGAATTTTGTTTAGAATTAAATGTACTTTGCTTTCGTCTTTTTGATTTCTTGCAAGGCTTACAATGTTTTTATAGTTGCTGTTATCCATCGCGAAGATGAGGTCGAAATCATCAAAGTCTTTTACGGTAAATTGCCTTCCGCGTTGGTTTGTGATGTCGATATTGTATTTTGATGCAATTTGAATAGAACGCGCATCGGGTTTGCTACCAATGTGGTAATTGGAAGTTCCAGCAGAATCTACAAAAACGTTAGTTGGATTTACTTTAGCTTTTAAAATACCTTCGGCAAGTGGTGACCTGCAAATATTTCCTAAGCAAACCATTAATACTTTTACCTGCATTATTGAGCGAATTTTTTGCTTAAATCGTCAATGTATTTTCTGAATTGTTTATCAGTTTCTGCTAAGTTATCAACAGTTTTGCAAGCGTGTAATACGGTGGCATGGTCTCTTTTTCCTATTTGAGAACCTATACTTGCCAATGATGCTTTGGTGTATTTTTTAGCAAAGAACATCGCTAATTGTCTCGCTTGAACAATGTGGCGTTTTCTTGTTTTAGACTGTAGTGTTTCTACGTCCATTTGGAAATAGTCCGAAATAACTTTCTGGATATAATCTATTGAAACTTCTCGTTTTGTATTCTTAACGAATTTTTCAACAATTTGATTAGCCAACTCTATGGTTACTTCCTTTTTATTGAAAGACGATTGTGCAATTAACGAAATGATGGCACCTTCGAGTTCTCTAACATTCGATTTAATATTTCGAGCTACACATTCAATAATCTCTTCTGGCATTTCAACACCATCGCGATACAATCTATTTTTTAAGATTGAAATACGAGTTTCAAAATCTGGACTCTGTAATTCGGCAGATAAACCCCATTTAAAGCGAGATAACAAGCGTTGCTCGATATCTTGCATGTCTACAGGTGCTTTATCAGAAGTAAGAATTACTTGTTTTCCGTTTTGATGTAAGTGGTTGAAAATGTGGAAAAATACATCTTGTGTTCCCGATTTCCCTGAGAAAAACTGAACATCATCAATAATTAAAACGTCTATTAATTGATAAAAATGAATAAAATCATTTCTGGTATTCTTCTTAACAGACTCAATATATTGTTGCGTAAATTTTTCAGCAGAAATATATAAAACAGTTTTTTCTGGATATTTATCTTTTATCTCAACCCCAATAGCGTGTGCTAAATGTGTTTTTCCTAAACCAACACCTCCAAAAATTAAAAGTGGGTTGAAAGAAGTTCCTCCTGGTTTGTTAGCTACAGCTAGACCTGCAGAACGAGCCAAACGGTTAGAATCGCCTTCAAGGAAATTGTCAAAACTATAATTTGGGTTTAATTGAGATTCGATTTTGATATTGCGAATTCCTGGAATTACAAAAGGGTTTTTTAATTCCGGATTTTTGTGTTTTACAGGAACGTCTAATTCTTGCGGTTGCATATTGGCACGGTTCGAACTTGGGATACTCTCGGTAAAAGGTTGCTTATTTCCGTAGGTGTTTTCCATTCGAATAACATACACCAATTTTGCATTTTCTCCTAACTCTTTGGTTAAAGCAACTTTGAGAAGTTTTACGTAATGCTCCTCAAGCCATTCGTAAAAAAATTTGCTCGGAACCTGAATACTCAAAGCTTTATCCGTTAACTTTACAGCCTTTATGGGTTCAAACCAAGTTTTATACGCTTGTGGTTGTATGTTGTCTTTTATAAAATGTAGACAATTTTCCCATACAGATTCCGCAGTTACGTTCATTCTTTGATATTATTTTAATAGTTAGTCAGGTTTAGACAATGAATAGAATTTCAGAAATCACTGTCAAAAAAGATTAAACAAATATGTGAACAAAAAATTGAAAAAAAAAATGAAAGTTGATTGAATTTATTCTTTTTTTTTTGCATGCTTGTTAACTTTCAGTTGATAGTTTCTTAACACTCGTAAAATACATTTTTAAATGGAAAAAACAAATAAAATTAACATAAGAGTTCGATATAGCGAAACCGATAAAATGGGGGTTGTATATCATGGAAATTATGCCCAATATCTTGAAATTGCGCGTGTTGAATGGTTGCGCTCTTTGGGAGTGTCGTATAGGTGGATGGAAGAAAATGGAGTGATGCTTCCGGTGGTGTCTTTACAGATTAACTACAAGAAATCTGCACGTTACGACGACTTGCTTACTGTTGAAACTAGATTGGTAAAAACTCCTTCTGTTAAGATTGAATTTGAATATACTATTTTCGATGAAAGTACAAATATTATAGCTGAAGGTAGCACGGTTTTGGCATTTATAAATAGTGAAACTTTTAAACCGATGCGTTGTCCAGATTATATTCTTGAAAAATTATGAAAAAGATTACAATTCCTTTACATTAATTTCGTAGTAAGGTTCGAAAGCTTCCAATATATTTTGCGCTAAACTTTTTCTGATGCTTACAATTATTTCGCAAGTAAGCTCTAATTGTTGCTGTTCTATTTGTAAGTTTTTTTCTTTTATAATTCGCATTACATTATTCATGTCTTTGTATTCAAAAGAAATTTTAAAGTGTGTGTCTATCGTTTTTTCTACTATGGAAGCGTCTTCAAGACACATACTTGCAGTAGTTCGATATGCGTTTATAAGTCCGCCAACTCCCAATTTTACACCTCCAAAATAACGAACAACAACTATTAAAGTATTGGTGATATCGAAAGATTGTATTTGTCCATAAATTGGCATTCCAGCAGTATTTGAAGGCTCTCCATCGTCGTTTGCACGGTAGAGTATTTTGTCCTTTTCGGTGCCCAATTGCCATGCATAACAATGATGCCGTGCGCTGTTGTGCTTATTTTTTATTTCTTCTAAAAAATATTTTATATCGTCTTCATCTATTATAGGAAAAGCGTAACCAAAAAATTTACTTCCTTTATCTTTAAATAAAACTTCGGAGGTAGGTTCGCTTATGGTTTTGTATAAATCTTCCAAATTAGTATGTTTCTTGTTCGGCTTTTTGTTAATTACTTAGACTGATGGTTATAAACAATTTAGGCTAAAAAGTAAAGTCTTTTTCAAATAGCGAAGTAACATCTTCTTTCCCTGGAATTAAATTCCAAGTATAAAAACCTAAACTTTTTGCAGTATCTATGTGTTCCTTGGTATCGTCTATAAATAATGTTTCTTCAGCAAGAATTGCATTGTCTCGAAGTACAAAGTCAAAAATGTTTGCCGTTGGTTTTCTAAAATGAATTTCATGAGATAGATAAAATTTTTCAAAGCAATTTTTAAACTGCGTGTAGGTTTCAAATCCAATGTTGTTTATAACTTGTTCGATGTGCAATTCATTTGTATTACTCAGTAAAAATAGCCTGTATTTATTTTGCTTGTGTAGGTTTTCAATAAAAGTTAATCGATGTGTTGGCATCGTTAAAATGATTGAATTCCAAATATGAATAAGTGTTTCTGAGTTTTCTTCGGATAAAAAATCTTTGTAGCTCGCAACAAAATCAGGCGTGCTAATTTCTCCTTTTTCATACGCATCATTTAATTTGCTAATTTCCTTAGTGAGCGTAAAGTTGGGATATGTTTGTAGCATCAGTTTTAATGGAGCTTCTTTATCGAGGTCGATAAAAATATCACCAAAATCAAAAACAATATTTTTAATAGGAGTAGTGCTAGGCATTGTTGCTGTTTATGTAAAGTGTGAGTGTGTTTTGCACAATTTTTTCTTCAGAATAAAAAAACGACTTGTTTATAATCGGACTTTTAGTGCCACTTGAAAAAACGGCGTCCCCTTTAAAAACGCGTGCTTCATCCCATAAATTACTGTCGATAAATGTTTGTAGTGTTTTGCTACCGCCTTCAATAATAATACTTTGAATTTGGTGTTTATGTAGCACACTCATTATTTGTGGAGCTATAGCATTCGAAAAATCTATTTCCTCAAAAAAGGTATTCTTAAATTCAGAATTGGGAACTTGCGTAGCAGTATCGACAATAAAAATTGTTTTTTGAGAATCGTCTAAAACGTGCGATTGTTGTGGCGTTTTTAATTGGCTGTCGATAACAATTCTAACAGGATTATTTCCGTTCCAATCTCTGCTGTTCAGTTTCGGGTTGTCTGCAAGCACAGTTGTGGTGCCAACCAAAATTGCGTGTTCTTCGGTTCGCCATTTATGTACTATTTGTCGCGAAAGCGTGTTAGTAATCCAAACGGGAGTTCGGGTTTCTTTTTTCTCCGGACTCATAAAACCATCGGCACTTTCGGCCCATTTCAATATAATATAAGGACGCTTTTTCTCCTGAAATGTAAAAAAGCGTTTGTTACTTTCTTTACATTCTTCTTCCAAAACGCCTACGGTAACATTACAACCAGCTTCCATTAGTTTTTGAACCCCACGTCCGCAAACTTTGTCGTGTGTATCTAGTGTTCCGATAACCACATTCGGAATTTGATGTTTTATAATCAAATCGGCACAAGGAGGTGTTTTTCCAAAATGCGAGCAAGGTTCGAGTGTAACATAAATGGTTGCAGTTTTTAAAAGCGAAACGTCTTTTACTGCTGAAATGGCATTTACTTCGGCGTGGTTTTGCCCAGCAGGACTGGTGTAGCCTTCGCCAATTATTTTGTTATCAGCAACAATTACGCAACCTACGGTAGGGTTGGGATAAGTGTTTCCTAAACCATTTTTTGCAAGCTGAAGCGCTCTTTTTATATAGTGTTCGTGTGTGTTCATTTTGGAAATTTCAGTACAAAAATACAAAATGAAAAATCTCATAACAAACCTTAGGCTATTGCTTATAAATTAGTTTAATTTGATAAAATATTTTGGGGAAATAAACCCTTTACATGACGTTTTAAATTGATGATATTTCATGATTATTAGAAAGATAAAACCTGCTGATAATATTTCGATGGCCGAAATTGTAAAAACGGTTATTGTTGAAATGGGCGCACCCAAAGTAGGGACTGCCTTTGAAGATGTTTCTTTAAACGATTTGCACAGTACTTATGATAAAAAAGATGCGGTGTATTTTGTTTTAGAATCAGATGAAAAAATTGTGGGTGGAGCAGGAATTGCACGTTTAGAAAATGAAGGTGATGCTTATTGCGAGTTGCAAAAAATGTATTTTTTAAATGAAGTAAGAGGTAAAGGATACGGAATGAAAATGATGCAAACTTGCTTAAATGAGGCAAAGGAAATGGGATATAAGTTTTGCTATATCGAAACAATGCCTTACATGGAAGATGCACAAAAATTATATAAAAAAGCTGGGTTTGAATATTTAGATGCTCCAATGGGAAACACAGGTCATTACTCGTGTTCTGTTTGGATGCTGAAAAAATTGTAGGCAAAGCTTTTGATTTAAATTATAAAAATGAAACTAGGATTAATTAAAAAGTTTTTTCATATCGAGCTGAATGAAATATATCCTTCTGAGGAAATTGATACATTTTTTAATTGGCTTTGCGAAGATTACTTGGGTTATAAACCGCACCAAATTCAGCAGTTTTTGGAAGAGGATGTTTCAAGTGAGGTAGGATATAAGTTTGACTCCGCTCTTGGAGATTTGGTGAATGAAAGACCTATACAATACATCATCGGGAAAAGCTATTTTTATGGATTGGATTTTCGTGTCAACGAGCATACTTTAATTCCAAGGCCAGAAACCGAAGAGTTGGTGTCGTGGATTATCAATGATATTGATAAAGATAGTGTTACTCGTGTTTTGGATATTGGAACGGGTACAGGTTGTATCCCAATTTCGATAGCCAAAAACTTACCGCGTACAAAGCTTTTCGCTGTAGATATTTCGTATGAAGCACTTCAAACAGCATCTTTAAATGCAGAAGACCAAGGAGTGAATATTAACTTCTATCAACAAGATATTTTAAAGGCAAACGACTTAGAAACTATTTTTGAAGAGTTGCCAACCTTCGATGTAATTGTATCGAACCCGCCGTATGTTCGAAACTTAGAAAAAACAGAAATAAAAAATAATGTTTTGAATTACGAGCCATCGTCTGCTTTGTTTGTTGAAGATGACGATGCCTTAGTATTTTACGAAAAAATAGCAGGATTGGCTTCTGAAAACTTAAAAGAAGGAGGGAAGTTGTATTTTGAGATTAATCAATATTTAGGTGATGAAATGTTGGCGTTAATGAAGAAATATAACTTTGAAAATGTTATTTTGAAGAAAGATTTATACGGAAAAGATAGAATGATAATGGGACAAAAGCCTGTTATTTCAGCATAAAAAAAGCTGTCTGAAAATGAAAACCTCAGACAGCTTTATATTTTTTAGTCTATTATAATTGAGCTAATAATTTTTCTGCAACCAATTCCGATGATGCTGGATTCTGACCAGTAATTAACAATCCGTCTTGAATTGCGTACGCTCCCCAATCAGCTCCTTTACTGTAAATTCCGCCATTTTCTTTCAGCATATCTTCCACTAAAAACGGAACTACATTTGTAAGCTGAACAGCTTCTTCTTCGGTATTAGAAAATCCGGTAACTTTTTTATTTGCAACAAGTGGAGTTCCATCTTGGTTTTTAGTATTCTTAAAAACTGCGGGCGCATGACAAACGGCAGCTACAGTTTTGTTATTTTGGATGAAAGCTTCAATTAATTCGATGCTGTTTTTATCTTCAGCTAAATCCCATAATGGTCCATGTCCGCCAGGGAAAAACAAAGCGTCAAAATCTTGTTGATTTACATTTTCTAACTTTTCAGTATTTGCCAACAACTGTTTTGTCTCGTTATCATTATTAAATCTTACCGTTGCTGGAGTCTGAGCATCTGGAGCATCACTTTTAGGGTCGATTGGAGGTTGTCCTCCTTTTGGTGATGCGAGTGTAATTTCAACCCCTTTATCTTTTAAAAGGTAATAAGGCGAAGCAAATTCTTCAATCCAAAATCCTGTTTTTTCTCCTGTGTTTCCTAAATCTTCATGACTCGTTAAAACAAATAGTACTTTTTTCATATGTATATTTTTTCAAGTGTTTTTAAAATGTACTTCAAAAGTAACAGTAGATTTTTAGATAAATATTAACCTATGATAAGAAATGAAAAGCTACATGTTTTGTTCGATTCGTTTGTCGGGAATAAGCCATAAAAGCCCCACAAAAATATAACACCCAATTGCAATCCACGTATTTACAAAAGCTAGAGCAATACCTACAGCATATATCAGTACCGAGAGTTTCCCTTTGGTGTCATGGCCTACCGCTTTTTTTAACACAAAACTCTCGTCGTGCGCTTTGATAATTGCAAGTTGTAAAAAGTAATATGCTATTGCAGATAACATCAAAACAGCTCCGTACGCAATGACTGGGAGTGTGGCGTTGTAGTGTTCTCCAATCCATGAAGTGGTAAAAGGAATTAAAGAAAGCCAAAAGAGTAAATGTAGGTTTGCCCACAATATTTTTCCGTTTACTTTTTCTGTAATCTGAAATAAATGATGATGATTATTCCAGTAAATACCGATGTAAATAAAGCTCGCAACATAACTTAAAAATATGGGAGTTTTAGCGAGTAATGCAGACAGTGTAACTTCTTCTGGAGCTTTTAATTCGAGAACCATAATGGTTATAATAATGGCTAAAACACCATCGCTGAATGCTTCTAATCTGCTTTTTTTCATTTTTAAAATATTTTAGTTGAAGAGATAATCTCCGCTATTTTTTAATGCAATAAATTGGGTTTTATAGAATAAAATCTAAGATAATAAAATAAATATGTACAATTAATAATGAGTAAAAAAGTGTTTACTGCTGAAAAGAGATAGGTTTGAAATCTTCAAGAATAATAGCTGTATTTTTTGTAGATTTGCTTTACATTTGGCAATGAGGTCTGCCTTGAACCGCTTAAAATAGCTGATGACTTCTGATTAAAATGGCAAATGCCATAGCAGTCTCATTATATATATGTCAAAATGAATACAGATAAAATAAAAGATTATTTCTTCTCTTTAGAGCAAATTCCTACTTTTTTATACTTAATTAAATGGTTGTTCATCTGTGCCGTTATTGGCGTTTTGGTGGGTGGAGCTTCCGCTTTTTTTCTATGGAGTTTGGAGTGGGCAACGCAATGGCGAGAAGCGCATTTGTGGATTATCGCACTTTTACCTGTTGGCGGATTTATCATCGGACTATCTTATTATTTGTATGGAGATAGCGTTGTAAAAGGCAATAATTTACTCTTGGAAGAATTTCATTCGCCTAAAAAAATCATTCCATTTCGTATGGCGCCTTTGGTTTTGTTCGGTACAGTTGCGACGCATTTTTTTGGTGGTTCGGCAGGACGAGAAGGTACAGCGGTGCAAATTGGTGGCGCAATTGCAGATAGATTTACAAAATGGTTAAAACTTTCTGATAGAGATAGGCGAATAGTTTTAATTGTTGGGATAAGTGCTGGTTTTGCTTCTGTTTTTGGAACTCCACTCGCAGGCGGAATCTTTGCTTTGGAAGTGTTGATTTTAGGAAGAATACGTCTTGATGCAATAATTCCTAGTTTTATGGGCGCAGTTTTTGCAAATTATTTTTGTGAGTTTTTCGGGGCTTCTCATACACATTATCACATTACATCGGTTGCCGAAATGAACCCGATAAACTTGCTTTGGGCACTTTTGGCAGGAATTATTTTCGGACTCGTAGCCATGTTGTTTTCTAAAGCAACACATTTTTGGAGCGATTTTTTTAAGAAATATATTTCGTATCCGCCACTTAGACCATTTCTTGGCGGAATTGTTATTGCACTAGCTGTTTATCTTATTGGAACTACAAAATACATCGGTTTAGGTGTGCCAACCATTGTTGATGCTTTTAATAACAATCAAAACTCCTACGACTTTCTGCTGAAATTATTATTTACATCATTTACACTTGGTGCCGGATTTAAAGGAGGAGAGGTAACTCCCTTATTTTACATTGGCGCTACCTTAGGAAATGTACTTATTTGGTTTATTCCGTTGCCAATGAGCATGCTCGCAGGAATGGGGTTTGTAGCTGTTTTTGCAGGTGCCACCAACACTCCAATTGCGTGTACAATTATGGGGATTGAATTATTCGGAATCGAAGCAGGTGTCTTTATCGCACTGGCTTGTGGTACGGCTTATTTATTTTCTGGGCATTCGGGAGTCTATAGTTCACAAATTATCGGAAGCCCTAAAAACACTTCATACGACAAAGAAAAAGGCTTCCATTTATCTGAAATAACACGCATCAGAAGTCAAAAGAAAAAAGAGTAGCTTCATTGTAAAAATAAGCTTCATTCCGCTATATTTGCGTAAGTACATTACTTTTTATTCATGGATATAGCAAAGAAAATTGAGGCGTTACGAAAAGAGTTATCTCAGCATAATTACAACTATTACGTATTGGATACTCCAGAAATATCAGATTATGAATTTGATATAAAACTGAAGGAGTTACAAGCCTTGGAAGCTGAGCATCCCGAATTTTACGATGCTAATTCCCCAACAGTTCGCGTGGGTGGAATGGTAACAAAGAATTTTGAAACAGTAATGCACGAACACCGAATGTACTCATTGGATAATTCGTATTCAAAAGAAGATTTGGAGGAGTGGGAAAAGCGTATTCAACGGATTTTAGGGGATGTAGAAGTGAGTTTTACATGCGAACTAAAATACGACGGAGCTTCCATGAGTTTGACATACGAAAACGGAACTTTGATAAAAGCTGTAACACGTGGCGATGGTTTTCAAGGCGACGATGTTACAAACAACGTAAAAACTATCCGTTCGGTACCTTTAAAATTGAAAGGAAATTATCCGCCAAAATTTGCAATTCGCGGGGAAATTATTTTACCCTTGGAAGGTTTTGCAAAAATGAATCAAGCGCGAATTGAAGCAGGTGAAGAACCCTACATGAACCCTAGGAATACAGCTAGTGGAAGTTTAAAATTACAAGACAGTGCAGAAGTTTCCAAGCGTCCGTTGGAGTGTTTACTTTACAATATTACAGGAGAGAATTTAGGAATTTCTAGTCAGTTTGAAAGTTTGCAAAAAGCCAAAGAATGGGGTTTTAAAGTTCCAGAGGTGGCAAAACTGTGTAAAACTACTGCGGAAGTAATGGACTTTGTAAATTATTGGGACGTGCACCGCCATGAATTGCCTTACGAAATAGACGGTGTTGTTGTAAAGGTAAATAGCTTTCAACATCAAGAAGAATTGGGGTACACTGCCAAAGCGCCGCGTTGGGCAATGGCTTACAAATTTAAAGCGGAACAAGTTGCTACCTCGCTCGAAAGTATTACTTATCAAGTTGGGCGAACTGGAGCAATTACACCAGTTGCAAATTTACAACCTGTTTTGTTGGCAGGAACTACCGTAAAGCGGGCTTCGTTACACAATGCCGACCAGATTGAAAAACTAGACATTAGAGAAGGCGATTCGGTTTTTGTTGAAAAAGGAGGAGAGATTATCCCTAAAATTGTGGGAGTCGATTTTTCTAAAAGAGCACCCGAGGCAACGCCACATCATTATATTACAAATTGTCCTGAATGCGATACCGAATTGATTAGAAATGAAGGGGAAGCACAACATTATTGTCCAAATACCTACGGATGTCCGCCACAAATTACGGGGCGTATCCAACATTTTATTTCTCGTAAAGCAATGGATATTGAAGGACTTGGAGGTGAAACTGTAGAGCTATTGTTTAAAGAAGGACTTATTGAAAATTACGCCGATTTATATACACTGAAAAAAGAAGATATCATTCCGTTGGAACGCATGGCTGAAAAGTCGGCTGAAAACTTAGTGTTGGGCGTTGAAAAATCGAAAGAAATTCCTTTTGAACGTGTTTTATTTGCCCTCGGAATTCGATATGTTGGAGAAACCGTAGCCAAAAAATTGGCAAGAGCTTATAAGTCGATTGATGCGTTGATGCAAGCAACAGCTGAAGAGCTTGTGCAAGTTGACGAAATAGGTATCCGTATTGCAGAAAGTGTAGTTGAGTTTTTTCAGAATGAGAAAAATAAAATCATTATTGAGCGATTAAAGTCATACGGACTTCAATTGGAAATTTCAGCAGAACTTCTAGAAAATATAACCGACACTTTTAAAGGGCAAACGTTTGTGGTTTCTGGAGTATTTGAAAAGGTTTCTCGAAACGAACTCAAAAAGTTAATTGAAGATAACGGTGGGAAAGTAGCTTCGTCTATTTCGTCCAAAACAACTTATTTGGTTGCAGGTGATAAAATGGGACCTAGCAAACGTGAAAAAGCTGAAAAGCTGGGGGTAACAATGATTTCTGAAGACGATTTTTTAAAAATGTTATGAGTAATAAGCAGTTACTAGCGCTGTATTTTGGTTTTGGGTTTTTATACCTGTTGGCGTCTGTTTTTCATATCGGATTGCTCGCTAATATTGCTAAACTCTCTTTAATTCCAATTGTATTTTTTAATTATTACTTCCATAAAAACAAGTTGGAAGTAGTGCCAATTGTATTGTTAGTGAGTTGTTTTCTAGGCGATGTGTTTTCGTTGTATCTCGGGCCAATTTCTTCACGATTTTTTTTGGCTTGTTTCGGAATTCATCATCTGGTTTTTACTGCGATTTGTTACAAAGCCATACGTGACTTTGATGCAAAGAAACTTATCTTTTCGGCAGTTCCTGTAGTGGTGTTGTGGTTTATCTATTTTAACTATTCAATAAAAGATATTTTTGGGTCACAAATGGGCGATTTGTACCCGTTTGTATTGGCGTATTCAATTGTTTTGAGTGCCTTTACAATAACGTCTTTAGTGAATTATTTTAACAACGAGACAAAAGTAAACCTATACCCAGTAATGGTTGCGGTGTGTTTTTTAATTGGCGATATCACCCTTGCAATCGATAATTTTTTAGTAGAGTTATTTTTCTTTGACTTTACGACTGTCGTAGTAAAAGTAGTTGCTTATTTGTTTCTACTTCGTTTAATAAAACATTTCGATTTTAAACATTTATACTAATCCCTTCGGAAGTGGAAGCGGTGTTTTCATCAAAATAAAAATCAATTCGACCTAAGAAAATTCCGTAGCATCCCACTTGATTAATCAATACTTTTTTTCCTTTTCTGTTAGTTTCAACAACTGGTTTTTCTAAAAAAGTGTGAGTATGCCCACCAATAATTAAATCGATATTTTCTGTGTTTTGTGCTAAGACAATATCAGAAACTGTGTTGTCTCGGTATTTAAAACCTAAATGCGATAAACAAATTACAAGGTCGCAGTTTTCTTTTTCTTTTAGTTCTGTGGTAAGGTCTTGTGCAATTTCTATTGGGTCGAGGTATTTTGTTTCTTTATAAAGCCCTTTGGTAACAAGTCCTTCGAGTTCTACTCCCAATCCAAAAACTCCGATTTTAATTCCGTCTTTATTGAAAATTTTATAAGGCTTTATTTGTCCATCTAAAATAGTATTTGAAAAGTCGTAATTTCCGTTTATAATTTCAAATTTAGCATTTGGCAACTGTGCTACGAGACCGTCTATACCATTATCAAAATCGTGGTTTCCAAGGGTAGCAACGTCATATTTCAGCATGCTCATCAGTTTAAATTCAATTTCACCTCCGTAGAAATTAAAATAAGGCGTTCCTTGAAAAATATCCCCAGCATCCAATAATAGGGTGTTTGGATTTTCTTGTCGTATTTGCTCAATTAGCGTAGCACGTCGCGCAACACCACCCATGTTTGGGTTGCGAGCATCGGTAGCTGGAAATGGGTCGATATGACTGTGAACATCGTTGGTGTGGAGTATGGTAAGGTGTTTCTTTTTATTGTTGTTACATGCGGTAAGCGATAAACCTCCAGCAGTTATAAAAGCGGTACTGGCAACGGTATTGTTTATAAATTGTCTTCTTTTCATGAGGTTAAATTTTTATAAATCTATTATCAGTACTTGCTTTTATGGTGTCTACTTTTTCGAAATAATCAATCAATTCATTTCTGAGTAAGTAGTTAATATCGGTTGTGTTTATTGGATTTTTAAAGAAATTCATGTGGTCTCCGCCAGTAGCTAAAAAGTCGGAAGTTGCTACAAAATACGTTTTGTTATCGTCAATTGGAGCTCCGTTTATGGTAACACTTTTTACTGAATTGTCTTTGTTTAACGTAATTTGAAGCTGTTTACTAATTGGATGCGCAGTTTGCGCTTCAGCTAAATACTGAATGAGTTCGTGTACTTTTTCAGCAGAAAGTTCTAAAACATAAGTTTCATTCTTAAAAGGCATAATCTCGTACGCCGTGCGACGACTTACTTTTCCTTTAGACATAGTAGCTCTAATTCCGCCGTGATTCAGCAAAACAAAATCTATTTGATTTCCAGTACGTTTATTAAAAATAGGGTTAGACTGCTCGTAAGTGATATCTGCCATTAAGTTTCCGATAGTCGAATTTAATTTCCCGTCATTTTTAGATAAGTTTTTTGGGTTGTATGCCAATTGTTCGTCTAAAACTTCTTCGATATGGTCGCGGTAAGGCTTTACAAATTGGTCGATACTATCAACACTTTTTAAGGTGTCGGTAATGTTTATTTCCGTTCCTGAGATAGAAGTGAGCTTTGTAGAGCCCTTTTTACAAGCGGTAAGTGAGATAATTGTTATAAATATAACAAAATGTTTAGTTTTAAGCAGCATAAGATTCTTAATTTTAATATCAGGAACTTTTGAAAGTTATACATTTGCAAAAATAATGGAAATGTAAATGATTTTTAAAGGCCTTAAAGAAAAATCAATAAAAAAAGCAATTCGAAAAACGCTTTCAAACAAAAGTGTAGTTGCTACAAATGCAACAAACACACGTTCATTAGCCATTGTTATAAATTACGAGAAGTTGGTAGATTATAAGCCATTGCTCGACATTGCCAAAGCGATAAACATAAGTGCATCTGACGTTTATATTATTGGGTATGTAAATAAAATTTATAAGAATGGAAGTTACTTAATTCCTGTTTTTACCGACAGTTCTTTTGGGATGAAAGGTAAAGTAAAGAATGAAGAAGTAGCGGAGTTTTTAAAGCGCGATTATGATATTGTAATTAATTATTATACAGAACCTAATATTTATTTAGAGTTGGTTTCTACGCTGTGTAAGAGTGAATTTAAAGTAGGTTTAACCACAGAAGGAGAAGCAAATAACAATTTAGTATTGAAGACCGATGAGAAAGATTTTTCTCAGTTTAAAAACGAACTGGTAAAATACCTTTCTATCTTAAAAAAGATATGAGTATGTCAAAGTTTTTAGGAACAGGTGTTGCACTTGTAACCCCGTTTAGAGAAGATTTAAGTGTAGATGTAGAGGCACTAATTAACATTGTAAACCATGTTATTGCTGGTGGTGTAGAGTATTTGGTAGTTTTAGGTACTACTGCCGAGTCGGCTACCTTGACAAAGGAGGAAAAAGAACTTGTAAAACAAACTATCGTTAAGGCAAATAATAAACGTGTTCCGCTAGTTGTAGGTGTTGGTGGAAATAATACTGCTGAAGTTGTAAATGAATTAAAAACATCCGATTTATCAGCTTTCGATGCCATTTTATCGGTTTCACCATATTACAATAAACCTACACAAGAAGGAATTTATCAGCACTTTAAAGCAATTGCAGAAGCTTCGCCATTGCCAATAATTTTATACAACGTACCTGGTAGAACAGGTTCTAACGTATTGCCAAAAACAATTATTCGTTTAGCCAACGAGTTTAAAAATATCATTGGAGTAAAAGAAGCAGCAGGCGATATTGTACAAGCTATGCGACTTATTAAAGATAAGCCGAAAGACTTTTTAGTGATTTCTGGTGACGATATGATTACGCTTCCAATGATACTAGCAGGAGGAGCAGGAGTAATATCGGTAATTGGGCAAGGTTTACCAAAAGAGTTTTCTGCAATGGTGCGTTATGCATTAAGAGGAAATTTAGACGATGCCAATCAAATACATTTCCAACTGATGGATATAATCGATTATATTTTTGAAGAAGGAAATCCTGCAGGAATCAAAGCAGTGTTTGAAAATTTAAACCTTAGTACTGCTAAAGTGCGCTTGCCATTAGTAGAAGCAAGTTTGTCGTTAAAGGAAAAAATAAATAGTTTTCCTATCTTAGCGACAAATAAAATTAATGGTTAAGAGACTGAAAGATATAGGGTTTGGATTAAGTTCAACCAAAAATGTAAAAAGATTTATTACAGAAGATGGAAGATTTAATATAGACCATGTCAATAAAAAAAGTATGTTTCAATCCACGTATTCCTATTTAATTAGGATTACGTGGATTGCTTTTTTTGGCTATGTATTGCTAGCGTATATTTTAGTCAACACGCTATTTGCAGTGGCGTATGTTGGGTTGGGAATGGAAGCTATTTCTACGTATCATTCTCCAAGTTTTTTCGAGAATTTCTTTAACGCCTTTTTATTTTCATCTCAAACCATCACAACGGTAGGGTATGGAGTTTTATCGCCTTCGGGAACTGCCGCTGGAATTTTGGCGAGTTTTGAAGCTTTGGTCGGACTTTTAAGTTTTTCATTCACTACCGGATTGCTCTACGGAAGGTTTTCTAAACCTAAAACACTTATTTCTTTCAGTAGAAACTTTCTTATTCGTCCGTTTGAAAACAAATCAGCCTTAATGATTAAAGTGATGAATACGAGTCGGAATATCCTCATCAAACCCAAAGTTGATGTAACTTTAATTTTGCATAAATCGGAAAACGGTTACTACAAACCCGAATATTTTAATTTGAATTTAGAGCGAAAAACCATCATCTATTTGCCAACAACTTGGACAATTGTTCATGTTATAGATGAAGAAAGTCCGCTTTACAATCTTTCAAAAAGTGAAATTGCCGACTTAAAAGCTGAGTTGGTAGTGCTTTTTTCGTATTATGATGATGCTTTCAATAACGAAATTTACGATGTGAAATCGTATGTGCATGAAGATTTAAAAATGAATAAGAAATATACAAAATCCTACGGATATGGTGAAGACGGGAAGCTGATGGTCGACCATTCCATGATTGACGATTTGGAAAAATTGTGAGGAAAACACTTCAACACGTTAAACTTTTAATAAAAAAAATAAAAACTGTTGTTCCTTACTTTTGAAGTCCTTTTCTTCACACTTTAAAAAGTTTTTTAAAATTACATATATTTAACTAATTTTGCCGGATGATTAAAAATATGAAGTATACATATTTAGCAGTTCTTTTAGTGGTATTATTTACAAGTTGTAGCGAATACCAACGTGTATTAAAAGAAAGTGATGTTAAGAAAAAATACGATTTGGCCGAAAAGCTTTATAATGAAGGAGATTATAAGCGCGCCATTCGATTATACGAACAAATTGTTCCTCAATATGTAGGGAAACCACAAGGAGAGCGTTTGTTGTATTTTTATGCGAATTCGTATTATGAAACTAAAGATTATTACTTGGCAGCGTATCAATTTGAAAGATTTTCAAAATCGTACCCTCGAAGTGATAAGGCTGAAGAAGCAGCTTTTTTAGGTGCTAAGAGTCAGTATTTAACATCGCCAAGATATAGTTTAGACCAAACAGAAACAGATAAAGCGATAAGTAAATTACAAGTATTTATCAATACGCATCCAGATTCTGAATATATGGACGAAGCCAATGAAATGGCAGCAGCATTGAGAGCTAAGAAAGAGAAAAAATCTTTTGAAATAGCGAAACAATACAACCATATTTCAGATTATCACGCTTCGATTAAATCCTTCGATTTATTCTTTAAAGAATATCCAGGGTCGGTTTATAAAGAAGATGCGATGTATTACAACTATTTAGCAAAGTATAACTTGGCAGTAAATAGTATTTATTCAAAAAAAGAAGAACGTATTGGAGAAGCTAAAGAAGCTTACCAAAAGTTTATAAGTGAGTTCAATGAAAGCGAATATCGAAATAAAGCAGATAAAATGAATGCCGAATTAGATGCTGAATTGAATGAGTTTAAAGCATTGTTAGAAAAATATAGTAAATAAAAAGTTATGAGCGAATTAAGAAATTCCGAAGCAGCAGTTTCTACAATTACATATGATAGAAACGAAATAGATGCGCCTACAAATAATATTTATGAGGCCATTTCTGTCATTTCGAAGCGTGCTAACCAAATTAATGGCGATATTAAGAAGGAGTTGATTGAAAAATTGGAAGAATTTGCAACGTATACAGATAGTCTTGAAGAGATTTTCGAAAATAAAGAGCAAATAGAAGTTTCTAAATTTTACGAAAAATTACCTAAACCACACGCTATTGCTGTAGAAGAGTGGTTGAACGACAAGGTATATTACAGAAACACAGAAAAAGAGTAGGGCATGTCCATACTTAGCGGCAAAAAAATTGTACTTGGTATTACAGGTGGTATTGCCGCTTATAAATCGGCTTTTTTAATACGTTTATTTATTAAAGCTGGAGCAAGCGTTAAAGTGGTAATGACAGAAGCTGCAAAAGACTTCGTTACCCCTTTAACGCTTTCTACATTGTCTAAAAACAAAGTGTATTCTTCTTTTGTAGATGAAGAGGAAGAAAACGAACTTTGGAATAATCATGTAGATTTAGGCTTGTGGGCAGACTTAATGATAATTGCTCCTGCCACAGCCAATACACTTTCTAAAATGGCGTCGGGAGCTTCCGATAATTTTTTATTAGCAACATATTTATCGGCTAAATGTCCAGTTTATTTTGCGCCAGCAATGGATTTGGATATGTACAAACATCCTTCTACAGAAAAATCTTTAGAAACCTTACAGTCTTTCGGAAATACCATGATTCCTGCAGGACATGGGGAGCTTGCTAGCGGATTGGTTGGAGAAGGACGTATGGCAGAACCCGAAGCAATTGTGTCTTTTATTGAAAAAGATATACTGTCGAAACTTCCTCTTAAAGGGAAAAGAGTGCTTATTACAGCAGGGCCGACCTATGAGGCTATCGACCCTGTGCGTTTTATAGGAAATCATTCTAGCGGAAGAATGGGATATGCACTAGCTGAAAAGGCTGCAAGTTTAGGGGCTGAGGTGTTCTTAGTTTCTGGACCTACGCATTTGTCAATTTCGCATTCGCATATAAAATTGGTGCGAGTTACTTCCGCAGAAGAAATGTACAATGCAACGCATCAAGTATTTAATCAAGTAGATGTTGCTATTCTTTCGGCAGCAGTAGCCGACTATAAACCTGCAACAGTAGCTTCAGAAAAAATAAAGAAAAAAACGGCTACCATGCATATCGATTTGGAGCCTACGCAAGATATTTTAGCATCTTTAGGAAGTATTAAAGAAAAGCAGTTTTTGGTAGGGTTTGCGCTCGAAACTAACGACGAATTGGAGAATGCAAAAGGTAAACTTGCGCGTAAAAATTTAGATGCGATTGTTTTAAATTCGTTAAACGATAAAGGTGCAGGTTTTGGAAAAACCACAAATAAAGTTACTTTTATAGATAAGAATATGAATATTATTCCGTTTCCATTAAAATCGAAAACGGAAGTAGCAACCGATATCTTTAACGAAATTTTGAATAGGCTGAATGGTTAAAAAACTATTATTTCTCGTCCTTATATGTGTGGTAAACTTTGCTTTTGCGCAGGAGTTGAATTGTACAGTTATTGTTAACTCCGACCAAATAAATCAAACCAATAAGCAGATATTTAAAACCCTCGAAAAATCGTTAAACGATTATGTAAACCAAACCAAATGGACCGATAGGACACTTTCGTCACAAGAGCGTATTGATTGCAGTATGATGATTACCATTACGCGCTACGAAAACAGTTCGTTTAGTGGTACAATTCAAGTGCAATCTAACCGTCCGGTTTACAATTCTACTTATCAATCACCTGTTTTTAACTACCAAGACAAGCGCTTTTCGTTTAATTATGTTGAGTTTGCGCCTTTGTATTTTAATCCAAATGTTTTCGATTCAAACTTAACTTCAGTAATTACCTATTACGTTTATATTATTTTAGGAATTGATGCAGATACGTTTTCAAAAGAAGGCGGAACACCTTATTTTAAACAAGCGCAAAGCATTGTTAATTTAGCGCAAGGAAGTGGTTATGCAGGTTGGCAACAAACCGACGGAAATAGAACACGTTGGGAATTGGTAGATAATTTATTGTCGAATACCTTTAAAGAATATCGCTTGGCGCTATACAATTATCATCGTTTAGGAATGGATAATTTGGTGGATAATCCAAGTATGGCAAAGCAAACCATTGCTAGTTCGATGAATCTTTTTGAAAAGCTAAACAATGTTCGACCAAATTCATTTGTGTTGCAAGCTTTCTTTGATGCAAAATCCGAAGAAATTGCCAATGTTTTTTCTGATGGCCCTAAAATGAATGTAGCCGATTTAAAAGAAACACTTGGAAATATTGCGCCTTTGTACACCGATACTTGGTCTCGAATTAAATATTAACAATGTTTTATTCCGCTAAAAATACATTTATCTTTGGGGAATAAAATTAGTTAGCATTGTTAGGAACACTTACCATAAAAAATTTCGCACTTATTGACCATCTTCAAGTTTCATTTGAAAATGGATTGACTGCTATTACTGGAGAAACAGGTGCGGGGAAATCGATTTTATTAGGAGCAATTTCTTTAATTTTAGGAAAGAGAGCCGACCTAAGTAGTATTAAAAATAGCGATGAAAAATGCGTTGTTGAAGCTACTTTTGCAATCGAAAACTACCAATTACAAGATTTTTTTAAAGCCAACGACCTCGATTTTGAAAAGCAAACCATCATCCGAAGGGAAATTTTACCAAGCGGAAAATCGCGCGCTTTTATCAACGATACGCCAGTAACTTTAGATGTGCTGTCGAGCTTGGGAGAGCAATTGGTCGATATCCATTCGCAACACCAAACCTTGCAACTTACCGATAATAATTTTCAGTTTCAGGTGATAGATGCTGTGGCGGGAAATGATGCTCTTTTAAAAGATTATGCTGAAAAATTAGCACTTTACCAAACCACTAAAAAAGAGCTGAAGAAGTTAGTTGACTTTCAGCAAGAAGCCGATAAAGAATACGATTACAATTCTTTTTTATTGAAAGAATTAGAGTCGGCTAATTTAAAAGAAGGAATGCTTGAAGAGTTGGAAGCAACTTACGAGCAACTTAACAATGTAGAAGAAATTAGTGAAAATGTTTCGCATGCGCTTCAAGTTTTAGGCGAGGAGCAAATGGGGACTTTAAGCGGATTGAACGAGTTAAAAGCAATCTTCAATAAACTTTCGCATTTTGGTACTTCGTATAAAGAGTTGTCAACCCGAATACAATCGGTTTTGATAGAATTGGACGATGTGTATGTTGAAGTACAGCAATTGGAAGAAGGTTTGGAAGCCGATCCGCAACAGTTGGAAGAAGTAAATGCTAAATTACAATTGATTTACAGTTTGCAGAAAAAGCACAATGTGATGGAAATTTCGTCACTTTTAGAAGTACAAGCTGCTTTAGCCGAAAAAGTTTCTAAAACCGAAAATTTAGAAGCCGAAATAAAAACACTGCAATCGGCATTGCAAAAACAAGAAGAAACTTTAGATGCACTCGCTGTAAAAATTCATCAGCAACGAACAAAATCAATTCCAACTTTAAAATCGCATTTAGAGAGTGTGCTTTCAGAAGTAGGGATGCCAAATGCGAAATTTCAGATAGATGTAATTACAACCGAGAAATATTTTGCCAACGGAAAAGACGAACTTCAGTTTTTATTTTCAGCAAATAAAGGAGGTAGTTTTAACGAACTGAAAAAGGTAGCCTCGGGAGGAGAGTTATCGAGAATTATGCTCGCTATCAAATCGCTTTTAGCGCAATACATGCATTTACCAACCATTATGTTTGACGAAATTGACACAGGAGTTTCAGGAGAAGTTTCAACAAAAATGGGAGTAATTATGCATCAAATGAGTAAAAAGATGCAAGTTTTTACAATTACACATTTACCGCAAGTAGCTTCAAAAGGCGATGTTCAGTATAAAGTTTTTAAAGAAGATATAAACGGCGTAACAAGCTCGCAAATGAAACAACTTACTGAGGAAGAGCGTGTTCAAGAAATCGCTACGATGTTGGGAGGTAAAGATGTTTCTAGCTCGGCATTGGCTCACGCTAAGGAATTATTGTTAAAGAAAGTGTAATTGTAACTTATATAAAAGCATCAAAGCAAAAAAATAGACTCTTTTACAAATAAATTGAATATTTTTGGAGCTTCAAATGTAATTAAGAAATTAACCAAAAGGATATGTCATATAATTTATTAAAAGGAAAGAAAGGAATTATTTTCGGGGCGTTAGATGAAAACTCAATAGCGTGGAAAACTGCAGTAAAAGCACACGAAGAAGGAGCTACATTTGTATTGACAAACGCACCAATTGCAATGCGTATGGGGCAAATTAAAGCCTTGGCAGAGCAAACAGGTTCTGAAATTATTCCTGCGGATGCTACCAACCAAGAAGATTTAGAAAACTTGGTAGAAAAAGCTATGGAAATCTTAGGAGGTAAAATCGATTTCGTATTACACTCAATCGGGATGTCTATCAACGTTAGAAAAGGAAGACATTATACCGACCAAAAATATGATTTCACAGAAAAAGGATGGGATGTTTCTGCATTGTCTTTCCATAAAGTTTGTCAAACATTGTATCAAAAAGATGCAATGAATGAGTGGGGAAGTATTGTTGCGCTAACCTATATGGCTGCACAAAGAGTATTTCCAGATTATAACGATATGGCCGATAACAAAGCATATTTAGAATCGATTGCTAGAAGTTTTGGTTATTTCTTCGGAAAAGACAAAAATGTACGTGTAAACACAATTTCGCAATCGCCAACACCAACTACTGCTGGACAAGGAGTAAAAGGTTTTGATGGCTTTATTGCATATGCTGATAAAATGTCGCCATTAGGAAATGCAACTGCACAAGACTGTGCCGACTATACCATTAGTTTATTTTCAGACCTTACCAAAAAGGTTACGATGCAAAACTTATTCCACGATGGAGGATTCTCTAACACTGGAGTAAGTAACGAAGTGATGGAGAAATTCATGCAAGAAGATTAATAAGTTTCTATAATATAAAAAGCTGTTTGAAAGGTAGATGTAATAGTATAAGTCGCTTTTCAAACAGCTTTCTTGTTTTAAAAAGTATGCTATAAATGGCGCTTAATTTTTCATTTATAATTCCAGTTTACAATAGGCCAGAGGAAGTAAACGAACTTCTTGAAAGTATGGCGATGCTAGATGGTGATATTCCATTTGAAGTCGTTATTGTTGAAGATGGTTCGACAATTTCTTCGGAAGAAATAGTGCAACAGTATCAAGATAAACTGCAAATTTCGTATTACTTTAAACCGAATTCTGGACCAGGAGATTCTCGTAACTACGGAATGCAAAAAGCCAAAGGGAATTATTTTATTATCCTCGACTCCGATTGTATTTTACCACCTTCATATTTAGAAGCAGCCAAAAGTGCTTTGGATGCTAATTTTGTAGATTGCTACGGAGGTCCAGATGCGGCGCACAGTTCTTTTTCAGATATTCAAAAAGCAATTAATTATAGCATGACCTCTTTTTTAACCACTGGAGGAATTCGCGGTGGGAAGAAAGCAGTTAATAAGTTTCAACCGCGTAGTTTTAATATGGGGTTATCGCAAAAGGCGTTTGAAACCACAGGAGGTTTTGGGAAAATTCATCCAGGAGAAGACCCCGATTTAACCATTAGGTTATGGAAAGCTGGTTTTGAAACCGTTTTGATTCCACTGGCATTTGTGTATCATAAACGTAGAATTTCGTGGGAGAAATTTTATCAGCAGGTACAAAAGTTTGGACTTACGCGTCCTATTTTAAACCAATGGCACCCAGAGACTAAAAAAATAACCTATTGGTTTCCTACATTTTTTATTTTAGGATTTGCAATTTCAATCTTACTTTGGTTTGCAGGAGAAGCACGATTGTTGTGGCTTTACGCTATGTACTTTACCATTATATTTTTAGATGCGCTTGTAAAAAATAAAAGTGTAAAAATTGCGTTTTTAGCTGTTTATGCAGTATTAACTCAGTTTTTTGGTTACGGATTGGCCTTTGTAAAATCTACTTTTTTACTTACCTTTTCAAAGAAAAAGCCGGAACAAATTTTTCCGAAGTTATTTTTTAAATAGATGGAGAAGAATATTTTTCAGTATATAAAAAATGTGTTGAGTAAGCCAAAAGCATCTATTTTTTTGATGTTTTTAGTGATTTCTTTTTTTCTTTGGTTTCTTATATCGCTATCCGATACCTATACATCGCACGTTACTTTTAAAGTAAAATATATCGGGATACCGGAGGATAAATTAATTCTTGGAAACCCAAAAGAGTCGATTACAACTAATATTGAAACTTCAGGATTTAAAATTTTGAATTACAGAATATTTAAGCGTGACCTCTTTTTAGATTTAGCCGATTTTAAACAGCAAAACAATGCTTATTATTTACTTCCAGATGATGTGGAAGACTTAATTGGAATGCAGTATAAATCAATTTTAGTGCGCCGAGTTGAAGCCGATTCGGTAGTGTTGAAGTTGGGAGTGAATCAGAAGAAATACGTAAAAGTAGACCCAGAGATTCATTTATCCTACGCAGAAGATTATCAGTTAAAAGACTCTTTAATTGTAGCGCCAGATAGTATTTGGGTACGTGGTCCAGAAGATATTGTTGCGAGTATTTCAGAGATTTCGACCAATAGTGTGGAGTATGCAAATATTCAAAACGATTTTGATTATACTGTAGCACTTTCCATTCCAGACTCGATAGCTAGCGAACTCACTTTTCAAACCGAGGAGGTTTCTGTTCAAGGAGCTGTAGAGCGCTATTCAGAAAAAATAATTTTAGTGCCTGTTCAGGTAGAAAATCTTCCTGAAAACGTCAGTTTAAAAATCTATCCAGAAAAGGTGAAATTACTTTGTAAAGCACCAATATCGGAGTTGAAAAGAATCAACGAAGGCGCTTTTAAAGTAGTATGCGATTACAATGACATTTCAGAAGAAACCACTTTATTAATTCCGGAGTTGGTAGAATATCCTAAGTTTATTTCTTCAGTAAAAATATTAGATAGAAAAGTTGAGTTTCTAATTAAAAAACAATAACAATGGTTGTAGGTTTAACAGGCGGTATTGGCAGTGGAAAATCTACCGTTGCGCAAATGTTTAAAGAACTAGGAGTTCCAGTTTTTATAGCAGATACCGAAGCAAAACAGCTTATGGAAACTAGCGATAATATTCGAAAGGATATTGTAAAAATTTTCGGAGCGTCGGCCTATCAAGATAAACTTCCAAATAGGAAATATCTTGCAAATATTGTTTTTGAAGATCCAAACAAACTACAACAATTAAATGCAATTATTCATCCTGCCGTTGGGCAGTACTTCGAGCAATGGTTGCAAAAACAAAGTTCCCCATATGTAATAAAAGAAGTCGCTATTTTATTTGAAAACGGTGGCGACAAAAATTGCGATTTAGTAATTACAGTTACCGCTCCAAAAGAAATTAGAATACAAAGAGTGTTGAGCAGAGATAAAACTACTCGAGAAGCAGTAGAAGCACGTATGAACAACCAATGGAGCGACGAAGCAAAAGTTGAAAAGTCGGATTATGTTATTGAAAATATCAATCTGGATGAAACTCGTAAAATCGTTGCGGAGTTGCATAAAACGTTACTTAAAAAATAGATTTGCCTAAAATATTTTAACATTTTTGTTAACGTTAGGTTAAATGCTTAACATACCTTATCACAAAGCCTTAATTTTGACAAAATGAGTAGACGCTTATTTATACTTCTGGTAATTTTGATGAGTTTATCCCTAATGGGGATTATATTCGTTCAAGGTTATTGGATAAAAACAGCAGTAGACGATAAAGAAGAACAATTTTCTAATACCATTTCTCAGGCGTTGCATTCGGTTTCCGATAAGCTTCAAAGAAGAGAAATTAAAGATTACTTTGACGAGTTTGCAAAACTTAGAGATAGTGTTGGCGAGGTTAAAGAATCGAATGTAAGAGAGTTTTTCTTTATTGAGAAAGACAAAAATAGTAATGAAACTTTGATATACTCTCACGGAGTTTTAGAAGAAGATTACGGTTCAACCTCAACGTTCTTTGATAATAATAGTACCGATTCTATTCCTATAAAAAAATATACGAGTAAAAGAACTACTCAAATTTTAAGGGAAGAATTTGGTATTGATGGTAAGATTTATTCGCCAGTAGAGCGAATTGAGAAAATTGGAGGATTCTCTGCTATGGATAAAGCTATTTTTGAAGATAGTTTTATGGAGACAGCAAAAAGAGTTCCTATTCACAAAAGAGTTTCTAAACAAGAAATAGAATTGTTATTGCAACAAGCCTTTACAAGTAGAAATATCGATTTAAATTTTGACTACGGAATTTACAGTAAAGGGTTGGCAACAAAAGTACGCTCGAGTAATAAAATTCAATTAGCAGAATCGCGCTATAAAACACCGTTATTTATTGATAGTGATGGAGATAGCAACTACGATTTATTGGTAAGTTTTCCTGAAAAGAAGAAATTTTTAATATCTTCAATCATAGAAATGGCCATTTTGTCTATCGTTTTTACATTAATTATTCTGATAGCCTATTCGAGTGCCTTGTATCAATTAATAAAGCAAAAGCAGATTTCTGAAATTAAGACCGACTTTATTAATAACATGACGCATGAGTTTAAAACGCCAATTGCAACCATTAATTTGGCATTAGATTCTTTGAAAAACCCTAAGGCTTTTGAAGATTCCGATAGAGTTAAGCGTTATTTACAAATGATTCGTGATGAAAACAAACGAATGCATGCGCAAGTAGAAAACGTATTAAGAATATCCAAATTAGAAAAAAACCAATTGGATATTGTTAAGGATAAAGTAGATGTACACGAGCTTATAGAAGAAGCTATTGCACATGTAGAATTAATGGTTGAAAATAGAGGCGGACATATAAAAACACATTTGGATGCACCGCGAAGTGAAATTCTTGGAAACGACTTTCATCTTACCAACATATTAGTAAACATATTAGATAATGCAAATAAATACTCCCCAAACGCTCCAGAAATAGAAGTTTATACTGAAGTTGTTAAAAACAGCATCGTTATTAAAGTTCAAGATAACGGGGCAGGTATGAGTAAAGCAGTATTAAAAAGAATATTTGAAAAATTTTATAGGGAATCTACAGGAAATATACACAATATAAAAGGGCATGGTTTAGGGCTCGCCTATGTTAAAAGTATTGTAGAAGACCATCAAGGCGAAGTATACGCCGAAAGTGAAAAAGATAAAGGAAGTACCTTTTTTGTAAAGTTACCTTTAATATAAAAAGCATGGAAACAGTAAATAAAAAGATTTTATTAGTAGAAGATGATCCAAACTTTGGTATTGTACTAAAGGATTATTTGTCGATGAATGACTTTGATGTAACCCTAGCCAAAAATGGAATGGAAGGGTATGAGAAGTTTAGAAAAGATTCATTCGATTTATGTATTCTTGATGTGATGATGCCTTACAAAGATGGATTTACATTAGCTAAAGAAATACGAGAAAAAGACGAAAATATTCCAATTATCTTCTTGACAGCAAAAACAATGAAAGAAGATGTGTTGAAAGGGTATAAAGTAGGGGCAGACGATTATTTAAACAAACCATTCGATTCTGAAGTGTTATTGTTTAAAATAAAAGCGATCATCCAACGTAAATCAACAGAGTCATTAGCAGATAGTAAACAATTTGAATTCGAAATCGGAAACTTCCATTTAAATTCAAAGCTTAGATTCTTAACATATAAAGATGAAGAACCTATAAAACTATCTCCAAAAGAAAACGAATTATTACGTTTGTTAGCATTACATGAAAACGATTTAATGCCGAGAGAATTAGCGTTAACTAAAATTTGGAGAGACGATAACTATTTTACTTCAAGAAGTATGGACGTTTACATTGCTAAGCTCCGTAAATATTTGAAAAAAGATGAAGATGTTGAAATTTTAAATATCCATGGAGAAGGTTTCCGTTTGGTAGTTAAAAGCGAAGCAGACAGCTAAAATATTATTTATATCGATTTTAAAAAGCGTCGACTGTATAACAGTCGACGCTTTTTTTATTGCAAGATTTATATTATTTGTAGAAATTGGCACAACGACTAAAATTTAAGAATAACTTATGTTTTATTTAACAATAGAAGTCTGTATTGTTAAAATAATATGTATTTTTAAGTGTTAGCAACCTAATTTAACTTAAAATTTAATTATGAAAAGACTCTTATTTACAATGTCTTTGTTGTTGTGTTGTAGTTTGGCATTCTCTCAAACCATTACAGGAACAGTAACAGACGAGCAAGGAACTCCGCTTCCTGGAGTTAGTGTAGTAGTAAGCCAATCTTCAAATGGTACCTCAACCGATTTTGATGGAAAGTACCAAATTAATGCAAACAGTGGAGATGTAATTGTGTTTACTTATGTAGGTATGAAAACTGTAAAAAAGACAGTTGGTACCAATCAAACAATTAATGTTACACTTTTAGAAGACGCCCAAAGTTTGGATGAAGTGGTGGTAACGGCATTTGGTATTAAAAAGGATGAACGTTCTTTAGGTTACTCCGTAACACAATTAGATGCAAAAGATGTAGAAATTGTTGGAGAGCAAAACCCTTTAAGTTCGTTACAAGGTAGAGTTTCTGGTGTTCAAGTAAGTAAAACATCTGGATCCTCTGGAGGTGGAGTCGATATTTTAATTAGAGGTATTACTTCTATTGATCCATCTAGAAATAATCAACCGCTTATTATTGTTGACGGAATTGCATATAATAATGATACCTTTTCAGGAAATGTATTACCAAGTGCAGGGTCAAACTCTCCAGATAGTGCTGAACAGTTTTCATTTTCTAACAGAGCAGGAGACATCAATCCAGAAGATATTGAAAGCTTTAGTGTTTTAAAAGGAGCTGCAGCAACTGCTTTGTATGGGGTAAGAGCTTCTAATGGAGCAATTATCATCACAACTAAAAAAGGGAAGCAAGGAAAAGCACAAGTAAATATTTCTGCATCTACAAGTTTTAGAGAAGTTGAGAAAACTCCAGATGTACAAACTACGTATCGTGAAGGTTTTGGTGGATTGCCAAGAACTATCTACGCTCCAGACAGCGATACTGGGTTTGATAGAGTACAAAATTCAACATCGTTTTATTCATGGGGACCCAGATATTCAGATGATTCTGCTACATTAAGTGATGGAACTGTTGTTGATTTAACTGGAGATAAATATTACAGTCCGTACGACTTATTCCGTACAGGGGTAAATAAAGATATCAACTTCAATATTAGTGGAGCAGACGATAAGTTTAATTATTACTTTTCATTAGGAAGGAATGAAGATGAAGGAATTCTTCCAAATACAAATTACGATAAAACTACTTTCAGATTAAAAGGAGGTTATCAAATTACCGATAATTTTAATATGAATGCTTCTGTGGCTTACACCAAGTCTGGAGGAGCAAGAGCAACATCTGGAGACAAGTCTGTGATGAGTTCTTTGTATTATTATTCAGGTACTTTTCCTATAAACGATTACATAAATCCAGATGGATCGGAAAGAGATTATTCTTTTGGAATTATTGATAATCCAAGATACCTTATGGAAAACAGTTCTTTAGTAGACGATGTAAATCGTTGGGTAGGAAATACAATTTTTAATTGGACGCCTAAAGAATGGTTAACCATTAATTATTCTGCTCAAATTGATAATTACTCAGATCAACGTAACAGATTCGTTCCGCCAGATGTTGATGCAGGAGCTGCTGTTGGAGGATTTATCGTAAACCAAAACATTAATTTTACAGCTATAGAGTCTAACTTTTTAGCAACAGCCACTAAAGAGTGGAGCGAAAAATTTGTTACCGAATTGACGGTAGGAAATCAAGTTACAGATACAAAAAGAATTTATACAGATGTAAGAGGGGAAACGCTAAATATTGACGGACTTAACGACCTAACAAACACCCTTAATACATTTGCAACAAAAACAATTACTCAGCTACGTAATGTGGGTATTTTTGGAGAATTAAAAGCAACCTATAACAATAGTTTGTTTTTAACAATTACCGGAAGAAACGATTGGGTATCTACGTTACCAAGTGGCAACAGATCATTTTTCTACCCATCTGTTAGTTTAGCGTATGACTTAGCTTCGTTGTTGGACAACAAAGAAGTGTTTAGCTTCGGGAAATTAAGAGCTTCTTGGGCTGAAGTTGGTAAAGCACCATTGTTTGGACAAATTGGCGATTATTTTGTTAGCGATACTGATTTTCCATTTGGAGGTCAAGGAGGTTACACTACAGATATTACCAAAGGAGACCCTAACATTGTACCAGAAAGAACACAATCATACGAGATTGGAGCCGATTTAAGATTTTTTAATAACAGACTTCGTTTTGATTATGCTTATTATAAATCGAGAGTAAAAGATCAAATTTTTGCAGTAAGTACAGCAAATTCATCCGGAATGTCTAGCTATGTTAGAAATGCTGGAGATTTTGAAACTTTCGGACATGAGTTAATGATTAGCGGAGATATCATCAAAAACGAATCTTTTACATGGGAAGTAATTTTAAACTGGAATACCAACGAAGGTAAAGTACTAGAAATTCCAGACGATGTAGAGAGTGTTATTTTTGCTGATTCTGGTTTCCCAGGGGTTACTTCAGAAATTAGAGAAGGAGACAAAATGGGGAATCTCTACGGGTATAAATGGACATATGTTGACGGAGAGCGTTTAATTGATGAAAGTGGTTTTCCTATAATTGATACTTCAGAAAAAGTAGTTGTAGGAAATGCTTTTCCAGATTTTACAGCTTCTATCGGAAATAATTTAAGTTATAAAAATTTCAGTTTTAATTTCTTAATCGATTGGAAAAATGGAGGAGATTTATACGATGCTGGTCTGAGAAACTCTATTAGAAATGGAGTTCCACAAAGTACTGAGTTTAGATATGAAAACACTGTCCTTTCTGGGGTTCTAGCAGATGGTACTCCAAACACTCAAGAAGTTTATATAGACGAGAATTACTACAGAAATTCTAATGTGTACAACAGAGCTGCCGAGGTAATTGTACAAGATGCTTCTTGGGTTAAACTTAGAAATGTAGGATTGACTTATAACTTCGGAAGAAAGGTGTTAGAAACTTTAAAGATGAACCGTTTATCGATTTCTGCAAGTGCTCAAAACATTTTAATTTGGACACCATTTGATGGTTACGATCCAGAAGGAAATCAATACAGTGCAGGGAGTAATGTTTATGGATTTACAGGGTTAAACATTCCTTTATCTCAAAGTTATTCTCTTGGATTAAATATCGGATTTTAAAAAAAGAAATTATGAAAAATATTAAATATAAAGTATCAATTTTATTAGTGTCATTTGCACTGTTTACTTCTTGTGGAGACGATTACTTTGATGTAAACACACCCTCCGGAACCGCAACAGATGAGCAAATCACGATGGGAGATTTATTAGGGCCTGTAATTCATAGTACCATGGAAGGGCAGTACTCTGCAGAACTCGTATTCGGGAATTACACACAATATTTTGTAAGTCAAGGTGGAGTAGCTGCTGGAAGAACAGAAGCTAGTGGTTTGTGGTCTCAAATTTACCTACGTGTATTACCAAACTTGAGTGTAGTAAAAGAGAAAGCTGAAGCGTCAAATTCAATTCACTACAAAGCAGTAGCCGAAATTTTAGAGGCTATCAATATGGGAATTGCAACAGATACATGGGATAATGTACCATATTCTGAAGCTGCATTAGAGGTAGAGAATGTAACTCCTATTTTTGATAGTCAAGAAGCTGTTTATACTGATATTTTTAACTTGTTGGATGATGCTATTAGTCTTTTAAAACAAACGGATAATTCAGATTTCCAATTCGGAAAAGGAGATTTAATTTACGGTGGAGATACCGACAAATGGTTGCGTTTGGCATATACCATCAAAGCAAGATACCAATTACATTTGGTTAATAAAGGCGTGGTTACTGCAAACGAAGTTTTAACTTCAATCAATAACGGATTTACTTCAAATGATGATAATTTTCAGATGTTTTATTCTGATAAAAACATCAATCCTTGGTATTCAGTAGAGGTTGTAGCCAAGAGTACAGGTAACTTTCATCACGACATTTGTGAGCAACTCGTAAGCTCCATGAATGGCGATTACTATCCATTTACAAGTGGTACGGTAGAGATCGATCCTCGTTTACCAGTTTTTGCTGATAATGGTGGCGAAGAAGAGTGGAAAGGTTATGTAAGTGGTGGCGAAGGAAATGCTCCAGACGGAACTTCTGCCAATACTGGTTTTGCTGAAAATACTTTTTTCACATCTATCGATTCTCCGTTAGTATTAATCACCTATGCGGAAGCAATGTTTATAAAAGCTGAAGCATCATTTTTGGCTAACGGCGGTACGACTACAAGTTCAGGAACAACTGCTGAAGGGTACAATGCATATTTAGATGGAATAAAAGCGAGTATGGAGCAGTACGATGTGGACGGTACAGATTATTTAAATGATGCGTCTGTAGCGGTAACAGAATCAGCTTTACAGTTGAAACACATTATGAAAGAAAAATACATTCATAACTTTTTAAATCCAGAGACTTTTGTTGATTTTAGACGTTATGATTTTTCTGCTGATGTTTTTGAAGGTCTAGAATTAAGAGTTGAAAACGGAGAGACAGATACTGAGTTTTCTGGACAGTGGTTTAGAAGAGCCGATTATCCAGCTTCAGAAAGAAATAGAAATCCTGCAAATGTTCAAGAGAATGAAAAAGAACCAACAGATGCAGTTTGGTGGGATGAATAAATCACACTAATATTTAAAATTTATAAAGCCACTCTTAATCGGGTGGTTTTATTTTTGGTAGCTATTTATAGCACTCAATAAACAATCCAAATCTTCATTGGTGTGATGTGCACTAATTACAATCCTGCTCATTAATGGAGAATTTTTATCTGGGTAATTAAAGCTAGTTACAATAATATTATTTTCTAATAAAAACTGAGTTAAGGTTTCATCCATAAAAGTGTAAGTGGGGTGAGCACCTGCTTTTAAAAATAAGGACGAACTTTTTAGCTTGCTACTAAAGTATTGGTCGTTTTTAAAAAGTTTAGTTCGTTGTAAATTATAAATGTGCTCTGCGTCGCGCACTGTAACTATGGATGCAGGACTAGCGGGAGAAGCACCTCCAAAAAATGATGTGTTTTTTAATAACTCAATTCTTTTTGAAGTTCCAAAAATAGCTCCTGCTTGCATACCGAAACCTTTTCCAAGCGACCCACAAACAATGAGCTCTTTTGGGTTTAATACTTTTAATAAACTATAAACACCTGTTCCTTGGTTTCCTAATACACCGAGTCCGTGAGAATCGTCTACTACTAATATTGTTTCCGATAAATCTATACTTTTTAAATCATTGAAATCGGGATAGTTTATTCCAAAAAAATCAATTGAATCTAGTAAAATAACGGGGGTTGTATTGTTATTTTGTTTCTTTAATTCTTCAATTAAGGCATCATAAGTTTGGCATGACTGTTGCTTAATTTGGAGTAGGGAAGTATGGGTTTGTGGTGCGTGATAGCAAGTATAATCTTCCGAAGAAAAATAACGACTTACAAGCTGTGATGCCAAATATCCAGAGGATAGTGTTACACAACTTTCGCTTCCTACGAGTTTTGAAAGGTAATGTTCTACCTCTTCATAAATCGAAAATTGAACATTCGACTTTCTGGATGCCCCGTAATTGGTTCCGTATTTTTTTATGTTGTTGAAATAAATTTCTTGAAATTCTGGTAAAGTTTGCAAACCTAAATAAGCAGTACCGCCAAAATAAAGCGCAGTGCCATTTTCGGTTTGAATAATTCTTCCAGGAAATTCATCTACAAAATGTGCCATCTTAAAGTAATGTTACTCCAGACCCTCCGAGTGTTGGGAAAATTAGTTTTCCGTCGTTTAAAATTTCAATCCCTTTTGCGATATCGTGTTTTAGTAACATGGCGCCATCCATATCGACATAATCTAGTTGCGGTGTTAATTGTGCGATGGCGGAAATTCCTACGCTCGACTCGGTCATACAACCAACCATTACTTTGAGGTTGAGTTCGCGTGCTCTTTTAATCATGCGTAGGGCAGGAGTGAGCCCTCCACATTTGGTAAGTTTGATGTTGATTCCTGTAAAATGCCCAGCACATTTGTCGACATCTTCTTCAACAATACAACTTTCATCAGCAATAATTGGTAACACGCAGGTATCGATAATTTGTTTGTATCCTACTAGATTGTCTGCAGGAAGCGGTTGCTCTAAAAATTCAACACCGAGTTCTTTAAGTTGTGGTGCTAACTCAAGTGTTTGCTCTGGTGTCCAAGCATTGTTGGCGTCAATTCTAAATACAGCATCGGTATGTACTCGAAGTTGTTTTACAATTTCGAGGTCGTTTTTAGTACCCAGTTTTATTTTATAAAGTGGCCAAGGTTTTTCCACCATTTTCTCCACCATTTTCTCAACAGTATCAATCCCGATAGTGTAATTGGTAATTGGGTATTTGCTATTGTTGGTATTCCAAATTTGATAAAGCGGTTTGTCTAAAAGTTTTCCGTATAAATCGTGACATGCCAAATCGAGAGCGCAAATGGCAAAATTGCTTAAATTCTTTTCAGTTAAAAAGGTGTGAAATGCTTCAGGAGTGGTGAGTTCAAAATTTTTAATTTCAGTTTCTATAGCACGAATTTCTTCCATCATGGAGGTTACTGTAATTTTGTAATATGGATTGGCCGTAGCCTCTCCGTAGCCTGTTTTTCCGTTAAGCGAAAGTCCAACAATTAGACTATCTTGAAAGTCGTGCGATTCGCGAGAAATACTAAAGGTGTGTTGTAATTCTAGCACATATTTTTTTAATGAAATCTCCATGAAATTATTTTTAGCTAAGATAATAAATGCAAGAAGAACAACAGTGAGATGGCGTTTAAAAATGATGTAAAATGAAAACTATCCGAGAAGTATTTTAAAACGTCATTTTGAATGAGATTCGGTTTGACGAAAATGTACTTTTCGGATAGTTTCTTTAACTACTTTAACGAACAAATAGTTGGATAGCTAGTTCTCTACGACTTCTGGAGTTCCTTTGTATGAAACACCTCCGCCAGAACTTTTATGGTAATTTATAGTTTTTACAGCTCCTATTTTAATGTTGGCTCCGCTACTAGCATCGGCACTAACAGTTTCAACATTTAAGCGCTCTGCTTTTATATCGCTACCGCTACTAGCATCGGCATTTAGACTCGTGCTCACACCAAAAACTTCTATATCGGCTCCGCTACTAGCATCCGCAGAAATAGCTGTTGCTTGAACTTCAACAACAAGGTCGCTTCCGCTACTGGCATCTAAATCTAGATTGTCGACTTTTAGTGTGCCCATACTTTCCAAATCGGCTCCACTTGTAGTTGCTAAACGCTCTATTTCAGAAAGACTTACGTATACTTTTTTAGAAGCACGGCCAATGTTTTCTTTAGTCGAAATAACGAGCTCTCCGTTGTTAACTTCAGTCTCGATGAGGTCGATAATATTGTCATCGGCTTCAATTTTGATACTTGCAGTTGCACTTTGAGATATGTACACATCGACACCTTCGGTAGCTTTTACACTTTTAAAAGTAGCTGTTACAGCACGTTCTTGAGTGATAATGTTTCCGTTGCCCATAACACCCCCGCCATAAAAATTACAGGAAGTTAAAAAGATAGACAATACAAGGGCTACAATTACTTTAATTAACGTATTCATATTGTTTGTTTTTGATTGATTAGTTTTCTTTTATACTGAAGTTGAATCTGTTAGTTTTTCTTTTTCGGAAGAGTTTCCTTTTGCTGATTTACTTCAGTTTTAGTTTTTTCAATTTCATCTTCGTCCTTATCATTCTCGTCTTCATCTTCACTTTCATCATCTTTGTCTTCTTTGTTTTCCGTAGCAACAGGACAATCCATACAATTTAAAACACCTATTTCGTCCATTTTCCAAGTATGATTTGCCATATCATTGGTATAATAATTCATGTTGTTTTTGATACTGCTACTTATACGATGCTTTGTAGAGTGATGTAGTTTTACAAACATATTTTCTGGAACAAAAACTGTTACATCAACCTCTTGGTCTCTAAATTTATTACTGTAATTGGTTGTTAAATAGTTGTTTAAAATTAAGGTGTTGTTTTCAGTTTTAAAAGTGTATTGAATGTTTTCTGCTCTTTCAAACGCATCTTTATAATTACTTCCTTGCGAATGTTTCTCAATCTCTAAATGAATTTCATTGTTTTGAGATGGCTTTATCGTAAAACGCATGTCTTCAGAATAGATAAGTTTGGTGTCGCCATCCATAGCAATATCAAAGTCACTGTCTCTGTAATACCTATTTTTTAGGTTGTCGGCTTCAACAATTTTAATTTCTAAAGTGTCTGCTGAAGTAATCGGGATAAGCTGACTTTCGGTAGCGGTAGCTTCAAATGAATATTCGGTAGCTGTGCGTACTCCAAGAACTATAAGTCCGATCACCGACAATAACCAAACTCCCATCAATGAAAATTTTGCAAAACTTCCTATAGATTTTAAGTTGGTTACCAAGATTTTTAATCCGAGGTAAAACAAGAAAAAGAACGGAACTCCAATGGCAAAAAAGCCAAGCAAGGAAATAAGCCAAACGGGAGCACTTACGGTTACATCTATAAATTCTCTCCACGGTTGGTGTCCCCAAATATCGATTGTTCCAGCGGTGAAAAGCCCGATAAATAAACCAATTAAAACTGTTGCTGAAAGAATTAAAACGATAATCCCGATAAATTTTGCAACAACTTTAAAGAGGAACATAATGACGCTTAAAATCGAGTCAAAAAAGCTTTTGGAATTTTTTTTTACCGATTGTCCTACTTTTTCGTAATCTACGTTTTTTACTTTTTCGGACACTTCATCAAAACCCTCTTTAATTTTTTTTTCGATGTTGCTAATGTTTACAGGCTCTCCTGTCATAGCAATTTTTTGCGCCGTTGTGGAAGCTTCAGGAACTAAAATCCAAAGTAAAATATAAATCAATATCCCGGTTCCAAAGCTAAGAAGGGCAATTAAAATAAAGAGTAAGCGCGTCCAAAGTGCGTCGATATTTACATAATGACTCAACCCAGCACAAACTCCGCCAATGTACTTATGGTCGGTATCTCTGTAAAGTTGTTTTGTCGATTTGTTGTGCGTTTCTTTTCTCGATTTTGGTTCGTCTTCAAAAATTTCTTCATCAACCAAATAATCTTCAGGTTGCCCCATAATCGTTATAATTTCATCAACCTCTTTGGTTGTAATTACTTGACGGTCGTGTTGTACTCTTTCAGAAAAAAGTTCGGCAATACGAGCCTCGATGTCGGCAATTATTTCCGACTTCCCTTGAGAATCGGTAAAAGAACGTTTGATGGCTTCTAAATAACGTTGTAATTTTAAATAGGCATCTTCGTCGATATGGAAGAAAGTGTTTGCCAGATTTATGTTTATAGTCTTGTTCATTGTTAGCTTTTTATTTGGTTACCAGGTTAACTGCGTTTTTTAATTCATCCCAAGTGGCATTGAGTTCTTTTAAAAAAAGTTTGCCATTTTCGGTAAGGGTGTAATACTTTCTAGGTGGGCCAGAGGTCGACTCTTCCCAGCGGTAACTTAATAGTCCTGCGTTTTTTAATCTTGTAAGTAGCGGGTAAATAGTACCTTCAACTACAAGCATTTTTGCGTCTTTTAAGGTTTCGAGAATTTCAGAAGCGTACTTATCTTCATTTTGAATGATTGATAAAATACAGTATTCCAAAACCCCTTTACGCATCTGCGCCTTTGTGTTTTCTATATTCATGGTTTCATGATACTTTTTGTTAAACGGTTCGTTTTTTGATTGATTGATTATTTGATGAATTTTATACTGAAGGGATATTGATACACCTCGCCATCGTACGCTTTTATAGTTGCTATGATGGTACAAAATATATCAACAACAAATAGTGCAACTCCCAGTACACCTAGCACACCAAAAATTCCAGCGTTCCATCCAAACAAAGAAATATCGCTAAAATTAAAATTAACCTGATGTGCATTGTGCTTTAAAATGTCTAAGCCGATAAACTCCCAAGCCGTAAATAAAACTAACGGAATCATAAGCACACCAATGAAGATGCTGTATAGTAAAATACTTATCTGAAAATTGATTGCTTGCTTCCCGTTTTCGTCAATATAACTCCATTTATCTTTATTTGAAGTCCATATTATAAGTGGAATAATAAAGTTTCCAAACGGAATAAAATACTTGGAAAAGGTTGATAAATGTATCACTGATGATACATTTTTTTGATGTTTACTGATGGAAGTATCCATGTTCGTTTTTTTAATTGATTGATGATGATGTTTATAGAAATTATATAACCTACTAATTTCTAATGCAAATATATATCTAAAAAAAGGTATTATGCAAAACATAGTACCTAAATTTAACAAAAAATTAAGATTATTTTATTTTTTGCTAATTGATTATTAATGGATAAATTACAGCGTTAAAATTTGATAAATGAAGATTACACCAGCACAGTTAAATAAATTCTCTATGTTCAAACTTCCATCGGCTTGGTTGTGTGGCGTACGTGTAAAAGCAATAAACGACAAAAGTTGTACAACAACGGTTACACACCGATGGATAAACCAAAATCCGTTTAATTCAATGTTTTGGGCAGTACAAGGAATGGCAGCCGAATTATCGACAGGGGCCATAGTTATTGGAAAGATTAGAGAAGAAAAAACTAAAATTTCGATGTTGGTAGCTAACAACAAAGCAAATTTTTCAAAAAAAGCAAAAGGCAAAATTACTTTTGAATGTACCGATGGTCATTTAATAGATGAAGCTATAAAAAATACTATTACAACTGGAGAAGGACAAACATTTTGGATGCAATCAGTTGGTAGAGATGAGGTTGGAGATATAGTTTCCACGTTTGATTTTGAATGGACTGTAAAGGTTAAATAATGCACTTTTAGGAACTTGACCTATTTTAAAAAGTATTGAAAATCAAGGAAGCAGTATGGGTGAAAGATAAAAAGTTGTTTGAGTGTAGCGAGTTCTTTTTATCTGTGGAGGAGGATTCCGTAGATTTTCTTATGCTTTTTTAATCAGTCTTGACTTTCCTGCCTTCCGCAGGCAGGTTTGTTTCGTTTTTGTGTCAAGACAACTGCGAAGCACATCAACGAAAACCTATAAAAATGTTTTTTTTGTGAGTTAAAAATGAAATCTAAAATAAAAATTTACGATCAACTCTATATGAATTAATTCTTATGATTATATAATTGAAAGTTAAATAGAATTCTTTGTAACATTTTAGCGTTTATTTCATCTTATAAGTATAAACCAAAACTAAAATTGTTATGACAGCACACGAAATAGATTACAAAATTTACGGGGAAGAAATGCAATATGTCGAGATTGAACTCGACCCACAAGAAGCAGTTGTTGCAGAAGCAGGAAGCTTTATGATGATGGATCGTGGATTGCAAATGGACACCATTTTTGGCGATGGATCTAATCAAGATCGCGGAGTTTTAGGAAAGTTGTTTTCAGCAGGAAAGCGTTTGTTAACAGGGGAAAGCTTGTTTATGACTGCTTTTTTGAATTCCGATTCTAGTAAACGAAAAGTTAGTTTTGCCTCGCCTTATCCTGGGAAAATCATCCCGATCGATTTAACAAAGTACCAAGGAAAATTTATTTGTCAAAAAGATGCCTTTTTATGTGCAGCAAAGGGTGTAGCCGTTGGGATTGAGTTTTCAAGAAAACTTGGTCGAGGTTTCTTTGGTGGTGAAGGGTTTATAATGCAAAAATTGGAAGGCGACGGAATGGCTTTTGTACATGCGGGTGGAACTTTGGCGCGTAAGGAATTAGCTCCTGGAGAAGTGTTGAAAGTAGATACAGGTTGTATTGTTGGTTTCACAAAAGACATCGATTATGATATTGAGTTTATTGGTGGAATAAAGAACACTGTTTTTGGCGGCGAAGGTTTGTTTTTTGCAAGTTTGAGAGGACCAGGTGTAGTGTATATCCAATCGTTGCCATTTAGTAGATTGGCAAGTAGAGTCTATGCTGCAGCACCCGAACAAGGAGGAAAAGATCGAGGTGAGGGGAGTATTTTAGGAGGCTTAGGAGATATTTTAGATGGCGATAACCGGTTTTAAAATTAGCTACTTGAGATTCGTTTAAATATTTTGTACTTTGCGACGACTGCATGGATGATTTCTCTCCGAAAGAAGGAATTGTATAGTTTCATTTTTAAATTTCAATCTCAGAATGGCAGTAATTGAAAAATTAACTTCGCAAGAAGCAATCGCTTTAGAAAACAACTATGGTGCGCATAATTATCATCCACTTCCTGTGGTTTTAAGCAGAGGAGAAGGGGTGTATATGTGGGATGCCGAAGATAAAAAGTATTACGATTTTTTGTCGGCATACTCGGCTGTAAACCAAGGGCATTGTCACCCAAAAATTGTCGATGCAATGGTAGCACAGGCAAAAACACTTACGCTTACATCTCGTGCATTTTATAATGATATGCTAGGAAAGTATGAGCAGTTTGCTACTTCATATTTTGGTTTCGATAAGCTTTTACCGATGAATACAGGTGCAGAAGCTGTTGAAACTGCAATAAAAATTTGTAGAAAATGGGCGTACGAGAAAAAGGGAATCCCAGAGGAAAAGGCACAAATTGCAGTTTGTGAAAACAACTTTCACGGACGAACAACTACCATTATTTCTTTTTCAAATGATGAAGATGCGCGAAAAAACTTTGGGCCTTATACACCAGGATTTTTAAAGATTCCGTACGACGATACTTCAGCATTAGAAAAAGTATTATCAGAAAATAAAAATATTGCCGGATTTTTAGTAGAGCCTATTCAAGGTGAAGCAGGAGTTTATGTTCCTTCCGAAGGCTATTTAACAAAAGCAAAAGCACTTTGTGAGGAGTACGGTGTTTTATTTATTGCTGATGAAATTCAAACAGGAATTGCACGTACCGGAAAATTACTTGCAGTAGATCATGAAAATGTAAAACCAGATATGCTTATTCTAGGAAAAGCAATAAGCGGTGGTGTTTACCCTGTGAGTGCCGTGTTGGCAAACAACGATATCATGGAAGTGATAAAGCCAGGACAACATGGAAGTACTTTTGGCGGAAATCCTGTAGCTGCAGCAGTAGCTATGGCAGCATTAGAGGTAGTTGACGAAGAGTTGCTTGCTGAGAATGCAGAAAAATTAGGACAATTATTTAGAGCTGAACTTCAAAAATATATCGATCAAAGTACTATTGTAAAATTGGTTCGAGGTAAAGGATTGTTAAATGCAATTGTAATTAACGATACCGAAGATAGTTCAACAGCTTGGGATATCTGTATGGCACTTAAAGAAAATGGTTTGTTAGCAAAACCAACGCACGGAAATATTATCCGTTTTGCGCCACCATTAGTAATGACAGAAACGCAATTACTCGAATGTGTTTCAATAATTACTACAACTTTAAAGGCGTTTGAGAAATAAAAGTAATTTATAAGCATAAAAAAATCCCTGTTTAGCGCAGGGATTTTTTAGTTTTATAAAGTGAGAGGGTTATTGTCCAAATAACTCATTTACTTTTTCTTGAATAAGCTCTTGGTCATTGCTTGTAATTACATCCCATCCTAATGCATTTATCATCCATACAAAGAAAATAATTGCAAGAATATTTAATACCAAACCTATTATTGCAATTACTTTACCAGTTTTAATGGTACTATAATTACTGTATAATTCTGGGTTTTCGGCATATTTTTTTTGAGAATTATTAGCTAAAAATAAAGCTACTCCAGAAGTAATAATTCCAGACCCGTAAAAACAACAACATAAAAAGCTTAGAATTCCTAACACTATGATTAGCGTAGCATTTGGTAATTTTTCTTGTTCCATAAATTAAATTTTTAGTTTAGTAGTTTAAATATAAAATTTGAAAATATCATTAATAATGAAATAGTAACTAAAGATATTATTATTTTGTTTGAAAATTTTATTTTGAAAAAATTATCTACAAGCAAAAAACAAAACAGCACTATTAATGGATAAATTGCTGGATACATTTTAAAAGCTGCCATAAATTCTCCTTGAAAAATTAACGCTACAGAGCGTTGAATACCACATCCTAAACATTCAAAACCGAAGAGTTTTTTATTTAAACACGGTAACATATAATCTTCAGCTTTCAACAAAAATAGTGGCATGACGAAAAATAAAACTTTTAAGTATTGTAAACTTACTAAAACTTCTTAAACCAAACTTGGTTCAAAGTATTATTTTTGTATTTTACTTAAAACATTTATAATTGTCCGTAATCTGTTATAATGCACTGTCACCTCGAGCGCAGTCGAGAGGTTATTTGGCTTAGCAAGCTTTAAATGTCTCGACTACGCTCGAGCTGACATTTTAATCTTGGTATGATGTATTACGGATATTCAATAAAACATTAAATAATGAAGTTAATTTCACTTGCGTGTATTATTATAGGAGCAATTTTGGTGTTTCTTTTTAACGACCAATCAGCATACGATAAATATTTTAAAATTTTAGGTTTTGTTTTACTGATGTTCGGACTCTACAAATCCACACAATTATGGGTGAAAGACAATCCGAAAGATGATAAAAAAGATGAGCCTAAAAGTTTAGACGATCATTTAAAAGAATAAATAAATGAAGTTTAAAATTGGCGATCGGGTTGAAGCAATAGACGATGCCATAAAAGGTGTTGTTTCTAAAATTGATAGCGCTACTGTTTTTATTACTACGGAAGATGGATTTCCGTTGGAATTTCAAGAAAACGAATTGGTGAAAATTTCTGCAACCGATGAATTAAAAGTGAGTAATATTGATGTTTTTCATGCAGTTGCCGAAAAGCAAAAAGGAATTAAACAGAAGAGAAAATCTGTAAAAACCTCAAAAGTGGTTCCTGCAATGGAGGTTGATTTACACATAGGGAAACTTGTAGAATCAACTCGTGGAATGACCAATTTTGATATGCTAAATTTACAAGTAGATACAGCAAAACATAAACTAGAATTTGCTATAAAAAACAGAATTCCGAAAATAGTTTTTATACACGGTGTAGGGGAGGGCGTATTAAGAACCGAACTCGAATATCTCTTTGGAAGGTATAGTAATATTACTTTTTACGATGCCGATTACCAAAAATACGGACTAGGAGCTACTGAGGTTTATATTTATCAAAACGGATAAAATAGCGTATAAAAAAAGCGAACATTTAAGTTCGCTTTTTTACTTCTTAATTTTCAGTATTGGTTTCTGTTTCTATAATTTCACCATAGATATATTCATCTAAATCAAATTTTATTTCCTCACTATCATCAGTAATAAGTTTAAAACCATCCACAATTTTTATGGTAGTTGTATAAACAGAGTAATATTCGTTTTTATTTCTTCCAGCAACATCAGTTGTTTTTGTATTTGCAACTGTTGTTAAATAGTTTGGAACTTTTTCCCCCTCAATTACTGTGGTATCATTTTCTGGTTTTCCATCTCCATTGATATCTTCATCAATCGTAAGGACATCATCATTATCGTCGTTATTGTCTAAGTAATTCGGAATACCGTCTCCATCAGTATCAATAAAAATAATTTCATTATTATCATTAAAATCAATCTCTTCTGAAGTAAGTACATTATCGTCGTCGTCGTCTCTATCAATATAATCAGGTATCCCATCGCCGTCGCTATCTTGAGATTCAGCATCATTTACCGTTCCATCTTCATTGTACACAACACCTTCTAATTCTGAAGGAATTCCGTCTTCATCATCGTTTTCAAGTTTGGTTACAATTCTTATAGTTCCGCTAGGAGCGTACCATTCTTGCGTTACAAGCGGTGCAGTTGGTGGAATAGTTTGACAAAAATAAGAACTCGTTACTTCATTGTCAAAGGCTCTGTATAGCACTTTGTTTGTGTTGTTGTTAATGGTAAACTCGAGAGAATCTTCCGAAGTAAAGTTTATCGTATTTGAAGTAATCTTCATGATAAGTGCTTCATTTTTATTTTCTGAAATTTTATAAAGCGTAAGAACTCCATCCAATGCACAAGCATCACCAATTTCGGTGTCGTCAAACTCTAGAGTTTCTATTATAAAATCGCCGTCATCGCAACTTGCCATTGCAATTAGAAGTACCAAAAAGAAGAATCTTCTCATATTAAATTTATTTAAACTGAAACAAAAGTAAAACATACTAAGTTATAACGAAATTTATTGCGAATAATTTTATTTAAAACTACTTTTGCGCCTATGCAAAAAGTGTATTTAGACAGTGCTGCTACTACGCAGGTAAGAGAAGAAGTAATTGCCAAAATGCAAGAAGCCTTGGCAACATTTTACGGAAATCCATCTTCTACGCATAGTTTTGGAAGATCGGCAAAAACCCAAATTGAAAAAGCCAGAAAAACCATCGCAAAGCGACTAAATGCGAGTCCCTCAGAAATTATTTTTACATCGGGTGGTACCGAGGCGGACAATATGATTTTACGTTGTGCTGTTCGCGACCTTGAAATAAAACACATTATAACTTCTAAAATTGAACATCACGCGGTTTTACACACGGTGGAACAATTGGAAGATGAATACGGAATTAAAGTTTCTTATGTTAAACTGAATGACTGCGGAACCCCAAGCCTTGAAGATTTAGAGTCGTTATTAAAAGAAAGTTCTGAAAAAACATTGGTGAGTTTGATGCATGTAAATAACGAAATTGGAAACATGATCGATATTGATGCGTTTGCTGATAAATGTAAAGAATACGATGCGTTGTTTCATTCAGATACGGTTCAGTCAATTGGGCATTGGGAATGGGATGTGCAAAAAACTAAAGTCGATTTTATGGCTGCGGCAGCTCATAAATTTCATGGGCCAAAAGGAATTGGTTTTGCTTTTATCAGAAAAAATATTCCGATGAAACAGTTAATTCACGGTGGAGCGCAAGAACGTGGTTTTAGAGCTGGTACCGAGCCTTTCCATAATATTGTAGGTCTAGAAGAAGCCTTTGTGCAAGCTTACGACAGTTTGGATGAAGAACGTACTTATGTAACGGAATTGAAAGAATATTTTATGGAAGAACTTTCTAAAGCACTCCCTGGAGTAAAGTTTAACGGAAATTGTGCCAAAAAGGAAAAGAGTACGTATACGCTCGTAAACGCATGTTTACCGTTAACTCCAGAAAAAGGAGCTATGTTGTTGTTTCAGTTAGATATTAAAGGGATTGCGTGCTCAAAAGGAAGTGCTTGCCAAAGTGGAAGCTCAGCAGGATCGCATGTATTAACCGAAATTTTAAATGAAGAAGATGCGCAAAAACCATCGGTTAGGTTTTCGTTTTCAAAATTCAATACTAAAGAAGAATTGGATTATGTTGTAGCATGCTTAAAAGAGTTTGCCAATAGTTAAAATTCAATTTCACGATTATAAATAAAAAAGCGTTTCCTTAATTTGGAAACGCTTTTTTGTTTGTGTTTTGTATTAACTAGCTCTTTTGTTCTTTATTGAAATACACGAGGTAGTAGTACATTTGTTTTTCTTCATCCCATCCTTTTTCAACAAATTTCTCTGCTGATTCTGGGTTGATAAAATCCATTTTTATCTGAATATTGGTATCGAGATTAATTACATTTTTAATTTTCTTACGCGCATCCGATACGGCTTTGTTTGCAATCGGAAACGACGAAACATCTTCAATACTGTATTTTGGTCCTTTTTCGGTTTTGTAGTTTTTAAACTCAGGAATCAAGTCTGGGTTGTCCATCACTTCATTTAAAAAGCTAGTTTCTTCAAAATCGTCATTTTTTGCAAAATGGTTTACCGCGCGATTCATAAACATTACTTCTTCTTTTTTGTCTTCCGCAGGTAATACTACGTCTTTGGCAAAGTCTTGACAGAATTTTAAATATTTTTTAGTGAAGAAGGTTTCATCTGTTAAAGCATCTACACACAAAAAGTTTTCAAGCCAATATTTGGTGTCGTAACGGTTGCTATCTACCGATAAAATTTTAAAACCGTCTTCTTTATTTTTATTGATAATGAGGCAACCTTTATCCAATTTGTTGATGTTGATCCCTTGTCGGATTAGAATTTCTAAATTGGTTCCTTTTTCTTCAAATTCTAAGAAGTCGTGTTTCAACTCCGATTTAAAAATCCCGATGGCATTTATCTTTTCGTTGTCGATTACCACATCGTTTAAATAGGTAACATAAACTTCTCCACTTTTAATATGTGGGTGATTTGATTGATCGTACAAATGTGTGGCAATACTTTTTGAGATTTTATGAATACTTGCTGGATCTTCAAAAATTTCTGAAGCCATGGTGTAAAGTTCGTTGTATTCCAAATCTACTTCGTGATCAAAACGGTAGTAGTTTTCTTCTTTTTCTCGAAAAGGTTTAAAGAAATACTCTTTTAGTAACCCAGTAATTTCATCATTTAAACGGTAAGGTTCTTCAGAAAAAAAAGTCCCTTCGTTTTTGCTTTTATTCCCAATTCTGTGAATAGAAAGACTTTCAATTTGTGTTTGATATAAATTGATCATTTAAAAGTTAAATTTTAAAATTAAGAGGGTTTTAGTGTATAGGGGAAATTATTTTGGCTATTAATTCCAGTGCTCGTCAAAATCAAAATCGTCGTAGCTATCGATATCAAAATCGTCTTCATCTTCCATGTTTTCAGACAAATCTTCAGCTTCAAACTTTTTAACAGGAGGCGCATCTGGCAATTGCCCGTGTACGTACATTAAGTTTGGATAGCTTTTTCCATCTTCCTTTTCAGCAATATCTGCAAGTTCCACAAAAAATGTCCACATACTAAAAAAGTCGTACACGTAGATTAAGTTTCTGTGGTTTTCGTCTAAAATATCTTCAATATATGTTTCCGACATTAAACGCACATCGCTACCAGTTTCACTCATATCGAAAAGCGCAAATTCTTCTCCTTGAGTCCATTCTTCGTCGCTTTCGTAAAAGGAAGCCATTTCGGTTCCGTCAAAACCAAAAGCTTGCGAAACAGCATTGTGAAAGTCTTCTAAAGTACTGTTTCCTTCAACTTCGATATCTCTAAAAACATCTTCTTCGAGGTCTAATATTATTCTAAATTTATAGATCATGGATTTTATTTTTTCAAGGAGGTGCAAGTTACAAAGATTTCGGTTTAAAATGGGTACGATATCCAAATCCTCCTCAAAAAAATATTAACAAATTACAAGTTGAATTTGCTTAGAGATTTGTTTTGAGGGACTTATTTTTAGCTGAAAAAACTTCGAGTAACATGTAAAATTGAATTCCGAAAAGTACTGAAGCAATTACGAGGTGCGATGCTTGACTTCCAAAAGGGAAATGAAAATAATACATGGCAATTCCTGTAAATATTTCAAGAACAATACAAGCTACAATCCAATTTACTTTGCTAAAACCTAATTGTAATTTTTTGTTTCTGAAGAATAAATAAAGTGTCACTAAAAATACCAAAACCGATAGTGACCTGTGAATGTAGAAATCGATTGTTGGGTTTGACAACCATTCGCTTTTAGCAATTTCTCCAAAATGATTGGTTTGTTCGTCTATAAATTGTCGGACTTGCGTACCCAAAACTATTTGAACAAGTGTAAGAACAATAGCAATAATTAAGGTTGATGTAAATAATTTATTGCTGATAAAACGCTGACTTTTTTCTTTAGTTTGATAAATTATAATCAAAATAAAAGCAACAATAACGAGAGCCATTACCATGTGTAGCGTAATTCTAACTGGTGCCAAAACTGAATAAACAACTGTGGCGCCGAGCCACGCTTGAAATCCCATTCCGAAAACGGTAAGCCATGCTAAAATAGGAATCCATATGTTTTCTTTTCTGAATTTTAACGAAGCAAATGCCAAAATAAGTGTTGCAAAACCTGCTAAAGCACCAAACAAACGGTTTATATATTCAACCCAAGTATGCGAAGGATTGAATTTTGCATAGTCGTGTTTGGTGTATGTTTCCCAATGCGATTCGTTGTAGGAAGCTCCTGTTGTAAAATCTTCTTTTGCTATTTTAAGAGTTTCGTCAACAATAATTACTTGTCCTTTTTTGAAAGTACGCTCTGGTTGCCATTCTAACTGAGAAATTTCGGTAGGAGGGATGTAATATCCAAAACATTTTGGCCAATCCGGACATCCCATTCCGCTTCCTGTCATTCGTACAACTGCTCCTGCAATAATGACCAAGTACACTAAAACGAGTGTGATTTTTGCTATTTTTCTGAAGTTTTTTTTCATTATATCAAGGTCAAAGCTTTAAATAGAGTATTGCTATATTTTAGTAAGAATAAACCTTTTTTAGCGACTCTATATTTTTTATTATTTACTTTTTTCAACAGGTGTTAAGCCTAGTTTTTTTCCTCTTTCAAGCATAAATGCGTACGCGGCATCGTGTTCGTTTGGAATTTCGCCTTCTAAAATAGCTTCTTTGATGGCTTCTTTAATAATTCCTATTTCTCTTGAAGGTTTGATGTTGAACACTTCCATAATTTCGGCACCATCTACAGGCGGTTGAAAGTTACGTACATGATCTCGTTCTTCAACTTCAGCAATTTTCTGACGAACAATTTTAAAGTTGTTATTGTACTTTTTAAAACGTTTCGGATTTTTGGTTGTGATATCGGCTTCACAAAGTGTCATTAAATCTTCAACATTGTCGCCCGCATCAAAAATAAGTCGCCTAACTGCAGAATCGGTTACAATATCTTGTGCCAAAACGATAGGTCGAGAACTCATTAAAACAAGCTTTTGTACCAATTTCATTTTATCATTTAATGGCATGTGTAAACGCTTAAAAAGTTTGTACACCATTTTAGAACCTACAAATTCGTGTCCGTGAAACGTCCATCCAATTTTTTCGTCAAAGCGTTTGGTAGGAGCTTTCCCGATATCATGTAGTAGTGCAGCCCATCGTAGCCATAAATCGTCTGTGTTTTGAGCGATGTTATCGACAACCTCTAACGTGTGCCAAAAATTATCTTTGTGGCGCTGTCCTTCTTTTTCTTCAATTCCTTGTAAATTGGTTAACTCAGGCATAATAATTTGCAGGAGTCCTGTTTCGAATAAAAGAGAAAATCCAACTGAAGGTTTTTTGCTGAGTAGTATTTTATTTAGCTCGTCAACAATTCGTTCGTAAGAAATAATTTTAATTCGATTTTTATTTTTTTTGATAGCGGCTAGCGAAGTCGCTTCAATAGTAAAATTTAATTGCGATGCAAACCGAATAGCGCGCATCATTCGAAGCGGATCGTCGGAATATGTAATATCTGGATCTAAAGGAGTTCGGATAATTTTTTTCTGTAAATCAGAAACGCCATCAAAAGGGTCTAATAAAGTTCCGTAGGTATCTTCATTTAAAGAAATCGCCAAAGCATTAATGGTAAAATCTCTTCGGTTTTGATCGTCTTCAAGCGTACCGTTTTCAACAACAGGCTTTCTGCTATCAAAATGGTAACTTTCTTTACGGGCTCCAACAAATTCAATTTCCAAATCTTCATGGCGTAGCATTGCAGTACCAAAGTTTTTAAAAACCGAAACTTTTGTTTTTTTAGGAAGTAAATCAGCAACTTTTTCTGCCAAATCAATACCGCTTCCCAAAGCGACAATGTCGATATCTTTTGGGGTACCACGTTTTAATAAAAAATCGCGTACAAAACCACCAATTACAAAGCTTTTTGTTCCGACAGAAGCAGTAGCTTTTTGGATGATTTCAAAAATTGGATTATGAATCGCTTTAGTATAATTGTTCTTTTTCACTTAGTGTTCAGTGTTCAGTGTTCAGTGTTCAGCAGTTTTTACGCCAAATTTATGAGGGTTTAAGAGCATGTAATTTATAAGCTTCCCTATTTCATCACTTTCACTAATTAATTTTAAATAACTCTCTTTATTGATATAATTGCACTTGTAAGCAAAAGAAAGCCAAACTTGAGTTTCAGAATTTTCAGCATCACAATCTGTAAGCTTACTATAAAAATGCTTAGGATAATTTCTTTTTCTATATGCTTCGGCAATATTAGAAGCAACACTTCTAGAACTCCTCCTTATTTGATCCGTTAAAGAGTAAATCTCTTCTTTTGGAAATGTTTTAGAGATTTCAAAGATTAGCATTGCTAAAGAGAAAGCTTTTTGATACGCTATGAGTTCTTTGAAATTCATACTTTTTTTATTTTCGAGCAGTTGTTAGCTGTAGACACAAACTGTTTGCTGCCAACTGGTACTGCCAACTAATTTACTTACGAATAACCTTTACAGTGGCATCGTTTCCAATTTTAATTATAGAAGACGGGCGACTGCTAGATTTTTCGCGATGCAAATTTACCACATAGTCTACACCTTTTAAAATTTCTGGGGTAATTTCTGAAAAGCTTTGCGGTGTTGGCATTCCACTTATATTTGCAGAAGTAGAAACCAACGGTCGTTTAAACTGCCTGATAAGTTTTTGACAAAACTCGTCGGAAGCTACTCGAATAGCCAAGGTATCATCGGGAGCAACTATGTTTGGAGCCACATTTAACGGACGATCGTAAATGATAGTTGTTGGTTTTGTTGCAAGTTCGATAATGTCGTAGGCCGCATCTGGAATTTCATAAACATATTTTTGAAGCATACGCGTATCGGAAACCAAACAAATGAGCGCTTTGCTGTCGTCTCTTTTTTTTAACTCATAAACTTTTTTAATAGCCTCTGGGTTGGTAGCATCGCAACCAATTCCCCAAACAGTATCGGTTGGGTAGAGTATGAGTCCGCCATTATTGAGGACCTCGAGCGTGTTTTGTATTTCTTGGTGCATTATTTATAGAGGTTTAGCGATCTTTTCAAATCTTTATAAAAAGTTCTCCACTGAGATGAGATCTTGTTTTTAGTACTAAGAGTTTTCCAATTAGATACAGGAATGTGAGATTTTAGAACTTCATTTTGAACATTCTCATCAATTTTAAACTCATTGAATAAGTGTTCTAAATCCACTTCATCGTAACCAACAAACTCATTAATTTTATTCTCAAAATGTATAATAGACATCCAAATTCTATTATTTTCAACTCTCATTACCTTTTTTTCTTTCTTCCATCCCGAATGTGTTTTATGCCAAACACTTTTAGGATTATTGTTTTTTTCGATTAATGAAATGAATGGATTGTATGCCTGTTTACGCTTTCCAACTTTAATATCTGGATTGACTTGTAAAGTATAGCCGTCTAAAAAATCAATTCCAGTATATTCTTGAGAATCAAATTTTTTCTGAATTTCATCAACATAATTAATACTGATAGTATCGTCATTATCAATTCTGGAGGTGATTAAGTAATCTGCAGAAGATTTGTTTAAAAATTCTTGAATGGTCGGTAAAAATTTTGACATTCCGTCTACGTATATTGGGACAAAATTTTCAAACTCTTTTTGATAGGTAGTTATGATGTTTTTATACTTCTCAGGAGTATTTTTATCAAAAAAAACAAGCCATTTAAAATTTGTGTTTGTCTGAAACTTTACACTTGGTAAACAGAATTTTTCAAATAATTCAAATCTGTTTTTTAACCATTCTTCAGTTAAAACAGGACTGTTGTTTTTTGAAGTTTTCCAATCGTCTTTTCTTAGGTTAAATCGAGTGATGATGTAATGTTCAAACATAGTTTGGAATATATTTTTTCTATAAAATAGGGTAGAGAAAAAGATTGTGTACTTTTGTTCTACTTTAGATTTCAAATTTAAGTTTTTTTGATTTAGTATTTTAAATTATCTGAAATGAGCAATAAATCGCTATCCATCATTATAAGTACTTACAATTCCGAAGCTTGGCTAGAAAAGGTATTGTGGGGATACCAAAATCAAGAATTTAAAGATTTTGAAATGGTCATTGCAGATGACGGTTCAAAGCCGTCAACCAAAGAGCTTTTGGATAAAATGCAAGCAGAAGTTTTCTTTCCTATAAAGCATGTTTGGCAAGAAGATGACGGGTTTCAGAAATCGAAAATATTGAATAAAGCAATAGTAGCTTGCGAAACTCCTTATATTGTAATGAGTGATGGAGACTGTATTCCAAGGCCCGATTTTTTAAAAGTCCATAATGATTTAAAAGAAAAAGGATATTTTTTGTCTGGCGGATATTTTAAATTGCCAATGAGTACTTCAAAACAAATAAGTAAAGAAGATATTCTGTCGGGAAAATGTTTTGACATTAAGTGGTTGAAAGAAAATGGAGTGCCGAGTTCTTTTAAGTTGAATAAACTCACTCAAAGTAAAACAAAGGCAGACTTTCTAAACTTTATAACACCTACAAAAGCTACTTGGAATGGTAATAATTCTTCTGGTTGGAAAGAAGATATTGTGGCTGTAAATGGTATGGACGAACGTATGCAATACGGAGGTCAAGATTGCGAATTGGGAGAGCGAATGATAAACAATGGAATAAAATCCAAACAAATTCGTTACAGTACCACTTGTATTCATTTGGATCATTCTAGAGGATATAAAAACGAAGAAAGTATTGCTAAAAACAATGCCATCAGGAAACATACACGCGATAGTAAATCTGTTTGGACTGACTTCGGAATAGTAAAAAAATAAATCGATAGCGAATAAGGATTGAGCTTTTTTAATAAAGTTTACTTTTGTAGAAGTTTTTAAGAAGATAAATAAAACACATGAAAATATTAGTAACTGGTGCAGCAGGTTTTATAGGATCGCATACAGCAGAATTTTTTGCAAGTCAAGAACACGAGGTGTTTGGAATTGATAATTTTTCTGAATATTACGACCCTGCATTAAAACAGCTTAATTTAGAAGATATTAAAAAAGCAGGAGTTACTTTTATTGAAGCCGATTTAAATGATGATTTAGCATCAAAAATTTCGACAACATTCGATTATGTGTTTCATTTTGCTGCGCAGCCAGGTATTTCTGCAACTACCTCGTTAGATGAATATGTGCAGAACAATATTTTTGCGACTCAAAATTTACTTGACTTTATCAAGCAAAATTCTCCAAACTTAAAATTGTTTGTAAACATAGCTACTTCCTCAATTTATGGAAAAGAAGCTACTTTGCCTGAGACCGCCTTACCAAAACCAATTTCCTATTACGGAACTACAAAACTCGCAGCCGAGCAACTTGTTTTAGGAGAACAACGCACAGGGAAATTAAAAGCTTGTTCGTTACGATTATACTCTGTTTACGGACCACGAGAGCGTCCTGAAAAGTTATATACAAAGTTGATTAAATCAATTTACGATCAAACAGCTTTTCCTCTTTTTGAAGGTAGTGAAAAACACTCGCGTAGCTTTACTTATGTAGGGGATATTGTAAAAGGGATGGCTACTGTAATAGGAAAAGAGGATGTTGTAAATGGAGAGATTATCAATATAGGTTCGGATGTTGAGTATACTACGCAACAAGGAATTGAATTGATAGAAAAAATTATTGGCTTAAAAGCCAAAATCGAAGTAACACCTCCGCGACCTGGCGATCAATTACGAACTACTGCTTTGATAAAGAAAGCTAGAAAATTACTTGATTACGAACCAGAAACTTCTTTTGAAGCAGGTTTAGAAAAGCAAGTAGATTGGTACCGAAAAAAGTTTTTGTAATATTTTTAGATTGATTTTAAACTTCTTTTTGTAAACGTCTTTGTTCTTTAAAACGTTCAAAAACACCTAATGCATTTAGGTAGCAAATAGTAATTCCTTTAAATCCATCTAAAATTCCGAAGCGTAAAATATAGTGGTTAAAAAACTTCCAAAATGCTCTTAAGTACTGTTGGATAATATTACTTTTTTTACCTTTTAAAAAAGCTTCTTTGGCTTTTAATTGTCCGTATTTAATCATTTTTCCTTTATAATCGTCGTAATTTTTATAGGAATAATGAAGAAGTTTGTTTTTTAATTTCCCTTCAGAACCATTTACTTTTAGCGTTTCATGAACAATGCGTTCGTCGGTAAATTGGCATTTGTCTTTTTTGAAAAGTCGATATACTTTGTCGGTTTGCCACCCGCTAAAATACAGTCTTTTGTTTTTAAACATAAAAGTTCTGTAGTTCCAATAGGCATCTTTAGCAGTTGGGTTGTTGATGGTTTCTGTAATTTCTTTTTCGAGTTTTGGCGTTACACGCTCATCAGCATCAAAAAAATAAATCCAATTGTGAGTTGCTAAACTTAACGCATAGGATTTTTGCTTGGTAAAGTTTTCAAACGGATGTTGCACTGCAGTTACTTTTGGGTGACTTTCAAGATACTCCCACGTTCCGTCTGTACTGAATGAATCGACTACAATAATTTCATCAGCAAAAAGCACACTTTCAATACAGTTTTTAATGTAGTTAATTTCGTTGTAAGTAATTATTACTGCTGATAATTTTTCTTTTGTGCTCAAGTCTCGAATTTTTGTAAAGATATTGTCTTCACTTAAAATAAAAAAATCCGAAAAACATAACGCTTTTCGGATTGTATCATTTATACTTTTCAGCAATACTTATACAGCAACGTCGTACTCGCGTAACGCATCATTAAGCGAAGTCTTTTTGTTGGTACTTTCTTTACGTTTCCCGATGATTAATGCACAAGGAACATTGTATTGACCAGCAGCAAAATTTTTGGTGTAACTTCCTGGAATTACTACAGAACGCGCAGGAACATATCCTTTCATTTCTATAGGTTCATCTCCAGTAACATCAATAATTTTGGTCGAAGCAGTTAATACCACATTGGCACCAAGAACGGCTTCTTTTTCTACACGAACACCTTCAACAACAATACAACGCGAACCAATAAACGCATTATCTTCGATAATAACTGGAGCGGCTTGTAATGGCTCTAAAACACCACCAATTCCAACACCACCACTTAAGTGAACGTTTTTACCAATTTGCGCACAACTTCCTACAGTTGCCCATGTATCTACCATAGTTCCTTCGTCTACATAAGCTCCGATATTAACGTAACTAGGCATTAAAATAGTTCCTGCTGAGATATAAGCTCCGTGTCTAGCAACAGCATGTGGGACTACACGAATACCTTTTTCGGCATAATTTCTTTTTAAAGGAATTTTATCATGAAATTCTAACGGACCAGCTTCAATAGTTTCCATTTTCTGAATAGGGAAATACAATACTACTGCTTTTTTCACCCATTCGTTTACTTGCCAACCATCGGCAGTTGGTTCTGCAACGCGAAGTTTTCCTTCATCTAATAAAGCAATAACTTCTCTAATGGTTTTTATAGTGTTTTCCTCTTTTAACAATTTCCTGTTTTCCCAGGCATTTTCGATAATTGTACGGATCTCGTTCATTTAATGTGTATTTTTGTTACAAATATAAAACGCATCTTTTTATTTGCCTTAAAATTTTATAACTATAACATTTTATAACATTTTGTTTAAAATAAAACTGATGTGATTTTTTTCAGAATAAAAACATGTTTTATCGTGAGTTTGACATAAGAATTATAAACATTCAATAAAATGGACCTATTTAAAAAGTTTTGAAAATCAAGGAAGCAGCGTGGGCTAATAGATAAAAAGCTGTTTGAGCGTAGCGAGTTTTTTTATCTGTGGCGGATGGTTCCGTAGATTTTCTTATGCTTTTTGAATTTGTCTTGACCTTTTTGTTTCGTTTTTGTGTCAAGACAAAAATGAAAACAATGTTAAATAATTGGAAAAAAGACAATTACAATTCCTCTAAATTGATATTTATATCGAACTGAGGTTGTTTTAGATAGCCACCATAAGCTTGGCTTGAGAAAATTATATTGAAATTTTAAAATATATCGATAAATACTTCGGAATGTTTTAAGTTTCATTTAATGCGTAAATTTGTATAAATACTAACAAATGGGAAGAATTTTAGCAATAGATTTTGGAGAGAAAAGAACAGGAATAGCAGTTACAGATGAGTTACAGATGATAGCTTCTGGTTTGACAACTGTGGCGACACCTGAACTTTTATCTTTTTTAAAAAAGTATACTTCAGAAGAAAATGTAGATTTAATTGTTGTGGGACAGCCAAAGCGTTTAAACAACGAGTTTTCTGATGTAGAAACTGTTATTCTTACTTATATTGATAAAATTAAAGCTGAACTTCCAGAGATTACTATTGAAAGAATTGACGAACGTTTTACTTCAAAAATTGCTTTTCAAAGTATGATTGATAGTGGCGTAAAGAAAAAACAACGCCGTAACAAAGCGTTGCTTGATGAAGTAAGCGCAACAGTTATTTTACAATCATACTTGTATAATAAGTAATTGTTAATGTTTTTGTTGAAAAAAAGTTCTTTTTACAACTTAAAATCTTAATCTCATTTATATTTTTTTGTAATTTTGTGCTGATAATTAGTTTATTATGTGGTAATAGTGCCACGAATGAATACTTAAAAATATTGTGAATGAAATGAGAATTACCCTACTTTTATGTTTATGCTTACAATTTGCTTTTCCAATGTTTGGAAGCAAAACTACAATGAATGTGCCCCACACCAAATCATTGTCCATGACCTCATTCCATCATTCAACGTTAACCACTTGGTCGTTGAATGATGTGTTGGATTTATATCCAGAATTTTCTACACAAGAAGACTCCATTAAAGTTTATCCAAATCCTATTTATAGAAAAGATATGTTAAATATCACTATGGATGGCGATGAGAAAAAACGATTGGTTTTTTACGATATTACAGGTAATGTAGTAAAGTTACTAGAAACCGAAAAAAAATCAATTTCATTTAGCATAGCCGAGTTTGGACCAGGGATTTACATGCTTAATGTATCTTCTTTAAATTTTAAAGCTACCAAAAAAGTTATTGTAAAATAATACAGATGCTTCAATTTAAAATTAATTGAAGCATCTTTTACATCTTTGCATAGCATTATTAGAATTACTTTGTATTTTTGCAACCTTAATTTTAATAATTGTTATGATATTACCAATAGTAGCATATGGTGATCCTGTTTTAAGAAAAGTTGCCAAAGATATCCCTCAAGAGTATCCAAAATTAGACGAACTTATTGAGAATATGTTTGAAACCATGTACAACGCTTATGGTGTTGGATTGGCTGCACCACAAATAGGTTTACCTATTCGACTTTTTGTGATAGATGCCACTGCTTTTGCCGATGACGACGAGCTTTCGCAAGAAGAGAAAGACGTTTTAACTGGGTTGAAAAAGGTATTTGTCAATCCAAAAATACTTGAAGAAACAGGTGAGGAGTGGGCTTTTAACGAAGGTTGTTTAAGTATTCCAGATATCCGTGAAGATGTTAGCAGAAAAGAGAAAATTAAAATTGAATATTTCGACGCCGATTTTAATAAATACGTTGAAGAATTCGATGGGTTAGCCGCACGTGTTATTCAGCATGAATACGACCATATTGAAGGAGTTCTTTTTACCGACAAACTTTCTTCACTTAAAAAACGATTATTAAAAGGAAAGCTTTCCAACATTTCAAAAGGAAAAATCAGAATAGATTATAAAATGCGTTTTCCAGATGCTAAAAAAGCACGTTAAACGTTTTGAAAGTATAAACAAAGCATAGATATTTGCGATCTCAAAAAAATAGAATTTATGGGCTTAGATAAAATATTAGCCATTTCAGGGAAACCTGGACTTTATGAGTTAAAAGCACAAACTAGAAGTGGTTTTGTTGCTGAATCATTATTGGATGGGAAAAAAATAAGTGTAGGATTGAGAAATAATGTAAGCTTATTATCTGAAATAGCAATTTACACACTTACAGAAGAAGTTCCGTTAAGAGAAGTTTTTAATAAAATTAAAGAGAAAGAAAGCGGAGCAAAAACAAGTATTAGTCATAAAGAATCTAAAATAAAATTAGAGGAATACTTTTTTGAAGTACTTCCAGATTATGACGAAGACAAAGTTTATCCAAGCGATATTAAAAAAGTAATTCAGTGGTATAATTTATTAGTTGATAAAGAAATTACCGATTTTGATGCACCAGAAACGGAAGCTACAAACGAAGAAGTTACTTCGGAAGAAGAAGCAAAATAATACATCTTTTATAAGATGTTCATAAAAAGGAAGCCTGCTCATCTAGCAGGCTTCCTTTTTTTAGTAAATTTACTCAGTAATGTGAGTTTGATTTTTTATTGAATACTGACCTAATTAACCATACGTTGTAAGGAATAAAAATAAAAAGCTACTTATTTGATGAAATTTACAATATGATTCAGCCAACCAGCACAAATTGTTTACACCAACTACAGACAATTATTACCGTTCTTACGCCAAAGCAATATGCAATGCCACTTTCGGTGCTCAACAATTCTTCAATAGGGATGCACGTTCGCCATATTTTAGAGTTTTACCAATGTTTAATTTCGGGTTTAGAAACAGGAATTGTAAATTATGATAAGCGAAAACGCTCTTTAGAATTAGAAACACAACCCAACTTTAGTTTACAGCTTATTCATGAAATTAAGCAATTTTTAGAGTCATGCACTGCAAATATTTCGTTGGAATTAGAAGCTTCGTATGCTTTAACCGAAAACGAAAATCCAATTAAAACTCCAACTAATTTGTATAGAGAACTCATGTACAATATCGAACACACAGTACATCATTTGGCAATTATAAAAATCGGATTCAAAACTTTAGATTGTCAAGTTGAAATTGATGAAAATATTGGTGTGGCATCATCAACTATAAGAAAAAATATATGTGCACAGTAAGTTATATTCCTGCTGAAAACGGGTTTTATCTGACCTCGAATCGAGATGAAAGTCCGAAGCGAAAAACCTTACCTCCACAAACGGTAAATTTGAATAATGGTAAAAAATTAATTGCGCCAATAGACGAAGAAAAGGGCGGGAGTTGGATTGCTACTGACGGAAAAAATAAAGTAGCTTGTATACTAAATGGCGGATTCGAAAAACATACACGTATTTTGCCGTACAGAAAAAGTAGAGGGCATTTTGTTTTTGAAGCTTTTCAATATCCAGATTTTACTACTTTTTCAGAAGAAATAAATTTAGAAAATATCGAACCGTTCACCCTTATTTTAATTGACGATTTTTTACAAGTTTTAGTTTGGGATGGTACAAAAAAGCATCTTCAGTTTTTAAGTAAAAGTATCCCGCAGTTATGGTCGTCTTCAACTTTATATTCTCGAGAAATACAGCAATCAAAAAAAGAGTTTTTTCAGGAGTTTTTAGCTGAAGGAAATACAGAATCTAATGATATTTTAAAACTTCATCAGGAAGCTTCATTTGTGTTAAAACATCCAGAAGTACAAACGGTTAGTACAACACAAATTATTGTTGAAAATTCGTTAGCAACATTGCAATATTTTCCGAAGGAAATACATCAGAAAGAATTTATATAGAAGTCTAACCGCCAAACAATATCAATTATGAAAAACAAAAAGTATTACATCGAGCGAGTTGCGGCATTGGTTGCTGCAATTTTACTTTTGCAAAGTTTGTATTTTAAGTTTTCTGCACATCCCGACAGTATTAAATTATTCACACAACTCGGTGCCGAACCTGTGGGGCGAATTGGTTTAGGAATTGTGGAACTCGTTACAGGTTTGTTATTGATTTTTAGAAAAACTTCTCACTTTGGAGCGCTTATTGGTATCGGACTCATGATTGGAGCTATTTTTTCTCATATTACGATAATCGGCATTAATTACAATAACGATGGCGGAACATTATTTGCACTCGCTTGTATTGTTTTAATCTGTTGTATAACGGTGCTAATTGTTAAAGATGTAAAGCTTCCTTTTCTTTCCAAACGATGAAATTAAAACAATGGTATATCAAACTTAGTGCGTGGGAATATTGGCCCATGTGGATTTTGTATGTGCCAGTATTTTTTCAGCATTTTTATTTAGCATTGAAAGCCAAAAGTCTGTTTTTCTTTTTAAAAGTAAACCCTGCAATTCAGGAAGGTTTTATTTTAAGCGACAGAAAGGAGAACACTTTAAAATTGGTACCAGAGCCATACAAACCAAAAGGTTTTGTTGCTGAAAAAGGTATTAATATTCAAGAAGTAGAAGCTTTGTTGCGAAAACATGCGATAGCATTTCCAATTATTGTAAAACCCAATGTTGGCTATAGAGGTCTGTTGGTTCAACAATGTAAAAGTAAGGATGAGCTCTCAAAAATTGATTTTGAAAAAGCTAGTTATCTCATTCAAGAGTATATAGATTTTCCTGTGGAAATAGGAGTTTTTTATTATCGGTTTCCAAATGAAAAACAAGGAAATATTCCGTCTATCACTTTAAAAGAATTTTTAAGTATTACTGGAGATGGAAAATCAACTTTTGAAGCGTTGGTAAAAAGTAAACCGAGAGCTTTACTTCAGTTTAAAAGGTTAAAAGAAAAGTTTGCATCGCAGTGGGGAGAAATTGTACCAAATGGAAAACAGGTTGTTTTGGAGCGAATAGGGAACCATAACCGAGGCACTAAATTTATAAATGCAAATAACTTGTTCGATACGCAACTCTTAGAAGTATTTGACAATTTAAATTTTCAGATGAAAGGTTTTTACTACGGAAGGTTTGACATTCGAGCAAAATCTATCGAAGATTTAAAGCAAGAGAAAAACTTTAAAATTTTAGAAGTTAACGGCGTTGGCGCCGAACCAACACATATTTACGATCCAAATTTTAAATTGATAAATGCTTGGAGGGAAATGTTGTTTCTTTGGAAAGTCGCCTACAAAATTGCATTACAGAATAAAGAAAAAGGAGAGGAGTTTCCTGTTTTTTCTGAAGCAAAAAAGCGTTATTTGCAATACAAAAGCTATAAAAAAGTAGCTTTTACAGACTAATAAATGTAGTTTCAAGATAAAAGAAATTAGCGTGAGTTTGATGTAAGAATGATGAATTATGAGGCGAAATCGACCTATTTAAAAAGTATTGAAAATCAAGGAAGCAGTGTGGGCTCATAGATAAAAAGCTGTTTGAGCGTAGCGAGTTCTTTTTATCTGTGGCGGTTGTTTCCGTAGATTTTCTCATGCTTTTAAAATCCGTCTTGACTTTTTTGTTTCGTTTTTGTGTCAAGACAAAAATGAAAACATTTTTAAATAATTAAAATACAGAAAGTAGAAATCCATTTATTTTGATATTTATATCGTTAAGAGGTTAATTTACTTTCTTCATAAAAAATAACTTCATGAACAGCAGAGCAAAACAATTGGAAGCCTTTGATCGACTTTTAACCATTATGGATGAGTTGCGCACGCAATGTCCGTGGGATAAAAAGCAAACTTTGCAATCGCTTCGACATTTAACAATCGAAGAAACATACGAGCTTGGCGATGCTATTTTGGATAATAATTTAGATGAAGTAAAAAAGGAATTAGGAGATTTGTTGCTCCACATTGTTTTTTATGCAAAAATTGGAAGTGAAACCAACGATTTTGATATTGCCGATGTTGCCAATGGTATTTCCGAAAAGTTGATTTATCGTCATCCGCATATTTACGGAGATGTTAAAGTTGAAGATGAAGAACAAGTAAAGCAGAATTGGGAAAAACTTAAATTGAAAGAAGGTAAAAAAAGTGTTTTAGAAGGAGTTCCAAATAGTTTGCCAGCGCTTGTAAAAGCAAGTCGAATTCAAGATAAAGTGGCAGGTGTAGGTTTTGATTGGGAAGAACCAAAGCAGGTGTTTGAAAAACTTCAGGAAGAGTTGGGTGAGTTGCAAGAAGAAGTGGAAAATAATGATCAAGATAAAATGGAAGCCGAATTTGGTGATGTGATGTTTTCCATGATTAATTATGCCCGATTTTTAAAAATCAATCCAGAGGATGCCTTAGAACGTACTAATAAAAAATTCATAAAGCGCTTTCAGTATTTGGAATCAAAAGCTAAAGAATTAGGAAAATCGTTAAGCGATATGACCTTAGCCGAAATGGACGTTTTTTGGGAGGAAGCAAAACAATTATAAAATTACTTTAATTGTTGAAAAGTTTCAAGCAAATGAAACTTTAAAGCATTAGGTCAACAAAAGCCTAAAATGTATCTTTGCAAACTCAAAAATACTTCATGGTTTTAGAACAATACACAAAAGAGTTTGCATATAATTTAAAGCTTTCATTCCCTGTAATTTTAGGAATGTTGGGGCATACTTTTGTAGCTTTTGCCGACAACGTAATGGTAGGACAATTGGGACCAGCTGAGTTGGCTGCAGTTTCATTAGGAAATAGTTTTATTTTCATTGCTATGTCTTTAGGAATTGGTTTTTCTACAGCAATTACACCTTTGGTAGCAGAAGCCGACGGAGCAGGAGATATCGAAAGCGGAAGATCGTCATTAAAACACGGACTGTTTTTAAGCACCATTATCGGACTTATTTTGTTCGTGATTTTACTCTTTGCCAAACCACTTATGTATCTTATGGATCAACCTAGGGAAGTAGTTGAATTGGCACTTCCTTACTTAGATTTAGTGGCATTTTCGCTAGTCCCGTTAATTATGTTTCAAGCGTTAAAACAGTTTTCCGACGGACTTTCAGAAACAAAATATCCAATGTACGCTACCATCGTAGCCAATGTTGTAAATATTTTACTGAATTACCTTTTCATTTTCGGGAAATTTGGTTTTCCAGAACTCGGAATTATTGGAGCAGCGATAGGAACACTTGTTTCTCGTTTTATGATGGTTGTTTTCTTGTGGGTGCTCTTCAAGAAAAACTCACGAATCAAAGCGTATGTTACCAATTTTAAATGGCGTGTTATCGAAAAGAAAATGATTCAAAAAATTGTAAATCTCGGACTTCCTTCAGCTTTACAAATGTTTTTTGAAGTTGCAATTTTCACATCAGCAGTTTGGTTAAGTGGGGTATTAGGAACAAATCCACAAGCGGCCAATCAAATAGCGCTTAATTTGTCGAGTATGACTTACATGGTTGGTGTAGGATTGAGTGTTGCCGCGATGGTAAGAGTAGGAAATCAAAAGGGATTAAATAACTTTAAAGAGCTCAGACGTATTGCTATTTCAGTGTTTGTGTTAACTTTTATTATTGAAGTGTTTTTTGCTCTTTTCTTTATTGTTTTCCGTCATTGGTTGCCAACAATTTACCTCGATCAAAACGATGTAGTTAATCTGGCAGACAATTCCGAAGTAATTTTGGTAGCCTCGCAATTGCTTTTAATTGCTGCTTTTTTCCAAATTTCAGACGGTTTACAGGTTACATTTTTAGGAGCGCTAAGAGGGCTTCAGGATGTAAAAATACCTACGTTAGTTACCTTTGTTGCTTATTGGATTATTGGGTTTCCTATTTCATATTTTTTAGGATTAAAAACATCACTAGGAAATATGGGAATTTGGATAGGTTTACTCTCGGGACTCACAATTGCAGCAATATTTTTGTATTTTAGATTTAATTATCTGACCAAAAAATTAATTGCCTCAAAAGGATAGTTTTTGTTCAAAACGTATATTTTAAGAAAATGGAATTACCAAAATTTATATTAGGCGATAATACTGATTATCCAAATGCAATTTTTATTATTCATACTGAATATCCTCGTTTTATTATCAATTTAGAAGATGATGAAGTAGAGTGGATGGAAGATTTTACTGCGGAAGATGAAAGAGAATTAGAAACTGAAGCTGAAAATCTTATTCAAGCTGCCAACGAGTTTTACGACCGTGAGGTAAGTAGATACGACGAATAGTTGTTATGGAGGAATTAATAGCATACGACCAACAATTATTTTTATTTCTAAACGGCTTAGGAAGTAAACCATACGACGACTTTTGGATGTTTATCACCAACAAATGGGCGTCGATTCCTTTGTATGTTTTTTTACTCATTTTGTGTTTTAGAACTTTAAAATGGAAAAAAACTTTAATGGTTTTAGTGTTGGTCGCACTTATGATTGCTGTAACAGACCAGTTAGCGAATGCATTTAAATACGGATTTGAGCGTTTAAGACCTTGCCATAATGAGCAACTTATTCCGTATATGAGATTGGTTAAATCGTATTGCGGAGGTCAATTTGGGTATTTTTCTGCGCATGCTTCCAATGCGCTAGCCGTTGTAACTTTCTTTTCAATACTGCTTTTTAAAAATTACAAATGGCTTCCTTTTTTATTGGTAGTTTGGGGAATAGCCGTTGCGTATAGCCGAATTTACATCGGAGTTCATTTCCCGTTAGATGTAATCACAGGAATGGCTATCGGGATGACTTTAGGTTGGTTGTTTTCTCGTCTGTACTTTTATTGTATTAAAAGATTTCAGCTTTAAGAAAAAAGGGAATCAACTATTTAGCATTACACTAAATAGCTGATTCGAGAGGTTGGGGGAAACCTCAATGTTTATATTATTTGTCTGCTACAAAGTTTAAAGCAACTCCGTTTATACAGTGTCTTTTTCCAGTGGTGTTACTTGGTCCATCGTCAAAAACGTGTCCCAAATGTCCGCCACAACGCGCACAATGCTCTTCATCTCTCGGAACACCTATTTTGTTATCAACACCATAGGCTACATTTCCTTCAATAGCTCTGTCAAAACTTGGCCAACCCGTACCCGAATTAAATTTATGTTCGCTTCTGAATAAAGGGTTTCCGCAGGCAGCACAAACATAAGTTCCTTTCTTTTTTATCTCCAAAAGTTCGCTGGTAAAAGGGCGTTCGGTTCCTGCTTTTCTAAGTACATAATATTCCGCTTCGCTTAATTCTGCTTTCCACTCAGCATCAGTTTTAGTAACAGGGAACTTGTTTGTTTGTCTAACTTCCTGTTGCGAGTTTTTGTTTTGAGCTTTTCCGTTGCAACTTAAGAGCAACATACAGCCAATGAATAAGAAAATATTTTTCATGTAAAATGATTGATTTTAAAGTTTTTAACTGATGTATAAGTCTGTAAATAAGTGAAAACCTTACACTGTTTAAAGTTAATTTGTATCTTCAGAAGCCATAAAAAGAAAAATGTCTACAACCAATACCATTGTTTTACGTCCAAGATTTCAGAAGGAAATACCTTTACCCAAAGAACAGTTATTAACTGCTTTTGACACTGCTAAAAAGGTAAATTCAGCAATAATTGTAACTCGAGTAGACGACCATGTTTTTATAAAATTTCCAAAATCGAAACAGCACTTTTGGTCGCCTCAACTTCATTTAGAAATAAATGAAATAGAGGGAAATCCTACTTATAGTAAAATTTACGGTTTGTTTGGACCAAATCCTACGGTGTGGAGTTTGTTTATGTTTGTGCACTTTATTGTGGCAACACTGTTTTTAGGCTTTGGCGTTTGGGCGTATAGTAATTGGAGTATCAACAACCCGTATAAACTACAAATAGGAGTAATGGTTGTATTAATTATACTTTGGGTAGTGCTATATTTTATAGGAAGTTTAGGAAAGAATGCAAGCAAAGAGGATATGTTGACTTTGCATAGTTTTATGGATGAAGTGTTATTGAAGTTTAATTATTGAATAAAAAAATCCTGAAAGAAATACTTTCAGGATTTGTAATTTTTATATCAATATGTTGTTAGTTTAGCGTTTGTATTGATTTGATATTTGCCGCTTGCATTACTTCATTAATATTGTTTGTATCTACTTTGCTAACTAAGTCTGAAGGAACAATAACCACTCTAAAAACTTGATTGTTTAAATACTCTGCACCAAAAGCCGCAAAGTTAGAAGACTCAACAATAATATTAATATCGTTTATCGTATAGTTGTATCTGTATAATAAATTATCTCCAGTATCATTGTTATAGTAAGAAACTGTAGGAAGTGGTTCCCATACATCTAGTCCGTTGTAAACAGACTCTAATCGGTATGCTAACATTACATCTCCTTCATATAAAGAAGGATTGAAAGTAGCTTCAAATACATAATCGTTTGACGACGCAAAGTTAACGTTGCTAAATTCGTAAGTTTCACCAACGATGTTAACACCGTCTTCTCCGTCAAAACCTGGAGGCCCTTGAGGTCCTTCACATGCGGTAAAAATAAATGTGGATACAAATAAAAGTGCGAATATTTTTTTCATAATTGTTTTGTTTATTGAGTTGAATACAAATGTTGTGCCAACAATTTTTGTTTTTAAAATTACTACTTTTTTATGAATGTAGTTTTATAAAATCTGATAGCTGTTTGATAACTTCATCATTTCCTAATATTTTTCGGTGTCCGAGGCCCTTCGTTCTAATGAGCGTTGAATTTTTTAATTTATGATGAATGTTTTCAGAAGAAGCGATAGGCGAGTCCAAATCGTTTTCATCATGGAAAAGTAGTACAGGAATTGTAACTTTTTCCGCAGCAAAGCTTGCAGAATAATTGTTTACATCTTCCATTGCAATGTTATCAAAATTCAGTTTTAAACGGTCTCCAATCTTTTCTTTTAATCCTAATTTAAAGGCAAAATCATAAATAATATCATCAATTTTATCTCCGCTACCAATTAAAACCATCGCTTTAGTTTTTAATCCTCTACTGGCACAGTTTACCAAAGTCATACTTCCTAAAGAGTGTCCAACAGCAGCTTCGAAGGGACCGTATTTTTTATCGATTTCCATAACGGTATCAATAAACTCAAGCATGTTAGTGGTTTTTCCAGTTGAGCGTCCATGCGCAGGAGCGTCAAAACTAACGGTGCTATAACCTGCTTTTAAAAGCGTGTCGGCAATTTTAGAAAGTTGCGTACCTCGACCGCTCCAACCGTGTACCAATAAAACTTTTTTATCGCTTTGGCCATACAAATACACCATTACATCTTTTTGAAGCGAAGGAATAGTTAGCCACTCTTTTTTAGCAGCTTCATCCATTTTTAACTCTCGTTTTGGCGTGGCATGTTTAATGGGTGTAGCAAATAGTTTTGCCACATATTTGCTTGCCAATTGAGGAGAAATAAATTGTAAAGTTTTTGCAGATAAGGTTATCGCTTTCGGAATTTTAACCGATTGCTGATAGTTTTCTTTCTTTTTTGACATTATTTAATGCTAATTTGAAGTTGCAATGTATTATTTTAAATCCTTTTTTTATACATTTAAGAAGCATATTTGATAGCTAAATTCTGAATTTATAATTACAGATTAACAGTAAAAATGGTATATTGAATATTAGAATTGAAATTAACACCAACCTATTTGTTTACGGATGAAAGTACAACCGCATAGTTTATTTACTTCTTTTGATATTGACTTATTTAAAGCAGGCAAGCATTACAAACTTTATGAAAAATTGGGAGCTCATTTAATTGAAGTCGATGGCGTAAAAGGATGTTATTTTGCGGTTTGGGCGCCTACGGCAAAGTCGGTTTCGGTGGTAGGCGATTTTAATTATTGGCAAAAAGACGAACACCAACTTCATGTAAGATGGGATGAGTCGGGTATTTGGGAAGGTTTTATTCCTGAAATTTCTCATGGTACCGCTTACAAATATAAAATCACTTCGCATCATTTAGATATTCAGACTGAAAAGGCCGATCCTTTTGCTTTTTATGCTGAAAAATCTCCGAATACTGCGTCCATAGTTTGGGACACTTCTTATAAATGGAAAGATGCCAATTGGCTGAAGCATAGAAAAGATTACAATGCGCTCGATAAACCGTTTTCTGTATACGAAGTACATATTGGTTCTTGGCGACGAAAGTTGGAAGAAGGAGGTAGGCCTTTGAATTATTTAGAGCTTGCCGATGTTTTAGTGCAGTATGTTACAGAAATGAATTTTACACATGTAGAGTTTATGCCTGTTATGGAATATCCGTACGATCCTTCCTGGGGATATCAAATAACGGGATATTATGCTCCGACCTCTCGTTTTGGAACGCCACAAGAGTTTATGACCTTGGTTGATGCTTTGCATCAAGCAGGTATTGGTGTGATTTTAGATTGGGTGCCATCGCATTTTCCAGACGATGCACACGGATTAGGATATTTTGATGGTTCGCATTTGTACGAACATCCCGACCGTAAAAAAGGGTATCACCCCGATTGGAAAAGTTTAATTTTTAATTACGAGCGAAATGAAGTTCGCGCTTTTTTGATAAGCAATGCACTTTTTTGGTTGGATAAATACCATGTCGATGGCTTACGAGTAGATGCTGTTGCTTCGATGTTGTATTTAGATTATTCCAGAGAAGAGGGCGAGTGGGAGCCTAATATTTACGGTGGGCGAGAAAATTTAGAGGCTATTTCGTTTATCAAAGAAATGAACGAAGCAGTGTATACAAATTTCGAAGGCGTTCAAACTATTGCGGAGGAGTCGACTTCCTTTTCGATGGTTTCAAAACCTGTTTATTTAGGTGGTCTAGGCTTCGGAATGAAATGGATGATGGGTTGGATGCACGATACACTCGAATATTTCAAGAAAGAAGCTATCCACCGAAAATACCATCAAAACGATATTACTTTTAGTATGACGTATGCTTTTTCTGAAAACTTTATGTTACCGCTCAGTCACGACGAAGTGGTACACGGAAAAAGTTCTATCTTCGGAAGGATGCAAGGAGATGAGTGGCAACGTTTCGCAAATATGAGGTTGTTGTATGGTTATATGTTTACACATCCTGGTACGAATTTACTTTTTATGGGGAATGAAATTGCGCAATCTTCCGAGTGGAATTTTCAAACAAGTTTAGATTGGCATTTGTTGCAGTATAACGGACATCAAAGGGTACAAAAATGTGTAGCCGATTTAAATAAACTTTACAAAGAACAACCAGCTTTACACGAAAAACAATTTAGTGCTGAAGGATTTGAATGGATAAATTACGGCGATTCAGAAAATTCAGTATTATCATACTTAAGAAAAGGACATTATATTGAAAATAACTTGGTAATAGTGTGTAATTTTACACCTGTTGTAAGAGAAAATTACCGAATTGGAGTTCCGCAAGAAGGAAGGTTGGAAGAAATTTTCAACAGCGACGCTCAGCACTACGGAGGAAGTGGAGTTATGAATAGCAAGTCTGTTTCAATTGAAACAATAGCTTATAACGGTAAAAACTTTTCCGTAGCAATAACTTTACCGCCACTAGCAGTTGTAGTTTTTAAAATTGTTTCTTGATTAAAGTTCAATATTAAATTTATTTAAACCGACATATTTTAAAAAGTATTTAAAATCAAGGAAGCAGTTTGGGTGAGAGATAAAAAGCTGTTTGAGCGAAGCGAGTTCTTTTTATCTGTGGAGGATGGTTCCGTAGATTTTTTTATACTTTTTTAATCAGTCTTGACTTTTTTGTTTCGTTTTTGTGTCAAGACAAAAATGAAATATTACTTAAGAAATAAAAAGAAACGATTATAAATTTGAAATTAAGTTTTAACGAATAGACTAATAAAATATTTCAGAAAAATAAACCTATAGAAACGTAATGATTACCAATACCGAACTCGAATACAAAGGAAATTTATTCCCGACCGAAGTAGTAGCTCATAAAAAGGAAGTCGATAAAATAACGTTTTACACCCGTAATAATGTTGCTTTGCAAATTTCATTTTTGCGCGACAGCGTGTTGCGTTTTAGGTATGCGGTAGAGCAAGATTTTGAACCCGATTTTTCGTATGCAATTTGCGATGACGCTACATACGGCTACAATCATTTGGAGATAAATGAGTTTGAAGATCATTTTAGTATGCATACTTCAAAGTTGGAAGTGCGTGTTTCTAAATTAGATTTGCGCTTGGCAATTTTAGATTTAGAAGGGAATATTTTAAATGAAGACGAATTGGGTTTTCATTGGGAGGAAAGTTACGAGTTTGGTGGAAATATTGTAAAAATGAGTAAGTTCTCTCAAGAGTCCGAAAGTTTTTACGGAATGGGCGATAAGCCTTCTCAATTAAACCTACGTGGAAAGCGAATTGAAAACTGGGTAACCGATCAATATGCGTTTGGGAAAGACCAAAACCCGCTATATAAAAGTGTTCCGTTTTACATTGGTTTACATCACGAAACTGCCTACGGAATTTTTTTCGACAATACCTTTAAATCGCATTTTGACTTTTGTCAAGAACGTAGAAATATTACCAGCTTTTGGGCAGATGGTGGCGAGATGAATTATTACTTTATTTACGGTCCTTCTGTACCACAAGTAGTAACAGGTTATACCGATTTAACAGGAAAACCAGAGATGCCTCCTTTGTGGGTTTTAGGTTTTCATCAGTGTAAGTGGAGCTATTTTCCAGAGCGTAGAGTAAAAGAGATTGCACAGCAATTTAGAAGCTTGCAAATACCTTGCGACGCTATTTATTTGGATATCGACTATATGGAAGGGTTTCGTTGTTTCACTTGGAATAAAGAATACTTTCCAGATCCAAAACGAATGGTGGAAGAACTAGCAGATGATGGTTTTAAAACCATTGCGATTATCGACCCTGGAATTAAAATTGATAAAAATTATTGGGTTTATAAAGAAGCTGTTGCCAACGACTATTTTTGTAAACGTGCCGATGGTCCTTATATGAAAGGAAAGGTTTGGCCGGGAGAGTGTAATTTCCCCGATTTTACAAATCCGAAAGTTAGAGAATGGTGGGCAAATTTATATCAAGAACTTATTGCTGAAGTGGGTATAAAAGGTGTATGGAATGATATGAATGAACCTGCAGTGATGGAAGTTCCAGGAAAAACCTTCCCAGATGACGTGAGGCATCATTACGACGGACATCATTGTAGTCATCGAAAAGCGCATAATATCTACGGAATGCAAATGGCAAGAGCCACTTATGAAGGAGTTAAAAAATATTCTTTTCCTAAGCGTCCGTTTGTGATAACGCGTTCAGCGTATGCAGGTACACAGCGTTATTCATCTTCATGGACAGGCGATAACGTTGCCACTTGGGAGCATTTATGGATTGCTAATATACAAGTGCAACGTATGGCAATGAGTGGAATGTCGTTTACAGGAAGCGATATTGGAGGGTTTGCGGAGCAACCTTCTGGTGAACTTTTTGCGCGATGGATTCAGCTTGGAGTTTTTCATCCGTTTTGCAGAGTACATTCTAGCGGAGATCATGGTCATCAAGAACCTTGGTCTTTTGATGAAGAAGTAACCAATATTACACGAAAGTTTATCGAACTCAGGTATCAGTTACTTCCGTATTTATATACCATGTTTTACGAGTATACCGAGTATGGAATTCCGATGTTAAAATCGTTGGTGTATTTTGATCAAGGCGATGTACATACGCATTATCGAAATGATGAGTTTATCTTCGGAAACCACATTTTGGTATGTCCAATTTTAGAACCAAACTCTAAAGGAAGAAGAATGTATCTTCCGCGAGGAAACTGGTACAACTACTGGGGCGGAGAAATTTCAAAAGGAGGGAAGGAGTCTTGGGTAGAAGCGGATATTGATAAAATTCCAATCTTTATAAAAGAAGGCGCTATTATTCCTAAGTATCCAGTTCAGCAATATGTTGGCGAAAAAGAAATTGAAGAACTTCGTTTAGATGTTTATTTTAAAGAAGGGAAGGAAGAATCGCAAGTGTATGAAGATGCAGGCGACGGATACGATTATAAAAAAGGACGTTACAGTTTAAGAACTTTTAAACTTACAGGAAAGCCAAACGAGTTAATTATTCAGCAATTTAAAGAAGGAAAATACGAAACAACCTACAATACTTTTAAAGTAAATTTAATAGGACTTCCTTTTAAAATAGCATCCATTCAAATAGATAATGTAGATATTCCTTTGCACGAATTAATCGTAAATGGAGACGCAAACCTTACAATTAAAAAAGAATTTACCGAGTTACATATCATCGGGTTATAATATTTTAATTAATTTTGTAGTTAATACACAACACTTTGTAAGTATAACTAACTTAACAAATAAAAAAAATGAAAAAGTATATTTCTATCGGGGTATTTATTTTATTGGTAGTTTCGTGTTCTACCAATCCTTTTACCGGAAAAAGCACGTTAAACTTTCAGTCGAATGATCAAATTTTTCCAACTGCTTTTGCAGAATACGATCAGTTTTTGAGTGAAAACAAAGTAGTAACAGGAACAGCAGATGCTGAAACAATTAAAAGAGTAGGACAACGTATCGCAAATGCTGCCGAGCGTTGGTTTAATGCTAATGGATATGAAGGTTATTTAAAAGATTACCGTTGGGAGTACAATTTGGTAGACGACGAGACAGTGAATGCTTGGTGTATGCCAGGTGGTAAAATTGTTTTTTATACCGGAATATTACCAATTACGCAAACCGACACAGGGATTGCGGTAGTTATGGGACATGAAGTAGCACACGCATTGGCAAACCACGGAGCTCAACGTATGAGTGCAAGTACATTACAACAATACGGAGCTTTAGCAGGAAATTTAGCTTTAGGAATGAGCGGAAGTAGCTCGCAAACTATCGATTTATTTAATCAAGCGTATGGTATTGGTTCTCAAGTAGGAGTGATGCTACCTTTTAGTAGAAGTCATGAAACAGAGGCTGATGCTATTGGACTTCGATTAATGGCTATTGCAGGGTATAATCCAGATGAAGCTGCTAAATTATGGGAGCGTATGAGTGCTCAAGGTGGAGCGCAACCTGCAGAAATTATGAGTACTCACCCTTCAAACGAAAGTAGAATTCAAAATTTAAGAGCTTTAGCGCCTTCAGCAAAAGAAGAAGCAGCTAAATTTGGAGTGACATCGTTTAAGTAATCATTTTTTAACGACATCATTTTAATAATTAACTATATTTGAAAGCAAGACATCTCAAGGTGTCTTGCTTTTTTAATTTAATCACCTATGCAACCACTACAAAAAGGAAGTAAAAAATTATTAAATGCTTGGGCGTTCTACGATTGGGCAAATTCAGTATACAGCTTAACTATTGCTTCGGCAATTTTTCCATTGTTTTATGGAGCTTTGTTTAGAGAGGCAGGTATCGAAAAAATAGAAATATTCGGAGGAGAAATAGCACGTGGCCCGCTTATTACTTACGTTACGTCTTTTGCTTTTTTAGTGGTTTCGTTTTTAACGCCTTTACTTTCTGGAATAGCCGATTATACTGGGAATAAACGTTTCTTCTTAAAACTTTTTTGCTACGTGGGTTCTGCAGCAAGCATCGGTTTGTATTGGTTCAGTCTAGATAATATTTATATCAGTTTGATTACTTATTTCTTCGGACTTATTGGTTTTTGGGGAAGCTTGGTATTTTACAATTCTTATTTACCAGATGTAGCCTTTCCAGAACAACAAGATAGAATTAGTGCCAAAGGCTACTCTTTAGGATATATCGGAAGTGTTTTCTTGTTGTTGCTAAACTTAGTGATGATTATGAAATACGAATGGTTTGGCTTTGGTGGACCTACCGAACCTACTAAAATTTCATTTGTACTTGTGGGGATTTGGTGGGCAGTTTTTAGCCAATATTCATTTTACTATTTACCAAAAGGTAATGAAAATACAGGGAAGATTACCAAAAGCGTACTTTTTAATGGCTTTAAAGAATTAAAAAAAGTGTGGAATAAACTAGGGGAGAACTTAGTTTTAAAACGTTACCTCATTGCTTTTTTTGTGTACAGTATGGGCGTTCAAACAGTAATGCTGGTTGCGTCTTATTTTGCTGAAGAAGAATTAGCTTGGGAGAGCGATAGCCAACGTACCACAGGATTGATTATTAGTATTCTACTCATTCAATTGGTAGCTGTTGTTGGGGCTTTATTAACTTCTCGAATTTCTGAAAGAATAGGAAATATTAAAACGCTTATTGCCATCAATTTTATTTGGCTTATCATCTGTTGTTATGCCTATTTTGTCGTAACGCCACAACAGTTTTATATAACCGCCGCTTTTGTTGGTTTGGTAATGGGAGGTATACAAGCGCTTTCGCGTTCTACATATTCTAAGTTTTTACCAGAAACTAAGGATACCGCTTCGTTTTTTAGTTTTTATGATGTTGCTGAAAAAATAGGAATTGTAATCGGGATGTTCTTGTACGGATTTATGGCACAAATTACAGGAAGTATGCGTACTTCAATTTTAATTCTCGGATTGATATTCTTAATGGGAGTAGTTTTACTGCTGAAGGTTCCTAAAAAGTAACAATTTTAAAGGAAGTCGATTTGTTTTTCTACTCTTGAAGTTGTGTTGAGGTGGTTTTAAAACGTTGATTGATGGTATCTAGAATAACATTTACACAGTCGGTAGTGTACGATTTATCTCCTGTAGTTTGACTCATTAAAACAGCTCCTTGAATCAAACTGAAAAAACGCTTTCCATACACATCGCCGTAAATGGTTTTTCGGATTTCACCCAAATCTTTCCCCGATTCTATTTCGGTGCTTATATAACCTTCCATTTTCTGGATAACTTCCTTCACTTTTTCTAAAAGTTCAGGGTGCATATTTTTCGCATCAACTCCCGTATTTATGATTGGGCATCCACCAAAATTACTTGTAAAATCGATATAATTTCTGTAAAACTTCACAAAATTAATGAGACGCTCTAAAGGTGAATTCCCTTTGGAAACATAGGTCTCAATTTTCGACAGAATCATTTCAGCATTGTAATCAAAAGCTAGTAATGCCAAGGTGTCTTTATTTTTAAAGTTGCCGTAAATAGCACCTTTTGTTAGTCCTGTAGCTTTAGTAATATCGTTTAAACTGGTAGCTGTATATCCTTTTTTATTGAAAATTGGCGCTACTGTTTTAATAATAAATTGAGTTGTTTTTTTGGCTTTGGTTGTCATTACTTAGTTGATTAAATTGGAAGGATTTTAGGGATTAATACTCTGTAACGTGACTCCAATTTTCACCTGTTTTTATGCGGTAAAGTTGCATTTCAGAAACACCAAATTGCTTAGCAATCATTTTCATTCGGGTTCTTCTATTGGGGTCGTTAATCTTTCTTTTGATGAGTTTCACTTTAGTCTCCGTTAATTTAGAATAGGTAATTCGCGGGCGACTATTTTTATAGGTAGGATTTTCAAACTGATGGATTTCTTTTTCTCTTTTACTAGCCCATTTTAAATTTTCAACTCGATTGTTAGTTTTGTTATAATCTAAATGAATTACGTATTTTTTTCCTTCTGAATCTAAAAAATGCTCGGCAACGAGTTTGTGTACATACCTCGAAGTCCATTTTCCTTTTTCTTTTAAATGTAAACGAAGCACTTGGTAGCCATTTACAAAAGATTCATCCAAAAGATGTTCAATACCATCTTTATACTTTATTACTCTTCCGTAGTTTGAAATTTTAAATTTCTCAGATTTAGAAATTTTCTCATCAAATACTACGTCTTTCCACTCTTCATTCCAATAGTTTCGTATCATCTTTTATTCGGTTTTTTCATAGCAGTACACAAATATAAGCAATTAATACTGAAAGGTATTTTTAGTTTAATTGAATTTTAACTTACTCATTGTTAGTTTGTTTAAACTGAATTTTAGGCTTTGAATAGAAGTGAGTTTTTATTTTAGTTGAAGTTAATGAGGATTTCCTCAAGGAATATTTAAATGAAAGACGTATGAAGGCGGATGATTCACATAAAAAAAGCACCCATGACTTTTGTCACGGGTGCTCCAACTAACCAACCAACTTAAAACTAAATAATTCAAGAGAACTATTTAACCTTATCTTTATTATTCATTCATCATCTTACACAATATCAGTCGTTTATTAAGAAGGTTGCTTACAGTTTATCTATGTTAATTTTCTATTAAATCTGTTTGGTTTCTAAAAACTAAATCCCCATCAAATTCGTCAATTAAAATAATACTATCGGCATTTACTTTTCCGCTTAATATTTCTTTAGATAAATTGTTTAATACCTCTTTTTGCAATACTCTTTTTACAGGTCTTGCTCCGTATTGTGGGTCGTATCCTATTTTTGCTAAGTGTGCAATCGCTTCTTCAGTAGCATCTAAAGTTATATTTTGTTTTGCTACCATTTTTGCAATGCTCTTAAGTTGTAAACGAACAATCTCTTTGATGTTTGTTGCTGTAAGCGGTGTAAACATCACGATATCGTCGATACGGTTTATAAACTCTGGACGAACGCTTTGTTTTAATAATCCGAGTACTTCAACTTTTGCAGCTTCTGTGGCACTTTCAATATCTTTGGTAGCTTCAAATTTTTCTTGAATAATGTGGCTACCAATATTACTTGTCATGATAATGATTGTGTTTTTAAAATCGGCTAAGCGTCCTTTGTTGTCTGTTAATCTACCTTCATCCAACACTTGCAATAAAATATTAAAAGTATCGGGATGCGCTTTTTCAATTTCATCCAACAACACTACAGAATAAGGACGACGTCTTACCGCTTCTGTAAGTTGTCCGCCTTCATCATAACCTACGTATCCTGGAGGTGCACCCACCAATCTACTCACCGAATGACGCTCTTGATATTCACTCATGTCAATACGTGTCATAGCGCTTTCATCGTCAAAAAGATATTCGGCTAACGCCTTTGCTAACTCGGTTTTCCCAACCCCTGTGGTTCCTAAAAATAAGAAAGAACCAATTGGGCGGTTTTCATCTTGTAATCCTGCTCGGCTACGTCGAATAGCATCAGAAACCGACTGTATCGCTTCTTCTTGACCTACCACACGACGATGTAATTCGTCTTCTAATTTTAAAAGTTTTTCACGTTCACTTTGTAGCATTTTGGTAACCGGAATTCCAGTCCATTTGGCAACAACTTCTGCAATGTCATCGTTTGTAACTTCTTCTTTAATGAGGGTACTTCCGCTAGCTTGTTGTTCTTGTAATTGTTGTTGTAAAACTTCAAGCTTTTCTTGCGCTTCCTTAATTTTTCCGTATCTAATTTCGGCTACTTTTCCGTAGTCGCCTTCACGCTCGGCACGTTCTGCTTCAACTTTAAATTGCTCAATAGCTTCTTTAGTCGATTGGATATTGTCAACAATATCTTTCTCGCTTTTCCATTTTGCATAAATCTCGTTGCGTTCTTCTTTTAAATTGGCTAAATCAGCATTTAACGATTTTAATTTTACCTCGTCATTTTCTCTTTTAATCGCTTCAATTTCGATTTCCAACTGCATGATTTTTCTATCCAAAACATCTAATTCTTCAGGTTTTGAATTGATTTCCATACGAAGTTTAGACGCAGCTTCATCCATTAAATCGATGGCCTTATCTGGTAAAAAACGATTGGTAATATAGCGTTGCGATAATTCTACCGCAGCGATAATTGCTTCGTCTTTAATACGTACTTTATGGTGCGTTTCGTATTTTTCTTTAATTCCTCTTAAAATAGAAATTGCGCTTTCGGTATCAGGCTCGTCTACCAACACTTTTTGAAAACGGCGCTCTAAAGCCTTGTCTTTTTCAAAGTATTTTTGGTATTCATCCAAAGTGGTCGCACCAATAGCTCTCAACTCTCCACGTGCAAGCGCAGGTTTTAAAATATTGGCTGCATCCATAGCTCCTTGTCCGCCACCAGCACCAACAAGCGTATGGATTTCGTCTATAAATAAAACGATATCTCCATCGGAAGTAGTTACTTCTTTAATTACAGCTTTTAGTCGCTCTTCAAACTCTCCTTTGTATTTTGCACCTGCAATAAGGGCTCCCATATCTAAAGAGAATATTTGTTTGTCCTTTAGGTTTTCAGGAACGTCTCCTTGAATAATTCTGTGTGCTAAACCTTCGGCAATTGCTGTTTTACCAACTCCAGGCTCTCCAACTAGCATCGGATTGTTTTTGGTGCGTCGCGATAAAATTTGTAACACTCTACGTATTTCTTCGTCTCGACCAATTACAGGGTCCAGTTTGCCATCGTTGGCAAGTTGGTTGAGGTTTTTGGCGTATTTATTTAAAGAGTTGTAAGTATCCTCGGCACTTGCTGAGGTTACTCTATCGCCTTTACGTAACTCTTCAATAGCCGATTTTAATCCTTTTTCGGTTACGCCTTGATCTTTTAAAATTTGAGCAATTTTGCTTTTTGATTTAAAGATGGCTAAGATTAAATGCTCGACAGAAACAAATTCGTCATTCATTTTTTTAGCAATAATCGATGCTTCATTTAGCATAGTTCCAGCATCTCTCGAAAGCATAAGCTCGCCACCTTCCACTTTTGAAAAACTCTGTAAAGTACTATCTAATACTTGTTTTAGTAAAGAAACATTTACATTTAGTTTTTTCAGAATAAAGGGAAGTACATTTTCGTCAACTTCAAAGAGAGCTTTGAAAATGTGTTCGTTTTCTATTTGTTGATGCCCATATCCCTGCGCAATTTGTTGCGCTTGTTGTATGGCTTCTTGTGATTTTATTGTAAAATTGTTTAAGTTCATCTTATTTCAAAGTTTATTGTCGATATTTGTTAAACAATATGTATTCCGTTTTTATAAAATGACTTTTTGACGCTTTTTAATTGTTTTTAAACTGACAATTAGTCATTTATGATTAACTAAAAGAGGAACATAATATTTTAAAAGTATGAATTTTTTTAAGTCTATCTTCGGAAGTGGAGAAGAAAAAAGCCAACAAGCTCTCGATTGGAATCCGCTTACCGATGTCGCTCAATTTGAAACGATTAAAGAAGAATCGAAAAGTATTTGTGTGATAATTTTTAAACACAGTACACGTTGTGGAATAAGTAGATTTGCACTGAGTAATTTTGAAGCCTCGTACGCTATTCCTGCTGAAAGTGCAAAATTATACTATCTCGATATTTTAAACTTTAGGGAGGTTTCGAATGCTGTAGCAAACACTTTTGACGTAATTCATGAGAGTCCGCAGTTGCTTATTATCAAAAACGGTAAAGTGGTTTATAGCGAGTCGCATGGACAAATTGATGCGGATAAGATTGCAGAATTTATATAGTTTTTAAATGATAACATTAATCCGTACCGATGCTTCGCATCCATCATTTAAAAATTTGATAAAGCATCTGGATGTGTATTTGGCAAAAATGGATGGCGATGCTCACGAGTTTTTTAGTCAATACAATACTACCGAAAATTTAAATGAAGTTGTATTAGCTTTTAAAGACGAACAAGCGGTTGCTTGTGGGGCATTTAAACCATATGATGCCAATACTGTTGAAATAAAGCGAATGTACGTTGATACCAATTGTAGGGGAGAAGGGCTTGCAACTAAAGTTTTGTTAGAACTCGAAGTTTGGGCAAAGTCACAAGGATTTACGCATGCAATTCTAGAAACAGGCACTGCTTATAAAGATGCCATTGCCTTGTATCAAAAAAATGGATACCAGAAAATCCCGAATTACGATCAATATATAGGAAGTGATTTAAGTACTTGTTTTAAAAAGGAATTGAATTAATTTCTCTTGAAAAAAATAAAAAAGCGACATTCTGAATTTAGTTTAGAATATCGCTTTTATTGTATTAACTATTTCTTACTTTTCTTCGGATTGAATGGCGGTAGTAGTTTGTTAGAAACTTCACCAAAACCTATTCGAACATTCTCATTTTTGCAATAACCACGCATGGTTACGGTATCGCCATCGTTTATGAATTTACGTTCGCTTCCGTCCATCATTTTAATTGGTTTTTCACCTCTCCAAGTAAGTTCTAGCATAGATCCGTAAGAATCGGGTGTAGGTCCAGAAATTGTTCCGCTACCCATCATATCACCACTGTTTACTTTACAACCGTTAATGGTATGGTGTGCCAATTGTTGTGACATCGTCCAATACATATACTTAAAATTACTTTTAGCAACGGTAAGCGGACTGCTATTTTCAGGAGTAATATCGACTTCTAATTGAATGTCGAAACTTTTCTTTCCTTTGTATTTTAGGTAAGGTAACGGCTCAGGATCTTGTTTTGGACCTTCAGTTCTAAAAGGCTCTAAAGCGTCCAGGGTAACGATCCACGGTGAAATAGAAGAAGCAAAGTTTTTTGCAAGAAATGGTCCAAGAGGAACGTACTCCCATTTTTGAATATCGCGAGCACTCCAATCGTTAAATAAAACCATTCCGAAAATATAATCTTCGGCTTCTTCAATAGGAATAGGTTCTCCTAAATGATTTGCATCCGTAGTAATAAAAGCCATTTCCAATTCAAAATCAACCAATTTTGAAGGTCCGAAAATAGGCTCTTCGCTACCAGCTGGTAAGGTTTGCCCATTCGGACGATGAATCGGAATTCCGCTAGGTACAATCGAAGAACTTCTTCCATGGTAACCCACAGGAATGTGTAACCAATTTGGAAGTAGCGCATTGTTTGGATCTCTAAACATTGTACCAACATTGGTGGCGTGTTCTTTACTACTGTAAAAATCGGTGTAATCGCCAATTTGAACTGGTAATTGCATTTCGATTTCATCCAACGTAAAGAGAACAATTTTACAATGTTCTTCGTTGTCTTTTAAAGTGTTGTTTTTTGCATCAAATATTTCTGCAATTCTATTTCGAACCAAACGCCAAGTTTTCTTTCCGTCAGAAATAAAATCATTTAAAGTATCTTGTAAGAAAATATCATCGGTTAACGGAATCCCGTCAAAATATCCAAGTTGGTGTAAAGCACCAAGATCGATTGCTGTATCGCCAATTCGTGTACCGATGGTAATAACATCGTCTCGAGTGAGGAAAACACCAAAGGGAATATTTTGAATTGGGAAATCGGAATCTTTAGGAACCGATAACCATGATTTTCTATTTGGATTGTTAGCTGTATCAGACATGACAATTTTGTTAATTATTGTTTGATAAATTAGAATTTAAAGGTAGCATTTTCTATGAATTAACCGAATCTATTTTATATTTTTGACCATTCTTTAACGAAATTCTCCAAAATGAAAAGAGACGAACAAATATTTGATCTTATTGAGGCTGAAAAAAAACGCCAATTAGAAGGGATTGAGCTTATTGCTTCAGAAAATTTTGTAAGCGAGCAGGTAATGGAAGCTGCTGGATCTGTTTTAACAAATAAATACGCAGAAGGTTACCCAGGAAAACGCTATTACGGTGGTTGCGAAGTGGTAGATAAAGTAGAAACTATTGCTATTGAGCGTGCTAAAGAGCTTTTTGGTGCAGCGTATGCAAACGTGCAGCCACACAGTGGATCGCAAGCTAATACGGCAGTTTTTGCAGCGTGTTTAAAACCAGGAGACAAAATTTTAGGATTCGATCTTTCTCATGGAGGACACCTTACACACGGATCGCCAGTTAACTTTTCTGGAAAATTATACAATCCTGTATTTTATGGTGTTGAAAAAGAAACAGGACGTTTAAACTACGATAAAATTGCTGAAGTTGCCGAAAAGGAACAACCTAAGCTAATTATTGCAGGAGCTTCGGCATACTCTAGAGATATCGATTTTGAAAAATTTAGAGCAATTGCAGATAGTGTTGGTGCAATTTTAATGGCCGATATTTCGCATCCTGCAGGATTAATTGCAAAAGGTATTTTGAGTGACCCAATTCCGCATTGCCATATTGTTACCACTACCACACACAAAACTTTGCGTGGACCTCGTGGTGGACTTATTTTAATGGGAGAAGATTTTGAGAATCCTTTTGGATTGAAACTTAAAAACGGAAACCCTAGAATGATGTCTTCTTTACTTGATAGTGCAGTATTCCCTGGTAACCAAGGAGGACCTTTAGAGCACATTATTGCAGCAAAAGCAATTGCTTTTGGTGAAGCTTTAAGCGATGAGTTTTTACACTATATCGTACAAGTAAAGAAAAATGCTGCGGCTATGGCAAAGGCATTTGTTGAAAAAGGATACAATATTATTTCTGAAGGAACCGATAACCACATGATGTTAATCGATTTAAGAAATAAAGATATTTCAGGAAAAGAAGGAGAAGAGGCATTAGGAAAAGCAGATATTACTGTAAATAAAAACATGGTTCCTTTTGATGATAAAAGTCCGTTTGTAACTAGTGGTATCCGTATCGGAACTGCTGCTGTTACTTCTCGTGGATTGGTAGAAGCTGATATGGAAACTATTGTTAATTTGATTGACGATGTATTGATGAATCGTGAAGATGAGGCAAAACTTGAAACTATCAAAAGTAGTGTACACGAGTTAATGAGTCATAGACCTTTATTTAAAGCATAAGTTTTAAGTAAAGTTTAGATATAAAAAACTCCAACAGTAATGTTGGAGTTTTTTGTTTTTAAAAGGTAGAATTTTATTATTTCGTGCGTACTCCTTGCGTTGTAAACGAAAGTCCTTGTTGACCAGCTGTAGAAATCATTACAGCTTCAAAAAATGGAGCAGGAGTTTGCTTTTTAGTTTTCCAATCGAAAATAAAGTTAGCACCAGAGCCACCATGATTATCGTCTTTTGCAATTACAATTTCAATAGTTTCTAACGGAGCGATATAAATTGGCTTTTTAGTGTACGAACGTATCAAAGCACCGTGATCGTTAAAATAATCTGCTTTTGTAATATAAATGGTGTCTTGCGTGCTTATGTTTCTTAAACTTACCGTTGTTGTAAGATCGTGTTTTCCGTGCTTGGTGTAGCTGTAAATTTGCGAATAGATAGACAAGTAGCTTTGTCCATCAATTAAAGAATCATGCTCGAAGCTTTTTACTTCTCTATTGCTCCATTCAACTGTTTGTATAGCTTCATCATCAATAGTATTGGGAGTTGTTTCGTTTTTACATGCTGAAAAGAAAAGTCCAAAACTTAACAAAAAGACAACTGCGGAAAACTTATGTGTATTCATAATGTATTAAATCTGAAGAATAAATATACAAAAAAGCATCGCCATTGGGCGATGCTTTTCTATTTTTTCTAAAGCTATTAGTCCTTAGTTAATTTTAGGATCTTTCATTCCTTCTTCGATCATGCTATAGAATTGATCAAGTTTTGGAAGAATTACGATTCTAGTTCTACGGTTTTTAGCTTTTCCATCTTTAGTGTCGTTTGAAGCAACTGGTACGTATTGACTTCTACCAGCAGCAGTCATTCTAGCAGGAGAAACTCCAAATTCGTCTTGTAAAATTCTTACAACAGAAGTAGCTCTTAAAACACTTAAATCCCAGTTGTCTTTGATAGCAGCTGTACGGATTGGCACTGTGTCTGTGTGTCCTTCAACCATAAATTCGAAATCTGGTTTGTTTTTAACTACAGTAGCAACTTTTCCTAAAACTTCTTTTGCTCTTGCAGATACAGTTGTACTTCCGCTAGAGAATAATAATTTATCAGAAATGTTTACGTAAACCACTCCTTTTTCAACACTGATGTTGATATCTTCATCGTCAAGGTTACCCAAAACTCCTTTTAAACTTTGAACTAAAGCAAGGTTTACAGAGTCTCTACGTGTAACAGCGTTTTGTAATTTTCTAATGGTAAGATCTTTCTCTCTTAAACTTTCTAAAGATTTCTCTAAGTTATCAGCTCCTTTAGAAGTAAGAGTTGTAAGGTTACCCATATTGTTGATAAGCTCTTTGTTGTTTGCCTTTAAAAGATCCATTTGCTCTTTGTAATTTTCTTTTTCAGCAAGACAAGAGTTTAACTTCACAGTTGCAGAATTCAACAAATCTTGAGTTTCTTTGTGTTTTGACTGTAACTCAGCGTATTTTTTAGAAGACACGCAAGAAGTTAAAAATACAGCGCTTAAAGCACCTAATAAAAAAATTCTTTTCATGATTATAAATTTACTTTTACTTAATTAACGTTTTAACATTTTAGAACAAAATTATATAAAAAGCAAATGTGTGTACAGGGTTTTTAGTTAATTTTCTCTTAAATCAATGAGATTCTCATGAAGTATGCTGATTTACAATTTCATAATAAAATCTTTTCTGTTTTAAGAAGTAACTAAGCACCACCGAAGTGCACTCAAAATACTTGATATCTTTATTGATTGTTCCTCGTTTTTTAAAGATTCTAACAAAATAATAATAATAACTAAAATGAGCTTTAATTATTGCAAAAAGATGTAAGAATTTTAGCTGAAATAAAAACCGAACGCCTGCAATTCCGTCTAAAAATAGTCGCGCAATGATAAGTGGAAAAACTTTGCGTTTGGGTAAGTTTTTTGTGATTGAAAACAACGAATTCCTGAAGTTTAAAAATGTTTTCTTCGGATTCATATTTCCTAAGGTAGCACCACCTACATGGTACACTTTTGAAGCACCTACGTATAAAATTTTGTAGTTGTTATTTTGCGCTCTCCAACATAAATCGATTTCTTCTTGGTGCGCAAAATAGTCTTCGTCAAAACCTCCTAAACTAGTAAAAACTTCTTTTTTGATAAACATACATGCGCCTGTAGCCCAAAATATTTCTTTTTCGTCGTTGTATTGCCCTCGATCTTTTTCGAGCGTTTGGAAAATTCTACCGCGACAAAATGGATATCCTAATCGGTCGATAAAACCACCTGCAGCTCCTGCGTATTCAAAATATTCTTTGTTTTTGTAATCGAGAATTTTAGGCTGTAAAATAGCCACTTCAGGATTGTTTTTAAAAGCTTCTTCAATTGGGAGTAGCCAATTTTCCGTTACTTCGATATCCGAATTCAGCAAGCAAAAAATATCTTCATCAACATGTGTTAAAGCGTCGTTATAACCTTTGGCAAAACCACCGTTGCTAGTATTCTGAATAATCTTTACAGCAGGGTAATTTTCCTTTACAAATTCAATAGAAGTATCGGAAGAAGCGTTGTCGGCCACATAAATTGTTGCGTTTGGAGAATAACTGGTTACCGATGGCAAAAACTTCTCCAAAAGTTCTTTTCCATTCCAATTCAGTATCACAACAGCTATTTTCATCTATAAACTTAAATTCATGTGGGGTTTAATCGATTGCAAATTAAAGCATATAAGCTGGAATATCCTTTAGAAATATGTATTTTTCTTGCTCGTAATCCATTTTACAAAAATAGTGGTCGAGTCCGTTTGTAACCATTAGGTAATTTGCCTGAACTTGTAGGTTGTAACGAGCAATTTGGTCGAAGGTGTTTTGTGTAATTTTAACCGATGGTGCCTTGCATTCAACAATGAGTTCGATACTTCCGTCGGGATTGTAGCCCAAAATATCGTAGCGCTTTTTTAAGGAGTTGATTATGAGTTCTTTTTCAACGTTAATTAGCGATTTTGGATAGTTTTTTTCAGTAATTAAAAAACTCACTACATGCTGCCGAACCCATTCTTCGGGTTGTAATTGGATAAATTTTTTACGTATCTGATCAAAAATATGGACTTTATTTTCGCTACTTTTGAAACGAAATGGATATGCTGGAAAATTCAGTGGTTGCATAAGTGCAAATATCAGAAATATCAGTTAATAAAACACGTATTCTTTTTCTATGGATGAAATTAAACAGATTGTAAACGATATAAAAGCAGGAAACATCAAACCTATTTATTTTTTAATGGGAGAGGAGCCTTACTACATCGATAAGATTTCTGAATTTATAGAGAAGTCTGTTTTAACGGAAGAAGAAAAAGGATTTAACCAAATGGTTTTATACGGAAGAGATGTTAGTTTAGATGAAATTGTTTCTAGCGCCAAGCGTTACCCTATGATGGCAGAGCGACAAGTAATTATTGTAAAAGAAGCTCAATATCTTTCTCGAACCATCGACAATTTTGAAGCGTACGCTGAAAACCCACAGCTTACAACAGTTTTGGTTGTTTGCTATAAATACAAAAAACTCGATAAACGTAAAAAAGTATATAAAGCCATTGCTAAAAATGGATACATTTACGAGAGTAAAAAACTATACGAAAACCAAGTTGGCGATTGGATTAGGCGTGTTTTATCTGGTAAGAAATACGGAATTACACCCAAAGCTGCGCAAATGTTGGTTGAGTTCCTAGGTACCGACTTATCCAAGATTAATAATGAATTAGAGAAGCTGCAATTAATTATTCCTGCAGGGAAAGAAATTACGCCTAAAGATATCGAAGAAAACATCGGTATTAGTAAAGATTATAACAATTTTGAGCTTCGTAAAGCAATAGGGGAACGCGATGTGGTAAAAGCTACGCGAATTATAAATTACTTTACCCAAAACCCAAAAGACAACCCTATTGTAGTAACAATATCATTATTGCACAGTTTGTTTTCGCAACTATTGCAATACCACGGATTGAGTGATAAAAGCAAAGGAAACGTTGCGAGCACATTAAAAGTAAATCCTTTTTTTGTGGGAGAATATGTTACTGCAGCACGAAATTATCCCATGAAAGATTGTAGCCGAATTATTGCCTATCTCCGTACTATTGATGTGAAAAGTAAGGGTGTAGGAAATGTTAGTGCTACACATGCCGATTTATTGAAAGAGCTTTTAGTTGTTATTTTTAGGTAGATTATAGGTAAGAATAATTTAATTTATTTCAACTGTTGGGATTACTTCAGAAAGATATAAGTTCTTGTCGATACTGTCCTTTTCAATAATATAAAATGAATTATTCGATTCTCTGTATAATATTGAATCTCTTTCAATGTTTGTAAATTGATTTAGCCAAACGTGATTTTTTACATTTAATTTTGCTGTATCTTGCTGTGATAATTTTAATCTTTTTACATTTTTATATTTTGAAGTAAAAATTAGATTTTCTGTATTTAAACTATAGAAATATTTTACTGGTTCTATTTTGTTATTTCGATCTAAATACTTGCATATATTTTGATTTGTTGAATCGAAATAGAAATAGTATTTCTTTTGATTTTGAGTGATTGAAGTTAGAAAAATATAGTTCAAGTAGAAAAATATAAAAAGATAATATGTCTTCATTCTGAAGTCTTTTTGAAATTAATTTTACACGTATCCAGGTTTCAAGAAAAAACTTCGTTGTGCTGTTCTTGAACTCGAATGAATGTTGTACGCTTCGTAAGCTCTTTTAGGCGACTAGCACCCACATAAGTGCAAGTGGAACGCAAACTCCCTAGAATGTCTTGTACAGTGTGTTCAACATCACCTCGGTATGGTATTTCAACAGTTTTTCCTTCGCTAGCACGATAATTCGCAACGCCCCCCGCATGTTTTTTCATGGCTGTTTCCGAACTCATTCCGTAGAAAACCTTAAAAGTTTCGTTGTTTTTAGTGATTGTTTCGCCACCACTTTCTGTATGGCCTGCAAGCATTCCACCAAGCATTACAAAATCTGCTCCACCACCAAAGGCTTTTGCAATATCTCCAGGTATTTTACAACCTCCATCAGAAATAATTTGTCCGCCCAACCCATGCGCAGCATCGGCACATTCAATAATAGCAGACAATTGCGGATATCCAACCCCAGTTTTTACACGCGTGGTACAAACGCTTCCAGGACCAATACCTACTTTAACAATATCGGCACCAGCCAAAATTAATTCTTCTACCATTTCGCCCGTAACAACATTTCCTGCAAGAATTACTTTGTTTGGAAAGTTTGCTCTTGTTTTCTTTACAAATTCTACAAAATGTTCAGAGTAACCATTTGCAACATCTATACAAATAAGCTGAATTTTGTCATGCTTAGATAAAATTTGTTTGAGCTTGGTAGCGTCGTCGTCGCTGGTCCCAGTGCTAATGGCAATATAATTGTAAAATTGTTCATTTTTATCAGCTAAAAATTCATCCCAATCACTTAAAGTATAATGTTTGTGGATGGCTGTAATGAGTTCGTTTTTAGCGAGTTCGGTTGCCATTTTAAAAGTTCCAACGGTGTCCATATTTGCGGCAATAATAGGTACGCCTTTCCATGTGTAGTTGCTGTGTTTAAACTTGAATTCTCTTTGTAAAGTTACCTCGCTTCTCGATTTTAGGGTGGAACGTTTTGGACGAATCATTACATCTTTAAACCCCAGTTTAAGCTCATTTTCTATTCTCATACAGTTGTGATTTATTGCAACTGAAATTTAAGAAATTATATTTTTAAATGATGGTGTTTCTGCATTTTTTAAAGCTGAAGGATAAAATTTTATTTAGTATTTTTAAGTGAAATTCATAAATCAAATTCAATGATAATTACTACAAATCAAGAAGTTTACGAGGACGTTCGCACCTCTACGCTTACCTATTTCGATAAGTTTATAGAGATGATTCCACTGTATACACTGGGAATTCTAATTTTAGTTTTAGGAATTTTTATAGCGGGTTGGGTAGGGCAGTTTGCAAGAAAAAGTATTCAATCTCGAACCAAAGACCCTTTGATGAGTAAGTTTTTAGGACGTGGAATTCGGTTTATTTTGATTCTTATTTTTATCATGTTAGCACTCGACGCAGCTGGTTTAGGAAATATTTCCGCAGGAATCTTGGCCGCAGCAGGGGCAAGTGCAGTAGTTTTAGGCTTTGCGTTTAAAGATGTAGGTCAAAACTTTATTGCAGGCGTTATTTTGAGCTTTAACAGACCTTTTGATGTTGATGATACTGTAGAAATTGGCGATATTTTTGGTAAAGTTAAAACGCTTGAGTTTCGTTATACTAAACTAAAAACCTTTGATGGAAAAGATGTGTATATCCCAAATAGTGATGTAATTACGCGTCCTGTTTTTAATTATACTGAAGACGGATTTTACAGATATGATTTTGTTGTTGGAATTGCTTATGAAGATGCTATTGATGAAGCGAAAAAAGTAATTTTAAAGGCTTTGGAAGAAGAACCAACTGTAATGGAAGATGCAGCGCATCAAAACTTTATTATGGAAGACGAACTTGCGGCGAGTGCAGTTAATTTAAAAGTATTCTTTTGGGTTGACACAAAAGAGTTTGGAATGCAGGCTTTAATAACCAAAGGAAATGTTGTAAAGCGTGTTAAAGAAGCTTTGGTTACTGCTGGCTTTTATTTACCAGCAACTATTCAAGAAGTTAAATTGTATGGAAAAGAAAAAAACTTGCCTATAAGTATGGTAAACAAAGCTTAAAGGCAAGTTTTTTAAAATATAATTATCTTAAAGCTGGATATTTTTGAGGATATGCTTCGTGCATAATTTGATACACTTTTTCAAAAATATCTTCAGCATTTGGTTTTGAGAAATAATCTCCATCACTAGCATAAGCTGGTCTGTGAGCTTTTGCTGTTAATGTTTGCGGAGCGCTGTCGAGGTATTGATAACCGTTTTGGTTTTCAATAATTTCTTGTAAAATATAAGCTGAACATCCTCCCGGAACATCTTCATCAACCACCAATAATCTGTTTGTCTTTTTCAAACTTTTTATTGTATCATGATTAATGTCGAATGGTAACAGTGTTTGCGCATCAATTACTTCAGCATTAATTTCTACTTCAAGTAATTCTTTGGCAACTTGCTCAACAATTCGTAAAGTTGAACCGTAAGAAACAATGGTAATATCTGTTCCTTCTTTTACGGTTTCCACAACACCAATCGGGGTTTTAAGTTCTCCTAAGTTGGTAGGAAGTTTTTCTTTTAATCGGTAGCCATTTAAACTCTCAATAACCAACGCTGGTTCATCACTTTCTAATAAAGTATTATAAAAACCTGCTGCTTTGGTCATGTTTCGAGGCACTAAAATGTACATTCCTCTAAGCAAATGAATTAATCCTCCCATTTGCGAACCAGCATGCCAAATACCTTCCAAACGGTGTCCACGCGTTCTTACAATAAGTGGCGCTTTTTGTTTTCCAACGGTGCGGTATAATAACGATGCTAAATCGTCGCTCAATACATATAAAGCGTATAAAATATAATCTAAGTATTGAATTTCGGCAATAGGGCGGAGGCCTCTAAGAGCCATCCCAATTCCTTGACCAATAATGGTTGCTTCTCTAATTCCAGTATCGGAAATTCTGAGCTCGCCGTATTTTTTTTGAAGTCCTTCTAACCCTTGATTTACGTCACCAATATTACCACTGTCTTCACCAAAAATTAGAGCGTTTTTGTGAGTTTCAAATATTTTATCGAAGTTATCTCTTAACACCACACGACCGTCAACCATTTCTGCATTTTCGTCGTACACAGGAGCAACTTCAGCAATATTGGTCGCATTGCTTTTTGTTTCGCTGTAAAGGTGCGAACTGTACTCTGGCTGCGTTTTGGTATAGAAGTTATGAATCCAACTTTGAAGTTTTGTTTTAGCCTCCGATTCTTCATGCGTAACGTAGCGTAAAGCTTTTCTTGCTGAAGCTAAAATTGTACGTTTTGAAGGCTCGTCAACTGAAATCAAATCGTTTTTATAGCGGTTGATAAAACTTTTGTTACTGCTGCTATTTGCCAAATCAGCTAAAAGATTTACAACAACTTTTTTTTCTGATTTTATAGGTGATAAAAATTCGTTCCAAGCTTCCTTTTTCCCGTCGCGAACTTCTTTCTTAATTTGTTTTTCTAACTGATTTAACTCATCGTCTGTAGCAAAATTACTAGCGATTATCCAATTTCTAAACTGAAGGTTACAATCGTATTCTTTTTCCCATTTTAGTCGCTCCTCAGATTTGTATCGTTCATGTGAACCAGAAGTGGAATGTCCTTGCGGCTGCGTTAACTCAATTACATGAAGTAGCACAGGCACGTGTTCTTCGCGAGCAATTTTTCCGGCTTTGTCGAAAGCATCAATTAAAGCAGGGTAATCCCAACCTTTGACTACAATAATTTCGTATCCGTCTTTGTCTTCGGTACGTTGAAATCCTTGTAAGATTTCAGATATATTTTCTTTAGTAGTTTGGTGTTTTGCGTGTACAGAAATTCCGTATTCGTCATCCCAAATACTAATTACCATTGGTACTTGTAAAACACCAGCGGCATTGATAGTTTCGAAGAAAACACCTTCACTTGTACTAGCGTTTCCGATTGTTCCCCAAGCAACTTCATTTCCGTTTATTGAAAAACCTTCCGAAGGTACATCTTCAACGTGTCTGTATATTTTTGAAGCTTGTGCCAAACCGAGTAAACGAGCCATTTGCCCACCTGTTGGCGAAATATCCGAGCTACTGTTTTTTTGTTTAGTAAGGTCTACCCAAGAGCCGTCTGGATTGTTACTTTGCGTAAGAAAATGCCCACCCATTTGCCTTCCAGCACTCATTGGTTCTTTTTCAATATCTGTATGCGCGTACAGCCCTGCAAAGAAGTTTTTAATAGATAGCTCTCCAATGGCCATCATAAAGGTTTGATCTCGGTAGTAACCACTTCTAAAATCTCCATTTTTAAATGCTTTTGCCATGGCGAGTTGTGGCAACTCTTTACCATCACCAAAGATTCCGAATTTGGCTTTTCCCGTTAAAACTTCCCTTCGGCCTAATAAGCTACATTCTCGGCTTGTAACCGCTATTTTATAGTCGTTAAGAATTTGACTTTTAAAATCTTCAAAGGAAATATCTTGTTTTGTTTCGGGTTTTGTTTGCATAGGATTTTTTATGAGACGCTAGCAAAAATAGCCAAAAAGAATGGTTTTTACAATTAAAAAATATAGGGGTAAAATGTAAATATTTCAATTTATTTGTTTTAAACTGAAATGTTTTCAATAAAAAGTATTTTTAGTATAGTTTTAATGTGAAGTTTTTAATGATTTTAGTTTTTAAATGAAGCATTTATATTGACTAAAAGACTAAAATATCCAAGTCTTCGTAAAAACTAAAACCACTTTCTGGTGAATAATCCTATGAGTGTTTTTGGACTCAAAGTCACTACAAATCTTATTTTTTCGTCGTAGTGTGGTTGTGCAATTTCCCAACCATTGTTTGAATATACAGGGAAGTAGAGCTCGAAATAATCGGTTACCAAATTGAGGCGAATTCCCGAGTCGTACACAAAACGAGCATCTTGATTTTTATTGCGAATCATCCCAACATCGCCATACAATTCTATCCATCGCCATAAGTTAAAACTAGCATTGGTAGTTATCATCCAATCGTTTGCGTAGGGATCGGAGAGTTTGGACTTAAATCCACCTTCAGCAATAATTAACTGCTGACTAAAAAGTCCGCTTTCTTCGGAACGACCTAAATAATCATAATCAAATAAATAATCGGTAGGGCGGTCGAGCGCAAAACTGAAAAAATCAGAATTGGTTTCGTTGTAAATAAACTTTCCTGCAAAAAAACGGATGTTCAATTGTCTGTTACTTTGAAAGAGTTTTCGGTATTCCCAGTTAAAAGCAATTTTAGAAAATTCGCTCGCTACTTGTAAGTCAATAAACCACGATTTGTAATTTATAATTCCGTTATTTCCGTAGGCGTAACGCGCATTAAACACACTGTAATCGGGGTCGGTATCGATGGTTGGCGAGTTGTCTCGAATAACATTTACATAGCGCATGTTAAACAATTCGCGTTCGTTTGAGCGCAGGTCGTCGTTTCTAAACCTAAAAGTAACCGAAGGGGTTATGGTGCTGTAGCGCAATCCGTCGGCATAATGAAAAGATGACCCCGCCAAATACGCATCGATTAAGTACATATTGTCGTGGTTTACATATTTTCTGAGGCGTAACGAACCCGAACCTACCAAAGCGTTTTCACCCATTGCATACGAGGGTTGAAGGTCGTACACGAAAGGTTTGGTTAAAAAAGTTTTGTTGTAGAGTCTAAGTCCTGGCGTAATTCCGTCGTAAATATTAAAACGCAAAACAGGAACGTAGAAAATTTGGTTGTAATATGGGTCTTCAGTGTCTTTAAAAAACTTAAACTTTAATTTTCTGTTGGTAGAGAAAAATCCGTTAACCGATTTCCAATTGTCACGTTCGTTAAATTCTGGAATTACCCTGTCGTAGTTTAAAACCAGTCTTTTTACATCTTTTCGGGGTACAGCAACTGTTGTTGTTTTTTCAACATCGGCATACCAATTTTTAAATAAAATCGAATCGTTTCTATCGATTCCAAATAGAGTTATAGGAGTGTTGGTTTCTCGTTTATTTTTCAGCGTAACAAAAATCGAATCGTTTGTTTTTTCAAATTTCTTGATTTTGTAATCTATTTTTTGGTCGGATGCAACATAGGTGTTAAAATACCAGTCGATGTTTTTGGGTGCATCAGTTTTTAATAATTCTTCAAACTGAAGTGACGAAGTGCTTTCCGAAGTAAATTCAGTATAAAATTCTTTAATTTTTTTATCGATATAATCTTCGCCTAAATAACTGTTGAGATACGCCAAACCAACACCCGATTTATAACGATTGGCGATACGCTCGTTAAACTTTATAAGCGAATCTCTAGAAGTCGTTAAAGGTTGGTCGGAGTAGGTGCGCGCCATCAACATATACAAATACGGATACTGGTCGTTGAAAGTCATTTGCGCTAAATGGTACGAACGCAATCCCCAAACATTCGAAAGCTTTCCGAGCATTTTGGTGTTTTTGTAAAACGTATCGACATATTTCATTAATAAATACGTTTCGATACCATCTTTTACCCAATTTTCCTTACGATTATCGAGGTAAATAGTGTTGTTTAAATACTCGTGTAGGGTAGTTTTAAGTAGCTTTAATTCATACTGAAATTCCTCAGAAAAAGGCCTTAAAAATGAAGGAAGCTGATTAATTCCGTAAAGCGGATTCCGTTTGTAATCTTGCTCGGTAACCAGTAGTTTTTGATGCGGATAAGTCCCCAACGTACTGTCGATAAAGTGAATTACTCTTTCAGCAGATTTTGCCTTTGTAAAATCATTCAAACCTTTACTTTCAATGTTGGTAATGAGTTCTAATTGATTGTTTTTAAAAACAGAAAAATTTTGCTCTTTTAAAAGGTAAAGTCGTAAATCTCCTCGGTTGTTTGCAGTGAGCAGAGAAGTGCTAGTATTGTTGCTGTTTTGAGTTGTAGTGATGTTAAAGTCAGAAACAAGTTTGTAAGTACTTGGGTAGCTAAAACTCACATCAAATTGGGCTGTGTAAGTATTTAAATCGTTTAAATTTTTATTGTGATATTCTTTCCAATCTTGGTTGTAAATAGCAGGCGATAAATACCAATAACGCAAGTTGTAGTTGTTAATATCGGTGTAGCCATAACCCGTGTATTGCGCACTCGGAAGCTTTACTTTATAAGTGATTTTTAGGTTGTAAGTTTGCTGCGGAAGGATAGGTGTAGGGAGCGAAATTTTTACAATATCGTCTCCTTCTGTATGCTTCCAACTAAGTGTGTTGAAGTTGGTATCGGTAAGCGATAAAATTTCTGTATGTCCACGTGTTTCTTCTTTTGCAAGATGTAGACTCTTGTTAAATTCTTCAGCAAAACGTTTAGCTAATGCAGTATTTTTATTTGCGTAGGCATTATTCCAATCGTATAAATAAATTGTGTTTAATGTGTCGTTGGAAGTATTGTTATATTGAATTTCTTGCTGAACTTTTATAAGATGTTCTTCAGCAATTAATTCGGCTTTTATTTTTTGTTGATGTTGACTCCACACAAAATTGATGCAGCACAGCAGTAGGAGGGAAACGTATTTCTTAAGCAGATTCAGCATTAACGGTAATTCGTTTTAATAATTATATTCTTTTTATAGGTGTGGTTAAAGTTGAAGCCGATGCTCATTCTTGTTTTTTGTGTTGGTTACAATATTATGCAAAAAAAATTACAATGTATATATCATGAATTAAATAAGCTGTTAAATTATTTTCTTCATAAAAAATGGGGGTTTTTAAAAGGTTTAATACAGAAATAATTAGGAGTACTTGCCTAAAGGAATTAGTTATATTATTGCCAGTAGTAACTCAAATTGAATTTGAAAAGCGTCGTAATTATAGCAACTGATTTCTTGTATAGAATCCACGTTTTTTTTTAAATATTTAAGACTAGTAATTATAATCTTTTTCTGAAGTATTGTAAGTAATTTTCTTTCATTTTAATATATTTCGTTAACTTTAATTATTATAGTTTAAGTTAAATTCATTGTTTTTATTAATGAAAATTAATTAATCATAAAGAACAGAATGAAGTGAAAGGTAATTGATAAAAGTATTTAAGAAATGATTAAAATAAATATAAAAGGTATAATCAGTTTGTTCTTTAGCTTGTTTTGTAGTTTGTTAACTTTTTCTCAATCTCAAAATGTAGATGACATCACTGTAGAGGAGATGGCAAAAAAACGCCAAGATCCAGTGGCTGGTTTGAGAAGTGTATATTTTCAAGAAGTTTTATTGCCTGTTGGAGATGGTATTGCTCAATCATTTTCTATTCAACCAGTTTGGCCATTTAAGTTAGGGAAAAACTTGAAATTAATAACATACACAATTATTCCTTTTCAATCGGTTCCGGGTTTGGATCAGTTAAGTCATGTGCCTATACAACCTACACCGTTACAAGAAGGAGGTTCGAGTAGCGCAAGTGGTTTGGGAAATATTTTATTCAATGGTTATTTTTCTTCAATTGAAAAAAAGGGTAGTTTGAGTTGGGGAGTTGGACCAGCAATTCAATTACCTACACGAACGAGTCCTATTTTAGGAAGCAATAGAGTGAGTATGGGGCCTTCTTTTCTTTTAAGTCATGCAGGAGATAAATTGTCTGCTGGATTTGTTGTGCAAAACTATTGGTCGTTAGGAGGGGAAGCCGAGAATAAAGTGAACTCGTTTAACTTTCAATATTTTGCATATTATAATTTGCCAAAAGGTTGGTTTATTGAAAGTAATGCTACAGTAGTTAATAATTGGTTGGCTGATAATGGCGACCAGATGTTACTTCCGCTAGGTGGTGGTCCAGGTAAAACATTTAAAATAGGTAAATCAAAGCTATTTTACTGTGCTGCCGCACAAGTTTTTTATAATGTTGTGCGCCCAGAAGTTGTAGGTAGTTGGGAGGCTGTTTTACAATTTCAATTAATTTTCAATTAAAATCCATATAAAAAAAAGCCTAAATACAAACGTATTTAGGCTTTTAGATTTAATCTTCGTCTTCTTCTTGGTCTTCAGGAATTTCTAAATTGTCAGTTCCTATAGAATCTCCATCGTTAAAATCGTCATCGTCGTCATCTTCAAATTTCTCCATTGTATTTGCTAGTCGAGTACTAACTTTTACTAGATACACAGTATCTTCAGTTCTTACTTCTACAGCTTCTACGGTTTCGTTGTTTGCGTTTTTAAACTTAATGATGTCGTCATCACCATATCCATCAGGATACTTTTCTACAAGCATCGATAGAATTTCGTTGGTTAATTTTTTGTAATCTACAATTACACGTTTCATATTGTTGATAATTAATGTAGGTTTTTAAATCGTTTCAATTACATATCTAATAAATACGCAAAAATAAGTGGCGCTACAATGGTAGCATCAGACTCGATAATGAATTTAGGTGTGTCGATATCTAATTTACCCCAAGTGATTTTTTCGTTTGGAACAGCTCCAGAATACGAGCCATAGCTAGTTGTTGAATCAGAAATCTGACAGAAATAACTCCAGAAAGGTGTGTCTTCCATTTCCATATCTTGATACAACATTGGTACCACACAAATAGGGAAATCACCTGCAATCCCTCCACCAATTTGGAAGAATCCTACACCGCTTTCTGAGTTTTTAGTGTACCAATCTGCCAAATAAGCCATGTATTCAATTCCGCTTTTTACAGTAGAAGCTTTTAAATCTCCCTTCATAACGTATGATGCGAAGATATTACCCATCGTACTGTCTTCCCAACCAGGAACTACAATCGGTAAGTTTTTCTCTGCTGCAGCATACATCCATGAGTCTTTTAAGTCGATTTCGTAATATTCTTCTAAAACCCCAGAAAGCAACATTTTGTACATAAACTCATGCGGAAAATAGCGCTCGCCATTTGCTTCGGCATCTTTCCAAATTTTATAAATATGCTTCTGAAGTCTTCTAAATGCTTCTTCTTCAGGAATACAAGTATCGGTAACTCGGTTTAAGCCTTTTTCCAATAAATCCCATTCTTCTTGCGGTGTTAAATCTCTATAGTTTGGCACTCTTTTGTAGTGTGAGTGCGCTACTAAATTCATGATGTCTTCTTCTAGATTTGCCCCTGTACAAGAGATGATTTGCACTTTGTCTTGACGAATCATTTCAGCAAAAATCTTTCCTAATTCACCTGTACTCATAGCTCCAGCAAGTGTTACCATCATTTTAGCACCATTTTCTAATTGTGCTTCGTAACCCTTTGCCGCGTCTACAAGTGCAGCAGCGTTAAAGTGTAAATAATATTTTTCTATAAAATTGGAAATTGCTCCTTTATTCGTCGTCATCGTCTTCTTGTTTTTTTGAGTTTGCGTATTTAAATTTATAAGCTAACATTTTATAATACAACTTTGCAGCTAAGAAATCTGAAGATTTTTCATTTTCATTTGGGCAAAGCTCTACAATATCAAAGCCTACAACATTTTTCTTTTTAAAAACTTTTTTAAGGTAATCTAAGGTTTCATACCATAACAATCCACCTGGTTCTGGTGTTCCTGTTGAAGGAAGAATAGACGGATCGAAAGCATCAAGATCGATAGTGATAAACACATTTTCGGTCATTTGATGAATGGAGTCGTCCACCCAATCGTCACTCTGACTGATATCGTGTGCGAAATAAGTTTGATCTTCAATCATGTTATCAAGTTCAGAAATATCCATACTGCGGATTCCTACTTGAATTAATTTGGTATTCTGACTCGCCTCGTATACAGCACACGCATGGTTACATTTGGTACCTTCGTACTCTTCTCTTAAATCGGCATGCGCATCAATTTGTAAAACGGTTAAATCGTCGAAACACTCGTTAAAGGCTCTAATAGAACCGATAGAAATAGAATGTTCTCCACCAAAAAGCGTTACAAACTTATCTTGTTTGATATAGTTTTTAGTGATTTTATGAACCGCTTCCACCATTTTTTCTGGCGTACTATTTTCGGTTACTGGAGGAGCTAGATACACGCCTTTTTTATAAGGTTCACTGCGTGTTTCAATATCAAAAAGTTCCATGTTCTCTGAAGCTTCAAGGAAAGCCTTCGGACCTTTGTCGGCACCTTTTTGCCAAGTGCTCGTGCCATCATAAGGAACAGGAATGAGTACTACTTGAGCATCATCCAAACGTGCGTACTTTTCCGGGATACCGGCATAATGTTTCTTAGTCATTGTAACCTAAAATTTTTAAAAAATCATTTGCTGTTTGTTGTTCTGAAAATAGTTTTGTTGTAATGTTTCCTTCGTCGTCTTTATCGATTAAAATATGTTTAGGCGAAGGAATTAAACAGTGTTGTAACCCACCAAAACCTCCAATAGTTTCTTGGTATGCTCCGGTGTTAAAAAATCCTATATATAATGGTTTTGCTTTGCTGTATTTTGGCAAATAAATGGCGTTCATGTTTTGCTCAGAGTTGTAATAATCGTCGCTGTCGCAGGTGAGTCCGCCCAAAAGAACACGTTCGTATTCGTCGTTCCAACGGTTAATGGCTAGCATAATAAAACGTTTGCTAATAGCCCAACTATCTGGAAGCGTTGTAATAAACGAAGAGTTTATCATATTCCATTTCTCACGATCGTTTTGTTGCTTTTGGTATAAAACTTCATAAATAGCACCGCCACTTTCTCCAACGGTAAAGCTTCCAAATTCAGTAAAAATATTAGGAACAGGAACACCAGCTTCAGTACACGCAGTTTTTATTTGATGAATAATTTCGTTCACCATGTACTCGTAATCGTATTCAAAAGCGAGTGAGTTTTTAATAGGAAACCCACCACCAATATTTAAAGAATCGACTGTTGGACATATTTTTCTAAGCTGAATGTAAACCTTCAAACATTTTAAAAGTTCGTTCCAATAGTACGAAGTATCGCGAATACCTGTGTTGATAAAAAAGTGAAGCATTTTTAAGTTTACTTTTTTATTGTCTTTGATTTCGCGATTGTAAAACGGAACAATGTTTTTATACCCAATTCCTAATCTACTGGTGTAGAACTCAAATTTAGGCTCTTCTTCAGAAGCAATTCTAATCCCAACATTAAATGGTTCGTGGATGGCTTCGTCTAAAAGGTTTAATTCTTCGTAATTATCTATAATTGGGATACATTTTTTATGCGAACCGTTAATAAGTTCAGCAATATTTTCAATGTATTTATCTCTTTTAAAACCGTTACATATTACGTAATTGTCTTTAGAGAGTTTCCCTTTGGCTATTAAACTTTTTACAATGTCAATATCAAAAGCAGAAGAGGTTTCGATATGGATATCGTTTTTTAAGGCTTCATTTAAAATATGACTAAAGTGCGAACTTTTGGTACAATAACAATAGTGGTATTGCCCTTCGTAGCCTTGTTTTTCAATAGCATTTTTAAACCAATATTGAGCTCTTTTAATATTGTTTGAAATTTGTGGCAAATAGGTAAACTTCAACGGCGCACCATATTTTTTTACCAATTCCATCAAATCGATATTATGAAACTTTAATTGGTCGTCTTCTAAAGTAAATTCCTCCTGCGGAAAATAGTAGGTTTGATCTATAAGATCGAAATACTTCGTCTTCATAGTTGCTTTTTTGTAATATTATAAAAATGATATTTAATCTAACTTAATTTTATGTTATAAATAGCATTATTATATCAAATACGCAAATAGGCAGGGAGATAAGCTACAGAAATTGTAGCAGATTTTTTTAAGATGTCCTTGGAAGTTAAATTTAAGAACCGAGACCTCGTTCTACGAGATACATGTAAATATGACTTCCAGATATCCACACACACGGAGTTTTTAAAACAACTCATTAAATTCTAAAAAATACAGCAACAAAAGTCACTATTTTTTTTTAATAAGCAAGAAAAAAAATTATTTTTTATAGTATTCTAATGATTTGATTAACAATTCTTTACTTGCTAAGATGTCTAATTTTGGTTTTGCAATGTCTTCGAGTAACACAAAATTTACATTTCCGTGGGCATTTTTCTTGTCGTGTTTCATCAGTCCGATAATTATTTCCATGTCTGATGTATCGATGGCTACTTTATCGAAATAGTTGAGAAATGTATCTTTTATATGATCTAGTTTTTCCTTCGGAAAATTTAAAATTTCAGCAGAAAGGAAGGTTTCCATAATCATTCCAATAGCAATTGCTTCGCCATGTAGCAGTGTTGCTTTGTGTTCGCTTTGTAAAAAATACGATTCGATTGCGTGCCCAAGCGTGTGTCCGTAGTTTAAAATTTTTCGGATGTTACCTTCTTTCGGATCTTCAGTAACAACTTCATTTTTAATAACAACCGAACGATGAATTAACTCGTCTAAATCTGCCGGGGTTAATTGGTTTAAATTGCTGAGTTTATTCCAATAGGCTTCATCATAAATAAGTCCGTGTTTAAGCATTTCTGCCAATCCGCTTCTTAATTCATTAGGAGGAAGAGTGTTTAGATATTCAGTATCAATTAAAACCATAACGGGTTCTGTAAACACACCAACTTGGTTTTTTAGTGGTCCTAAATCGACTCCAGTTTTTCCGCCAACAGAAGCGTCAACCATCGAAAGGAGTGTGGTAGGAATGTTTAAAAAGTCAATTCCTCTCATATATGTAGCGCCTACAAAACCGCCTAAATCGGTAACAACACCACCACCTAAATTAATAAGTAACGATTTTCGGTCGCCACCAAGTTCAGAGATAACTTTCCAAACTTCTGTACAAGTTTCAATTTGTTTATGAATTTCTCCTGCGCCAATTTCAATAATTTCAATATCGTATTGTTGTTCTAACTTACCTAAAAATGTAGGCAAACAAAGTTGATGCGTATTTTCATCAACCAAAATAAAAACTTTAGAGTAGTTTTCGGCCGATAAATGACTGTTTAAAACTTCATATGCTTTTTCGTTGAAATGTACTGTAGAATTGGTGCTAGCGATAGATTTGAGCATCGAAATGATTGTTAATTTTTACTTATTAGCAAAATAACGAGTTTTTCATATAAAAATGTAGTTTTTCTAACACTATATTTGCAAAAAATTATAGCGGTTTATTAAATGAAGAATTTTTTTGATAACACGGAGATCGCTTTTAAATTAAAAAGCGATTCTGAGCTCGAAAGAGCTTACTTTTTATTTAAAATGATAGCACACCAACCTCTGGTACGAATTGGTACCGCTGTAACAAATTTTGCTATCAAAGCTCATTTACCTGTTGAAGGAATTATTAGAGCTACGGTTTTTGATCATTTCTGCGGAGGTGTAAGTGAACTGAATTGTATGAAAACAGTTGATGCAATTTACACAGCTGGAGTTTGTTCGGTTTTAGACTATTCCGTAGAAGGAAAAGAAACTGAAGAAGAATTTGACGCGGTTGTTGCTAGAACGCTAAAATTGATTGATTTCGTAAAAGAAAAACAAGCCATTCCGTTTGCAGTATTTAAACCTACAGCTTTAGGAAGGTTTGATTTATATGTGAAAGTTGGAGCAGGAGAAACGCTTACAGAAGAAGAAACTGCAGAGTGGAACCGTGTAAAAGAGCGTTTTAATGTGGTTTGTAAAAAAGCTCATGAACTTGAAGTTGCTCTTTTGGTAGATGCTGAAGAAAGTTGGATGCAAGATGCAGCCGATGAAATTGTTGAAGAAATGATGCGTAAGTACAATAAAGAGCGTGCTGTAGTTTATAATACGTTGCAATTGTACCGTTGGGATCGATTGGATTATTTAAAACAGCTTCATGAAAAGGCTAAAGCGGAAGGTTTTGTTATCGGGATGAAATTTGTGCGTGGTGCCTATATGGAGAAAGAAAATGATAGAGCAGAGGAGAAGGGGTATCCAACGCCAATTTGCGCTTCAAAAAAAGATACGGACGACAATTTTAATACCGCTGTTCGTTATATGATGGACAACCTAGATACTATGGTGTTGTTTTTAGGGACACATAATGAAGAAAGTACCTTGTTGGTTTTATCGATAATGGAAGAAAAGAATATCCAAATCAACGACGACCGTATTTGGTTTGGACAATTATACGGAATGAGCGACCATATTAGTTATAACTTAGCGCATAGAGGTTATAATGTTGCTAAGTATTTGCCGTTTGGACCTGTAAGAGATGTGATGCCTTACTTAATTCGTAGAGCTGAGGAAAACACTTCGGTAGCGGGGCAAACTACACGTGAATTAACGCTATTGTCTACTGAAAGAAAAAGACGAAAATTATAAATCTATTTTTTGTTGAGATCTAAAATATCAGCAACAAATTTACAATTCTTAACAACGAGCTCTACGGGCTCGTTGTTTATTTTACCATCTATATAATAAGTGCTGCAACGATCTTCAGCAGCTTGATCTCTATTGATGTCGCTCTTAGAAAAATTAACTTCTCCATAGGTTAGTACCGAGTCTATTTGTTCTTCAGAAATTGTTTTGTTATCTATAAGTTGTTGCATGTTTGGAGCAAAATTTATAGTTTCTTGTGTTCTGATAGATTTTAGAGTTCTACAATTTGGTAAGTAGCAAAATTCTGCTCTTTTTTCTCTAAAAAAATAAGCTAGAAAAATTAATCCTAAGGCAAGGCCTATTAAATAAAAACCAACTCTTTTTAATAATGGCATATTTAAAATATCAAAAGATTTATGTCGCGATACGAAAGGTCAAACCAATCTGCAACCGATTTACTTGTTAAAATTCCGTGGTAAAAATAGAGTCCATTTCTCAAGCCTCTATCAAAGCGTAGTGATTGCTCCAAACCTCCATCTTCTCCAATTTTTAAAAGATAAGGAGTGAAAATATTGCTCAAAGAAACCGAAGCTGTTCGAGCGTATCTAGCAGGAATATTTGGAACAGAATAGTGTATCACACCGTGTTTTACAAAGGTCGGATTGTCATGAGAAGTAACTTCGCTTGTTTCTACGCATCCACCCATATCGATGCTCACATCAATAATTACGGCTCCTTTTTTCATGTTTTCAACCATGGTTTCAGAAACCACAACAGGCGATCTGTCAATTCCTCTTACCGCGCCAATTAAAACATCGCAGCGTTTTAGAGCTTTCAGTAAGTTTTTAGGTTGAAGGGTAGAAGTGTATAACATTCTCCCCAAATTGTTTTGGATACAACGTAATCTGGTAATTGAGTTGTCGAAAACTTTTACACTAGCTCCCAAGCCAATGGCAGCTCTAGCTGCAAACTCCCCAACTGTTCCTGCGCCAATAATCACAACATCTACAGGTGGAACTCCTGTAATATTTCCGAACATGAGTCCGTTTCCGCTGTTGGCATTTGTCATTAATTCAGCAGCAATCAAAACAGAGGCAGTGCCTGCAATTTCACTAAGCGCTCTTACTGCAGGGTAGTTTCCGTCGTCATCTTTAATAAATTCAAAAGCAAGTGCAGTAATTCTTTTACTGGCTAGGGTTTCGAAATATTTTTTACTTCTGGTTTTAATTTGAAGTGCAGAAATTAAAATTGACTGCGGATTGATAAGTTCTAGTTCTTTTAAAGAAGGTGGCTCGACTTTTAAAATAATCGGACACGAAAAGACTTTTTTAGTGTCTGTGGTGATTTCCGCACCAGCTTCGCTATATTCTTTATCGGTAAAGTTGGCGTCGGCTCCAGCATTAGATTCTAAAATAACACGATGCCCATGAGAGGTAAGTGCATTTACGGCATCTGGAGTTAAGCAAACACGATTTTCTTGATAAGAAACCTCCTTAGGAATTCCTATAAATAGTTCGCCTTTTTGCTTTAAAAGTTCTAGGGTTTCTTCCTGCGGAATTAACTCTTGTTTTGTAAATGGAGTACTCGAATACGACATTTTAGTAACTTAAAATCCAAAGGTAATTAAACTTTTTAAGTCTATAATCAATTTACTCACTAAGTGTGATATTTAGTTGAAATTAAATATCGCGCTCTTTCGCTTCGTATTCTTTTAATTCTTTATCTATTTTATCCAAATCGATACCGTGTACTACCTTGTCAAAGAGTTTTAGACGGATTAAATACACAATAGGAATAACGACCATCATTACAGGAATGATGTAATAAATTTCGAATTCGTCTATATACTCTATATCATCGTTTAATGAACTAACAATTTGAAAAATATACATACTAATGGGGATTAAGATAACGTGGTACCACCAATGTTTACATGTAAAAAACCATACGATAAGTAAAAGAAGAGGAACAAATTTATTCATAAAGTTCCATGCTGCTACATATAAGGTAGAGTAGTAGTTTGTTTTAAATGAAAACAAAAGTGTATCCCAAGTCTGTTCTTGTGGAAAGCTTTCGTATAAATAAAATATGTATGGAGATATAGCGATAATAAATGCCATAACTGAACCTAAGGCGAGTACTCTAGCCTTGCTACTCTTTTCTAGGTCGGAGGAGCTTTTACTCTTTTTTTTCACAATTATAAGATTTGGATCCTAATCACAAATTAAACGAATCCAAAATTGATAAACAAATATTATTTTAAGAATACTGTTGAATTTTTAATATAAAAAAAGCACATTCATTTTATATTGAATGTGCTTGAGTACTTTATATGTAATTTTAATTATCCGTTTGAAGGCATTTCAACTTTAGCTTTTTCAATAGCTTGTGTGTTGTATAAGCTTTCTTGGTCTGCTACTGAATCGTTAGAACAAGATGTTAATGAAATTGAAAGTAATGCAACTGATGCAGATACGAAAGTTAATTTTTTTAAGCTCATAGTAGTATTTTTTAATTGGTTAGTTTATTATAATTATCCGTTTGAAGGCATTTCAATTTTAGCTTTTTCAATAGCTTGCGTATTATATAAACTTTCTTGATCTGCTACAGAATCGTTTGAGCATGAAGTTAAAGAAATAGAAAGTAACGCAATTGAAGCGACTGCAAAAGTTAATTTTTTAGTTGACATTATAGATTATTTTTTAGGTTTTTGATGTGTCAAACCTAAGAAAAAAAAAAGTGCGGAAAATAAAAATCTTTGTCGTACATTAGTAAGTTTTTAATATACAACCAGTTCGGGGGATTATATGTAGGTGTTTAAATGTACAGTTTTATCTCATTTCCAGCACTCTTTCTTCGTTTAAATGTGCTTTAATATCGATAATAGTGGTTTTTTTAGGCAGAAAATCCTTTATTTTTTCAGGCCATTCTATCAAACACCAAGCGTTGCTATAGAGGTAATCTTCTATTCCTATTTGGTATGCTTCTTCTATATCATTTAGTCGGTATAAATCGAAATGATAAATTGTGTCGGTTGTTCCTTTGTATTCGTTAACTAACGAAAATGTCGGACTAGAAACACGATCGTTGCTTCCTAACTGTTTTACAATCTCTTTTATTAAGGTAGTTTTTCCAACACCCATTTCACCATTAAATAATAGTATTTTGGAAGTTGTATTTTTAATTATCTCTTTGGCAACTTCAGATAGCTCGTCTAAATGATATGTTTTATTCATTTATAAATAAGTTTTTACAAAGTTACACAACCTATATATTTTAAGTGTTTTTGGAATTAAAATTTATTATTAAGTAAATTTGCAGAAATTTTGACTTCATTGTACAAGAATAGAAAAAGAATTTTGTTTTATGAGCTAATCATAGTTTTTACTATTGTATTAGCCTCTATTATGGTGTATTTGCATGTATTGTGTCCCGATTCTTCAAGTTGGACTACACCTTTATATACGTTTAAAACTACATTTTACCATTCAGTACAAATGTATTGTTTTCAGGTTTTGTTGTTTTTGTCTAATGTGGTGATGCTTGCGTTGTGGTATATCACATGTAGGTATTGGTGGCGAATAGCTGTTTTTGTGCTATTGGTGGTTTGGTTGTATAACTTCTTTGTGATATTCATGTCTGAGGTACAACTTTCAGAAATAAATGGTAAAGTATTGATTTATTTTTTAACCGGACTTTGTAGTGTGCTTGTGTATTACATTGGGAAGAAGTCGAACTACCCGTTGTGGAATAGATTAACGTTAGATGCTATTGATGCTGAAGAAATTTTGCGTTATAAATTTAAAAATGCAAATCATTATACACGTGTTTTAAATCGGTTTGATGAAGAGTCGTATCAATCTAATATGGATAATTTAAAAGAATTGGTTGCGAATGCTGTACTTATATCGGAAGATGATGATAAGCAGAATGCAAACCCTTTTTTCGAAAGTACTTCAGCAATAAAAACCATAGGAAGCGTATGTATTTTTGTGTGTTTACTTTTGTTATTGGTACTCGATAAAGTGTACTTGTTAGCGCCAGCCGATGAAAAAGTTTGGGATCTTGGATTGCTACAAATACAATCGTATGAGTTTTTAAGTGTTCGAATTTTTCTATGGTTTACCATGCTAAAAGTGAGTACCTTCATCATGTTAACAATTTGGTTTTTAACAACGAGATATTGGTGGAAATATTTTTTACTAATTCCGATAACTATTGTAAGTTATCAATTAATTGCTACGTTTAATGTTGATATTGCTTCAACACACGAAACAGAAATTTGGAGTGCATTACCCGTATTGTTACCATTGTTGTTGTTTTTAACTTTCTTATCGGTTAAGATTAATAATTTTACAAAGGTTGAAAAGATTAAAAATAATATAAAAGTAAAAACCTTTAAGGTGATTTCTTTTTTAGCTAGAGAAGAAGAGGAGAGTGTTACGTATGATAATGTAAAGCAGGAGTTGGCTATACTGATAAGTAATAAAGATTCTTACGAGCCCGATGAATACTTACAGAAATTAGAGGCACTACATAACGAATTGATACAAAAAAAGCGCTCTTAAAAAGAACGCTTTTTTAATGTTTTAAATA
>NZ_JAESVF010000008.1:0-140497 GCF_038433465.1 Joostella sp. CR20 | reverse complement strand
AACAAGTTAGAGCGCACTATAAGTCCCTCTATTTTTTAGAAGACCGTTTTCAATATGGAAACGGTCTTTTTTGTGTTGATTATTGAAGGATTGAAAAATTAAAAGATTTAAAGAAATATAAATGTCATCTCGACGAAAGGAGAGATCTAAAAACTTTCAATCGATTTAACAATTACACAGATTAACAATCATAAAAAAGAGGTTTCTCTTCGGCTATGCCTCATTCGAAATGACGGATTTGCTTCCGATTAACGATAAAAAAAATCAACGATAAAAGAAAACAAAACAATTCAATTATACACATCTTTCGCATATCTTTTCGTTATTTTGTGCCCTCATTATGATTCACTACAAACGTACATATATTTCCGCAGGAAGCAATTTAGGCGACAAGTTTAAAAATCTAAATACAACCGTTCAACTTTTAAACGAAAGTGCCGGGACTGTTATTTCTTGTTCTCCCATTTACCAAACACCACCTTGGGGTTTTGATAGCGACGATTTTTACAATATTTGCATCGGTTTAGACACCCAATTACAACCGCAAGAATTGTTGGATTGCCTGTTGCAGATAGAGCAAAAAATGGGGAGAGTACGCTCTAATTCCAAAGGTTATTCGGCTCGCACCATCGATTTAGACATTCTTTTTTATGAAGATGAAATTATCGACGAACCCGACCTTATTATTCCGCATCCACATTTACAGCTACGTAAGTTTGTTTTGCAACCGTTGGCAGATATCGCTCCGGGAAAAGTTCATCCTATTTTACAAAAAAGTATTGCTGAATTACTCGATTTTTGTGAAGATGAAAGCGAACTTGAAAAAACTAATTTAGAGATTTCAATACTGAAAAAAGACTTTTCAAAATTCAACTTTATTGCCATTGAAGGAAATATTGGCGCCGGAAAAACTACACTTGCTACCAAGATTGCTGAAGAATTTAACGGAAAACTTATCTTGGAACGCTTTGCAGACAATCCGTTTTTACCAAAATTTTACGAAGATAGAAATCGCTATGCTTTTCCGTTGGAAATGTCTTTTTTAGCTGATAGATATCAACAATTTACCGATGACACTGCGCATCCAGATTTGTTTAAAAATTTTATGGTAAGCGATTACGATATCTTTAAATCGCTCATCTTTGCTAAAGTTACCCTTCAAGAAGATGAATTTATACTGTACAGAAAACTCTTTAATTTTATGTACAAAGAAGTTGTAAAGCCCGATGTGTACGTTTATTTACACCAAAACACCGAGCGACTTTTACATAACATAAAAAAACGAGGAAGAAGTTACGAGCAAAGTATCCCGCCAGATTATTTAGAAAAAATAAATAACGGTTATCTCGAATTTATAAAAACACATCCAAACATTAACCCGTTAATCATCGATATTTCGGAATTGGATTTCGTACAAAATAAAAACGACTACCAATTTATTATCGATAAAATACACGATTTTTAGGTCGATTTGTTAAATTTTTAAAAGTTTGTTAGTGTTTTTTTTGGATTTCTCGTTAAGGTTTCCTTAATTCGTAGCATATTTAAAACAAGAAACTAGCTAACTTTACTTAATATACTTACCAGGATTCGACCTTTTCGAATCCTTTTTTTATCTACTAAGCTTAGCAAAAAAGTCCCACACCACTACTCCAACACTTACAGAAATATTGAGTGAATGCTTTGTGCCGTATTGCGGAATTTCAATAACATTATTCGAAGCCGACACCACTTTTTGCTGAACACCTTTCACTTCGTTTCCAAAAATTAAGGCATACTTTTTATCAGAAGAAACCGAAAAATCGTTTAACATCGTTGCGTTATCGGCTTGCTCGATGGCTACAGTTACAACACCTTCAGTATTTAATTTTTCAACCAAGGTTACAGTATCTTCAACATATTCCCACGCAACACTATCGGTAGCGCCAAGTGCAGTTTTATGGATGTCTTTATGTGGCGGTGTAGCCGTAATTCCGCAGAGGTAAATCTTTTCAATTAAAAAAGCATCTGAAGTTCGAAAAACCGAACCTATATTATTTAAACTACGAATATTGTCTAGAACAATAATTATTGGTGTTTTGGTAGCTTCTTTAAATTCTTCTACATTTAATCGGTCGAGCTCGTTGTTCTTTAATTTTCGCATGTTTAATTTTTCGGCAAAAATAGGGAATATTGCTATACAACAAAACCTTAGTCCTAGCCCTGATTGAGCCAACTACCGTGTAGTGGCGAAAGCCTGCCTACCCGTCAGGCAGGTAACGGCAATGGCTAAATACACCATTTTAAAGTGCTTCAAAAAATATTTCATCAAGCAATTTGGAGGTAAATAGTGATTCAAAAGAGAAATTTACGAAAGTTGTTTATAATCAATGGCGGTAAAAATGGCATAAAAGGGTAAAAAATAATACTTTCGCTAAAGAACCTAATTTTTGAAATGGCTACAGCAAAAAAGAAGAAAACAACGCCTTTAATGGCGCAATACAACACGATTAAAGCTAAATATCCTGATGCACTTTTGCTATTTAGGGTGGGCGATTTTTACGAAACTTTTGGAGAAGATGCTGTTGATACTGCCAAAATTTTAGGGATTGTTTTAACGCATCGAAACAACGGAAGCGACCGTACGGAGTTGGCTGGTTTTCCGCATCATTCGTTACATACGTACTTGCCAAAATTAGTAAAGGCGGGAAAACGTGTGGCAATTTGCGACCAATTGGAAGACCCAAAACAAACTAAAACCATTGTAAAACGTGGGGTTACCGAATTAGTGACTCCTGGAGTTGCGCTAAACGACGATATTTTAACTGCAAAATCGAACAACTTTTTAAGTGCTATTTTCTTCGGAAAAAAAATGTTGGGAATTTCATTTTTAGACGTTTCAACAGGGGAGTTTTTAACTGCGGAAGGCGATGAAGAATACATTGCAAAATTATTGCAAAATTTTAGTCCGAGTGAAGTTTTAATTTCCAAGAAAAACAAAGCTGATTTTCTAGCAAGTTTCGGGAAAGAATTCCATACATTCTTTATGGAAGATTGGATTTTTCAAGAAGATTACACCCAAGAAACGCTCAACAACCACTTCCAAACCAAATCGTTAAAAGGTTTTGGTGTGGAACATTTGCAACATGGTATTATTGCTTCTGGAGCGGTATTGCATTACCTTTCGGAAACACAACACAACAAGCTGGAGCACATTACTGCCATTACCAGAATTGCCGAAGAAGAGTATGTGTGGATGGACCGCTTTACCATTCGGAATTTAGAATTATACCAAGCGCCAACAGCCAATTCTGTTACGCTACTCGATATTATCGATAAAACTATTTCTCCAATGGGAGGTCGTTTACTGAAAAGATGGTTGGCACTTCCGCTGAAAAGCATCGATAAAATACAACAGCGCCACCAAATTGTACAACACCTTTTGGAGCATTCGGAGTTACTAGAAAGTTTCCGAAGTCAGATTAAACAAATAAGCGACTTAGAACGATTGATATCGAAAGTTGCTACGGGAAAAATTAACCCCAGAGAAGTAGTTTTACTAAAAAATTCGCTTAACGCCATTGTACCAATAAAAGAAACGGCATCTCAAATTGATAACGATGCCTTAAAAGTTATTGGCGACCGCTTAAATACATGCGATGTGTTGCGAGAACGCATTACGCAAACTATAGCTGAGGAAGCTCCGGTAAACATCAACAAAGGGAATACAATTGCCGATGGTTTTTCGGAAGAATTAGACGAACTTCGAAAGTTAGCATTTTCTGGGAAAGATTACCTCGACAATATGCTAGAGCGCGAAATGAAGCGCACCGGAATTACTTCCCTAAAAATAGCTAGCAACAATGTTTTTGGTTATTATATCGAAGTTAGAAACACGCATAAAGACAAGGTGCCTGCCGAGTGGATTAGAAAGCAAACTCTTGTAAATGCCGAACGTTATATTACTGAAGAACTCAAAGAATACGAAGCTAAAATTTTGGGTGCTGAAGAAAAAATTGCCGTGCTAGAACAACAACTCTACACGCAATTGGTTACTTGGATGCATCAATACATCCAATCGGTGCAAACCAATGCTGTTTTGATTGCTCAACTCGATTGTTTATGTGGTTTTGTCCAATTAGCAAAAGAAAATAACTATACCCTTCCAGAAATTGACAACTCCTACGATTTGGAAATTAAAAACGGAAGGCACCCCGTTATCGAAAAGCAATTACCGCTAGGAGAAAATTATATTGCAAACGATGTTACTTTGAATCGAGATGAGCAACAAATCATCATGATTACTGGTCCGAATATGAGTGGTAAATCGGCTATTTTACGCCAAACCGCACTCATTGTTTTATTAGCGCAAATGGGAAGTTTTGTGCCTGCGGAAAAAGCTCGAATTGGAATTGTAGATAAAATATTTACCCGTGTAGGTGCGAGTGATAATATTTCTTTAGGCGAATCGACTTTTATGGTTGAAATGAATGAAACCGCTTCAATTCTAAACAATGTCTCCGAAAGAAGTTTGATTTTGTTAGATGAAATTGGAAGAGGAACTAGTACTTACGACGGAATTTCAATTGCATGGGCTATTGCCGAGTACATCCATGAACATCCTGGAAAAGCTAAAACTCTTTTTGCTACGCATTACCACGAGCTAAATGAAATGACAGAAACTTTTAAACGAATAAAAAACTACAATGTTTCTGTAAAAGAATTAAAAGACAACGTGTTATTTCTTCGGAAATTGGTTGCTGGAGGAAGCGAACACAGCTTCGGAATTCATGTTGCAAAAATGGCTGGAATGCCACAACAAGTAATTCACAGAGCCAATAAAATATTGAAGAAGCTAGAAAAATCGCATAGCAGTGAAGAGTTAACCGACAACTTAAAAGCATCGCAAAACGAAATGCAATTGAGTTTTTTCAACCTAGACGACCCTCTTTTAGAAAATATAAAGCAGGAAATTATCCATACCGATATTGATACTTTAACGCCAGTTGAAGCTTTAATGAAGTTAAATGAGATAAAAAGAATGCTTGTTAAAAAGTAGTTTTTAAAAAACTTATAATTGAAAGTTATTTTGTTTTTCATTTTTGTCTTGACACAAAAACGAAACAAAAAAGTCAAGACTGATTAAAAAAGTATCAAAAAAATCTACGGAACCATCCTCCACAGATAAAAAGAACTCGCTTCACTCAAACAACTTTTTATCTATCTGCCCACACTGCTTCCTTGATTTTTAAAACTTTTTTAAATAGGTCGTAAGTACAACAAAAAATAATTATTTATGTCAATCAACAATAAATTAGGCAGTTAACAGCTACTGAAAAATAAAATCAATTCTTTTTTCAAAAAAAGCTTTGGTTTTTACAGAAATGTATTAAATTTGCATCCGCAATCAGAGAGATACTGAGCGCACCAAAGACCTAAAGTTCTTTAAAATTTTTAAACGAATGCGAAAATAGCTCAGTTGGTAGAGCGCAACCTTGCCAAGGTTGAGGTCGCGGGTTCGAATCCCGTTTTTCGCTCAATAAAATGAGCGAACAACAAACAAAAATTCAGAATCGTTTTCGCTCTAAATAATATTTCGCTCGAGTGGTGGAATTGGTAGACACGCTGGACTTAAAATCCAGTGGACAGTAATGTCCGTGCGGGTTCAAGTCCCGCCTCGAGTACAAAAACCCTTGTTAATCTTAAGATTTTCAAGGGTTTTTACTTTTTATACACTTTTTTCTGTACGCAATTTCCTTTCTTAAGTTTAAATTATCTTATCTAAACTGGTTAACCAATTTTAAATTCACTAAATTTGAGATTCATTAAACCATCTCAAATGCATACAAATTACAAGGAAATATTTAAAGGCATCAGCACTGCAAGTATTGCTACTGCACTTTTTAAAAGAGGCTTTAAAAATCAATTTATACAAAAAGTAAGACCCTTACACCTTTCTCAGAAACAAATGGTGGGAGAAGCTTATACATTGCGATATATTCCTGCGCGCGAAGATTTGAACACCATTGAAGTTTTTAAAAACCCATCCCATCCACAGCGTGTAGCTGTTGAGGAATGTCCAGAAGGAGCTGTATTGGTTATCGATAGCAGAAAAGATGCAAGAGCAGCCTCTGCAGGTTCGATTTTGGTTACACGCCTCATGAAACGTGGCTGTGCAGGTATCGTGACTGATGGTGGTTTTAGAGATGCTCAAGAAATTAGTCTACTCGACTTCCCTTCATTCCATAAAAGGCCATCTGCTCCAACCAATTTAACTTTACATCAAGCAATTGGTATTAATGAGCCAATCGCTTGTGGAGATGTGGCTGTCTTCCCAAAAGATATTATTGTTGGAGATTACGATGGAGTGATTGTAATTCCGAGAGGAATTGCAAAAGAGATTGCAGAAGAATGCAAAAAGATGGAACTTTTTGAAGCTTTTGTAACAGAACAAGTAAAAAACGGAGCTTCTGTAATTGGCTTATATCCACCAACTAAAGAATCAACTATTGATATGTTTGAGAAGTGGAAACAATCAATTAAAGAATCTTAAACCTAATTTCTAACTTTTTGTATTAGTGCAAGTGTATTGGCTATGGTTTCTGTAATGCCGTTGTAATCATACTGATTACTTTCATCAGTAAAAATTAAATTAGAACCCATTCCCACACAACATACTCCAGCATTAAACCATTCTTTTATGTTGTTTTCTTCCGTAGAAACTCCACCCGTAGGCATGATATTTGTCCACGGTTGCGGACCTTTGATAGCTTTTACAAATTTAGGTCCGTAGATAGCACCTGGAAAAAGCTTGATAATTTCGCATCCCAATTCTTCAGCAGCAGCAATTTCAGTAAGTGTTCCACATCCTGGCATCCACAATACTTTTCGACGATTACAAACTTTTGCAATGTCTTCTCTTAAAACGGGAGTAACTATAAAATTTGCCCCCATTTGCATATATAGAGATGCTGCAGCAGCATCGGTTACAGAACCAACACCCAACAACATTTCGGGTAATTCTCGATGTGCATATTTAACTATTTCTGAAAAAACTTCATGTGCAAAAGCTCCACGAGCAGTAAACTCTATTGCTCTTACTCCTCCGTCAAAACAAGCTTTAACAATTTTCTTAGCAATTTCAGCATCTGAATGATAAAACAAAGGCACCAAACCCTTGTCGGTTATTTGTTTTGCAACATCAAAACGAGCTATGTGTTTCATTCTAAAAATTTTTATCGAGCCACTAGAGCAGCTTCATTCCCATTTATTAATTTTTCTACTTCAGCAATACTCACCAAATTATAATCTCCCGAAATAGAATGCTTTAAACAACAGGCTGCCGCAGCAAAATCTATTGCGTATTGAAAATTATTTGGTTGAGAAATCAATCCGAAAATTAATCCCCCCATAAAAGCATCTCCGCTACCTACTCTATCAACCACGGGGATAACTTCGCGTAATCGGGCAAAATAAGTTTTGTTGGTATCGTAAATAACCCCTCCTATTTTTTGATGAGAAGCATTTACAGAATACCGCAAAGTAGTTGCCATTAATTTAATATTTGGAAAACTATCTAAAAAATAACGATACGCTTCTGGCAAACTGTAATGATTGTTATAATCTGGGTTGATTTTCTCCTTTCCAGTCATTAAACAAGCGGTATCAATATCTCCTAAAACAATATCGCTATATTTTAAAAGATTGGGCATTACTTCGGATGGTGCTACGCCGTAGTTCCAGAGTTTTGCTCTGTAGTTAAGGTCACATGACACCATGATTCCTTTTTCTTTTGCTGCTTTTACAGCTTCTAAGCAAATGTCTGCAGCATTTTGAGATACCCCAGGAGAAATTCCGCTCCAATGAAACCATTGCGCATCATTAAATATTTCATCCCAGTTGATTGTATTTGCGTTGATTGTTCCGAAGGAAGAATCATCTCGATCGTATAAAACACTACTAGCTCTAGAAGAAGCGCCTGTTTCTAAGTAGTACACTCCCAGGCGCTTTCCATTTTTTATAATACAATTTGTTCCTACGTTTTTCTTTCGAACTTCTTCCAAAGCTCTTGCCCCCAATTCATTATCGGGAACCGCGGTAACAAATTCGGTTGGAATATTAAAATTTGAAAGTGAAACTGCAACATTAAATTCGCTTCCGCCGTAAGTTGCCAAAAAAGAATTTGCTTGAGAAAACCTAAGGTGTCTTTCGGTTGATAACCTCAGCATGATTTCTCCAAATGTTACGACTTTCTTCATTATTATTTTTTTATAAATTGAATTAACTAAATGCTAATCCACCGTTAATATCCACATTATTTCCAGTTAAAAAAGATGCCTCATCTGAAGCTAAATACGCCACTAAATCGGCTACTTCATTCGCTTCACCTTCTCTTCTTAACGGAGTACCAGCAGCTACTTTACTTCTAACCTCATCTTTTGTAAAGTCGTCGTGAAATTTAGTAGCAATCATCCCTGGAGAAAGTGCATTCACACGAATTCCTTGTGGTCCAAACTCTTTTGCTAAAGATCTTGTATAAGTCATTACTGCTCCTTTAGAAGCCGCGTATAAAGATGCTCCAGGCCCTCCACCATCGCGAGCTGCCTGCGAAGAAAAGTTAATTACAGATCCTCCTTTATTTAGCATTGGTTTAAAGGCTTTGGTTACCAAGAAAACCGATTTAAAGTTAACATCCATCAGTAAATTATAAAAATCTACATCCATTTCTTCAATAGTTTTTCTTGCGAAAAGTCCACCTGCAACATTCACTAAAATATCCACCTTATCTCCAAATGCGTTTTTAGTTTCAGCAACCAAATTATCGATATCTTCTTGTTTAGTAGCATCTGCATAAACACTTATTGCTTCTCCTCCTAAACTTTTTATTTCGTTCACGGTAGCTTCGGCTCCTTTTTCGTCGTCAAAATAATTTACAACTACTTTAGCTCCTTCTTTTGCTAATTTAATAGAGATTGCTTGTCCGATATCTCTAGCTCCACCAGTTACTACGGCTACTTTTCCTTCTAATTTTTTCATTTTTTATTAATTTATTTTATGTATTAATTTTCTAATTCTACAGGTTTGATTTTAGGGATCAGCACATATAAAGACACAACAGCGAGGGGCGCCAAAACAGCTATTAGAATAAATGCTGGCGTGTATGATTCAACTGTTATTTTAGGAATAAGCCAGTTCATTATAATTACTGAAACTGCAGCAATAGTTCCCGCTAAACCTGCTAATGTTCCTACAGATGGACCACTAAATAAATCACTTGAAATTGTTTGAATATTTCCAATTGCAAACTGAAAACCAAAAAGCACTACTCCTACGATATAGATAAACATCATTGGGTCGTTCCCTTTTACTAAAAGAATTATACCGAGTAACCCTAAAAATATAAGTGATGCACCTATGGTAATTACTATTTTTCTTGCAGTATCTACAGTTTTAGTTTGCATCAATTTACCACAAAACCATCCACCGAGGATACTTCCGGCCATTCCTCCTAAATATGAAATCCAAAGAGTTGCTCCAATTTGTTCAATACTAAACCCATATTTAGAGTTTAAGTAAATTGGCATCCACCCAACAAAAAGCCACCAAATAGGCTCAATAAAAAATCGGGTTACTAGTACTCCCCAAGCTTCTTTAAATTTTAAAATTTGTGCTACGGAAAGTCCTTTTTCTTTGGAGTTATTTACTGCTGAAGTTTTTTTAATTCTATCATTTAAAATAAGTGCACGTTCTTCTTCTGTAATCCATGAATGATTTTCTGGAGTAGTTTTATTTACAAACAGCCATGGAATAACCCACAACAAACCAATTCCTCCTAAAATGATAAAGGTTGTTCTCCAACCAAATGAACTGTAAAGAACAGCTATAAAAGCTGGCGCAATAACACTCCCTAACGATGCACCTGCGTTAAAAATTCCTTGAGCGATAGCTCTTTCTTTCACAGGGAACCACTCGCCATTACTTTTAACAGCTCCAGGCCAATTTCCTGCTTCTCCAAGTCCTAAAAAACCACGCACTATTGACAGTGAAACTAAACCTCTTGCAAATGCGTGAAATACAGCAGATAAAGACCAAACTACGATAGAAACCGTAAACCCTAATCGGGTGCCTATTTGGTCATATAATTTTCCCGATAAAAATTTCCCGGCTGCATAAGTTACCATAAACACGTTAAGCATCACGGCATAATCTGCTTCATCCATGCCTAGATCTTTCCCCATCTCTGGCCACATCACACCAAAAGCAGTTCGGTCGACATAATTAATTACTGTCGCTAAGCCAATTAAGGCAATAATCCACCATCTAAGTCCTTTAATTTTCATGTGTAGGTTTGTTAGTTTATTTTTTAAAATAAGGCAATAGTAATTTAGCGCTCTAATTGCACAACAATTAGGCTTCTACAAATGCTTATTAAATTTTTAAGGAAAGAAAAGTGCTATACACTAAAATTCCTTATTAAGTAATCAATGTTTAAATTTTATTATTATCGAGATTGTGCGATCCCTTTATTCTCATTAATATCTATATTATAACAGTATTGATACAAACTTCTAAAATGAACTTTCATTTTCTCCTTAGCAGCTTGAGGGTCTTTATTTTTAATTGCTTCGTAAATATCGGTATGTTCTTGAATTCCAAGAAGTGCCTGATTATCATCACACACATGATACTTTTCGAAATTGGTGATAATCTCTGGAGTGATTATCAGCATAAATGTATTCATCGTTCTGTTACCGCTTGCCTTTGCGATTGCTAAATGAAAAAGCAAATCTTCTTGAACAGCATCTTCTCCATTAAGCACCTTCTTTTTATATGCATCGAGTGCTTCTTTCATGTTTTTAAGTTGCGATTCGGTACGGCGAAGTGCAGCCAATTTTACTGTTTTAAGTTCTAATAAAATTCGAGTTTCTACGAGCGATTTAAAATCGGGGTTGTCTAAACTCACAATATCAGAAATCATTCCGTTTAAAGCTATTATTCCAATGTTTGCAACGAAGGTTCCGCTTTGTGGAATCGATTTTAACAATCCATAAAATTCTAATGTTTGTATAGCCTCACGTAGATTGTTTCGACTAACTCCAAATTTTTCAGCTAACATTCGCTCTGATGGCAATTTATCCCCTGGTTCTAGATTTTTATAATTAATTAGCTCTCTAATTTTAGAAATTATCTCATTCCTAACATCTTGATTTTCAATTTTATTTAAAGCTTCTATTTTCATTACAAAGGCGGTATATATAAACCTTACAATTGGTTAACCAGTTTGGTTTATCAAATTTATAAAATTTATGTTTAACAAAAAAACTCAAAACGTTAGTATTTATAAACTATTTCCTCATTAAAAGACATCTGCCAGATGATATCGAATTACAAAAGGTTTCTGGCAGATATCAAAGCACTAACTAAAACAACTCATCTAACAACTGTAAACAATTAATGAGTAACTTTTAAATCGAAAAAATTCACTTTTGCAAAAGCACCTTCGTCTCTTGTTTGCAAATAATTTCCTGCCTTGAAGTAGTTTTCAAAAACACTCCAACGTTTTATACTTAAATTATCATATGTAACATATTCGTTATTGTTTAGGGAAACAACCATTTTTCCGTCGGAAACATCTATTTCGACAGTAAATTTTTTAAATCCTACTTCTTCTTTAAAAGAATAACCTTCGTCGTCGCCCCATGCTTCTTCATGTAAAATCCCTTCTGAAGAAACACCATCGTACTTAAGCACCTTAGTCTTTACACGAATCTTCCCTTTATCCCAGTAAATCTTTAAAATTGGTGGTGCATTGTTATCTTTTTGTCCGATAAGCGCTTTTTGTTCATTGGTTAACCTACCGTGTATCTGAAGTATAATCACTTTATGATATTTTCCATCTTCATCTTTAGACACATCGCCCATTGCAATTTTAGCCTTTAAATTTCCCCCGTCTTTAAAAGTCCAATTTACATTATCATTACCAGGCTCCATTTGTTCACGGAGTTCTGATCGTGAATATTTGGTGTTTGCTGTGGTAGCATTGCTCGGGTATGCATAAAAAGTTAGCGCTCCAATTAAAGAGTCGTTATACATATACGGCTTTAAGGTTTCGTTTGTTGCATAATCAAGAATTGCAGGTGGTTCTACACTTATAGCTCCCCCTTTCCCTTCACCTTCAGGAATGGTTACTTTCCAATGACTCAAATCTATCTTTGGGAGTTTGTATCTTTTTTTTCTTGCTGAAGAAACCAACGCAGTATCTTCATTTTTATTTAAAGATGCAAACAACAAATGCTTAGAAGTCACAGATGCTTGTGCTGTTAATGTTGGTACTGAAGAAAAAATCAGTACCAACATAAAAGCTAAACAAAGCAATTTATAATTTTTCTTTATTAACATTTGCATCGCATTAACCAGCTGGAACAATTGAAACATCATCGATATACGAATCTTTAGCATTGGCTTCTCCTGCTTCAAATAGCATAGAAATTTCTCCGCTTGCTCCTGTTTCAAATTCAATAATAATAGCATTAAAGTTTCCTTTTCCACCATTTACAGTTCCTTCACTTGAACCCAAAATTGTAGCACTTGCAAATTCATCATAGTTTTCTAAAGCCCCATCAATAATACTTGCTTTTACACTATCTCCATCTTCTTGAATGGCGTAATACAGTGTAAACACATATTTTGTATTTGGTGAAACTGTAACCGCTTGGTAAGTTACACGGGCATCGTTAGAAGCTGCTGCTGGATATTTTGCTCCTCTAGTTCCGTTTCTACCATCGGAAGTGGTTTGGTGGATTTTACCTCCAGAAATTCGCCAGCAATCTCTACTATCTCCAGTACCACAAACATCGTTTCCATCTTCAAAATCGGCTGCGCCAATTGCTGGTGTTATTGCTTGCGGAACTTCTGGTTCTACCACAACAATTTCTTCTGAATAGGTGCTTGTTTTTCCTAATTTATCAGATGCAGTTAAGGTTACAGTATAAGTTCCTTCCGCAGGAAAAGTATTGGTAGCATCTAGGTCTGTAGAAGTATTCCCGTCTCCAAAATCCCATTGAAAATCGGTAGCACTTGATGATAGGTTTGCAAAATTGTAAAGCAGATAATCTGTTTCATTTTGCGAGGCTGCAAATAAAGCTTGCGGTGGCGTAAGGTCTTCAATCGAACCCTCTTCTGGCAAGTCTTCATTTAAATCACAGGCTACAACGGAAACCATGGTTAATACAAAAGCTATTAACTTAATTAGTTTTTTATATATGTTTATTGTTTTCATTTTTTCTAAATTTTAGTATCCAGGATTTTGCGTCATTAAACCATTACTCAAATTGATTTCTCTTTGAGGAATAGGCAGTAATAAATCTGTTGCACTGAAGCCATATCCATTATCATCTGAATATTTGGACAACACTTCTTGTGCTACACCAAAACGAACAAGGTCGAAAAATCTATGATTTTCGAAAGCCAGTTCCACACGTCTTTCATCTAGTAAATCTTGTTTTGTGATAGAAGTTACAGGTGTTGTGATACCTGCTCTGTTTCTTACTTTTTGGAAAGAATTTAACGCAGCTGTTGCAGAGGTTTCTTGCCCTCCAGCCATAATAGCTTCTACATGCATCAATAACACATCGGCATAGCGAAGAACAATCCAATCGTTTCCTGCCAATTCTGGATTATTGGAAGTAGCTTGGATTCCTAAATTATCATCGCCATTTGGCAGATATTTCACAACTTGATATTGCGTTGGCTGTGCCGCATCTTGGCGATAAGAATACACTGTTCTGTCTCCTCCAAATTCATCGAGTGCAGCTCTTGCTTCCGTAGTAACGTAATTCATTCCACTGGTTCTTCCTACAGAATTAAGCCATTCCGCAGAAATATTTTGACTATCAGAAACAAGGTCTGAAGTATAACCTACGGCAAAAATCACCTCATCATTCCCTTCAGTATAAAAAACATCTTGAAAGTTTGGCTCTAAATCATAACCACTGTTCATTACAGATTCTAAGAGTGTTTGTGCCTCACCGTAGTTTGTCCCCAACGTTAAATATACTTTTGCTAGCAAGGTTTGAGCAGCCGCTTTTGAAGCTCTATTTTTATAGTTGTTGTTCAAGTTTGCAATTGCTACCTCAAGATCGCTAATAATTAAATCGTACACTTGGTCTTTGGCTACGCGTGTATAAGCTGTTTCTTTATCTGAAGGACCTATTACACGGTCGATTAACGGGATGTCTCCAAAAAGTCTAACTAAATTGAAATACGCATAAGCGCGTACAAATTTAGCTTCGCCTTCGAAGGCTCCTGCTTTGGCAGCAGAGGCTGCATCTAGGTTTTGAAGCACCAAATTTGCTCTATAAATTATTTCGTAAAAACTGATGTAGTAATTGGCAACAATTCCGTTACTGGCTGTTACAGTATAATTTTCGAACTGAGCAGCCTCTCCTTCACCCGATTTGGTACGCGTATTATCGCTTCGCATTTCGGTGATATAGTATTCTCTTTGAACACTAAAATTATCGTCAAGGTCATTTGAATTTACACCTTGAATAGCATCATACATTCCTATAATTCCGCTTTCTATTTGCTCGTCGTTTTCAAAATAAGCATCAGAAGTTACAGCAGATTCTGGAACTGGATCTAAAAAATCGTCTCCACAAGACCACGCGAATCCTGCTAAAAGTACAATTCCTATATATTTATATATTTTCATTTTTAAGTAATTTAGTCAGTTAAAATCTTTTAAAACTCAGCATTTAACCCCAACGAAATGGTTCTTGCGATAGGCGAACCTGCTCTTTGATAACCGTAGGTTGTTGGAGAAGTTTCGTAAATCGATTCTGGATTAAACCCTGTATAACCGTCTGCAGTAAAGTACAGTAAGTTTTGCCCTGCCACATAAAGTCTCAAATTAGAAAGACCTATATTTTGAGTAACATCTTTTGGGAAATTAAACCCAACATTTACTGTTCTTAAAGCAACGTACGAAGCATCTTGAACGATAGAGTTTGTAAAGATTTTCTCTCGTATAAACTCTTGATTTGGAGTAATTGACGGATCAAAATCTTGTCCGCTATTAAAATGGTTAAACAAGTATTGGTCTCCCATATTACGAACTTCGGCACCGTGACTTCCTTGAAATAAGAAACTTACATCAAGGTTACCAATTTGGAAATCGTTGGTAACACTCCAAACCAAATCTGGGTATGGGCTTCCTAATATTGTTTTATCATCATCATCAATTAGTCCATCGCCGTTAAGGTCTTTTACGTACACATCTTGCGCTTGCCCACCTACAGGCCAAAAAGGTTGTTGTAAATATTCCAACGGAACTTGATCGTCGACTACCCATCCGTAGAAAGAAGAAATTGGTTGCCCTTCTAAATTAATCCACTCTGCAGCTCTTTTATCATCTACAAATTGAATTTGACCATTAGAGTCTGCAAAGTCAGTTAACTCATTATCATTCATCGAAGCCAAGAAAGTTGTTGTCCATTTAAAATTTTGATTTGAAATGTTACGTGTTCTAAGCTCAAATTCAAAACCACTATTAACAACTTCTCCGATGTTTACCAACGCACTTCTAAATCCTGTTGTTGACGATACTGGATTGTCTAAAAGTAATTGATCGCTGGTACGGTTGTAATAATCTACAGAACCTGTGATTCTATTTCTAAAGAATCCATAATCTAGCCCTAGGTTGATTTCTTTTGAACGCTCCCATTGTAAATCTGGATTTGCAATATTCAATGCAATGTAAGCCGACTCTAAACTTCCTTCGATAGTTGCTGAAGAAGGCCCAAGCAGTGACAACGCTGGGTATAAATCGATAATATCGTTCCCTGTATTTAAATCTTTATTACCTGTATAACCGTAACTTACTCTTAACTTTAAATTGCTAATTGCATCGCTATTGATTAAAAAATTTTCTTGTGAAATACGCCAACCTGCAGATACTGCTGGGAAATTCCCGTATTTAGAATCCATTCCAAAAACCGAACTTCCATCTCTACGGAAACTTGCAGAAAACAAATATTTATCATCAAAAGCATAGTTAAGACGCCCAAAATACGATTGGAAACGCTCTGCATAAATCCAAGAATCGAGTTCTGAAAGTACTGTTGCAGCTGTTAACGTTTGTATTAAATCTGAAGTATATCCTGTTCCTAAAGAACTATTTCCTTCGTAATCCCATTTTTCTGCTGAAAAACCAGCTACAGCCTCAACGTCGTGCTTTCCGAAGGTTCTATCATACGTAAAATAATTTTCGGTAGCTATATGAATTCTATTTTCATCTGAAACTTCATAACTCGCATCGGCAGCACCGTTTCTACTCGATAAAACCCCTTGCCAACGATCTCTCCTTGTATCTTGATAATCTCCAGAAAGTGTTGCCTTAAACTTTAATCCCTTAGCAATTTTGTATTCTCCGTAGAAACTTCCAAACAATTTAAATTTATAATCATTCTGGTCTCTTTCCAAAACTTTTGCTCCTGGATTGGTGTTCGACGTATCACTAATATCGATTAAGCTACTACCATCTCCATAATAATCGTAATTATCAAAATGACGTTGTACTGCATAATCGCCTATTTGCACATCTGGGTAAACATTTCTATCTACATACTGAATTGTGTTTTCGTCATGGTACAAAGGCAACCATGGCGGCTGACGTAAAATATCGTGTGTAGAGCCATCAAAACGTCTTGTATTGGTGTACGAAGGTGCTAGGTTTCCACCAAAACTAAAACGCTCTCCAACTTTTGTATCAATTTTTAAACGTGCATTGTAACGCTTGTAATCATCTGTTAACAACACACCCTCGTCGTGTAAATATCCGAAAGAAACACTGAACTTTGTAGTTTCATTTCCTCCACGAGCACTTACTTCATGACTTTCAATTTTCCCTCCATCAAAAATGATATCTTGCCAATCTTGATCGATTCCTATTTTTTGTAAATACTTTGTTCTATCGGAAAGTGTTCCTGCAAAAGCTAATTCAGCAGCAGCTGTTTCGGCTACCGAAAAATAGTAAGCATCGCTCTGCTTTGCAGATTTTAACCCCGTATAACCTTGATAACTAAATACTGTTTTACCAGACTTTCCTTGTTTGGTAGTAATTAAAATAACTCCATTTCCTCCACGAGAACCATAAATAGCAGCAGAAGCAGCATCTTTTAATACATCAAACGACTCTACCTCGCTCATGTCTAAACTTCCTAAAAAGTCATTATCAACCACTAATCCATCTACTACAATTAACGGATCTGAACTTCCAGTTAACGACCCTGTACCTCTAATTCTAATGGTTGGTGCAGACCCAGCCTCGGCTTCAGTAGCTTGTATATTTACCCCAGCTACTTGTCCAACCAAAGCATCATCTACCCTAGATGTTGGTATTTGATCGAGCGCTTCATTGGTTACTTTAGAAATCGCTCCAGTTAAGCTTGTTTTCTTTTGCGTTCCATACCCTACAACAACCACCTCATCGAGTTCTTCAAGGTCTTGCTCGAGCGCAATATCTATAGTCTGTTGGTCAGAAACTGTTATTGTTTGTTCGGTAAAACCGATAAAGCTATACGAAACTTTATCCCCTTTAGTTACCGAAATTGAGTAGTTCCCGTCAAAATCGGTAACAACTCCTTTATTACTATTGGCTACAAGCACATTTACTCCTGGAATTGGCACTCCGTCGGATTTGGCTGTAACCGTACCACTTAGCATAAATGTATCTTGCGCAATACCCGAATATTGACACAAAATAAGCATTATAAATATGGTTAAAAACCTGATTTTCATAAGTTTAAAATCTTTAAGTTAGTTTGAATTTTTACATAGAATTTCTAGAGGTATAAAATACCTCGATGGCTATTTACTTAAATGTAATTGTTGAGTTAGCTTTTTTGAAGTTACTTATGAAAAAAATGTATCTTTGTAACTTCTAATTACTTATTAAGTAATTACATGTTTAAATTTTACTTCTTTTTAGAAGTTGATTTTCAAAAAAGGATAGGTGTGCGCCTGTCCTTTTTTTTGTACTATTTCACAAAATGTTTCATACTAAATTTGTTTTATAATTTCTATTCGTTTTAATTGGTTTACCAAATTGGTTTACCAAATATATATTATTTAAATGTTAACTAAAAATGTTTTTATCAAAAACTTATGTCTAAAAATGATATTTTAACAAAATAGAGCTGCATTTTTAAACACATAAGCAAAAACAGCTAGTTTTAACTCATAAAATCTTCTCGAATAGGACTAAAAACATCTATCAACACACCTTCTTCTACACAAATGGCTCCATGCATTTCATGCGGTGGAATATAAAAAGAGTCGCCAGCTTCCATTAATTTGGTTTCTCCTTCAATTGTTAACTCAAATTTTCCGCTCACTACATAGGTTACTTGAGAGTGGTAATGCTCGTGCATACTCCCAATGCCTCCTTTGTCAAAATGAACTTTAACAAGCATTATTTTATCGTCGTACCCCATTATTTTTCTTTTTACACCTGGCGCAACTTCTTCCCATTCTAATGAAGCTCCTTTGATAAATTTTTCACTAGTTCCGAATGATTTTTCCATTTTTTTTTATTTTTTCTGATTATTTATAAAATGATAAGGTCCAGACCATGTGTAGGTCTTTCCATGTACATTTAAATTATGTATTTTATCTTCTGAAGTATTTGCATTCGCAATGAATAAAATAAGGTTTTGCTGAAGGTATTCAACCTCAACCACAGTATACTGCTCATCACTTTGCAATACATTTATTTGTTCTACTTGACTAAAAGCATTTTTTGCATTTTCGGTGACAGGGCTATAACTTCCATGTTTTTCGACTACTGATACAAAAGTAGTTTTATCGGTATTTTTTCTTCTTAAAATAACAGCTGGGTCTCTACGCAAATTAAAATTGGCATCGTTTGCTCCTAGTCGTGTAAATAAAAGTTCATCGCCACTTTCTGCAGTTGTGGTTAGCGAATAAAAACATCCGCTTAGCAACCATGTTAATTGTGCGATTTCCTTTGAAACAGTACCCCAAGCTTCTTTATATAAATGCTGGTATCCATCTGAAGTTCCAAGTGCTGAAAGTGTGTTACTAGTATTCAAATCGACATTAGTACTTATGACCTGCCCTGTAAAATGATACGGTAAGTCATACTGATGTTTTGTTTGAGCTTCAACTCTAAATACATCAATCAAAATTGGATTTTCAAACGCTTCAAGAGTTACTAACGCGAGTGTTCTATGTAGCAAAGTTCCTTTATAAGCGTTACTATCTACAGCGCTCGCTATTTGTATGTTTTTGTTTTTAAAGTCTGAAAAATATTTAGACGAATGGTGTTGACTCCCTATTTTATACTCCCCATTAAAATGCGACTTTTCATCTTGAACAATAGTATTGTGTGCAATGGTTTGTTTTGCCCAAGTGGTGTTCTCTTTTAAATATCCGCCACCATTTTTCTGGTCGATATTTACAAAGCGTGCCAATCCGTAATCTTGAAGCACTTCAGTAGCTCCATCATACATTGAAAATGAAAGTTTGTCGTAATGTCCATGACTTCCTCCGTGTGATGAATATTTAAAAACAACATCCAAAGGAATAGCTGAAGCTGAAGAACGCAACACCGTAATACCACCTTGATTTCCGTTTGTGCCATCTTGAATTTCAAAAGAATTTCTTGGAATTGATTTCTCAAAATCTCCTCTACTTACTGCTTGAGCTACTGCAAGTCCGGCATCGTTGAGCGTAACTGCTTGTTGCTTTTCAGCAATTGCCAATAAAGAAGAGTTTTTAGCCCCATAAAAATAAGCGATATCTACAGCACTTATTAACGAACTCGAATAATAAGACATTCCTTTTTGAGCATCATTAAGCGGATAAAAATTCCCTTCAACATCAGTTAAATCTACCAAAGTGTTTACGGCCTTTATCAGCACACTATCTTTAAACTGAAAAATATCCTTTTTATACCCAGTGTTATAGAGTCCTTCAGCAAAAATCATAAACGGATACATGGCGTAACGCTGATAATAAGGCCCTTCGGTATAATATCCTGAAGGAGAAAATGCATCTTCTAAATTTGCTAAAAAACCTGCCTTTCCTTCAGCATCAAAAATAAAACCTCCGTCGTTGTCTTTTTCTGTTAAATCAAGCGAAGACGTTTTCATGCCATATAAAGCTCTATTGACAAGCGTTGTATCTCGCATTGCCAACCCAATCATTCCAACGGCTGCATTTCCCCACGTGCTATGATTATGAATTCGGTTAAAAAACTTAGGGTTTTCAAGGGATAAAAAATCTGCAAAAGGGATAAAAAGTTCTTGTTCTAAATAGTTTCTTTCTTCTGCTGAAAGAAAATCATAAATAGCATCGTACGCCTGACTAACATACACCAACCAATTGGCATCGTTTAAGCATTGCCAAAAAAGTTTTCCACGCGCATACGAACGTTCTTCTGGATGCAAGGGTAATGTTTTATACATTTTGGCGTATGCATCCAACATATTTTTTATATAAGTTGCGTACTTTTTATCACCCAAAATTTGATACAAACTTCCTGCCTTTTGAAGCACAAAAAAGTTTTGTTTATGCCTTTCATGTGTATAGCCACCCGCCATGTCTTTAGGGATTGGCACTTCTATTCCAGACATTATTTCTTTATCAACTTGATGTTTTACTTCTGCTAAAGTTTCATCAAATAACGGAACACTGCCCAAATTCTTTTTAATAGAAGCTACACCCTGTTCTGTTAAGGTTAAACTCGGATGTGTATTTGTTGTAAATTGAGCCGAAACCACTGCGGAAACACCAAAGAAAAACAAAAGAGAAAGTATTTTACTGAATGATTTCATAAAATGAACTTTATAAGCTTTCATCTATTATTCCAATATTTTTTCCGTCTGTAGCTTTATTTTTTAATGTAGAATTTTCATCTACTTTAAAATCTGCCGTCAACTGAGGATTTTCAGACCAAATTGATGAAATCTCATACGCCTGATCTCCAGTAATAATAGGTTTTGGCGTGTTGTAAAAAGTAGAATGAGAAATATTTACAATAGGCTCTCCTACTACCAAATGCGCTTTAAGTGGTTTAGAATCTTTAAAAATGTTATTTTTTATATCGATATCTTGCACTCCATACAGTGTTACGGCAGCATCGGTTGTGTTGCGCTTTCCGTTCCCAACGTTATTAAACACACAGTGTTCAAGATCTAGAAAAGGTCCAAAGGTACTTTCGTCAGATCCACCTCTATACAAGTTTAAAGCGACTCCTTCGATGTTATTAAACACATTGTTTTTTAGAATTACATATTCTGCATTGTAAATACCTATATCTTCATTTTCTTGATTTAGCGATAGAACATCTCCTGTAATTGTCTCAAATTTTGAATTTTTTATACTGATGGTATCCGCAAAAGTATTCTTATAGGTTTTGATAGCATTAAAAGAATGATTCATATCCAAATTCACAAAATCGCAATGATTTATAAATAATTTGTAGTTATCATTCATTGAATACTTACTGGTAGTAATTACAGCGTTTCCTGTTCTATCGGGCGCATTTTTCCCGTCGAAAATTATTCCTTCTAAAGCTAACTTTCCTCCATTCTCAATTTCGATTGCATTTTTCTTCTCGAATAAAATGGTTGCGCGCTTTTGAGTTGAAGCCCTTATTGTAAGCGGCTTCGCAATCGTTATAGTTTTTGAAAGTAAATAAGGTTCTGTATTTTCCAATTGAAGAATGTCTCCTGCATTTGCTTTTGCAACCGCCTCTACAAGTGTATTTAACCCAGGTGCCACTTTAATAATTTGACCACTAGACAATGAAGCTTCCGCTACATCTTTTTGATACCATGTAGCTCCTGTAGTTGTTTTTGAAGGAATTTCGCCTGCAATTTTAGCTCCTGCATTTATGTTGGAAGTTGGTTCTAAAAGTCCGTTTTCTGCACGTTTAAAAGTAATTTCTTGCTGACTAAAACCATCTTTGGTTAAAGGTTGAATGTTTGGACTTACAATATTATTTTTAAAAGAAATCCCAGAAATATCGTCGTATACAGTAAACAATTGATTTTTATGTTCATTGTAAAAAATATTGTTTGCCATTACAGAATTGATAGGTGTTACACTTCGTTCATCATCACTTCCGGCACACAATTGCACATGGTCTGAGTTGATAAACGTATTGTTTTCCACACGAGCATCTTCCACTTGAAAGTATCTGTTTATTGGAGAATTTGGCACTCCATTCATCACAACAAAGGCACCTCTAAACCTATATCCCGTAAGTCCCTCTCCGTAATTATTAACCACAGTTTGCTGTCCGTTTATAACTCTAATCCCACCTGTATTTAGCTTCCCGTTTCCGAAGAATACATTGCCTTCAACCCACGTTTCGTTACCGTGACGCATTGTTAAAGTTCCAGTACATTCGTAAAAAACATTGTTTTTAAAGGTATTCTGACACGATTTGTTTGAGATGATTTCATGCTCACCATTACATCTATCAAAATAATTATATTCAACAAGTGTTTTAGAATTTGTAAGCGAATAATGACTCGTTCCTATACGGAGCGTCTCACCTCCATTGGAACCTAAATTTTGACGAGGACCAAAATAATTATGGTCAATGCGGTGGTTGTTTTCTCTACTTTCTTCAGTGTTCAATCGCACTGTCATGGTTACGCCTCTATTGCGTTTACCCTCTAAGTGGTTGTGGTCTATTCGATTGTTTTTTCCGTAAATAGCCACCCACGTATCGGCTTCATGGCGTTCTGGATTACTAAAATTATCAATCACACATTCTGTTAAACGGCAATTGTTTGCTAAATTCTTATTGTCTTTTTTAAATGAAATGACTTCATTTGTTGGTGTAAAACCATCTTTAAACACAAGTCCTTCAACTACCAAATACTCTCCTGCAATTCTTAAATTAGAGTTTCCAGTTAAAATAACTTCTCCTTTGGTTTCCGCTTTTAATGTAATTAAGCTGTCGCTTGTTCCTTTTGCTTCAAATAACAACTCGGCATTTTCCCAAGTACCATTTGCTAATATTAAAGTATCTCCAGGCTTTGCCTTTGAAATGGCTTCGTTAAATTCAGATAAATTCTTAAGCGTTTTTAATTCCGACTGTTTAGCACACGAAAAAGCTAAAACAGTAATAAACAGCAGGCTAAATAGTTTAGTGTTTTTCATAAAATAAATTGGTTTACCAGTTTGGTTGACCAAATATATGAATAATTAAATTTTATGCAAATAAATTATTAATAAAATGAAAAATGATTGCAAAAAATGAGAATATAACATTCGTAAAACAGGATAGAATAAAAAATCGCTTTACTGAAACTACAGATTAAGTAGCAGTAAAGCGATTTTAATTATTATGAATAATTTATTTGGATAAAGCAAACAGCAGTCCAATTCCGCTGACGTTACTTTTTATGAAATGTAAATTAACTATTTTTAGTTTACAATACTCATAAAGCTAAAAATTTTATAAAAATAAATAATTTTTTGTGCGATTATATTCATTGAGGAAATCCTCATTTTTCAGTATAAATCATCCTTTGTGCACAATTATCAATCTATTAAAATTCAGTAAAGACTTTCAGTATAAAATAAAAATAACGCAATTGTTGACCGATAATATTAACAATATGATGACTTGCTAAAATATCTCAACTCTTGCCTGCTGAAAATCAGAAAAATACACTTCAAAAAATACGCTACAATTCATAAAATAGTTGTCTTACAGTGCATAGTATTTAATCCTCAAACCCTTTAGTAGTGTTGGGTTAACAGAGGATAACAAGTATAAAAAACACAAAAAATAAAAGTAACTTTGTCTACCCTTTTAACTAAATAATAACTATAAGTTTACGCACGAATTAACAAAACTGCTACAAATACGATTATCACCCCCGACTCCTTCAAGAAATTATTTCACGATTATTATCCGAGTCTGCTTTCCTTCTGTCTACGATATGTGGAGGACAAAAACACTGCGGAAGAAATTGTGGAAGAATGTATGGTGTATTTATGGGAACGTAAGGAGCGAATGTCTCAAGTAAAAGACATTAAATCGTATTTATACACTATGGTTAAAAACAAAGCTTTTGCACATTTAAAACAGGTTGATAAAACAGTGTCATTGGATGCGCAACCTTACGAACAATTTAGCCAATCGGATGAGTTTACAATTGAGGAAGATGTACATGCAATATTACTCAACGCAATCGACTCGTTACCAGAAAAATGCAAAGTAGTTTTTAAATTATCTTGCTTAGAAGGAATAAAATACAAAGACATTGCGGAGGACTTAAACATTTCTGTAAACACAGTTAAATCGCAAAGAGCCAGAGCTTTAGAACTCATCAAAGAGAAATTAAAAGGGCAGTCTATTCTTGCTGTTTATTTACTGTTTTTGTTAAAATTATTATTTTTTTAAAATCTTTTCCACCCATTTCATCAATTTTTCACTCTATATAACGCTAACCGTTAAATTATCGGTAGCAACCAAAGCTAGCTTAAAAAACAATGAACAAAAATCAACTGTCGAAAAACGCTGTTGTACGGTTAATTGTTAAATCCATTTTAGGGAATTTAACTTCCGAAGAAAAAGAAACATTTTCTGAGTGGTTAAACAATGGAAACAACAATAAACTCTACAAAAAAATAATCAACCCTAGCAACCTAGATGCTAAGGAAAAACTATATAAGAGTATTAATAAAGAAGCTGCATATAACAGAGTTCTAAAAACAATTGCTGCCAACAAACAGCAACGTAAAAAGAAAGCACTTTTTCAAGTGTACAAGTATGCTGCGGTTATAATTGTAGCCTTATTGGCGGGTACTTTTGTGTTTAAGAATTATAAATCTGAAGAGGTTATTACTGAAGAAAACTTGGTAAAAATCACACCTGGATACCACAAAGCAACACTTATTTTAGGAAATGGAGAAGTTGTTGATTTAACTGCACATCAAAATGAAACCATTAATGCAACTTCAGCAAAAATCAGTAATAAAAATAATACTCTAGATTATACTGCTACAACAAGTGAGTCGAGCGCCGAAATAAGTTACAATACGCTTATTGTACCAACGGGAGGGATTTACAACATTGTTCTTCCAGATGGTTCTAAAGTTTGGCTGAACTCCAACTCTACACTTACCTATCCTGAAATTTTTACTGAAGATACTCGAACTGTAAAACTAGAGGGAGAAGCATATTTTGATGTGGTAAAAAACAAAGGAAAGTTTGTTGTAAAAACACAACATCAAAACGTAACGGTACTCGGAACATCGTTTAACGTAAGCGCATACAAACAAGACAATTACTTCTCTTCTACACTTGTGGAAGGAAAAATAGAACTTTCTTCGGAAGAAACCGAAGCAGTTATTTTAACACCAGGTACCAGAGGATACTTAAAGTTTGACAGCAACAAAAAAGTATTTGTAAGCAAAGTTGATGTTAGAAATTACAGTTCGTGGAAAGATGGAATATTCTATTTCGATAACGAAAAGCTTCCTGTCATCTTAAAGAAAATAGGTAGATGGTATGGTTTTGATGTAGCCTTTGAAGATGAAAAAGCAATCGACAATATTTTATTTACAGGTGTATTTAAAAAAGATGCACCAATTAAAGATTTATTAGAAATGATCCGGAAGACCTCTGGAATAGCATATCAAGTTGAAGAAATAAACGAAACCTATAAAATAAAAATATCAAAATAAATAACAGAGAAAAACCGGATAGTATTTGGCCGTGCTATCCGGTTTTAAGGGCTGTTAACTAAACTATCAATTAACAACTATAATTACGTAAATGTATGAAAAAAAACCTATCGGAAGGATACGCAATGCGTTTCCTCAGGCGGTATGAACGTGAAATTGCATGGATTATGAAGCGATCGCTCTTAATGTTCTTACTATTTCTAAATGTATCAGCTTTTGCTTTTGCTCAAAAAATCAACCTGAAAATGGGCGAAGTAACACTTCACGAAGCATTAAAAGAAATCAGAGAACAATCAAATGTAGAATTCTTCTATAGCAACAATACGCTAGATTTAGACAGAATTGTAGTGGCAAATTTTGACAATGTAGAACTACTCGATGCAGTAGCGCAACTCATTGGAGATGGTTACGCCCTTGAACCTCAAAACGAACAATTGTACTTAATTGTTCCTGTTAAAAAAACGCGACAAGAGTTTTTAAACGTAACTGGGGTTGTTCAAAACAACAATGGAGAAACACTTCCTGGAGCTACTATTATGGTAAAAGGCACCATGATTGGAGTATCTACAAACCTCGAAGGTAGGTTTGAAATTGATGTTCCTGTAAAACCAGGACAAACTCCTACCATCGAAGTAACGTTTTTGGGGTATAAAAAATCCGAGATAGCTATTGGAGAGAACACCAACCTAACAGTTATTTTAGAAGAAGATGTAAACTCTTTAGAAGAAGTTACTATAGTTGCCTACGGAGAAAGAGGAGAAAAAGAACTTATCAACTCGGTATCTAAAGTAAAGGCAGAAGCGATAAAAGATATGCCTGCAGCAAATCTTGAAAACCTTATGCAAGGACAAATGGCCGGAGTTTTTGTTACCAACCAATCTGGATCACCAGGAGGTACAGGAACAATTGTAAATATTAGAGGGCAAAACTCTTTAATGGTTACAGGTCCAGATGGACAATTAATAAACGATGGTTCTCCTTTATATGTAGTTGACGGAATTCCTATTATTTCTGAAACAAATACAGCTATGGGTGTAAGTGGTCTTGCTGATATTGATCCTGCAACTATCGAATCTATGGAGGTTTTAAAAGATGCTTCTGCAGCTGCCTTATATGGTTCGAGAGCAAATAACGGAGTCGTATTAATCACAACCAAAAAAGGAAAAACAGGTAAAGCACAAATCACAGCTAATGTTTCTAGAGGTTACAGCGTGCTTCCAAAAACTCCTGTTCAAACGTTAGGAAATGCCGAAAGACAATTTGCACTTCAGTTTGCAAAAGGAGCTACTACGGCTTATTACGACCCTGCTTCTCGTACCTATGTTGTACCAGAATCTTACAAAGAATCTTGGGGAACACAAGGAGTTTACGATTGGTTTTGGGGTAACGGAGTTAACGTCGGTGCTTACAAACCAGAAATTCAAGATAGTTTAAATACATATTACAACAACAACTCTAACTGGTGGGATTACTATTTCCAAACAGGAAAAACTCTCAACGTAAACTTACAAGTTAACGGAGGAACAGAATTGTTTAAATACAACCTTGCTTTAGGTCATTATAACGAAGAAGGTATCATGCCAGGAACCGCATTTAACCGTTACAACATTACGGCAAATATGGATATTAAACCACGCAAAAACATAACAATTACCTCAACCAATTACTTTGCATACACCAACAGAGGATTGGGTTCTAACAGCAACAACGGATCGGCTTTTATGGTTGGATCGCCAGTTTCGAGTTCGTCTTTGTATTCTTTCAATAACCCGATAGCTTTAGAACAAGCCAACAGAATTGCAGCTACCGAACAAAAGAATGATACGTACAGATTGCGTTCTGGTCTTCGACTAAATTGGACTTTTGCTAAAAACTTCAGTTTTAATTCTACACCATCTGTAGATATTTCTTTAGTGACTAGCAATGTATTTGTTCCTTCTTATCTAGATGACAGATTCGGACTTTCAAGTTCAGAAGCAACCAATAATTTATCGATTGTTACCAACTGGGAAAACACTTTAAATTATACCAACACCTTCAATAATGTTCACAATTTAGAACTATTGGCAGGTCAAGGTTATACAAGCAGAACAAACAACAGAAATTGGGGTTACGGTAGCGGAATGCCGAGTGACGACATTCACTACGTCCCTGAAATTCCAGAAACTGCTATTGTAATCGATCAAAACGGAAACCAAATTGTTACTCGTAATTTCTCATCGAGTTACAATGAATCAGTTTTATTGAGTTACTTCGGAAGAGTTGCTTACAACTTCGATAAAAAATATTTAATTGAAGCAACGCTAAGAGCCGACGGGTCGAGTACTTTTGGAGAAGGAAAAAGATGGGGAACATTCCCATCGGTAGCAGCAGGATGGAACTTTGCCAGTGAAAAATTCATGGAAAATCTTTGGTGGTTAAGTTCTGGAAAACTTAGAGCTTCTTGGGGGGTAACAGGAGTACAATTCCAAAACCCTTATTTAGCACACGGTACAGTTTCCGATAAGAACTCACCTTACTTTTTAGGAACTCCAGGACTAGCGCCAGATCAAGTTTCGTACAACAATTTAGCTTGGGAAGAGTCGCAACAATACAGTCTTGGACTTGACTTGAACCTGTTTGAGCACCGCGTAAAAATGGTAACCGATTGGTACTATAAATACAACAAAGATCAAATTTACAATGCACCACTTCCTGGAGATGTTTACTACGAATCTTCAACTTGGAGAAATACGTTTTCTACATCAAATACTGGTATAGAAATGGCTTTACAAGTAGACATTTTAAGAGATACTGAAGTTAAATGGAAAACTAGTTTTAACATCGCTAGAAACTTCAACAGATTTGAAGAAAGTTTTAACGGTAAAGATGTAGATAATTTTGTTCTAGGAAGACCTTTATTCGGCTTTAATGTTTACGTTCAAGATGGTTATATCGAAACCGAAGAAGATCTTGAAAACTATTACAATGTTAATGGTTCTGTAACTACACAAGGACAGTCAGACAACTTCCACCCTGCTCAAATAGGGATGAAAAAAATCAAAGACCTTAATGGCGACGGAAGAATTAACGACCTAGACAAAGTTTTCAAAGGAAGTCCAATTCCAAAAGCTAGTGGTGGTTTCACCAACGAAGTAAGTTGGAAAAACTTCAGCTTAAATGTATTGTTTACCTACACACTTTCTAAATCTATCATAAATGCGGTACCATACGCGTCGTATACAAACGGTAGAGAGCCTACTACAACTCGTTTGTACTTCGATATGGACGATGTAGATTTTTGGTCTGAAGAAGGATATGCAGCTGCTGGAGATGGTTACAACCCATTTTTCCCATCGGCAAACCTTGGGTACACTCCGCAATCGGATCCTATGGTTGACACAAATATTGAAGATGTAAATTATTTAAGACTGAAAAAATTAAATATCTCTTACACTTTCAATAAAGAATGGATGGAAAAAATAGGAATGGAGTCGGCTAGAATATTCTTCACTGCTGAAAACTTATTCTTAATTACAAATTACTCAGGTTTAGATCCAGAAGCAGTTAATTACACAGGAGTAGATACTCTAGATAATTATCCACTTCCACGAGTATTCACCTTAGGATGTTCATTAAACTTATAGCAAAAAAATCATCGGGTAGCAATCCCTCATGCTACTCGATGATATAACATATAACATACAAAACAATGAAGCGAATTTTAATTCCTTTACTACTTTTAGTAACCGTATTGAGTTCTTGTGCAGATGCACTCGACATCAAGCCAGAAGACAGACAATCGATCACCAATGCTTTTGACGACGACGATGAATTAATGGGGTTTTTAATCACCATTCAAGGAGAAGTGCAACGTTTAATTGGTGAAGATCCACATCAAGCAATGGGAGCTGCTGCCGATCAATGCGACAACTCTGGTTTGGCAAACTTAAGAGATTTAGTTCCTGCTACTGTAAAAGGCTCTTTATACAGCAAATGGGCCGAGTATTACGATGTAATTTACCTTTGCAACCTAGTGTTAGAAAACATCGACCAAGCTGAAGGAAATATTTCTCAAGAGCGAATAGATTTTTACACTGGGCAAGCGCGTTTCTTTAAAGGTTGGATGTATTTCGAACTTGGGCGAATTTGGGGAAATGCCATCATTACTACTGGCACCAACAACTTTAATGCCTACGGAAACAGCACCGATTACGAAGTTATTGCAGAAGCTATTACGAACATGGAAAGTGCTTACACTTTACTAGGGCGTTATGGTGAAATGATAGACGACGAAGGCGAACCACTACTTTCTAAACAATACGGAAGCAGAGGTGCAGCGGCTGGTTTATTAGCACATATGTACGCTTGGCAAGGAAGTATGGCAGAACTTTACAACTGGACGACAGTAATGCCTGCTACTTCTTACAACAAATCTATCGAATGGGCTACAAAATTAATCTCAGGAGAAGATGCAGGAGAATATGGTTTAGCAACAGATATTCCAACAATGCTATCTGAAACCTTTAGCACTTGGGAACCTTCTTCTAGACCTATCGCTAGAGAAAGTATCTTAGAAGTTCAAAACTTTTATTTAACTGATAATTCTGGAGGTTATGCTTCTACCATTATGGAACGTTATGTTACATGGCCTGTAGATACCAACGACAGTAATTCGTACATCGAAACTGCAAGAATCGCATTAAAATTTAATGCTTCTACCATTCAAGAATATTATCAAAATAACGACGAAAGAAAAGATAATTACTTCTATAAAGTTGATTCGCTTGCTGCCGCAGGACATCCTTTTGCTTTTCCGTATAAAGTAAAAGAAGGTGTTTTTAGAGTTGTTAGTCAAGCTACTGGGCGTACAAGTATGACAGGACTCAACAGCAACAACATTTATATCAGACTTGCAGGTATTTATTTATTAAGAGCTGAATGCTACGCAAAAATTGGTAACGATGCTGCTGCCGTAGCCGATTTAAATACAATCCGCTCAAGAGCAAAAGCCGATTTGTACCCAACTGCAGAAGATACCGATTTACAGTATGCTATCTTTAAAGAAAGAGAAAAAGAGTTAATTATGGAAAACGGAAGGTATTACGACGTTGTTAGAAATCATTATTTCGATACCGAGTTTACACCTGCTTTTGCACAATTAACAGACCAAGACATTCAAGACGGCGCCTTATACCTTTATATCGGAGAAGCAGCCTTTACAAACAACACCTTATTAAAACAAAACATCTACTGGAACAGAGTAGATTAATTATTTAAAAAGTATTTAAATGAAAAAAATAGCACTTTTATTCATCACTATCACAGCCTGTTTTATAAGTTGTACTAAAGACAACACTATCGACAGTGGTGTAGCCGATGGCGTTTTACCAGATAAAACCATCTACGAATACTTACTCACAGATGATTATAACTGGGAGCTTACTGTAGAAATGATAGACCATGCTGGTTTAACTCCTTTATTCAACGGAGAAGATGCCAACTACGATAAAATTATGTTTATGGGAATCACTTCGCATTCTATTAGACGTTGGTTGTACAGTCAGAATCTAGAAACCATTGCAGAAACCGACCCTGAGGTATGCAAAGAAATCTTACTGAACCACGTGTTTACAGATGTATTACTTCGTGATGAAATTCCTTCAAGACAAGACGGCGGAATTTTCATTACTTCTATCGGAGCTGCCGAAATTCAATTATTTACAGAAGAAGAAATTGACCCTGTTTACGGAGTTGGTCCGGTGTATGTTAAATTTAATTCTGCTGACGGAACTACCATCAGAGATGCACAAATAGCCTCTGCCGACATTCAACCTTCTAATGGCGTAGTACACTCTATGCACTACGATTACCTAATTGACAAACTATAAATTACCATGAAAAAATCTATCATATACCTTACACTCGCCCTATTAAGTGCAATAACTTTTAGTTGTGACAAAGAAGTTGGTTTTCTAGATATCGAAAACGCAGAATACTTACCAAATACTATGACTGTTAGATTGGAGCCAGACCCAAGAGAAGACGCGTTGAGAATTGAAAACGAATCGCCATGGGTTTCTCAAAAAATAAGTGGCGTTTTAGGAACTCAGCCACTTGTATTTAGTATTGCAAGTGTACGCTCAGACGATGTGGATGCGGCCTCAGTAAACTATTTTCAAGAAAATGTAAGCATTCAAGGTTTAGGTCAAGTAGTGTATCCGCTATTTTCTGAAACTACACCCGGAAATTACATCGTAAGTATTGGAATTCACAATGCAGGAGATCACTACGGAGTTGTAGAAGATGCTCTTATAATTACTGTTGAATAAATAACTTCAGCAGAAAAAATTAAAAACAGAAAACACAAGAAGCAATGAATATTTACAAATCAATTATCATCCTCCTAGTTGCTTTCATTACCAATAGTAATGTGCAAGCACAAGGAATCAACTTTTTCGAAGGTACTTATAAAGAAGCCTTAGCAGAAGCTCAAAAGAGAAACGTTCCGTTATTTATCGATTACTATGCCGATTGGTGTGGACCATGTAAAATGATGGACAAAAACGTGTATGTAGACGAAAAACTAGGAGCATTTTTCAATGAAAATTTTGTTTCAGTAAAAGTAGATGTCGAAGAAGAAATCAACACGCAATTGGTAAGAGAAAATCAAATTGTATCAATGCCAACATTAATGTTTGTTGATGGTAGCGAAAATGCTTTAGCGCGTGTAAGTGGTTCTTTAGATATCGAAAACTTGATGCAAATGGGACAAACCGTTACTGGAGATGTTAGAAGTTTTGAAGAGATTTATACTGAATATCAGAAAAACTCAGACGACTTAGAAATCATGGAAGAGCTGCTTAACAAAGCACCTGCTTTTGTTACGCTTCAGGAAGGGATGAATAAGAAAAAATGGATTGTAAGAGTTGAAAAAATCTTTGACGATTATATCGAACAAAAAATCGACAAAGGAGATGCGCTAGTCAACAAAGAAGATTATGTAATTATCAAAAAGTTTCACCGTCCAGAAGGAAAAGACGATGAAATTATGGAATACATGATTGCCCATATGGACGGATACATCAAAGAAGTTGGACCGCCTGCAGCATTTTATGTTATTCAGCACAATACAGAATATCTAGAGTCTTTAGCTAAAGATGGAGACAAATCGTATGAAACAGCATTGGAGCGTATAAAAGGCGACATGAAACCTGCATATGATGTAATTGAAAGCGATGCAGATCAATACGAATTACAAAAAGCAAATTGCGACGCGCTTTACGCACTTTACAAAGAGAAAAATGTTGATAGCTATATTGCCTTAAAGAACAACTATTTTGAGCTTCAAGGAGAAACAATTTCTCCAATGAGTTTAGCTAGAGCTGCGCAAGTAATGTATGCTGAAGCTGGAAATAAAGTTACTAAAGAGCAAAATGAAGTTGCGAAAGATTGGATTGTAAAATCGCTTAACACCAACGATATTCCAACAATCGATCGTATAAACATTATTGCGCTTTTAGGTGATGTAAATAAAAAATTAGGCGACTTAGACGGAGCCGAAAAAGCTTACAACCAAGCTTATCTTGAAAGTGCTCAAATTGATAAAGCACAAATGCAAAAGTATGTTCAGATGCTTTTAAAAAGAAAACTAGAAATGCTGAAACTTGAGTAACATATTTTATAGTTAGCGTACCATAAAGACTGTCTGAAAAGGCAGTCTTTTTTTATTTGTTAACCTAAGTTCGAGATAAATATCAACAGAGAGAAAATTTGAGCTATATGTATTTCAGTTATTTAATTATCCTTTCATTTTTGTCTTGACACAAAAACGAAACAAAAAAGTCAAGACTGATTCAAAAAGTATAAAAAAATCTACGGAAACAACCACCACAGATAAAAAGAACTCGCTTATGCTCAAACAGCTTTTTATCTTCCAGCCTACGCTGCTTCCTTGATTTTCAACACTTTTTAAATAGGTCAAATTTATTTCATATTCATCATTCTTATGTCGAACTAACGTTTAAAACAAAGTGAAGTATTCCCTTACAAAATTTCACATCAAAATATTTCAAGCTATTCGTATTTATACTGATATAGTTGTTGAAATTAAATAGATGTTGAATTACATCCACTCGTTAATTCTGTTAGCATCGAGCTTTAAAAAGATAAATAACAATACTGTAAACCCAAGTAATCCTGAACCACCATAACTAAAAAACGGTAACGGAATACCCACTGTTGGCAACAAGCCAATAACCATTCCTACATTAATTGCGAAGTGAAAAAAGATAATAGATGCTACGGAATATCCATAAATTCTACTGAAAGCAGACTTTTGTCTTTCTGCTAAAAAAATCAACCTTAAAATTAGCATTGAAAACAACAAGACAACAGCAGAAGTTCCTACAAAACCCCATTCTTCTCCAACAGTACTAAAAATATAATCGGTGTGTTGTTCTGGTACAAAGTTTCCTTTGGTACGAGTTCCTTCTAAAAAACCTTTTCCCATAAATCCGCCAGAACCAATTGCAGATTCCGACTGATAGGTGTTATATCCAATTGTTTTTCGAATCTGATTCAGTTTTACTGGATCATCTTCCAAACGTAACCAAAGACTAAAACGATCTCTATGTCTTTGCTCAAAAACATTATTAAAAATAAAATCTACCGAATATGAAAAAGTGGTGGTTACGATCAATACAACAATTAGTTGCAATATAGTTACTCGTTGCTTTTTTCGTTTTAAATAATAATAAGCCAACCCCAATAACAAAGCAGAACCCAAAAACACCCAAATGGTACCAAAAAGTAAGGTTGCTGTAAAGAGTATGATTGAAAAAAAACCAATTAACAAATACATTGGATGTAAACCCTCTCGGTACAAAACAAAAAAGAATGCCGCATATACTAATGCACTTCCAGGGTCTGGCTGCGGAATTATAAGAAACGCTGGTAAGGAAATTATCAAAAATATTTTTAATAAATCTTTAAAGTCCTTTATATCGGTTTGAATGTCACTTAAATACTTTGCCAACGCTAAAGCAGTAGCTGCCTTAGCAAACTCCGATGGTTGTAATGTCATCCCTCCAATAGCATACCAAGAGGTGGCACCGTTTACATTTTTACCGAAAACAAACAATCCTAATAAAGAAAGTAAAGACGCTAAATAAATTATACTTGCAAATCGCTCGTAAAATTTGGCTTCAACCGAGAGTAAAATGATGACTAAAAAACAACTTACAATAATAAACACGAGCTGTTTTCCATAAAATGTATCTGAATTTAAAATACTTCCTCCCTCGCCAGTATAGGTTGCTGAATAGATATTAAGCCAGCCTATAAAAACCAATAATGCGTATAATAAAATACTAAACCAGTCAACCTTTTTTAAAAAATCTATCATCTATGGCAATGGTTTTTTTTCAGTTTTAATTGTGTTTTCCGTAGGCCATTTAATAAACGTTTTTCCGTCGTTAATGGTAAACGATTTTCCACTTAATGGTTTTGCGTACTCTTCTTCTAAGCTTCCGTTTAACACATATTTCTCTAAGTCAGTTCGAGTAATTTCTCCCTTGATATATTTTTCTATCATTAAACTCGCAATACGTCCTGCCCATCTACTCCCCCAATAACCATTTTCAACAAAAACAGCTATCGCAATTTTAGGATCTTCAACAGGAGCAAAGGCCACAAAAATAGAGTGATCGGTAAGCTGGGCTCTTTTCCCTTCTATTTTAGTAAAGTTTTCAGCAGTACCTGTTTTTCCTGCTATGTTAATATCTGGAATTTGTAGTGAACTTGCAGTACCATAACGATACACATCAAACATACCTTGAATAACTGGCTCAAAATTTTTAGGGTCGATTGTGGTTTGATGCTTTTCTACAAATTTATGCGGAATGGTATCTTCTTCAATCTTTTTAATAATATGTGGTGTATAGTAGTATCCCCTATTTGCAATTGTAGCTGTAAGATTGGCTAGCTGAATTGGCGTTGCCAAAACTTCTCCTTGCCCAATTGCGTTTGAAAGTGTATTTGTAGCATACCAACGACGCTCCCCATAAACCCGATTGTAATAATCGGCATCTGGTATTTTCCCAGATTTTCCTGTAGGTAAATCGTATCCTAAATAGTTTCCGAGTCCAAAACTTTTTACGTGTTCTTCCCAAGTATTCATCCCTTCAGCAGAGGTTGGATATTTTTCGATAACGCGTCGATAAGTATTTGCAAAATAAGCATTACAAGACACCTGTATTCCACGAATTAAATCGTTGTGTGTACCAGAAGGACAGTGGCAACCCATAAAAGAGTTTCTTCCGTAGCGATATCCATGATAACACGTAAAAGTAGTGTGCTCATCGATAACACCTTCCTGTAAACCGATTAAAGCATTTATAGTTTTAAAAGGCGACCCTGGAGGATACATTGCATTTAAACCTCTATCGTACAAAGGTTTTGCGATAGAATCGTAATACAATTCGGTATAATTTCTAGAACGCTTACGTCCTACTAACAAGTCTGGATCGTAACTAGGCGCAGAAACTAGCGCTAAAATTTCGCCAGTTTTTGGAGCAATGGCTACAATTCCTCCTCGTTTATGAATCATTAATTCCTCTCCATACTTTTGGAGCTGGTTATCAATAGTAAGCGTAATATCTTTTCCTGGAACTGGTAGCGTATCGAAAATTCCGTTTTTATACGAACCAATTTCTCGGTTAAATCTATCTTTCTGAATAAACTTCACCCCTTTTTGTCCACGCAACACTTCTTCGTATTGCTCCTCAACTCCTTGACGCCCTTTTAACTCTCCCGATTGGTAGTACGAATATTTACGTAAATCTCTATCATTCACCTCACTTATATACCCCAAAACATTTGCTCCAACACTCGTCATATAGTGTCTTAACGAACGCTTCTGAATATAAAACCCTTCGTACTTACGCATTTTTTCTTGTAAAATGGCATATTCTTTTTTGGATAACTGCGGAACAAAAACCGACGGTAGCCTTGGTGAATACACATAGGCTTTTCGGTATTTCTTAATAAAATCTTCCTTCGAAATATTTAATAATTTACAAAACTCTAACGTATCCAAAGGCTTTACATCTCTAGGAATCACCATGACATCATACGAAGGCTGATTGGCTACCAAGAGTGTTCCGTTTCTATCGTAAATATGTCCGCGCTCAGGATAATCGTAAATGGCTTTTATAGCCGTATCGTTTAACGGATTTTTGTTTGAAGTATCTAACAATTGCAAATACGAAAGCCTTCCTATATAAACTATAGCAATTACAATAATTATAAATGAAAGGAGTAATTTTCTCATGTACTTTTCTTACTAAATAGTGAGATAAAGATTAAACACATAATTAGTGTGAATATTGCTGAAAATAAGGTTTTTTTCAGAATAAGCAATACATGTGCAAAACTAAAAATCTCTAAACTGAATAGCATGAGGTGATGTGTTAAAATTAAAATAACAAGATAATTAACACGTTGACCAAAATAGGTGCTCTCGATTTTAATGTTGTGGTAGTCGTAACTTACTCCAAAAACAGAGCGCATCATTAACGGACGGAAATACGCTACAAACACACTTGCCGCTGCATGCACGCCTCCACTATCACTAAACATATCGATTGTTAGGCCTATTAGAAAAGAACAAAATATAAATAAAATTCTATTGTCTTTATCAAAAGGAAAAAGCACAATAAAAAGTATGTAGATATACGGATTTAAATATCCTAGAAAATTGATATGATTAAAAATAACCACTTGCAAAAGCACAAGCAGTACAAACCGAAGTATAATGACAAATATTGTTTTATTCATCGATTGTGTTTTCTAGGTTTAAAATTTCTTCTTTGTTTAAATTCTCAATAACATACACATGGTCTAAAGTAGTCATGTCGTTAAAGAGTTTTACATCTATTAAATAATAATTTTGAGAAACGTCAAGGTCAAAATTTTCAATCGTTCCAATTGGAATTCCCTTCGGAAAGATACTAGACATCCCTCCTGTTATAATTGTATCGCCAATTTTTACATTTGCCGAACGTAAAATATCTACCAGTTGTACACTATTGATATTTTTTCCGTTCCATTTTAACGACCCAAAATTATTGGTGTTTTTTACTGAAGCATTAATCTCGGAAAGCGAGTTTAAAACCGACTGTACATTGGCGTAATTACTCGAGGTATTTTCTACAATTCCAACAATCCCTTTAGAAGTTATAACTCCCATATCTTGCTGTACACTATCTTGCGCACCTTTGTCGATTAACAAATAGTTTCTTGGCTTGTTAAAACTATTTTTAATAATCGAAGCGGCATACAAATTATAATCGGTAAAAAGAGAATCTGTAAGTAAAACAGAGTCTTGTATTTCTGTTTTCAAATTCAGTAACTGCTTCCGAAGTCTTAAATTCTCTTCAACAAGCTGTTCGTTATATTCTTTTAGATGAAAATAATCTGAAACTTTATTAGAATTATTATACACCAATCCACTTACCCAATTAGCAGATTTTACAAACTTGGCTTTTTGGTAGGAATGCGATTGAAAAGTTAAAAACAGCGAAAAGCAAAAAAGCAATAAAAAGCTAATAAAGGATTTATTCCTTATTAAAAAATTGACAATTTGTTGCATTCACTAATTTTATTTTATCAGGATAGGTTTGTACTTATCTAAGTTTTTTAATGCAATTCCGGTTCCTCTTACAACAGCTCTTAATGGATCTTCTGCGATGTACACAGGAAGGTCTGTTTTTTGAGAAATACGTTTATCCAACCCTCTCAACATCGATCCTCCACCTGCTAAATAAATACCGGTATTATAAATATCGGCAGCAAGTTCTGGTGGCGTTTGCGACAAGGTTTCCATAACCGCATCTTCTATTCTTAAAATAGATTTGTCTAAGGCTTTTGCTATTTCTCGATACGAAATTTGCACTTGTTTTGGTTTCCCAGTTAACAAATCACGTCCTTGAACGCTCATTTCTTCTGGCGGAACTTCAAGATCTTCCGTAGCGGCACCAATTGCAATTTTAATATTTTCAGCAGTTGTTTCTCCAACGTACAAGTTGTGTTGTGTACGCATGTAATAAATAATATCATTTGTAAATACGTCTCCTGCAATTTTTACTGATTTATCACATACAATCCCTCCTAAGGCAATCACAGCAATTTCGGTAGTTCCACCACCTATATCTACAATCATGTTTCCTTTAGGCTGCATAATATCTAACCCGATACCGATAGCAGCTGCCATTGGTTCGTGAATTAGGTACACCTCTTTTCCGTTAACACGCTCTGCAGATTCTTTTACCGCACGCATTTCTACTTCTGTAATTCCTGAAGGAATACAAATAACCATTTTTAATGTTGGCTGAAAGAAACGTTTTTTCAATGCAGGAATTCCTTTAATGAACATATTGATCATTTTTTCGGAAGCATCAAAATCGGCAATAACTCCATCCTTAAGCGGACGAATTGTTTTTATATTTTCATGGGTTTTACCTTGCATCATGCTGGCTTCTTTACCAACTGCAATAATTTTGCCAGTCATTCTGTCTCTGGCCACAATAGAAGGGCTATCCACAACAACCTTGTCATTATGTATAATCAGCGTATTTGCTGTTCCTAAATCTATAGCAATTTCTTCGGTTAAGAAGTCAAAAAATCCCATGAATTATTCTAATATTAATCTTGTTATACTCACTTTGTGAGACAAATACTGAAACATTTATTTTCAGTTTCTATTCATCTTGTTTAAACGAGGTTGTCTAAAATATTACTTTTCTAGACAACCTCGTTTTAATTTATTCAAATGTAGTGAATTAATGTTTAAAATGACGTGTTCCTGTAAACACCATTGCCACATTATTTTCATTACAGTAATCGATACTTAATTGATCTTTTATAGATCCTCCTGGTTGAATAACAGAAGTAATCCCTGCATTGTCTGCAATTTCTACACAGTCTGGAAACGGAAAGAAAGCATCGCTCGCCATTGCCGCTCCATTCAAATCAAAACTAAACGATTTTGCTTTTTCAATAGCTTGTCTAAGCGCGTCAACACGACTGGTTTGTCCTGTTCCGCTTGCGCAAAGTTGCAAGTTCTTGGCAAAAACAATAGTATTCGATTTTGTGTGCTTACATATTTTTGAAGCAAACAATAAGTCTTTTAACTCGTTTTCGCTAGGTTTATTGTTGGTTACATGCGTAATATCTGCAGCAACATCTGTTTTTAAATCTTTATCTTGAACCAAAACTCCGTTTAAACACGTACGCACTGATGTTTTTGGCAACTCAATTTGTTTTTGAACTAAAAGGATTCTGTTTTTCTTTCCTTTTAAAATTTCTAAAGCTTCCGCAGTATACGAAGGTGCAATAACTACTTCACAGAATAACGTATGAATTTCCTCAGCAGTCTCAGCATCTATTTCAGTATTCGAAATTAAAATTCCTCCAAAAGCAGAAACTGGATCTCCAGCCAACGCATCCACATACGCTTCTTTAATTGTTGGTCTTGTAGCCACACCACAAGCGTTGTTGTGCTTTAAAATTGCAAAAGTAGGATCGTCGTTTTTAAATTCTTCCATTAAGTTTACCGCCGCATCAACATCGAGTAAATTGTTGTACGATAATTCTTTTCCGTGAAGTTTATCAAAAATTTCGTCCATATTTCCGTAGAAATACCCTTTTTGGTGTGGGTTTTCTCCGTAACGCAGTTCTTGCCCTTTAGATTCGCTCACTTTATAAGCGTCGATAGTTTCAGTTTGATTGAAGTAATTAAAAATAGCGCTATCGTAGTGCGAAGAAACATTGAATGCTTTTGCTGCAAATCGTTTTCTATTCTCGATAGATGTTTGTCCGTTTTGAGAAGAAATAACTTCTAGAAACTCTGCGTAATCTTCCATAGAAGAAACACAAATTACATCTTTAAAATTTTTGGCAGCAGCTCTAATTAATGAAATTCCTCCGATATCAATCTTTTCAATAATATCTTGCTCACTTGCTCCACTTGCTACCGTTTTTTCAAACGGATACAAATCCACAATAACAATATCGATTTGCGGAATTTCGTATTGCGCTAACTCGGCAACATCGCCCTCGTTATCTTGTCTGTTTAAAATTCCACCAAAAACTTTTGGGTGAAGCGTTTTTACACGCCCGCCTAAAATTGAAGGATAGCTTGTTACATCTTCTACTGGAACAACATTTATTCCCAGATCTTTAATAAATTTTTCAGTACCTCCAGTGGAGTAAATGGTCACACCTAGTTCGTCTAATTTTTTTACGATGGGTTCTAATCCGTCTTTACTGAAAACAGAAATTAAAGCCGATTTGGCTTGCTTTAGATTATTCATTGTTATTGTGTTGTTTTGGATTTTGCAAAAGTAATTTATTTGCATTAAATAGCAGCCTTGTAAAACAGAAAAATAGCTGTGTTTTTTAATTAAGAACCTTGTTCTAAAAGTAAAGCGACTTCTTTGTTTACAAACTCCAAAAATTCTTCATCTTCTTTCGTGAAAGGGTCGGCTGTATGCGAATCGATATCTATTTGCCCAATGTTTTCTCCATTTACAAAAAGCGGAATTACAATTTCTGCCTTTACAAAAATACTACACGCTATATAATTGTCTTGTGCTTTTACATCTGGCACCACAAAATTACTGTTCGAAACCGCAACTTGTCCGCAAATTCCTTTTCCAAACGGAATTATGGTATGGTCTGTTGGTTCTCCTGCAAACGAGCGCAACTTTAACTCTGGTTTATCGCCATTTTTAAAATAAAATCCAACCCAATCGTAATAAGCAACATTGGTTTGTAATAACTCACAAATACTTGTTAGTTTTTTATCTACGGAAGTATTTGCGTCGCTTACGATCACTTTTACTTCTTCTTTTAAATTTTCAAATGTCATGTACTCTTTTTTTTGCAAAGGTATAACAAACTTCATTCGAACACGATTTATTAGCTACTGAAAAATATGCATTGAAAGATTTTTTACTATCTTGAATAAAATCTGAAATTCAATCAAATGAAAAAGATAATTCTAAGCAGTATTGCGTTAATTTTTATAGCAGGAAGTTTTATTTCGTGTAAGGAAACCGAAAAAGAAAAGGAAGTTATTACAAAAGAAGAACCTGTAATTAAAGAAACTCCGAAAGCACCAGAAAAGGAAGAAGTAGCAAAACCAGTTACTGAAAAAGCTCCAAAGAAAACCGAAAAAGAAGTGGAAGAAGAAATTGACGAAGCTTTTGAAAAATTTGGCGACAACAACTAGTAACTAAAAAAGCTGTCTGAAAATAAACAATCAGACAGCCTATATTTTATTGTGGCATTTCAATGTACGAATCGTCATTTTCTACGACAGGAAAATCTTTAGCAACCCAACGCTCTTTTGCATCCTCAATAAGTTTACTATCCGAAGAAACAAAATTCCAAAATATATGTCGCTCTTCAGGTAAAGGTGCTCCGCCAAAGAGTAACAAATGAGTATCTGCTGACACTTCAACTTTACACGCATCATCTATTTTTGAAACCAACATATTTCCTTCAGCAATAATATTTTCACAAGCTTTAATACTTCCTTTTACAATACAAATTCCTATTTCCCCCTTAACTTGATCTGATAAATTGAGTGTAAAACTATGCGTCGCTTTAACCTCAACCATAAATTGTGGAGATAAAGTTGGCACTGGCGATTTTCTACCGAAAGCCTCACCAGCAATCAGTGTAAAATTAGCATTGTCTTGTTGCCATTTTGGTAAAGCTTCTTTCTCAGCGTGATAAAATTCAGGCTTCATTTGCTCCATCTCCTTTGGGAGCGCAATCCAAATTTGAAAACCATGCACATTATAAGTATTTCCATCCCTTAAGCTGTCGGGCGTGCGTTCGGTATGAGTAACACCACTTCCTGCCGTCATTAAATTTACGGCGCCAGGTGTAATGACTTGATCACTGCCGATACTGTCGCGATGTCTTATTTCGCCTTCAAATAAATACGTAAGTGTAGAAAGTCCGATATGTGGATGTTGCCCAATATCGATATATTGATTCGGACCAATCTTGGACGGCCCCATATGATCTATAAAAACAAAAGGACCTACCATTCGCTTTTTCCGAAATGGCAATAATCGCCCCACCAAAAAATCGCCAATATCTCTGGCTCGTTCTTCTATAATCAATCCTTTATTCGACATTTTTAAAACTATTTTAATTTTCAACTAAAAGACAACCTCAATTCGATATAAATATCAATATAGAATAAATTTTAAATACTTTCATTTTTGTCTTGACACAAAAACGAAACAAAAAAGTCAAGACTGATTAAAAAAGTATAAGAAAATCTACGGAATCCTCCTCCACAGATAAAAAGAACTCGCTACGCTCAAACAGCTTTTTATCTTTTGCCTCTACTGCTTCCTTGATTTTCAATACTTTTTAAATAGGTCCATTTTGTCACATATTCATCATCCTTATATCAAACTAACGTTAAAGATAAGTTTTTAAACACAAAAAAAAGCGCCTGATTTTTCAGGCGCTTTTAAATTGTTATGTTGAATTGGAAGTTATTAATTTTAGTAACTCCACATATCTTGTTCCTTGTCGCGAATCTTCTCTTTGAGACGTTGCGCTTCTAGTAATTGGAACATGGCATTATCTGGAATATAGTCTTTAATACCTCTATCTCCTTGAACGTTTTCTTCTTTGTAAATTACAGCATTAAAACGTCTCGCGTTTAACAACTGATCAAAAGAAATTGGTCGAGATGAGTTTTCATCATTAAAGGCTTTTGCTTCGTGTAAAATATCTCTTGAACTAGGGAACCAAAGCCAGAATAACTCAACTAAATCTGAATTTTCACCATCGATAAAGTTTACATCTGGAGCAACTGGAGCAATACCTAACAATCGATATTTTAATTCTCCTTGGCGCTTATCAAAATACCAAACTCCTTTAATACGCCATTCTTGAATATCGGCTGCGGTAAGTTCTCTTCTGTTAATATATTCTAGAGAAACTTGCTCTCCAGCATTTAATTGTTCGTAACCAAGATCGGTAGTATCTACTTTTTGTAAAGTAGCCGATAAATCTCCAAACTTACGACGCTCTGTAAAGTAAGAGTCAACATAGATATCTTTTAAACTTCCGTTTTTGATGTTTTTAATAATTACATCGTACAACGAACGTCTATCACTTCCAATATCTACAGTATCGATTGGATAGTAGAACGGAAAATTAATACGTTCATCCAAATCTATACGTTCCCAAACTGTTTTAGACCAAAGGATATCTCTATCATCAACATATCCGTATGGTAATGGTGCGTCGTTATCTGCTTCAATTTGATCGGCAGTTTTCATGCCGACTTCTTCTGGAAATTCTGCATTGAGTAAGTTTGCTTGCGCAAAGCTACCTACAGAAACCAAAGCAGTGGTTATAGTTAATACAATACCTTTCCAATTCATAACATTATTCATTTATTAATTTGTGAGCTCTACAACAACTGGCGAAACCTTTTTAAGTTTGTACGACCTGTTGTTGGTAATATACGCTTCAATATCAAAAATTTGAACCGCTTCTCCTCTTCCTGCTCTTTTTAAAGCAGATTTGGCGCGACTATCTAATTTGTTTCCTCTAACAGAAACAGTTGGCTGCCCTGGTACTTTAAATTTAAATCCGCTGATAGCAAGGTTTAAATCGAAGTCGAAATCTTCTAGCATTGCTCCAACCGTAGAAATCTCTAAGTTGTTTCTTGGCATTTTAATTTCTCCGTACTCTCCTCTTACAGTTCCAGAAGGACGTGGAATGTCTTTAATTCTGAATTCTGAAGCTGAAGAAACACCTTGACCGTCTGGTAAAGTTCCGCTAGCTTTAATTGTAACAGTTCTTCCACCACCAGGGTTCATTGCATATTTACTACCTGAAACTTTTTTAAGTCCTGGTGCCGATGCATTTACTTTATTATCTGGAATTCCAGGAATAGAAATCGTAATAGGGTTTGAAACTCCACGGTAAACCACATTCATTTTATCTGCTGAAATTACTGCCGCATTTGGTTTTGTAATTGTAGCAAATTTTTGAGAAACTGGCACTTCAATTGGCTCTCCATCTTGCTTAAAGATTAAGTTTCCTTCCAAAGTATGATCTCCAGCCGAACCTGCATTTACTTTAAGTTTTACTCGTCCGTTTTCGATAACGTAATCATCACCTTCTTTAAGTGATCTTCCGTCTAACTTTAAGTTTACCTCGTTTGGTTTTGTAGACCCGTCTTTTCTTCCTAAAACAATCGATCCGTCAAAAGTTTCCCCTTGGTAGTAAGCCGATTTTGGTTGCTCCAACAAAGTAGTGTAATTGGTCATCGATAAATCGGATGCCATTTGCCCTTGTAACATAGATTTTAAAATTTCGTCTTGCGTCGTTTTAATATCACTTTGTAATAAGGTTACTTTTGTTAAAGATGCAACTAAAGGAAAGCCTTCGTAGTGGTAGTTTAACCAATCTACTGCACGACCATCTCTATTTGTTACTTTTCCGTTTTCATCGCCCGTTGCGAAACGTGTTTCGATAGACGATTTTAATGATGCCTTTTGTGTTGGCTTCATTAGTGAATCTGGAATTTCAGTAATTGTTTGAATTGTAGTTTCTCTGAAATTATTAATATGATTCACAAATTTCTGTCCTTCTGCTGAATAACGTCCTCCTTGAAAAAATGCTTGATCAAGAAAATCCGATTTATCCATAACCTCATAATCTTGAAGGTCTTCCTGCGGAATTTTAGAAACCATTTGTGCTTTTAAGCTATCCAAATAGCCATTAAATGTCATCGAAACTTCTTTAATTTCCTCTACATCTCTAAAAAGTGTTTCGTACTTTTCTGGTTGTTCTGTAGATTTTAGTTTCAAATCGTTAAAAGCTGCTAAGTTTCGCTCTGTAGCTTTTTCATTAAAGTTTGTAAGCTTTTCGTTTAATAATCCAAAAGCCGACAATACTTCTTTACTCATATTCAACGCCAACATTGCAATGAAAACCAAGTACATTAGGTTAATCATTTTCTGACGTGGTGATAAACTTCCTCCTGCCATATCTTAATTCGTTTTAATTTTTAATGATTGATTTCTAAAACTGAATTAATTCACAGGTCTGTTCATAGCAGAAAGCATTCCGCCATACACTCCATTTAAAGAAGATAAATTTGAAGTTAAAGACTGCATTTGGTCTTTTAGTTTCCCTGCATTTGCAGCAACTTCTTCTTGAATCATCGCTTGTTTGTTTGCACTTTCTAGTTGTACTTTATACAAACTGTTTAACGATTCCATTTGTGCAGCTGCCAATGAAAGTTCTTCGCTGTATTTTTTAGTTGAAGTTAAAGCTTCTGCTGTTGGAGAAATGTTTTTTGCAGCACCTTCAAAGTTTCTGATGCTATCTCCTAAACTTGTCATTAATGCTGAATCGATTCTAGCTTCTTTCAACATATCGTCAAGCTTTTTAGAAAGTTGTCCTTCTGCTTCTTTAATTTCTACAGCAGTTTCTTTCTTTCTATTAACTGATGCTCCACCAGCTAATTCTGGGTATACCAACGTCCAATCTAAATCGTCGTCTACAGGCTCAAATGCAGAGATGGCAAAAATTAATGCCTCTGTAATTAAACCTACTGCTAAAAGGTGACCTCCGTTTACAGGTCCTAATTCCCAGTGTAAAATTTTAAATAATGCTCCGAGAATTACAACCGCAGCTCCTAGCCCGTAGGCCATGTTAAATAATTTCTTTGTTGATTTTGCTTGTGCCATAGTACAAAAATTTTTAGTTAAGTCAAGTTATTAAATAAGTAGTAATTTGGTTTAATTTCTAGTTCTGAGTAGCTTCTGTACCCATGTAATCTTGAACTGTTCTGAAGCCAATATAGCTTCTCGCAGAATCTTGATACTCATAATCTCTAGTACTCACTTGTAAGAAGTAAGCAACGTCCTTCCAAGAACCACCTCTAATAACTTTACGCTTGTTTTCACCATCATAAGTATTTGGGTTCATTGTAGAAACGTACTCGTACGAATTGGGGTCGTATGATGAATTTGTCCATTCAGAAACATTACCAGCCATGTTGTATAAGTTGTAATCGTTGGGGTCGTACGATTTTGCTTCAACTGTATACAAAGCTTGGTCTGCCGCATAATCTCCACGTAGTGGTTTAAAGTTTGCCATAAAGCATCCTCTTTCATTTAAAATATACGGACCTCCCCATGGGTATGTTCCAGATTGAATTCCTCCTCTGGCAGCATATTCCCACTCGGCTTCTGTTGGTAATCTAAACTGATTTACAAATTGCTGATTTTTATCTTTCTGAAAATCATTTTTATATTTCGTTCTCCAAGCACAAAATGCTTTTGCTTGTTTCCAAGAAACTCCAACTACTGGATAATCGCTATAAGCTTCACTCCAGAAATAGTCGTTGTGCATTGGCTCGTTGTATGAATAACTAAAGTCTTTAATCCACACGGTTGTATCTGGATATACCATTACTTCTTCGTGTTTTATAAAGTCCTTACGACTCCCGCCACCTTTTGCGCGAGCTGCCGCTTGGATATCCATCCAATCGTATTGAAATTTTAATTTTGTTACATCGATGGTACGCTGTCCGTTGTACGATTCTTCTAAAGGAATGTACATAGAATCTACCATGATTTCTGTGTAGTATTCGTCTGGATACTCGGCAACATCCCAAATAAGATCTACATCTTTATTAAGGCGTCTTCCTTCGTAACCAGTTTCTCCCATACCAGAATGATTTAATAACATATACTCTTCGTATACTGATAAATCTTCTGTGTTAGCATCTTTAAACGCATACTCACCTATACCTCCGTTTCCAGGAATCTCTCCCAATTCGTCGGCTAGGATAGCTAATTTTGTTCGAACTATGGAATCTTTTACCCATTCAACAAACTGACGGTATTCGCTGTTTGTTATCTCTGTTTCATCCATGTAGAATGAACGCACTGTTACGGTTTTAGTTGGGGCATTTAACACGTCGGCCATATCTTCTTCAGACCTTCCCATTATGAAAGCTCCTCCGGGTACAAGTGACATTCCGTAGGGCTTTTCGGGATGCCATTTTTTACCGCTCACGCCAACTAATTCCCCTCTGTCATTAGAACCACAGCTGGTTAATAATAATGTAACAGATGCTAATAGAAATAGCTTTTTCATATACATACTTGAGGTTAAATTACATTCTTAGATTTAAGATGGTAAACCTATTTAATTAAATTTAAAAAAACAATAAACTCTTAATTTTTGTTGTAAAACGGTGCGAAAGCACAGTCAACACAAAATATCGCGCTACTTTATACACGACTTACACCAACATTTTTTTATAAGCTTTCCACCAGCGTTCTGGCACTACACCACTACTGGCTTGAAGATATTCTTTGTGTGTGCATGGTAATAACGTATGTCTTTTGTATTTATTATTCAAGTTTTCAATTTGTGGCACTTCTATCCACCATCTACCTGAAATATTACTTTCAAAAAAACAAAGATCCATTTCTTCTAAAGGCACGATATACTTATTATAATCGATATTTGTAATGAATGGATAGTCTTTTTTTCTATAGTTAAAACCTTCGATAAAATACCATAAAATTTGTGCCGACAATTGTGCACATTGCAGTGTTTTTCTCGTATTTAGCAATCCAAATGCAGTAACTTTATCGCTTATTCCTGCATAACGAGCAATGGCACAAATCTCTCTCCCGTCAAAACCGTTCGGGAAAGTATGCGTAGCATACCCCATTTCGGAAGCCTTAATTGCCGTCATATCCAAACTCACCAAATCGGTATCTCGAAATACCGGCTCTACAATACTTATATCGTTAATTACTTCTCCCAATCGATAGGCATCGAAAAATAACTTCTCCATCAAATCGATTTCTTCCTGCGCATTAAAGTACGTTTGGTAACCCACCACTGCATAATTAAACAGGTTGTTGGGCTGTTCCATTATAACTTTACTCATATATGCATTGGAAGCAATCAACTCATCCGAAGCACTGAAATCGAACGTACTATTTACCGAAGTTAAATTTACCATCTGCTCCAAAGTATCGTAAGCGCGATACATTGCGTATGTTAAATCTTGGCTTCCGCCGATAACAATAGGAATAATGTTTTGTTTCAGTAAAGAATTGGTAATATCTGTAAGCGCAAAATAGGTGTCTTTTAGCGTTTCACCAGCTTCAATATCGCCCAAATCGGCAATAGACGCATGCCAATTTCCGAAGAAAAGTTTATACAATTCTATACGGATAGCTTCCAAATCTACCTCTCCGTGTGCATCGGCGGTTTCGCTACGAGTATCTTTTACTCCAACAATAGCCAATTGCACATTTGATAAATCTGGAAACGCTCCTTTTTCTGAATGAATTTGAATTGTTCTTCCCAACGCCTGTTTTGGCAACAACTCGTTATGCGCCAACACTACATTTTTAACGGGCGACAAAAATTCAATATTCATATTTATTTTTTGGTTTTAGTCTTTTTGGTCGTTGTTTTCTTTTTGGCAGTTGTTTTTTTCTTTGGTGCTTTCTTCTCAATCAAATCTTTCACTTCTTCCAAAGTCAGCTTAGTTGCATCTACATCTTTAGAAAGTTCAATTTTAGTCTTCCCCTTAATGATGTTTGAGCGTCCCCAACGTGCCTTCTCTACTCGAATCCCTTCGTCTTCCCAATTATGAATTACTTTTTCACGTTCTTTCTTCAGCTTATCTTCAATGAGTTCTTCAATATCAGCTTGCGAAAGATGATCAAAATCGTATTTTTTATTCACATTGATAAACATTCCGCTCCATTTTATAAATGGCCCAAAACGTCCAACTCCTTTAGTAACATCTTCATTTTTATAGGATGCAATTGGGGCGTCGGCTTTTTTCTTCTGAAGAATAAGTTCCTTCGCTCTATCCATATCTACTTCAAAAACATCTTCGCCTTTTTCGAGCGACACAAAGCTTTTCCCGAAACGCACATACGGTCCAAATCGACCAACGTTTACCTCTACCTCATCGCCTTCAAAAACTCCCAACTTTCGAGGAAGTTTAAACAAATCGAGTGCTTCGTCAAAAGTAATTGTATCAATCGACTGGTCTGGAAGTAAACTTGCAAACTGCGGTTTCTCCTCTTCGTCGGCAGTTCCAATTTGCGCCATCGGTCCAAAACGTCCTAAACGCACGCTTAATTGACGACCAGATTGCGGGTCGGTTCCTAAAATACGTTCTCCGCTTTCGCGCTCGGCATTTTCTTCAACATCTTTTACATTTGGATGAAAATCTTTGTAAAAATCTTCAATCATTTTTGTCCAATCTTCTTCTCCAGATGCAATGTCGTCAAAACTCTGCTCAACTTTTGCGGTAAAATTATAATCTAAAATTCCGGCAAAGTGATTCACCAAGAAATCATTTACAATCATTCCGATATCTGTAGGAACTAACTTTCCTTTGTCGGAACCTACATTCTCGGTAAGTTGAGCTTCTTTTACTTGATTGTTTTCTAATGTATACTGAATGTACGCACGTTCCACACCATCAATAGTACCACGCTCTACATACCCTCTATTCTGAATAGTTGAAATTGTTGGCGCGTAGGTAGACGGACGCCCAATACCGAGCTCTTCCAATTTCTTCACCAAAGAAGCCTCTGTGTAGCGGTATGGCGGACGTGTAAAACGTTCGGTTGCTGTTATGTAATTTTCGTAAACCGTTTCGCCTACTTTCAATGCTGGCAACATTCCTGCTTGCTCTTCATCTTCGTCGTCGGTTCCTTCTAAATATACTTTTAAAAATCCTTCAAACTTTAATACCTCTCCATTTGCGGTAAACAACTCATCGTGTTTATTCGCCTCAATCTTCACATTGGTACGCTCTAATTGCGCATCACTCATTTGCGATGCCAATGTACGCTTCCAAATAAGTTCGTATAAACGTGCTTGGTCGCGTTCGATTTGCACGCGGTGACGCGACATATCTGTTGGACGGATTGCCTCATGCGCCTCTTGTGCACCTTTAGCTTTCCCTGTATAGTTTCGTGGCTTACTAAATTCCTTTCCGTAGGATTTAATAATTTCGTCTTTTGCTGCCTCTACTGCTTCGCTAGACAAGTTTACACTATCGGTTCTCATATAGGTTATGAGTCCGGCTTCGTATAAACGTTGCGCCATATTCATGGTTTTTGACACCGAAAAGTACAATTTTCGAGATGCTTCCTGCTGAAGTGTAGAAGTTGTAAATGGCGGTGCTGGCGATTTTTTAGCTGGCTTGGTATCTAAATCGGCAATTTTAAAATTGGCACTTACATTTTTTTCAAGAAATGCTTTGGCTTCTTCTTTGGTAGCAAAACTCTTATTGGTTTTTGCTTTGAAGCTTTTGCCTTCTTCATTTCTAAATTCAGCAACAATTTTAAAAGAAGCTTCTGGTGTAAACTCTTTTATTTCGCGCTCACGCTCCACAATAAGTCGCACAGAAACCGACTGTACACGCCCTGCCGAAAGTCCTGTTTTAATTTTTTTCCAAAGTACAGGAGACAATTCATACCCCACCAATCGGTCTAAAACTCTACGCGCTTGTTGCGCATTTACAAGATTGTAATCGATGGTTCGTGGATTGTCGATAGCTTTTTGAATGGCGCTTTTGGTAATGGAGTTAAATACAATACGCTTGGTTTTACTCGCATCGAGTTTTAACTCTTCTGCCAAGTGCCAAGCTATTGCTTCTCCCTCGCGGTCCTCATCACTCGCTAACCAGATAGTCTCTGCATTTTTAGCAAGGTCTCTCAACTTTTTAACTACCGCTTTTTTATCAGAAGAAACGATGTATTTCGGTTTAAAATCCTTTTCTACATCTACTCCTAATTCTCTTGAAGGAAGGTCTGCAATATGCCCAAAACTACTCTCTACCTTATAATCTTTTCCCAAAAATTTTTCGATAGTTTTCGCCTTTGCAGGGGACTCCACAATTACCAAATTCTTTGCCATAAAGCCATTTTTTAAGAGTACAAAAGTATACAGAATTTTTAATTTCTAACACTTTCGGCGTTTTTAAGCCTATAAAACAGCGTTCAAAAGCAAAAAAGTTCTTACTAAAATCAGCAAGAACTTCTTTGTTAAAATCATTTTATTGAGGCGAAGATTAAGTTTTTATACTGAAAAGCTATCGTCAAAATATTGACAATTTCTTAAACTTAAAATTCAGAAATAGCATGAGTTTGGGTTTCATTTTCATCAAAACCAACTGCATCTTTATATATTAAATAGATTGGCAAATACGGAAAAGAAGCCGTGAATAGCAGTCCGATTCCACATAAAAGCAACCCGACCATTTCTGCCAACAATCCTGCAACCATTACCAACCCAAAAGTAAGCCACCATTTTTTGTGTCCCAATTTAAAGCAAACTTGAATATTTTCTTTTGCTGAAAGCTCTGGATTAAAAGCAAATACTACAGCAACAAAATATAAAGGAATTGCCACATAAAACATAGGAATTACACACAACAGCATCGCCAAAAGTGTAATAACAATACTGAAAAAAGATATTGTAAATAATTTTCCTAAATACTGACTTTTAAAGAACATAAACAAACTTGCATTCTGCACTGCTCCTTTTAAGTCTATCTCTTGAATAATTTTATAATACCCGCTCATCAAAGCCAAACCTACTGTTTGAATTAAAATTAAAACAGGTATAAAAATCACTGCAAAAGCTATGATAGCTCCCACAGGTAAATCTTTACCAGTTTCTGGGTCGAAATCTCCAGTAAAAGCAGACACGAACATAGGAGAGTAAAGCAATATCACAAGCGGAATTACCAATACCAAAGATGTTAAAAGCAATAATAAACCTTGTGTCCAAGTTTTTTTAAATAAGTCAATAGATTTTCCGAAAATATCGCCAAAATCGAGTCTAGGACTTTGCGCTATTTTGTTTAAAAGTACGTCGAATTTCATTTTTTATAAATTAGTGTAGCTCCCAAAGCTACTACTATTTTACCTATAATTGAAACCCATATTAGACTTCATACAAAAGTTGCGTTAAATTTACGCTGACAATTTGTCACTACACCAAATATAATCGTATCTTTGCCCTCTAAATTTGATTTTTTTTAAATCGTGATGGAGAAGATTATTGACGAAAAGAAACAAGGAGACACTCTTGTTTTAGACCAAAAAACAGAAAACACGCGTAAACTTTATATCGAAAGTTACGGTTGCCAGATGAATTTTTCTGACAGCGAAATTGTAGCTTCCATTCTTGCTAAAGAAGGTTTTAATACCACTCAAAAAATGGAAGATGCCGATTTGGTGCTTGTAAACACCTGTTCAATTCGAGACAAAGCCGAACAAACTGTTCGTAAGCGTTTGGAAAAATTTAATGCGGTAAAACGTATTAATCCGAAAATGAAAGTTGGTGTTTTAGGCTGTATGGCAGAGCGTTTAAAAAGCAAATTTTTAGAAGAAGAAAAAATTGTAGACATGGTTGTTGGACCAGATGCTTACAAAGATTTGCCGAACCTCGTTCAAGAAATTGACGAAGGAAGAGACGCCGTAAATGTAATTCTATCCAAAGAAGAAACTTATGGCGATGTTGCTCCAATGCGTTTAAACAGTAATGGCGTAAGCGCTTTTGTATCGATTACTCGCGGTTGCGATAATATGTGTACGTTTTGCGTAGTGCCATTTACACGTGGTAGAGAACGTAGCCGAGACCCGCAATCTATTTTAGATGAAGTAGACGACCTTTCTAACAGAGGGTTTAAAGAAATAACTTTACTAGGGCAAAACGTAGATAGTTATTTATGGTATGGTGGCGGACTCAAAAAAGATTACGAAAAAGCTACCGACATGCAAAAAGCTACAGCAGTAAATTTCTCCAATTTACTTAGTATGGTAGCCGAAGCACATCCAAAAATGCGCATTCGTTTTTCAACTTCCAACCCGCAAGATATGACCTTGGATGTAATCGAAACCATGGCAAAATATAAAAACATCTGTAATCATATTCATTTACCGGTACAGAGTGGAAGTAATAGAATTTTAAAAGAAATGAATCGTCTGCATACGCGAGAAGAGTATTTCGAATTGATTGATAACATCCGAAAAATTCTTCCAGAGTGTTCTATTTCTCAGGATATGATTATTGGTTTTCCTACGGAAACAACGCAAGACCATAAAGATACAATGGACTTGATGGAGTATGTAAAATACGATTTTGGATATATGTTTACGTATTCAGAACGTCCAGGAACTCTTGCAGAACGAAAATTAGATGACGATGTTCCTGAAGAAACTAAAAAGAACAGACTTACAGAAATTATAAACCTTCAGCAGAAACATAGTGCATACCGCACCAAACAAAATTTAGGTAAAACTGTAGAAGTGCTTATCGAAGGAAATTCTAAAAAATCTGATGCACATTGGATGGGACGTACTTCGCAAAATGCGGTTACGGTTTTTCCAAAAGAAAATTATAAAATTGGCGATTTTGTAAACGTAAAAGTAAACGATTGTACTACGGCTACCCTTATCGGAGAAGCTGTAGGATATTCTGACAACAATTAGCCAAACCTCAAAAAAATTAATAAAACATGGAGAGTGTTCAAGCCATAAAACAGCGTTTTGGTATTATTGGTAACGATGTAAAGTTAAACCGAGCTATCGAAAAAGCCATTCAGGTTGCCCCTACCGATATTTCCGTTTTAATTACCGGAGAGAGTGGTGTTGGGAAAGAAGCCCTCCCAAAAATTATACATTCTTTATCGCACCGTAAACACGGAAAATACATAGCCGTAAACTGTGGTGCTATTCCAGAAGGAACAATAGATTCTGAACTTTTCGGTCACGAAAAAGGAGCATTTACTGGTGCTACGCAAACTCGTAGCGGGTATTTTGAAGAAGCCGATGGCGGTACTATTTTTTTAGATGAAGTTGGAGAGCTTCCGCTTACCACACAAGTGCGTTTATTAAGAGTACTCGAAAATGGTGAGTTTTTAAAAGTAGGTTCATCCAAAGTACAAAAAACCGATGTTCGAATAGTTGCCGCTACCAACGTAAACATGTTTGAAGCAATTGAAAAAGAAAAGTTTCGTGAAGATTTATACTATCGTTTAAGCACTGTAGAAATACATTTACCACCACTTCGAGAACGCAAAGACGACATCCATTTGTTGTTCAGAAAATTTGCTTCCGATTTTGCACAGAAATACAAAATACCTACCATTAGACTCGATGATAACGCCATACAATTACTCAACAAATATCGCTGGTCTGGGAATGTGCGTCAGCTTCGAAATATTGCCGAACAAATTTCAGTTTTAGAGCAAAATCGCATTATTTCTTTCGACACTTTAAGGAGTTACCTACCCGATGCTGGTAGTAATTTACCTGCCGTTATTAAAAATGAAAAGTCGGAAAGCGACTTTAGTAGCGAACGCGAAATTCTCTACAAAGTACTTTTTGATATGAAAAGTGATTTAAACGATCTTAAAAAACTCACCTTAGAGTTGATGAAAGGCGGAAGCAACGGCGAGAAAGTTCAGCAAGAAAATAAAAGTTTAATCAATAAAATCTACGGAGACGAAGAGAGCGAAATAGATTTTGAACATGCTGAAGAAGACGAAGCTATGGAAGTTCTTCAGATAGAGCATCAAAAAGAAATTCCGCAAACAGTTGCTGTGGAAGACAAATATCACTTTGCTGAAGAAATTCAAGAAGAAGAAACTTTATCACTTCAGGATAAAGAATTAGAATTGATTAAAAAATCTTTAGAGCGAAACAAAGGCAAACGCAAAGCAGCTGCCAGCGAACTAGGAATTTCCGAAAGAACACTTTACCGAAAAATAAAACAGTACAATTTGTAATATTTTTTGTTCTTTTGAAACTTACATTATTTTAAAAATGAAAAAAATCATCATACTTTTTGTAGCTGTATTTAGCATGCAAGGCTGCGGACCCTATTCATTTACTGGAGTTAACACCACTGCAGAATCTTTTCAGGTAAACTTCTTTAAAAATGAAGCGCCAATTATTGAGCCTGGTTTGGATTACGAGTTTACAAATGCTTTACAAGATTTAATTTTAAACCAAACCAATTTACAATTGGTAAGCCGAAATGCCGATTTAATTTACGAAGGAGAAATTGTTCAATACGCCATTTCTCCAATGTCGGCTACTGCCAATCAAACTGCTGCGCAAAACCGATTGACAATTGGAGTGAATGTACGTTTTTACGACACTAAAAATCCAGAAGAAGATTTCGAAAAACGCTTTTCTTTCTTCTACGACTATCCTGCGGCAACACAACTTGTTACCATAAAACAAGCTGCCCACGACGAAATTTTAGAGCGTATTACACAAGATATTTTTAACGAAACCCTTGCAAACTGGTAGTAGATGAACGTTTCAGATTTTTCATATTTATTACAAAAGCCTGAACAAATTACACAGCAGCACGTCGATTCTTTAAAAAAGATACTCGATGAGTTTCCGTATTTTCAAGCGGCAAGAGCGGTATATTTAAAAGCGCTTAAAACGCAAGAAAGTTTTAAATACAACGGCGAACTCAAAAAAACTGCTGCTTACACTACCGATCGTTCTATTTTATTTGAATACATTACTTCGGATATTTTTACGCAACACGCAGTTGCCAAAAAAATAGCGCAACAAACTGCCAACGAGCAATTGCACGGAATAGAAGTTACTGCTGAAGAAGTTATTGTAAAAGACAACAAAACAGCTTTCGATTTTAACGATGTAGATGCTGGTGCTGTGATGGATCCAGATCTTTTTCAGCCAAAAGAAAATACAAAACCTGCTGAAAAATCAGAAGAAACAGAAAAATTACAACTCGGAAAACCTTTAGAATTTAATAAATCTGAAACACATTCATTCACCGAATGGATGCAACTTTCAACCACTGCAACGCCAATTAACAGAGACGAAAGTGAGGTAGAAACATCAGAAAAATCTTCCGAAGTAAGAAAAGAAAAGAAGTCGGGAATTGAAGGAAAACTAAAGCTTATCGATAAGTTTTTAGAGAGCAATCCAAAAATTCCACCAGTAACCGATGTAGCCAATAAAGTAAATTTAGCCAAGGAAAACAATGTTGAACGAAGTGAGTTAATGACCGAGACTTTGGCACGTGTTTACCTAGAGCAAAAGAAATATAAAAAAGCAATTCAAGCTTATAAAATTTTAAGTTTGAAATATCCAGAAAAAAGTGGTTTCTTTGCAGACCAAATTAACGCAATTAAGAAATTAAAAGACAATAATTAATATAGAAATGAGTACGTTTTCAATTTTTTTGGTACTAATTATAATAGTAGCCTTTTTATTAGTTTTAGTGATTATGGTACAAAACCCTAAAGGTGGCGGGTTATCATCTTCATTTGGTGGTGGCGGAAGCCAAGTTGTTGGAGGAGTAAAAAAGACAGGCGACTTTCTTGATAAAAGTACTTGGACGTTAGCAACTGTTTTAATTGTATTAATTTTACTTTCTAACATTACGTTAGTATCTGGCGATTCATCTGAATCAAAATTATTAGACGGAAGAGAAGTAGAAACTGCTGCTCCAAGCACTACGGTTCCTGCTGCTGAAGTTCCTGCTACAACTACAGATAGTACAGACGAGCAATAAAAAACTCACATACATATTTACAAAATGCCAGCTTGATGACAAGCTGGCATTTTTGTTTTATACCCACTCGTCTTTTTCGAACATCTCATTTTGACATTTTTTCGCTCATTTTTTTATCAAAATGACAGTCGAAAAACAAAATACAACTACGCATGAGTAAAATTGTCAGTTTACAGGGCGTGGCACAATTTCTGTCTATAGCTAGAAAGTAAATTTTAAATTAATTAATCAAATATTAAAAATATGTCGAAGTTAAACATTAAACCGCTTGCTGATAGAGTTCTTATTGAACCACAAGCTGCCGAAACTAAAACAGCTTCAGGAATTATTATTCCAGACAACGCAAAAGAAAAACCTCAAAAAGGAACTGTTGTAGCTGTTGGTCCTGGTACAAAAGACGAACAAGTAACTGTTAAAGTTGGCGATTCTGTGTTATACGGCAAATACGCAGGTACAGAATTAAAGTTAGAAGGTAACGATTACCTTATTATGCGCGAAAGCGATATTCTGGCAATTGTTTAAGTAACAACAACATTTAAATTAATTAAAAAGTTAAACTAGCTTAAGGCAAAATGCCTCAAGCAAAAAGCAAAAATAAAATGGCAAAAGATATAAAATTTGACATTCAGGCTCGTGACGGACTAAAGCGCGGTGTGGATGCTTTAGCAAACGCAGTAAAAGTAACTTTAGGACCTAAAGGTCGTAATGTAATTATCAATAAATCTTTTGGTGCCCCACAAGTTACCAAAGATGGTGTTTCTGTAGCAAAAGAAATCGAGCTAGAAGACGCACTTGAAAACATGGGAGCACAAATGGTTAAAGAAGTAGCTTCTAAAACCAACGATTTTGCAGGAGATGGTACTACAACAGCTACTGTACTTGCACAAGCTATCGTAAAAGAAGGACTTAAAAACGTAACTGCTGGTGCAAACCCAATGGATCTTAAAAGAGGTATCGACAAAGCTGTAGAAGCTATTGTTGCAAACCTTAAAGAGCAAGCACAAGCTGTTGGAGATTCTTCAGAAAAAATAAAACAAGTTGCTGCTATTTCTGCAAACAACGATGACACTATCGGAGATTTAATCGCGCAAGCTTTTTCTAAAGTAGGAAAAGAAGGTGTTATTACTGTTGAAGAAGCAAAAGGAACAGATACATACGTAGATGTTGTTGAAGGAATGCAATTCGACAGAGGATATCTTTCTCCTTACTTTGTTACTGACACCGATAAAATGGTTGCCGATTTAGACAATCCATACATCTTATTATTCGATAAGAAAATCTCGAATCTTCAAGAAATTCTTCCAATTTTAGAGCCAGTTGCGCAATCTGGAAGACCTCTTTTAATTATTGCTGAAGATGTGGACGGACAAGCATTGGCTACTTTAGTTGTAAACAAACTAAGAGGTGGTTTAAAAATTGCTGCTGTTAAAGCTCCAGGATTTGGAGATAGACGTAAAGCAATGTTAGAAGATATCGCTATCTTAACAGGTGGTACTGTAATTTCTGAAGAAAGAGGATTCTCTCTAGAAAATGCTTCTTTAGACATGCTTGGTTCTGCTGAAACTGTAACTATCGATAAAGACAACACAACTGTTGTTAACGGTGCTGGAGATGCAGAAACTATCAAAGCAAGAGTAAACCAAATTAAAGCACAAATCGAAACTACCACTTCTGATTATGACAAAGAAAAGCTTCAAGAGCGTTTAGCTAAATTGGCTGGTGGTGTTGCTGTACTTTATGTTGGTGCTGCTTCTGAAGTTGAAATGAAAGAAAAGAAAGACCGTGTAGATGATGCTTTACACGCAACTAGAGCTGCTGTAGAAGAAGGTATTGTTGCTGGTGGTGGTGTAGCTTTACTAAGAGCTAAAGCTGTACTTAGCAAGCTAAAAGCAGACAACGATGATGAAGAAACAGGTATCCAAATTGTAACACGTGCCGTTGAAGCGCCGTTAAGAACAATTGTTGCCAATGCTGGTAGCGAAGGATCTGTAGTTGTTGCTAAAGTGTACGAAGGAAAAGACGACTTTGGTTACAATGCTAAAACTGGAGAATACGTACAAATGCTTAAAGCAGGTATTATCGACCCAACTAAAGTAACTAGAATTGCTTTAGAAAATGCAGCTTCTGTTGCAGGGATGATCTTAACTACTGAGTGTTCGTTAACAGACATTAAAGAAGATGCTCCTGCAATGCCTCCAATGGGCGGTGGGATGCCAGGAATGATGTAATATCATTTCCATACAATAAACAAAAACGCGGTGCTAAGCATCGCGTTTTTTTATGGTTGATATTTTCGTTATATTCAATTTAAGTTATTGAAATTCGATTATGCTAAAAAATATATCCATAATTCTTTTACTGACGTTAGCTTTTTTCAGCTGTAATGATACACGTAAGCTTGTTAAAACTGAACAACAACTCCTCTCCTTTATAAACGAACAACCCGTTGGAAAAGAATTCACTTTAAAGTTAGACACCATAGAATCTATTAAATGGGATGAGATGTTTATAGCTGGTCCATATACTGATATTACTGAAATTAAAGAAGGAAAGACATATAACCTCACCAAACTACCTAACTCTACAAAATCTCATGATAAATACATCTTAATAGGATTTTTAAATGAAAAAGAAGCTATTGGTTGGATAGAATTGGAAAGCAACACGCCTCTCAATAAACTTCTATCAAACTCAAAAGGCTATCAATTCTACGATAAAAAAGATTGTGTGTTTTTATTAAAGAAATAAAATAAAAGAGGCTGTTATATACTAACAGCCTCTTTCAATATCTATGTAATCGAATTACTTCTTAAAATTTCCAATTCCATCTTTTAACCATGCCAAATATTCTTCGATATCTGGGGTGTATCCAACTGGAGCGTTAAGATTCTCCTCATTTAAATCCATTAACACATAAAAAGGTTGGGCGTTGGCTTTGTAACGTAGAGTTTGAAACTCGCTCCATTTTTGTCCGATATACTTTAATTTTTTTCCTGTAATTTCAGAAACTACTTCTTCCCCTTCAGGTAATTCACGTTTATCGTCTACATACAAAGAAATCAATACAATATCACTCTTTAACACGCTCAGTACACTTGGGTCACTCCATACGCGCTCTTCCATTTTTCTACAATTCACACATGCATACCCTGTAAAGTCGATTAAAACGGGCTTTTTCACTTTTTTAGCATACGCCAATCCATCTTCATAATCGGTAAAAGCAATAATATCGTTCGGACCTAAATGCGCTCCTTCAGGAATTTCAGTAGAAACACTTTCGCCTCCACCCGTTTTTGTGTATCCAACTCCGTAAGGCGATTCGCTGTAATGCATAGCTGGTGGGAAACCACTAATAAGCTGTAATCTTGCCCCCCATAATCCAGGAATCAGGTAAATTGTAAATGCCAAAACTAAAAGTCCCATACTCAATCTTCCTACAGAAATATGTGTTTCTGGTGAATCGTGTGGGAGTTTAATTTTTCCGAAGAGATAAAAAGCAAGTGTTCCAAAAATGGCTATCCAAATGGCTAAAAATACTTCTCGTTGTAAAATATGTAATTGCAATACCAAATCGGCATTCGATAAAAATTTAAACGCCAATGCCAATTCTAAAAACCCTAAAAACACTTTTACGGTATTGAGCCATCCTCCAGACTTTGGCATAGAATTTAACCATCCAGGAAATGCTGCAAATAATGCAAAAGGTAAAGCTAAGGCTAGTGAAAAACCAAGCATCCCAACAAAAGGTGCAATTCCGCCCTTACTCGCTGCTTCTACTAGCAAGGTTCCAACAATAGGCCCTGTGCATGAGAATGAAACAATTGCAAGTGCCAATGCCATAAAAAAGATTCCTATAATACCTCCTCTATCGGCTTGCCTGTCCACTTTATTTGCCCAAGAATATGGTAAAACAATTTCAAAAGCACCTAAAAATGAAACGGCGAAAACAACAAGAATGATAAAGAAAATTAGGTTGAACCAAACATTTGTTGAAAGCGCATTTAAAGCACTAGCGCCGAAAAGCCACGTAACAACTGCTCCTAAAAACACGTAAATAACAACGATAAAAAAGCCATACAAAACAGCATTTCGAATTCCTTTTGCACGAGTTTTACTTTGTTTGGTAAAGAAACTTACCGTCATTGGAATCATCGGGAAAACACATGGCGTAAGTAACGCTGCAAACCCCGATAAAAATGCGATAATGAAAATAGTAAATAAGCCTTTTTGCTCTTGTTCTTTAGTTGAATCTTGAGCTGTAGTTGCTGCAGCCGCTTGACTCTTTTCTGTTAAAGTAAACTTTAAAGTTTCCTTTTTTGGAGGCAAACAACGTTTGTTGTTACACACCATAAATACAACCTCCCCAACAACTTCTTTTAAGTTTTTATCTTTTAACGAAATGTGTTGCACAAAGGTTGCTGTATTTTTAAAAGCTCTAATTTTTGCTTCAAAAATAGAATCGTGCACCATCATACCCTTGTCTTCTTTGGTTGTTCCGTTTAATTGGAAACTTTCAACAGTTTCATAAGTAAACTGCGTAGCTTCTGGCCCTTCGTCTCCAATGAGCTGTGAATACATATGCCACCCTTCTTCAATGGTAGCTGTGGTAATTAATTCAATTTCCGTATCCGAAACTTTATTTACTTCTGTATTCCAACTCACTGGATTGGCGCTTTGAGCCCACCCGAATTGAAATCCGATAAAAACTAAAATTAAAAAAAAATGCTTCATTATATTGTATGCTTTGTTAGGGGATTTTGACAAAAGTAACTTTTTTAGACAGATTAAATTACTTTTTTAAGATTGAATCTAATTGCGATTTCAACTCTGGATTTGATGGTCGTATTGCATCGCTAGAAATAATCTTACCTTCGGTATCAAAAAGTAAAAAACGAGGAATCGCATTGATACTGTAATTTATTGCTACGGCAGACTCAAAAGCTTTATCGGCAACCAATTGTACGCCTGTTAGATTGTTGTCTTTTACAAACTTTTTCCATTTTTCCTTATCGGCTGGTTTGTCTAAAGAAATACTCAAAAACTCAATATTATCGTCTGCATACTCTTCTTCTAACTCTTTTAAATACGGAATTTGTTTTTTACACGGCCCACACCAAGTTGCCCACAAATCGATATAGACATACTTCCCTCTAAAATCTGAAAAAGAAACCATCTTACCATCAATATCTTCATAGGAAAAGTTGAATCCACTTTGTCCTGCCTCAGAATGTAAGTCTTTTTCATATTCTAATAAAAAATTCTTACTTGTTTCTGAAACCATATATTCACGTGAAAATTCCATGATTTTATCATACTCAAACGGTTTCAGTTTACCTCTCTTAACTGTTTCTCGAACGAGTACTTCTTTTACTCTATCATCAGAAATATGTGACAAATAATCTTTTAAACCTTGAACATTTGAACGACTATATTTTCCATGAAATGAATAATAGAAAAAGTAATTTTCCATCCATGAAACTCCATTTTCTAAACGTAATATATTTGGATCTGAAAATTTAATTCCATCTGTAAACAACTCTTCATAAATACTCGGCACATCCGATGGGTCTGGATGTGTAGTACGTGGTAATCTGTTAAATAAAAACAATGTGTTTTCTACATCTGCTTGAACAGCCAACTTTAAAAGCTTATTAAATTCTTCATCTTTTGTATTAATAGAATTTGAAAACTTTGTTATTTCGCTCATTTCTTCTGAAGCTAAAAATGGGTAAAACTGCTCGTATGAAACTCTAGGGTTGAATGCAATAAACACAGCAAGCTTGTTATAAATTTCGTTTGCTTGATGCACTAATTTGTTATGTCCGACTTTTTTCCCATTAAGCTCATAGCTTCTTTTATTTATTTCTAACGCTATATCCAAGCCAGGCTCTAAATAGAGACGAATAAGTTGATACATACGCTTTGGAGCCATTTGCCCGTAATCTAAATAGTAAAATCCAGGTTCTACTATTGGCACTGAGAAACCAAAATCTCCTTCAGTATTAATTTTGGAAGAAGCATAAGGTTCTAAAGTTCCATCTTTTACATGATGAAGTGTAATTTCAGTTGCTTTTTCAGCATAATCAAAATGTCCACGTATGGTAGTGAAATTGTCTTTTTTTGTAGCAAATGAGATGTAAGCCATCATTAAACTACAAACTAAAAAATAAATCTTTGGGTTTTTCATCTGTTAGTTTTATCGTTTTTATTTCTTAAAAGAAGTATTAAAATTATTATTTGGCTCCAGGTAAATTACTTTATCTAAAGCGTTTACAATGATGTTAAAGCGATTTATTATCGAAATCCCTAAAGATCCATCATGTGAAGACCACTGCTGATTATCGGCATCAAACTCTTGTAAGGCGGTTGGAACTGCTTTAAAGTCAAAAGTTCCTATAGAGAGCTTGTTGGCGCTTCCCATTTTAATTGCGGTTTGTTGTCCGAAACTATAGTTTGTAGACATAAAGTCAACTTTAAACCCTTCTTCTAGTTGATTTGCTTCAACAAAAGGTCCAAAAGCTATTATATTATAATCGGCTCCAGTATCAAAAACAAAATCACCACTCACCTGTTTCCCAGAATTTAATTCAAGTTCTAGATTAACAATTGGAAGTTGTGTAGCATATTCAAATGGGAGTTTACATCCTTCTTTAGGATATTCGAATTTTCCGAAAGAATACAGCGTAATTGTTTTTGTGTCAAAATTTATTCTTGTAATGTATTTTGCCAAGAAGTTTTTCCCAAAAAGTCCGTCATAGCCATTTCTAACTGTACCGAACACAACCGTATTTTGGTTTGGGATTGAAATTCCGCCGACGTGAATTGTATTTCCTGAAGAGAATTTTACATTCATCGTTCCTCCTACTACATCCGTTTTTCTATCTCTTAAGTTTTTAACCTGAGCTTTTTTTGCTGTGACTTCGCTAATCGCCATACCATCAGCACCCGTATCAAAAAGCATTTTAAATTCTTCCGGAGAGTCGTTTAATTTTACTTTTACTACAATCGAGCCATTTTCCATTTCAAAAGGAAAACTCGCTACAATTTCGCTATTTTGATATCTGTCTATTTTGTATAACTTATCAAATAAATCTACATATTGAATTTGGTTATTACCGTTGAGTTTTAAATTTGACACAAATGGTTTTCGATCTTTAAAAAAATACTTCAGCTTTATCTCTTTTCCACTCGCTACAGCATTTACTTCTTTTAGCTGAATAGAATCTAACTGAAAATATTTTGAAAGAATACTTTTCAGCATTATATCTGTTGAAGGGCGTTGGTAAACTCCAATTGTAAAATTTTGAGCCAATATAGCCTCCATCGCTTCAAAGCTTCTGTTTTTAAAAGCTTTTTCGTAGGTTGATACGGTTTGTTGCTCTATTTTTTGTGCATGTACAGCAAACGCAAAAAACAACAAACCAAAAAACGTTATTCTCTTCATATATTAAAAAATCATTTTAACGCTTCAGTGTATTTGAAAAAATTAAAGTAACCTCCAATATATTTATCAAAATACTTGAAGGTTACTTATAGCTAATCAATCAAAATACAACATCAAACATTATTAAATTTTAAATGCAATACTTACAATTTTTGCAAACCCATCAAACGAAAGGTTTAATTCTAAATCTCCATTTACAGGTGGTACTGTGTACAACTCCATTTTACCATTTGCTCCGTTTGCATCGCAACTTGCAACAATTAGATCTTTAGAGAAAGGTGAATATTGCTCAAATTGTAAAACTGTAATTTGATCGCTTCCTTTATCGATCATTAACTTACTTGTTTTCAAGTTGAAGTCATATTCATAAATTTTTCCGCCCACGTTATAAAAAATGTATCCATAATCTGGACTTATTGCAAACTGAGTAGCTTGGCTCATCAACTGAGCCGACTCTTCTGGAATTTCATCATAATAACGTTGCCCGATAGCTCTATCAGATCTAATTCTAGCCAAATAAAGTTTAGCATCGGCAGGATCTTTTAAAATTGCAAAAACCTCACCTCTATTGTAAGGTGTTTGTGTCATGAACACTAAATCTTTTCCTGTGTTGTAATCAAACCTATTATGATTTGGCATCTCTAAAGAAGAAGAACCTCTTTGTAGGAATCGCACAAATCTTTGATTATCTACATCATATAAAATATTGATGTATCCTGTTCCTATAAATGGAGACGCTTTAAAAGGTTTTTCTTCACCCTCAATGTAATTAATTGGAACTCCATATCGAATTGAGAATGGTCTGTAATAGTAGTATACATCTCCATCTTTATACACAAAAGATTCTCCTCCTCGAATTGGTTGTACAAAATCGGCACCAAAGTCGGTAGGTACATTTGTTAGCATTTCATAAGATAAACGGTAGGTATCTTCCCAATCGAACGTTAGAGGATCTATTTTAGTAGTTCCGTTTCCGGTAGTATTAACATACACGCCATAAAATTGAGGATCGTAAGAATAACAAGCTACGTTAAGTGGTTCTCCTTCCAATTTAAGTGCAGAACCCGTATAATCTAACACATCGTGAATAGGTTGATAAACCGTATCAATAATAGATACCATATCTAACCTCGCTTTTCCTTGGTCGTCGTTTAAAACAATCCAACCTCTTTGAATACTGCTCGAAACTACAAGCATAAACGACTTAGACCATTGTACCTCAGTTTGTGTATCGGTTACTCTGTAATAAACTTTATAGGTTCCAGGTGGAATGGTTAAAGATTCAAGGTCTAAATTTTTAGTAATTGCCAAGTCTTTCTTTATATCGTCTGACAGCAAACCTAAATCTGTATTAAAAGCTATCCACTCGTAAGTATATTGACTATCGTCTCCGTTTGTGCTTTTTGTGAAATTAAGTTCTGGAGTAATTGCAAATGGTTCTCCCAAAAGTGCAGTATAGGTAGTATCAATACCACTTATTTGCACTTCATTTATTTCTTTATAATCGTAATTTCCTAGGTCTTTAGTACACGAACTCACAAATACTAAAACAGAAATTAACACAAATAAAATACTGTATTTATAATATTTATACATTTTTAATTTTTTTAGGTTGATTAATTTTTAGGCATTTGGACCCATTTCCATTTCAGAACCATCATCTTCATAAACAGTTTCCCCGTTTAATTTTTGTTCTGCTAAATATCGCTTCATAAAACTTGCATAAAACCTTACATCTCCTACACTTACAACTTGATTGAAAGTTTCCGTAGAAATTCCAAGTAAGTCACTCATCAAGAAAAGTTTCTTTGCTGTAAATGTTCCGAAGTAATAATCCACCCAATACGGAGGAGTTTCTAGAATATCACTAATAGTAATATCAAACTTTGTATAGTTTAAAACTTCGCCTGTAAAGTCGTTTTCTTTACTGTTCATTTCTGTTGAAAAATCATCATTAGCTTGCAGTTGTAATTGCAGTCTAAATCTATTCTCTTTCATGTCTGGCGTTCTATGGAATGTAATAGGAATAGAATCGGTTGGTTGATTGGCTCTAAAAACAATAGTTTCTGGCAAATCAAAATGTTCTCCTTGAACAGCAGTACTCGAATCGGTTACAGCTACACTTACAGTTCTGTCCACATCGGCCAATTTTCCTTGAACCGAAATAGGCAACATTAAAATAGTATCATTAATAGTTGGCGGAATAAACGCAAAAGAAACTCCAATACTGTCTGGATACGCTAGCAATCGATTTACGTAAGTTCCTTCAACAGGCCATGTAAAATAGACGCTGTTTTGACCTTTGTAAGTATCTATTTCGTCTTTATCGCAAGATGCAACACATACGGTAATTGCAAATAATATATAATAGAAATATGTTTTCATGTTCTGAGTTTTTTACTGAAATTTTGTTTCTGACTCTGGAATTGGCACCACATAGTTTTCAACTCCCATTGATACTGTTCTAGATGATGAAGTAGAATTTCCGTCTGGAATAGCCTCTATATTGTTTCTTTTGTAATAAAAGAACAACTGCCCTTCGCCATAAAATTCTTTCATGTATTCTTTTCTTATTTCTTCTGAAATATCCACATCCTCATCTAATGCTACCAAACCTCTATTGTATCTTACCTCATCAAGGTATTGTTTTGCCAATGCTACATCTGGAGTAGTTTCTGCCACGATATAATACATCTCTGTTTTTCTAACAATTGGTTGCATAAATCTAAACGACAAGTCTTTATCTGTTACATCTGCATATTTTGTAAAAGTTCTGTAACTTCTCACACCATCCGAAGGAACAACCCAACTAGAATTGAAACGATAATCGCTTTCATTAGACTCAAACACTTGCTCAATTCGAGTGGTATTTGGCGCTAAAATTTTAGCATCTGTTAAGTTATTCGAAAACAAATTATTGTGACGCGTGTATAAAGACAGGTTCTGAACCGCAAAAATTATTTCTGAAGAAAAAACACGATCTCTGTTATCGCTAGAAATAACTGCCGACGGTTCTGTCCATGGTAACAAACCAGAAGTTTCATCAATTACAAATTGCGCTGTAGTTAATGCCTCTTGCGTGTTTCCTGCATACAAATGTACACGGGCCTGTAGTGCTTTAATTCCGTAGTAATTTAAACGTAAATTTCTGAAAGAATAAAACGGTTGCTCAGGATCTTCTACAATACCATTTGTAATTATCGGATCGTTTTCTAATAATGTTTCAGCTTCATTTAAATCTGAAAGCACCATATTAACAACATCTGTAGCAGGTAAAAAACTATTAGCTTCTGCTTTTGCTTCAGTGTAATAAGGAATACTTAAGTCTGATGCATTTGTAAGATAAACTGGTCCAAATAAACGCAATAAGTCAAACTGAATCATCGCTCTCAAACCTAAAGCTTCTCCTTTAATAATATTCTTTTTCCACTCTGGTAGCGTACTGTATTTTTCAATTCCTTCAAGTAAAGAATTCAGGTTTATAACAACCTCATAAGCACTTGTCCAAATTCCTTCAAAACTAGCTCTAACACTTGTTTCGTCATACAAATAATGACCGTGATCGTACCAGTCGTGGTTAGCGTTTGAAACATTATATCGTTGCGCCAATAATTCAACAGTACTCATGGTTAATTGCCCACCGTATAAATTATTCTCGGCTAAATTAATGTACACTCCATTCAGTAAATTATTAATTCCTTCTTCTGAACTGTACACCTGCTCTTCAAGGTATTTATCTTCTGGTTTTACATCGAGATACTCATTACAAGAACCCATCAGTAAACCAAAAAGAAAAACTATTGATAGTTTTAAATATGTTTTCATATGTTTGTTTTTTTATTTCTGACTTAGAAATTCTTCTGCTTAAAATGATGCGTTGATACTAAATGAAACTGATCGTGCAAAAGGATATGTAATTCCTCTTTCTACTTCAATTGAAGACCATCTAAAAATATCATTCATGTATAAGTTAAAGCGTACACTTTGCAGTCCTAACTTTTTAACCCATTGCTTGTCGGATGCTCTATATCCAAGGTTTATGGACTCTCCAATAAGTTCATTAACTTCTTGTACAAATCGAGAAGAAATAGGCGTATACTCAGTTAAAGAAATCCCTTTATACTTTGCTATATCACCTGGCTCTTGCCAACGGTCGTATAGAGCTCTCGCATCTTGGTTGTAAGCAACTTCGGTTCTACTAATATTTTCTACTTTTTCGTAAAGCGCTCTATTAAATGTATCGCCTCCTAAACGGTATCTAATATTCACCCCAACTAAAAAGCCTTTATAGTTTAAGTTACTACTTAAAACCCCTTGAAGTTTAGGTCTTAAATTCCCTACTGCAACCACATCATCGGCATCGTATTCAAAAGATGTTTGTCCGTTTTTCTTAAGGAATACTTCTTTCCCTGTTGCTGGGTCAATGCCTAAAGATGGTACTGCCCAAATATCATCTGGACTATAACCGTCTTTGTATCGAATTAAAGAATTACTCTCTTGAGCTCCATCATTTAAACTTTCAAGTTTATTATTAAAGCCACTATACTCACTAGTGTACGATGTTGCTGTAGCTCCTATAGTCCACACTATTTGCTCTTTGACTTTATAAATTGGAGCATACTTTAAAATGGTTTCAAAACCTTTTACGTCGAGTTGCCCCGCATTAAGAGGATAACTAGCAACTCCAGTTGAAGATGGCAAATCGATACTTACCACTAATGGATCGGTTGTTTTCTTATAAAATTCTAACGAACCGCTAAATCTGTCAAATATTTTAAAGTCTACCCCGAGGTTAGATTGTAATGTGTTTTGCCACTCTAAATCTTCGTTAGCAAGTTGTATTAAGTCTACTCCTGGCCCAAATACATTTACCGCATTGTTGTATTGATAAATTGAAGTTGTCGCAACACTTCCGAAGTTTTGATTTCCTGTAAGACCAATATTTCCTCTTATTTTTAAAAGACTAATAATTTTTGGATCGAAATTAAACTCCTCGTGAAGATTCCATCCTAAACCAAAAGACCAGAATGGAGAGTACTTTTTGTTCGAACCAAAAGCTGTAGAACCATCCATACGATAGGTGGCATCTACTAAATACTTTTTGTCGTACGTATAGTTTACCGATCCTAAAATGTTATTTCTTCTATAGATATTTGTTCTATATCCAGGTTTAGCATTAGGCTCGTATCCAAAGGCAAAGCTTGGATTTCCGTTTGTTCCTGCCGGAAAACCAACAGCAACTGTATTGTATCGATCTCTTCTAGACTCTTCAATATCGGCTCTAACATTGGCATTGATAGAGTGTTTTTCGTTTAATAATTTTGAATACACCAACATGATGTTTCCGAAATAACTAAATGTTTCCGATTGAGAGTTTGTATATCTTCCGCGTTCAAAAATATCAACATCGTCAAATTGAGTTTCTTGAGGCGACTCAAAAATCTCATTGTTTACAGAACCTTTTTTCAACTGTAATCCCGCTGTAATTCTAAATGAATTGTCAAAGCGATAAATTGCTTGCAAACTGTTTCTGATATCAAAACCAACTGTGTTATCACTACTGTTTAATGTAGAATTGTATAGCGGATTTGCAATGTTATACGATGTTACCCCAGAAATATTTACCTCATCTAAATATTTTGTTATTCTTCCGTCTTCATCATAAGGTCTGTAATATGGATTTGCTCTAGCATACTCACTAAAATCACCGTAATTAGACTCGTCTGCATCATATCCGTTTACGTAAAGTCTATTCGTGATATTAAGTTTTCCTTTTCGGTACGTAACATCAAGGTTTCCACCCCAAGTTTGACGTCCAGAACCAATCATAACTCCTTTAATGTTGTTGTAATTAACCCCTGCACCGAAGTATAAATTTTCACTTCCTCCACTTAAGTACACAGCATGCTTTTGAGAGAAACCAGTTTGTAATGGCTTTTCTAACCAATACGTATCTACACCTCTTCTAACATCTGCTAATTTTGCATTGTAAACACTGTCTAATTGAACTTGACCAGAAGGGTTATTCCCACTTATATCCCATCTTCCAGAAAGCTTTTCGAAGATTAATTTTTCTTCAGCATTCATTAAATTATAATCTGTAAGATCTGGAATTTCAACTCTAAAATCTCCGGTATACGAAACTCGCAACTCCCCTACTTTTGGACGTACAGTTTCTACAACCACTACTCCATTTGCTGCCTTTGCTCCATAAAGTGCTGTTGAAGTTGCATCTTTTAAAATCGTGATACTTTTAACTCGATTCATGTCTAAATCGACAATAGTTCTTAAGTCGGTTTCAAAACCATCTAAAATAAATAATGGCTGATTTGGATCTCCGTCAAACTCATCTCTTACGCCCGTTGTAGACACACTAGTTTTTCCTCGAATTTCAATATTTGGAAGTACATTTGGATTAGAACCAAGTTCGTTATTATCCAAAACGATAAAAGACGGATCTAAAGTTTTAATACTTTGAATTACGTTTTGATTCCCGATGTCTTTTAATTCTTCACCAGAAATAGTATTCACCGCACCAGTATAACTTTCTTTCTTTCTTTCAACGATACCTGTTACAACAACTTCATCAAGTTCAGATACATCTGGACTTAAAATTACATTTATGGTAGTTTCATCTATAATCTCAACTTCCTTAGTGTTAAAACCAATATAAGTAAACACCAACGTATCTCCTTGATTTGCCAAGATTCTATAATTACCTTCATCATCAGAAACGCCTCCTTGGCGGGTTCCCTTTACCACTACTGTTACACCAAACAACGGCACACCTTGATCGTCTATAATTTTACCAGTTACAATTGTTTGTTGTTGGTTTTTCTTTTCGGCTGGTACAATTAAAATAATATTTTCAGTTTCTTTTTGCACCTCAAAATCTCTCCCAACAAGTGTCTTTACAATTGTTGTAAGTTCAACATCTTCAAAGGAACCGCTTACAATTTTATCGACATTTAATTCGTTATCACTGTAAAAGAAATCAACATTTGTTTCTTTACTTATTTGCTTAAATGCCTCTCCAAGCGTTACCTCGTCTACACGAAGTGAAACACGCTGAGAAAAAGCAAAAGAAGCAGTAGATAAAAAGAAAACAAAAAACACAAATAAAGTTCGTTTCATAATCCAAATTAGTATGCTTTTGTATTCCTGCACGGGGAAACCATCTGCCAACGCAGAATCATTTTTTTTCATATTTTTACATTTTGGTTGTTAATTGTTTAGACTCAATTTTCGACAATTAGAAACTGCCGGGTTATGTTGCCGCATTTCCCGGTTTTCTATTTTTTAGATATTTCTACGAGGTATTTTTCATCTGTTTTACTTTTTCTGATTTCATATTTAATTTTGGATGATTTACTTATCATTTTTAAAAGAAGTTCCAAATCGTTTTCTTTTGAAACAGTTCCCGTAAAAAGTTGCTCTTTTAATTCATTCGAGCTAAACATTGGCTCAAAATTGTACCAACGTCCAACCTTTACAAACAAATCCTCTAAACGTTCTTTTTCAAAATAGAACTTCCCATCTTTCCATGTGGTGTAAATGCGCGTATCTACTTCTTTTAAGATTACTTTTTCTTTTTGATCTTTTAACACAACAGCTCGTTGCCCTGGTTTTACAACAATACTTTTATCATCGGTATTTGTAAGTTTAATTTTTCCTTCAACCAATGTGGTTGAAAAAAAATCGTCATTTGTATAGGAACTCACATTAAAAGATGTTCCTAATACTGTAATATCTGCAGTGTTATTTTTAACAACAAATGGCATTTTCTCGTTTTTAGCAACCTCAAAATAAGCTTCTCCTTCAAGAATTACTTCCCTAAGCGACCCGCTAAAAGTTTCTGGAAACTTTAAAGAAGATGCCGAGTTTACCCAAGCTTTTGTCCCATCTGGAAGTTCTATTTCATAGATTCCCCCAACAGGAACATAGAGTGTATTATAGGAAACTGTAGGCAAAACAGCGCTATTTACCGCACGATACTTTAAAACATTATCCTTGTTTTCAATTGCCACAACTCCAGAAGTTTGAATAACACTATCCAAGCCTTTTTCTAAGTTTACTTTGGTTCCGTTTGCTAATACCAGCGTAGCTTTCTCAAAACCTGGAGCTATAGTTTTTACCACTTCGTGAGTAGTACTCATTGAAGAGGTTGAAATAAAATACGCAGCAGAACCTATTAATAAACACCCTATTAATATTGCGGCGTATTTATATAAAAATTTAAACTGATTTACTGGTTTTTGTTGCTTCTGAATTTCGTTTTGCTGAATACGCTTTTGAAGTTTTTTCAAGGCTTCTTCCTTAGAGCTCAATTTGTAAATACTTTCTGTATTCTGAACACTTTCACGATTTAAAATTTTACGATACAGCGCCAAATTATCTCCGCTCTGGAGCCAATTTTTTAATATTTTTTCTTCTTCCGAAGAAAGACTTTCAATAGCAGATTTGTATATAATATCGGATATTTGGAATGTATTATTTATTTCTTTCATATATGGAAATAATAACAATGTGTTATTAAACTCTTAATCTTTTGTTATATATCCATGAGTCCTACTTTTTTCAAATGGGTGGAAAAAAAATAAAAAAATTCAATATTTTAACATTTATGCTGAAAATAAATAGACGAATAGCCTATTTATAGAAAAATAAGAAGGAGTTTTTAGAGAATATACTATTGTTAAGAAAATTTATTTTATTAAATCCATTAACAAAAATAAAACGAGCGGATGGTCTTTTAGTTTGTCCTTTAATAATTCGATGGCTCTAGCGCGTTGAGATTTTACCGTATTAACCGAAATGTTTAGATCCTCAGCAATATGCTTATACTGCAATCCTTCTAAACAAGACAACTCAAAGATTAATTTACATTTTTTAGGGAGTGTATTTAAAGCTTTTATTAGAACATCATGTACTTCGGCTTCGATAATAGACGCATCTGCATCCACACTTGGAATATCTGAAACTTCTTCTAACATGGCTGTTTTATCCTTTTTCTTTAGGTACTTTAACGAAGCGTTTCTAACCATTGCATACAAATATGATTTCACACTGTTTATATGCGCTAAATCTTCTTTTTTTTCCCACAAAAACAACATAGCATCTTCAACAATCTCTTCAGCAACAAATTGATCACCGACCAACTTATAGCAATAGCCAAAAAGACGATCGTATAGTTCGTTAAAATACTTATTAAAAGTTTCTTCTGAATTGACGCTATTAAAATCTACTACCTTAATACTTTATTACACTTTTTAAATCGAATAATTGTAAATATAATTTTTTAAACAAAACTTTACATAGCTATGCAATAAATTTATTATACAACGACAAACTGCTGTTTCTATTAAAAATGGAATTCAAATTAAAATATTTGATAAAAATGAAACAAAACTACATCTGAATTGATTTTTAAAAATTTGCAAACTTCTAGATGTGAAATTTTAACACATCATTAACCACCCAAAAAGGAGTTTTCATACTCGTATGTTGTAAATAACAACGCTAAAACCTAACAAATGAAAACTAAACTTTTACTCTCTGCAAAGACTATTGTTTGCAATTTACTGTTACTTTCTTATTTTATATCTACAGCTCAAAATGAAGTAACATATCAAGATGAAGGAGCAATTATGTCGGAAATTAAAGTTGCGTCGAGAAATTTTTTAGATAACGAAAATATTCTTCTGAATTCTCTAAATGCAGGAGCACAACTTTATAAAAGCAACACAACCGAACTAAATTTACCACAGCCTAACACTAAAGAACTTTCGGCTGAAGAAATTTTTAAACAAGCAAAAAAGTCAACTTTAATTATAGGAACAGGTTGGCTTTGCAATACTTGCGATAAAACTCATGCAGGAACAGCTTCTGGATATATTATTTCTGAAGACGGTGCGTTTGTAACCAATTATCATGTAATTAACTCTTTTATCGAAGCGCCTTTTGACAAAAAAGTACTTACCGCTCGTACTTACGACGGAAAAATATATCAAGTTAAAAAAGTACTCGCCAAAGACAAATTAAACGATTTGGCGATTTTACAACTCGAAACATTGGGGGACAAATTAACTCCTATGCCACTTGGAAAACCTGCGGCACCAGGGACAAAAACCTATGTACTGAGCAATCCTAAAAAGTTATTTTATTACTTCTCTCAAGGAATGGTAGCTAGAAATAGCAAAATGGAGTCGGAAGACGAAGAAGGTACCATTTACTCTATGGCTATTACTGCCGATTACGCAAAAGGTTCTAGCGGTGGCCCTGTTATTGATTCCTACGGAAATGCCATCGGGACGGTTTCTAACACCTACTCGATGTACGCAGACCAATCGCATCAAGCAAACTTACAAATGGTGATTAAAAACACTGTCCCTGTAATTGCTTTAAAAAATATAATTGAAGAAAATAAAGGTTCTTAAATAAATTGAATTTAGCAAAAATGAAAGCGGAGTAGTTAACCTAACTACTCCGCTTTTTTATATTAAAATCGGTTGTTATTTTTTCAGTTTAAAAACTAAAGCTTCTTCTTTTGGTGGTAAACAATTTGCATCGTTACAAACCATAAATTCAACGGTACCGTTTACAACGCTACCATGTGCTTTTGTAAGTTTAATTTTTTGCTTAAAAGTTGCTTTGTCTTCAAAATACTTAATATCCATTTCAAAAACTTTATCGTACACTTGGTGCCCTTCTCCCTCGGCGGTTTCTCCTTCCATTTCCATTCCGTAAATTTCTTCGAAACCAAATGTTGTAGCAATCGGTCCACCTTCTGGCACATTTTGCGAGTACAAATGCCAACCTTCTTCGATAGTTGCTGTAGCGACTAATACATATTCGTTATCGCTTACTTTTTCTACGGAAGTTTCCCAGCTAACTGGATCATAAATTTGTGCACTTGCTGATACTCCTACAAAAAAACATGCTAGTAAAATTAATTTTTTCATGTGTGTGTTTTTAATAATTTGATGAAACTCACTTCAGTATTTAAAGAAAAGTCCATCCCTATTTTTTAAGTTAATAATTCATGTTTGCTAAAACTTCCGTTTGAGAAATCTCATTTTCAACACGGGTACCAAAGTAATTAATTTTAGCAATTCTTATTTATATTAAAGAGTTAAAACTTATCAGAAAGGGTGGAAACAAACGTACAACTAAAGCAAACTTCTGGTCGTATTTCACAGAAGTTTGCTGTAATTCATTTTAAAACGAAACTGTAACTTTTCCTCTTATATAAAAAGGAGTCCCAGGTGTAAAGTGTATTTCTTCAACTGGCTCAGGCTCGTCAAACAAACGGCTTTCTGTTGCAAATTGTGTTTCATTCCATTCTGTATCGAATAGGTTTTCAATAATTATGCCATAAGTCCAATTCTTCCAATTATAACTAATGTTAAAATCGGTTACAAAATAACCTTCAGCAACAATTGAATTATCTTCGTTTGCAGGTCGATCGTCGATATAACGATAGGTTAATGCTCCAGAAAAGTTTCCTAAATTTTCAACCAAAATTCCTCCAGCAGACGTAATATCTGGCGCTAACGGAATATAATTTTCTCCATCTGGATCGTTTACACTTCTACCATGCGCATAGTTAGCATCGGCATACAAATAAAGCCATGGTAAAGCTTGGTAACGCGCTCCAAAATCGATTCCCATTCGGCGTGTTTCTCCACTTGGCTCTACAATTGCAGCATCTCCAACATATACAAACTCTTGGTCTAAATACAACCACCAAAGCGACGCGTTGATAGCAAGCTTACTAAAGGGTTTGTAAATGGTACCCAAATCGGCTCCATATGCAGTTGGCAAAATATCTTCGCCATTGTTGGCAACCACAACACGTGCATCATTGGAGTGAAAACCTAAACCTGTTTTAAGAAACACTTGCCAATTTTCGTTTACGGTATAAAAAGTGTTTAACTTAGGACTCACTGCCACCTTGCTCTCGCTTTTATTGTCATAGGTATCGGTAAGTTTGTTGTAGTAATCAAACTTAAAATAGTCTAATCGTACAGCAGGATTTATACTCCATTTTCCTATTTTAAAAGCTGTATTTATAAATCCGTAAGTATTTACCTCATCGACATCTCCATAGGCGTATCGCTCCAAAATTTCTTGTCGGTTTAATGTATGTGAAAGTTGTACATCATCTACATTATCATATCTAAAACCAACTCCTGTTTGGTATTCAAAATTCACATTGTCGCCAATTAAAAAATTGTGTTTGTCGAGCATGGTTTCTGCCCCTACTATAATTCTGCTTTCTTCTTGCTCTATTTGATCACCATTTACAGGATCGTCTAAATAAAATGTAAAGTTAGAGAAGAGGTTAAAATCGTATTTAGAAACATAGGCTTTGGTTTTTACCGAACTATTTTCGTCTAAAATTTTTAAATGATTAACCGAAAAATTGGTACGGCTCGTTTCTCCACCTTCGGTATCATCTATAGCTCCAAATCGACCAATAAGTCCTTCGTCTACGGCACGTTGTGGAATTTGCCCAGAAGCATCCCATTTACTTTGAAAATGCGATGCTGTTACGGTTAAATCTTCATCGTCGGCAAGTTTATAATTGTAACGCGCCATCACATTAATTCTATTAAAATTCTGCGGACTGTCGAAAGGTCCGTCGGTTAAGTACAATTCCGAAGCAACATACGCACTACTTTTATCGGTTTTTAATACATTGAACATCCCCATAAAGCGACTTGTATTAAACTGTCCAACTTCTACCGAAACAACATTTTTAGACAATGTTTTACGCAATTGTAAATCGACAAATCCTGCTGTGGTAAAATCTCCATGAGCAACATCGTACGGACCCTTACCAAAATTAATTCCATCGATAGTTTCTGGAATTACAAAGTGCAAGTCTGAATACCCTTGTCCGTGTGCATGCGACACCATATTCACAGGCATCCCGTCTACACTAATAGCAACATCGGTACCGTGGTCTATATCAAAACCTCTCAGAAAAATCTGTTCTGCTTTTCCTCCTCCGGCATGTTGCCCAATGATTAATCCTGGAACTTTACGCAGAATTTCTTGAGACGATTTTACAGGGTTGGTTTGAATATCGACATCTACAAATTTGCTTAGCGCATTCACTTCAGAAACCAATACAACTTGATTTAAAGAGATTGCTGTTTCTTTTAAAACTACATTGGTTTTCTCGGCTAGCGAAGCTTCAGAAACAACTACTAATACAGTTTGATATCCCAATCTAGAAAAGTAAATCGAGTCGTTAACTTTTGTATTTCTTAACTGATAAAACCCACCGTCGTCGGTATGTGAATGGGCTCCAGTTGTTTTATTAAAGATTCCTACATCGGCAAGCGCCTTATTATTTTCGTCGGTTACTTTGCCCTCCAAAACTTGAGCATACGACACACTGATAACAAGCATCAACAATGCTGTTAATATATTTTTCATTTGTTTGATTATTTAGTAATGACCATAAAAACCACGCATTAAAATTTCAAAACACGTGCATTTTAATGTTTTTTAAATTGAAGAAAAATCTTCTTTTCTATTTATGTGAAAAGATGTATTTGTGGAGGAGGTGTAACCACACCAATATCAACCCTATAAAAAGTAGTAGTTAACAACCATTCACACTGTAATATTTCAGAAAAAACAATTGGTTTTGACTGATAAATTACTGACGGAATATGTTCGTCTAAAGTTTTATAAATTGATAAATGCTTTTGATTTTCCTTTTCTTGTTCTTGCTGAAAAAAGGAAGTAAATGCAGTTAAATATCCATGCTGATGATTTGAAATAGTTGAATCATCATGCGAGTGTGAATGTGAATGCGATTGATGCGTATGAAATGAAAACCGATGCGAATGCGGTTTATAACTCCCCGATTCGATAGTATGCGAAATTGCGTGCATAAAATTAAAAATATACACCCGTAATGGAAATAAAAGGTACACAAATACCCCAAAAACCAAAAAAACGCGTAGTAAAATCAACTTTATGTTGCTAAAATACCTCAAATATACAGTTGGTTAGTTTCGAAAAAAGCAAAGCTACTAAAAACCTTTGAACCTCGCATTATTTGTTCCCTAAGCAATTTTACCATCTCCTCCAATTATAAGTAAAATTATGAAAAATTAACACCTACTATAGATTTTATCTTTAGTAAGCCTATTAGGATAAAATATAACTATTTGACATTGAGCACTATATTTACGATATTTGCAATGTGAATCTTAATAGGGTGTAAATCATCGTATAAAAAAGAAAATCAAAAATTTAGGAATTGTTCCTAAATACTATGAATCTCAACTACTACTGTTGGGGAAACAAAAATTATGGCATTTATAAAAATTAAAAGAAAAACAAGATTAGAAAAACGTTACAGCAAGAAAATGGGAAGTGTGAGTGTAAAAGTTACTTACATTAAAAAGCACCTTTTAGGTATTCCGCTTCGAACTGTACACAAATACAGAGAAACCTATTATGGAACCGTTAAAGATTGTGCAGACTGTACGCTAACGGCATAATTTAAAAATACAACTAACAAAAAACCACGCTAATTAGCGTGGTTTTTTTTATCATATTTAGAAACAGATTATTTGTTTTCATCTGTCATATCATCGATTTCATCTTCGACTTCTTCTGCTCCTTCTTCAATTTTATCACCAACATCTTCAGCAGCTTCTTTTACCTGCTCTGCTGGTGTTTCTTTTTTCTCTTTACAACTTGTTGTAAATACCCCAAGTGAACAAATTAATGCGAATGTTAAAAATATCTTTTTCATGTTGTTTAGTTTTTAATGGTTATTATTTATTTTGATTTTAATTGTGGTTTATCTTCTAGAAAACAATCTGCTAATAATAGATATTAGAAATAGCACTAAAAAGATAAAAAATAAAATTTTAGCAATTCCAGCAGCTGCTCCTGCAACACCACCGAAACCAAAAATTGCTGCAATTACTGCAACTATTAAAAAAATGATTGTCCAACGTAACATAGTGTTTAATTTTTTTGGTTATACTCTAATATACGAACGAAAAGAATTTTCTGACGTGTATTTAAGGAACTTTAACGCAAAGTGTTAAGGCGTTGTTAATCGACAATCAAAACAAAAAAAGCATTCTAACCAGAGGCTAGAATGCTTTAATACTCAATATTTTCAATGGGTTTAAATCGCTGCAGAAGCAACTTCAGCACTTCTATCAATTTTCTTAACCAACCCTTGTAAAACTTTTCCTGGGCCAACTTCTGTAAACAAAGTCGCTCCATCTTTAATCATATTCTCAACACTTTGCGTCCATTTTACTGGAGCAGTTAATTGTGCAATTAAGTTCTTTTTAATTTCCTCTGGGTTATTAACCGCTGTAGTCGTTACATTTTGGTACACCGGACAAATAGGTGTATTAAAAGTTGTTTGCTCGATAGCAGCAGCAAGCTCTTCTCTAGCTGGCTCCATCAATGGTGAATGGAAAGCTCCTCCAACTGGTAACACCAACGCTCTTTTTGCACCTTTTTCTTTTAATGCTTCACATGCATTATTAATAGCTTCAATTTCTCCTGAAATAACAAGCTGCCCCGGACAGTTATAATTTGCAGGTACTACAATTCCATCAATTGTGTTACAAACTTCTTCTACAATATTATCTTCTAAACCTAAAACAGCAGCCATCGTACTTGGTGTAATTTCACAAGCCTTTTGCATTGCCATAGCACGTCTAGAAACTAATTGCAATCCGTCTTCAAAACTCAAAGTGTTGTTTGCTACCAATGCCGATAACTCCCCTAACGAATGTCCTGCAACCATAGCTGGCTGAAAACTATCGCCTAAAACTTTACTCAAAATAACAGCGTGTAAAAACACAGCTGGTTGTGTTACTTTGGTTTGTTTTAAATCTTCGGCAGTTCCTTGAAACATAATATCTGTAATGGAAAAACCTAAAATATCGTTAGCTTGTTCAAATAATTGTTTTGCTACATCAGAGTTTTCATATAAATCTAACCCCATTCCTACAAATTGAGCGCCTTGCCCAGGAAAAACATATGCTTTCATTTGTTGTAATTTATTTTTTATAAAATAGAATTTTCATGAATCGTCTCACAAAAATCCGTTTTGTTTAATCGTTAAATTTTGGCAAAAGTAAAAAATTAATCTTCCTTAAACCAAGATGCATACATAACATAACTATTTGCAATGCGCTCCACCTCGTTTTTACTTAAATCTTCACTGATATTTTTTACTTTTCGTGCTGGAACTCCTGCATAAATCGCACCTGCTTCAACATGTGTATTTTGAGTTACTACAGCCCCTGCTGCAATAATTGAATTGCTTTCAACAACACAATTATCCATCACAATACTCCCCATTCCGATAAGGACATTATCTTTTATAGTGCAACCATGAACAATGGCATTATGCCCAATAGATACGTTGTTGCCAATTACTGTTGGATGCTTTTTATAAGTGCAATGTATAACAGCTCCGTCTTGAATATTCACTTTATTTCCAATTTTGATAAAATGTACATCGCCACGAACTACTGCATTAAACCATACACTACATTCGTTTCCCATTTCTACATCACCCACAATGGTAGCATTTTCAGCAATAAAAACAGCATCGCCAAAGCTTGGTTTTTTCCCGTTAACTTCTTTAATTATCATGATTTTATATTTATACGAAGATACTTCGACTTTAATAATTTACAGCAGGACATTTACATTTATACCTTTCTTTCCCCTGTAAAAAATCGTAGCCTAAAGTAATTTGATGAAATCCGCCATTGTCAAATCGTACGTCGCCAGTTTGATAAGAATAATTGTACGAAAACATAAATTTATTGATATTAACGCCAACAATAGGGGTAATTAATTGTAGTTTTTGCGTGCCCGAACCAGCGCCAGAGGCATATTCGGCTCCTTCAAAGCTTCTTCGATAGGAAAGCCCTCCCCAAATTTTACCAAAATTCATTTCTCGGTAAACTTTTGCATTAAAATCGACTGCAGTTTCTTGTGTGTATTCTGAAAACTGAAAAAGAACAGAAGGTTCAAATTGCCATTGTTGTTGCCCAAATACATACCCAATTGAAAATAAATAACGTCTTAAATTATCAATTTCTTCTGCGGAATATAAATCGCGGCTATTTCCCAATAAATTTTTAACAGCAACATGCGCATAAAATTCTAAAAAATTATACGACATTCCCACATCAACATTATAATAATTTGAAGTCGTGTTTGTTCCTGAAATAATAGGGTCTGGAATAGTAGAAGTAAACTCCGATTCGTCAAGGCGACTTTGCATAAACCCTACATTCACACCAAATGACAATTGATTCACACCGTCTCGATATTGAGACAATGTAATATGGTGTGCGTAAGTAAACTTCATTCCAGATTGCGAATGATAGCCATTTCTGTCGTTAAATAGAATAACTCCAACTCCACTTTTCTCGCCAACTCTCATATGTCCGTTTAAAGTTTGTAATGCCGGCGCTTTCTCAACATCAAACCACTGCTTCCTAGCTGTAAGTCTTATTTTACCTCCTTTCCCAACTCCTGCCATTGAAGGATACACCAAATAATAATTGTCGGACAAATAATCAAAGTACACCGGAATACCTTCTTGCGCATAAGAATATGTAGCCGTAACAAACAGCAAAAAGAAACTTATTATACGACTAAATTTCATGCAATTAAGGGAATTAGTAGGTTATTAATCAAAGATACCAAAAAGATGAGCTTTGTTTTGTAATTTTGCAGAAAATTAGATGAAATGGAACCTTATAAAATAAATATACAACCTACCAATAGACCGGCAATTATAAAGTTTGAGGCTAACAAATTTCTAACTCGTAAGCAAAATTATGAGTTTAAAAACGTTGACGAAGCTAAGAATTCGCCTTTAGCAAAACAACTTTTTTATTTACCGTTTACAAAAACAGTGTACATTTCTGGAAACTTTGTAGCTGTAGAACGCTACGACATTGTTGAGTGGCCAGAGGTACAAGAAGAAGTTGCAAAGCAAATTGAAAACTATTTAAATTCTGGAGAACCTGTTATTATTGAAGACGAAACGACACCTTCAAAAGTACCAGTTACTGTTTATGCTGAAAGCACTCCAAACCCAGCTGCCTTAAAATTTGTATCAAACAAAAAACTTGTGTTGGCTGCTTTTGAATTTAAAAATATTGAAGAAGCAAAAATATCGCCATTGGCAAGCGGACTCTTCCACTTTCCATTTGTAAAAGAAGTATTTATTGACGAAAATTATATTTCAGTTTTAAAATACGACATTACAGAGTGGGATGATATCGCTTCTGAATTAAGAGAATACATTCGTTTACATATTGAAGAAGGAAAAGAAATTGTTTCTGAAGATGCTAAAAGCAACACTCAAAACACAACAGAAAATGCAGAAAACAATACTGTTGAAACAACTTCTTTAGATGAAACTTCTCAGCAAATTGTAGACATTTTAGAAGAATATGTAAAACCTGCAGTAGCGAGCGACGGTGGTAACATTCGCTTTCAATCGTATGATGAAGAAAGTAAAACTGTGAGTGTTATTTTACAAGGTGCTTGTAGCGGTTGCCCTTCTTCTACTTTCACTTTAAAAAACGGAATCGAAACTATGCTTAAAAGCATGCTCGACGGGAAAGTAAACGAAGTTGTTGCTATTAACGGCTAAGATTTTCATAAAGCATAAAAAAAGGTCGATTGTAATAATCGACTTTTTTTTATGTCTATTTTATTCTAGAATAATCATCGTGAAACTCTTTAAATAAGGTTAACAAACTAATAGTTGCCGTGATTAAATCTTTAGTTTCTAGGAGTAAACTAAAATAGAGTTTTGTGTTTTTCGGACTCGTTTCGGTGCTTCGAATACGGTCTATTTGCTTCTGAATTAACCCAGAAACATTGTCGAGCAACTCCTTTTTATCTTCAATAATAAATCCAATATCTTCAAAAGTATTTCCGTCTAAGTCAACTTTAATTCTATCAAAAAGTACTTCCAAGCGTTCGTCAATTCGTTTTAAATCTCGAATTTGATTAAACTTTAAGTTTTTATGATTGTTGTTGACATGGGCATAGCTATTCTTGGTAATATAACTTATCGATTGCACCATGTCTTGCAAATAATCGAGCGTTAAAATGTAAAATTTACTAGCTTCAACAGAACTTTCATCCAACGATTTAATAAAATAAAATATATCACTCTTTAGCGTATCAACCTCTGTTTCTAATTTATTTAATTGCTTTTTCGTTTTTTTCAGTTTATTCAAATCTTGCAATCCTAAGCTGTCAATTACCTCGCCGTATACTTTACTTATTCTTCGGATAACTTTAGAGATATTATCAGAACTTTCACTTATAATTTCGTTAATCGTAATTAAAGAAGTTCTATCCACTTCAAGTGCAGCTTCTTTTTCTTTTTCATTTTTCTTATAAAGAAGAAAGCTTCTTGTCAGTAAAAATATCGCCAGCACTAATAATATTACAAGCGCTGTTGCTTTTCCGTAGTAAATTATAGTTGCAAACAATGCTGCTGCGGCAAACGCTACAATGGCCGTTACAAACCATCCGCCAATTACATTAAAAACTCCTGCAACTCTATACACAGCACTTTCTCGTCCCCATGCCTTGTCTGAAAGCGATGTTCCCATTGCCACCATAAACGAAACATAGGTTGTAGATAGCGGTAATTTAAGAGACGTTGCCAATGAAATTAAAATACTTGCCACCATTAAATTTACGGCTGCACGAACCATATCGAAAGCTGGTTCGTTTTCTGGATTCTTACTTCTTTTGGTTTCTGGTTTTTCAAACCTTGCCTCTATACTTTTTTGTAATCCATTTGGCATTGCATTAGACAGCACTTGGTTAAAACTAACCGAAGTACGCACAATAAAACGCGATAAAAAATTAGGTTCAAACTTCTCAGAACCATCGCCACTACGCGCTAAATTAATTTCGGTGTACATTACAGAACGTGCCTTTTTAGACAACCAAAGTGTAACAACCATAACCAAACCTGCAAGTACAAGCATATAAGTTGGAGTTTCTACTTGTCCAGATAAACTTGCCATTCCGAATTCTGAAGGCAAAACTCCCGAAGTTTCATAGGCAGTATGCCAAATTTCGTACGATTGATATGCAGCTATTGGCACCCCGATAAAATTTACCAAATCGTTTCCTGCAAAAGCCAAAGCCAAAGCAAAGGTCCCGATTAAAATGATGATTTTAAGTAAATTGATTTTTGTGAAACTTACTATAATTTGAGAAATTGCCGTGAATAACAACAAACAAACAAGTATAATTAAAGGCTTATTTCCGTCAACAAAATTTAAAAAAGCTTCAGGAATAATTGTTACCCCTTTAATTCCTTTTATCAGAATAAAATAGGTAATCGAAGTAATGGCAATACCACCAAAAATTCCACCAACGAATTTCATTCTTTTTTCATACTGAAAAGAAAAAATAAGTCGCGAAACCCACTGAACAACCGTACCGACAGTAAAAGCTATGACTACCGACATTAATATCCCAACGATAATTTCGGTTGCTTTGTCACCATTAATGTAATTCGAAATACTACCAATAGCAGCATCCGCTTGAAATATTTTAATAAATGAAATCGCTACGGAAGCTCCTAAAAGCTCAAAAACAATTGAAACTGTTGTAGAAGTTGGTAATGCCAACGAATTAAAAAGATCGAGTAATAAAATATCGGTGATCATTACCGCCATGAAAATAATCATGATCTCGTCAAAATAAAACTGCTCGGGATTAAAGATTCCCTTTCTGGCAACCTCCATCAACCCTGACGAAAAGATAGCACCCACAGCAACTCCTATACTTGCAATAATAAGTATGGTTTTTAAGGATGCCGCCTTGGAGCCTACTGCTGAGTTTAAAAAATTTACCGCATCGTTACTTACTCCTACCGTCAAATCTGTAATGGCCAAAACAAAAAGTGCCACTAACATAAAAATATAAAACTGCTCCATATCGATTTTTAACTAACAGCAAAAGTCTATTTTCAAATTAAAAGCAAAGTTAATTTAAGGTTACCAAAATATTACTTCGGAATTAATAACCCCTTATTAATGTATAAGTTACACTACCTATTTTTTCCAACCTCAAAAAAATGACTTATCTTTAAAAGAAAGATTAACCACAAAAAACAAATAATCATGGCAGTATTAAAAGTTATTGAAGTATTATCAAATTCAGACAAAAGTTGGGAAGACGCTACAAAATCGGCTATAAAAAAAGCTTCTAAGTCTGTAAAAAATATTCGCTCGGTGTACATTAACGAGCAAAGTGCCACTGTTACAGATGGCGAAATTGACAATTATCGTGTAAACGTAAAAATTACATTCGAAATCGATTAAAACACAAAGCCTAGCTAACAAGACTGTCTGGAAAATTAATTTTACGTCAAACTGAGCTTGACTCAGTTTCTCATCGTGTAAAAACTATTATGATGAGATTCTGAAATAAATTCAGAATGACGCCTAGAATATTTCAGGCAGTCTTCTTTTTTGGAAAACTTTAGGAAAATATGCACAAATAAACACCTTGATATTTTTCGTATTTAAGAATATAGGTTCTAATTTTGAAAAAAATTAAAAATTTATATGGAAACAGACAAGTGGTTACAACAAGGAATGGAAGTAGTTGCTGAATACGCTCCAAGAGTTGTCTTGGCTATTCTAATCTGGATAGTTGGGTCAATCGTATTTAGCAGAATTGTAAAATTTGCACGAAAAATTATGGAGCGTAGACGCTACGAAGTTAGCTTACGCGAATTTTTAGGGACTCTTTTATACTGGGCTTTAAAAATATTATTAGTAATTGTTATTTTAGGTACCTTAGGTATCGAGACAACCTCATTTGCAGCTATTATTGCTTCGGCAGGTTTGGCTGTTGGTTTAGCATTACAAGGATCTTTAGCAAACTTTGCTGGAGGAGTGCTTATTTTAATTTTCAAACCTTTTAAAGTTGGTGATTTTATCGAAGCGCAAGGACTTTCTGGTACGGTAAAAGAAATCGGTATTATCAATACTGTTTTAAATACCTTCGGGAACCAACAAGCTATTATTCCTAACGGAAAACTTTCAAACGAAAACATTGTAAACTACAGTGCCGAAAGTACACGTCGTGAAAATATTACTGCTGGAATTAGCTACGACTCCGACATCAAAAAAGCAAAAGCTATTTTATTGGATATCGTAAAGAGCAATGAAAAAGTATTAAAACATCCAGAGCCTGTGGTAATGGTTGCCGAACTTGCCGATAGTTCTGTAAACCTATCATTAAGATACTGGGCTACCAATGCCGATTTTTGGGATTGTAGATGGTATGTTTTAGAAGAAATGAAAAACAGATTTGATGCTGAAGGTATCGAAATTCCTTTCCCACATCAAGTAGAAATTCAAAAACAAGTTTAATTAATTTTTAGGTTTTGTAGTTACAAAATCTTTTAAATAATACGGTTCAAAATAGGCGACATCTTCAAAGTCGCCTTTTTTGTACTTTGTAAATGCTAAAACTGCCATTTCTTCTGCAGAAGGATACGCAACTGTATCTGGGAAAATAGCATTTTCATGTACGATTACATCTTTGCACTTTTCAGCACCATCACCAATAAAGTTCACTTTTCCTTTTGATAAAAATTCAGAAAAAGAAGTTTCAGTAATAATTTCTGCTTCTGTATCTCTACATTGCTCACCAGCCTTAAAAACTGCCGAATACACTTCCATACGTCGAGCATCTAATAACGGAATAACAAATCCTTCTTCAGCAACAATTTGAGAAGCTAAAATACTTAATGTAGGAATGGAAATTAAAGGTTTTTGCAAAGCATAACACAAGCCTTTTGCTGCAGAAACTCCAATGCGCAAACCTGTGTATGAACCTGGGCCCTTGCTCACCGCAATGGCATCGATGTCTGAAAATAATAAAGAAGCGTCTTTCAACGCTTCTTCTATAAATACATGCAAATTTTCGGCATGTGTATATCCGTTATCATTAATTTCTTTTAACGATAAAACTTTATCTTCTTTACTGATACTAACCGAACAATTGGTCGTAGCTGTTTCTATGTTCAGAATAATTGCCATAGTACAAAAATACCTGCAATGTTACCATTCTTCCAAAGGAATTCCGTAATAAAATTTCAATACTTTTAATCGGAAGATAAAATCGTATTTCGCCTGAATTAAAGTTGCTTCTGCATCGTCTAAACGTGCCTGCGACTGACTAAAATCGAAACTATTCATTAAACCTACATTGTAGCGCTCCTTTGCATAATCGTACGACAAACGTCTTGCCTCAACAGTTTTCCCTGCTGCTTCATAGCTTTTGTACGAACCTTTAACATCAACATACGCTTGGTTGATATCCGACTCTAGACTTAATTTATCTTGTGCATACTGAAGTTTAGCTCGCTCAACTCCTATCTGGCTTCTCTTAATATTATTACTCACAGAAAAACCGTTTAAAATAGGAATATTGATTTGCGCTCCGTATGAAAATCCATCTTGCAACCACAACTGGTCTTTAAACGAAATTTCTGCACCTGGAATAATTTGTTGTGTATTTGGGTCTACAGTACTCGGGTAACGAGCATTGTCAGAATATCTGGTGTTGTACTGAAAAAACGCACTCAACGTTGGATAACGAGCACCTTTGGCAATATCTAAATCTTTTTCAGCTAAATCAACATTCAACTCAGAAGCTTTAATATCGTTTCTAAAGGTAAGCGCCTTTTCATAAATTTCTCTCGGAGAAACATTCAAAACTGCATCATCTGGAATTACATAACCTTCGTCTACCACATCAAAATTTTCGTAATCGCTTATTTGTAAAAGCTGCGCTAAACTAATTCTCGAAATCAACACATTATTTTCAGCAGCTACAATTTGCTGTTGTTGTGTTGCAGCAGTAGCTTCAATTTCTAATAAATCACCTCTTGGCAACACTCCATTTTCCACCAATTCGTTTGTTCTATCTAAATCCTGTTGAGTAGATCGGTATTGTGCATTCAACACATTTAGCGTTTCTCTGTTTGATAAAATCTGAAGATACGCATTTGCAACTGCAAGTCGGATATCATCTTTAATATCGTCTGACTGATATTGCGTAGCAATAGCGTTTAGCTTTGCTCTATTTAACTGATGAAAATTACGCAATCCATCAAACAAAGTTAATGATGAAGAAACCGCTGGAGTTACATTGAAAAACTTCTGGTTTACAAAACTATTGGTAGTAGGATCGATAGAATACCCTGTACTAGACGATGCAGAAGCTTGTGCGTTTAATGAAGGAATGAAATTCCCAATCGCATCAGATTTGTCGATTTTAGCATTTTCCAAATCTAATTCTGCCTGCTGAATAGTTAAGTTATGCTCTTCAGCATAACGAACACATTCTTCTAGTGTCCACAGTTTTTTTTCTTGAGCAATAGCAAAAGTAGTAGTTACCAATGCCAATATTAATAATTTAAACTTCATAAGCTCTTTTTAAATATTCAGTAATTCTAGCTATCGCCTTTTTTATCGTCGTCCATCGACTCTACTTTATTCCAAACCTTAATCTTATCGTCTTTCGTAATTCCCGATAAAATTTCAACATTAATTCCGTCGGAAACACCCAACTCTAAATCGCGACGCTCGTATTCATTTTCGCCAACAACAACTTCTACGTATGGTTTTTCAGTTTCTTTATCAAACTGAAGTAAAGCTTCTTTGATAGCCAAAACATTTTCTTTTTTATCTAAAATGATAGCTGCATTGGCACTATACCCCGCTCTGATGAAAATGTTATCTGGAAGTTTCAAGTCGGCTTTAATTGTAAATTGTACCGCACCTTGATCTTCCACTCCTTTTGGAGCAATAAACTTTAATTTGGCATCAAACTCTTCATCTTGAACAGCCCCCAAACTAATAGTAATTGGCATATCCATTTTTAGTTTATCTACTTCAGCTTCGTCTACTTGTCCTTCAAAAATCATTTTCGACATATCTGCAATAGTAGCGATTGATGTACCGTCGTTAAAGTTATTCGCTTCAATTACTTGATCTCCTTCTTTTACAGGAATTTCCAAAACAGTTCCGTCAACCGTAGCACGAATATTTGTATTGGCCGTTGCTGAACCCCCAGCAGAACCTACTCGGATAATTTGATAGTCGTTTTGTGCATTTTGCAATTCTTGCTTTGCTTGATTGTATTGCAATTCTACTGCAAGGAAATCTTGACTCGATACAACACCTTTATCAAATAGTTTTTTATTTCGATCGTATTCAATTTGCGCATTGTTTAGTGCTATTTGAGCATTGCTTACACGCCCTCTTGCACTTACCAACGATTGCTCGTTTGGTACTACTTTAATCTTCGCAATTAAATCGCCCGACTTTAACTTATCGCCTTCTTCAACTAGAATAGATTCGATAATTCCAGAAATTTGAGGTTTAATAAGTACCTCGTCTTCTGGATTTACTTTTCCAGTAGCAATTACTTTATTGATAATAGTTTCTTCGGTAGCAGTGGCTGTTTCGAAGCTAACTGCAGGCTTGCTATTGGTTTTTAATACTCTTGCCACTGCGTATAGAACCAAAATTACGCCTACTCCAATTAAAACGTATCTTAAAATTTTTTTCATCAGTTAATATTTATTGTTTTATGGTTGTCTAGAATGCCTTTTGTTTTTTATTGGCGCTTCAATTATTCTTCTCTTAATGCTTCTATTGGTTTTATTTTTACAGCTCTGTTTGCTGGAATCAATCCTATCAACATGCTCAGTCCCACCATCAGTATAAATGAAATTAAGATTTGCATAATACTTACAGTTGGATTGGTAAACGGAAAGTCTTCACTTGCTCCAAACTTATAATCTAAAAAGTGTAAAGCTGCAACTGAAATTACAAATCCTACTAACCCTGCAAAACTTGTTAATACAATAGATTCTAATATAATTTGACGTCGGATAATCTTTGGAGTTGCTCCCAAAGCACGTCGTACACCAATTTCGTTGGTACGCTCTTTTACTGTAATTAATAAAATATTACTCACCGCAATTACTCCAGCTAACAAGGTGAAGATTCCGACAAAAAATGAGAACCCTTGTAATACAAATGTAAAAGCGCTAATTCCTTTAAAAATCTCTGAAAAATCGAAAGATCCAATAGCTCTAACATCATCTGGATGTACGTTGTATTTTCGTTTTAATAAGGTTTTAATTTTTCTTTCGGCAGTGGCTACTTCTTTATCTGGATCGACCAAAACAGCCATCCATCCTATTTTGTTTCCGCTGTTAAATGCTTTTTGGAATGTGGTAAAAGGAACGAAAATTGCGTTCTCTCCTTCAAAATTTATATTGTCGTTCTTTTTAAAAATTCCGACAACTGTAAAATACACTCCGTTTATCTTAATAGATTTTCCGATTGCCTTTTCGCCTTTATCAAATAGCAATTTATAGGCATCAACACCAATAACACATATTTTTTTCTGTTCGTCTATATCATTTTGGTTGATAAAACGCCCTTCAACAATACGTTTTTTAGAGACAAGGTCGATACTTGGGTAATCGCCATACACTCCAGAACCACTGGTACGGCCATTTCTGATAACCGTTGCGGTTCCGCCAAAGTCACCTAGCTGAATTCGCGGTGCGATGATATCTACCTCACTCACTTGTTGCTTGATTAAATCGACATCTTCCAACGTAAAATCTAAACGTCTGCCACGCTCAAAACCTTTATAGGCCATCGAAGTGGTTTGCGTCCACATAAACATACTGTTGGTAGCAGTTCCTGCAAATACTTTATTAAAACCATTTGCCATTCCATTGGTAGCACCGAGCAACAGAATTAAAATAATAATGGCAAAAATAACCCCCAAAGTAGTTAGGAACGTTCGAAGCATATTTTTGCTAAGCGTACTAAAAACTTCATTCCAAAGGTCTCTATCTAATATTCCCATAATTAATCGGCTCTTAGTGCTACAATTGGTTTTACATTGGCGGCTTTAATAGCAGGAATTAAACCTGCAAATACTCCTGCAATTACCAAAACTATGGTACAGGTTACAACCGTTATTCCGTCTACAGAAGGATTTGAAAATGCTGGTGCATCTACAATTGGAGAGATTAAAGCAACCAACCCCATGGCAAAAAGCATTCCTACAAATCCAGATATCGAAGTGATGAAAACCGACTCGAATAATACCAACTGAATTACATCCATCGGCTTGGCTCCAAGTGCTTTTCGAACTCCAATCTCTTTTGTTCTTTCTTTAATAATAAAGACTAAAATATTTCCTATCCCTACAATTCCTGCAATTAAAATAAGCATCCCAATCCCGATACTAATTACAGAAAGCATCGTTGTAAAATTGGAAACATTTGAAAACTGCTCGGCATAATTATTAAAATACAAGGCGCCTTGATCTTCAGGATCGATTATCAATCTTCTTTTTAAAACAACCTCTAAATTATCTGAGAAATTAATAGCTTCAGCAAAATTAAATTCAGGGTTATAGGTTAATGCAATCTGATCGATGTTACGCGTATTTCCATACAGACGTTGAATGGTAGAAACAGGAGCATACATATTTCGCTCTTCGCGTTCGTTTCCATCATCAGAAAAAACACCGATAACACGATACGATAATTTATTTAAAATGATGTTTTGCCCAACAGGATCTACATCTTTAAAAAGTTCGTCGGCAACAACCTTTCCAATCACCACTACTTTTAACGTATTTCGAATATCGGCATCGTTAATGTAACGCCCTTTATCGATAACTGTTCGTTCAATTTTTTGGTGATCTGGATTTACCGAACGCACAGAATATGTCCCAGTTTCGCTTCCAAAACTCGCTGTAACACTCTTGGTAAATCTCGGAGTTATATACTCGTAATATCCTTCAAAACTTCTTCTGATAAAATCGATATCATCATTATCAAACTGAATACGTCTTCCAGCTTCAAATCCGCCATACGGTTTTGTAGTTGTACCTGGATATATAAAAATTGAATTGGTAGCGTCGTCGTTAAATTGCTTGGTAAATCCGTTTTTCATTCCGTCAACAGAAGCCAACAAGAGCACCAAAATAAAAATACCCCATGCTACCGAAAACCCTGTTAAAAAGGTTCGAAGCTTGTTGCTTTTTATACTGTGGAATATTTCTGCCCAGAGATCTCTATTGAACATACGGCGTAACTCTTACTTGATCAACAACAGTGTCTTGCACTATGACACCATCTTTTAAATGAACGATACGTTTACACATATGCGCAATATCATCTTCGTGGGTAACAACCAAAATGGTTTTTCCTTCGTCGTTAATTTTTTGGATAAGATCCATCACCTCATGCGAAGTTTTACTATCTAAAGCCCCTGTAGGCTCATCGGCAAGCATTACTTTTGGATCTGCAGCCAACGCTCTCGCTATTGCTACCCTTTGCTTTTGCCCTCCTGAAAGTTCACTTGGTAAATGGTTTACCCACGGACCTAAACCAACAGATTCTAAGTGTTTAATGGCTGTTTCTTTTCGGATTTTTCTGTTTACTCCCTGGTAGTACAATGGAAGTGCAACATTTTCCCAAGCCGATTTGTAGTTGATAAGGTTAAAAGATTGAAAAATAAATCCTAAAAACTTATTTCGGTAATTTGCAGCTTTGGTTTCATTAAGGTTTTTAATGGCCACACCATCTAAAAGATATTCGCCTTCATCTAAATTATCTAGCATTCCTAAAATATTTAAAAATGTAGATTTTCCAGATCCTGAAGACCCCATTATGGCAACAAGTTCTCCTTCTTTTACAGAAAAATTAATTCCTTTTAATACGTGAAGAGAATTACTCCCCATGTGATATGACTTGTGAAGGTCTTTAATTTCAATCATGATGGTTAGGTTTCTTATAAACAACCCCTCCAAAAAAGAAGGGAGCTACATCTAGCTTTTATATTGAATTCACTGCAAGTAAATTACAAAAATTTTAGCTAGCTTAACACTTAGTTTCAATTATAAGACTCTCTTCACATCAATTTGTTACAAGAAAAAATGTTTTTTTTGAAAAAATTTATTCTGAAGTGTTTCGGAAGCGCTATTTCATTCTTTTAAAAATAAAAAAACCTAACACCGCAATCAAAACATAAGGCACCGCCATTAAGTACATAATGCCATTATTTATTCCCTCGGCTACCTCTTGGTTTTCTCCTGTTTCGAGTACGGCTCTACACATAGCACATTGCGCATGAAGCAAATCTGGCAAGCACACCAACACTAGTGTAACTAATAAAATTTTGTATATAGATATTGATTTATGCATAATAAGGCGAAATCATTAAATACACTACAACACCTGTTACAGCCACATACAACCACAATGGGAAAGTAATTTTTGCAAGTTTTTTGTGCTTATCAAAACGTTTTGAAAGTGCTCGTACATACGTAATTAAAACCAATGGAATAATTGCTATGGAAAGAATAATATGGGTAATTAAAATAAAATAATACACATATTTGATACTTCCTTCACCTCCAAAAGGTGTAGAATCTGATGTCATATGGTAAGCAACATACATTACTAAAAACGCTACAGATAGTCCAATGCAAACTTTCATTAACCACTCATGCAACACCAAATTTTTATTTTTTACCGCAATAACAGCAGCCACTAAAAAAACTGCAGTTAATCCGTTTATGCTAGCATATAATGGTGGCAAAAACGATAACGGCTCTACATTTGGAATTCGAACTCCAAATAAAATTGCTACCGCTACAGGTATGGCAATGGATAATATTACTATCCACTTATTATATTTTTTTTCTACTGAAGTAGGCTCCATATTAATTATTTAAAAGTGTTGCTATGTCTTGTTTAATCATTTTAATTCCTTCGTCTGTGGTGCCATCGTAATACACAATCGGGTTTCCAAAATCGTCGGCTCTAGAACGGATATAACCTTCAGCATCAATCAAAGCAAATAAACCAGAATGTTCAAAACCACCATTCACATTTTCATTTTGCCCCGCATACAAATTAAACCCAGTATTAGAAAGTTTATAAACTTGTTGCATATCGCCTGTTAGCAAATGCCAATTTTCCATTGTAATACCATACTCTTTTGCGTAGGCTGATAAAACTTCTGGCGTATCATGTGTAGGATTGATTGAAAAAGAAGCAATCGCAAAATTATCATCAGTTTTAAACTCATTTTGTAACTTCACCATATTCCCTGTCATTATCGGGCAAATAGTTGGGCAGGTAGTAAAGAAAAATTCTACCACATATACTTTACCTTTGTAATCTTCATTGGTAATTGTTTTTCCGTTTTGATCGGTAAATTCAAACCCAGGAACTTTTCCCATTTTTAGAAGACTCTCAACAGACGGTTTCTTTTCGCCTACAGCATGACGATCGCTATCTACTACCGAACCGCTTGAAATGCGGTCGATAATTTCAGGAATAAAGATAATTCCGAACACTAAGATTACAAATCCGACTAGTATGTACGATTTATTTTTCATCTGAATTTTTATTGTATTTTAAATAAGAATCTCTGTCTTTCGACTTTCCATTTTTCTTCAATGCCAATCTGTATTCTGCCAACAACACTTTAATATCGTCTATCATTTTATTATTTAAAACTGCCACAGAAGTTGCATCGTAGCCGTACAATTCTCTTTTAGTATCGTCGTCTTTTACGCGACCGCGTAATTTTTCGTCTTTATCAATTATAAAAACATACGGACTGTATCCAGTATCCGACAAGGTAAAAGGTGTTTGTAAACTATTAAAAACGGTTTCAATATTTTCTTTTGAATCGAATAAAAAATGCCAGTTAGAAACATCTGCAAGCGGACTCAACTCTTTCTTCAAGCTATCGGCAGCTTGTTCGGTTCCGAAGGGAAGAAGAAATACAAACTGAAAATCTTTAAAACCATTAAAGCGTTTGTATATTTTTTGATTAAGATTGAAGGCATTTAGTTTTTTTGAATTTACATCTTCACCTAAAAATCCTAAAACAGAAATTTTTCCTTTGAAGCTAACTGCCTTTGGGTTTGGATTTGTAAACGCAGTTACATCTTGTACTTGTTCTGTTGTCAAGGTAGGGAGTTTTCCAAAGTTATTTACTCCAGAAGCAAAAAACATATAGACAACAATTGGGAGAATAAACAAAACAGCAAGAACAATATACTTCTTCATCAAAATAAAATTAATACCCTACAAAAATAAAAAAAGACGGTTAAAAAACCGCCTTTTATATATAGTTAAAAACTCTTAAAAATCCCAACTTATAAATCCGTCGTGATAAACATCGTGAATGTAGTTACCTTCAACCAATAATATAAATGATAAATACATTATCAAAAACACTAAAGGTAAAACTATAGACCAACGTAAACCTGCTTTTTCTCCTTCAAGGTGCATAAATGCCCAAGCGATGTAATAAGCTTTAACGATTGTTAAAATAATGAATATCCAGTTTAAAAGTTTCATTCCAGCTACATGAGCCTCTAAAGCTTCTGGTCGGATAATTCCTAATATAACTTCTACGATAGTAATAACGGAAAGGATTCCAAAAACTACCCAAATTCTTTTTGTATTCGATTCGTGTGCGTGTGCCATTTTTCTATCAATAATAAATTATACAAGGTAAAAGAAGGTAAATACAAATACCCATACAAGGTCTACAAAGTGCCAGTATAAACCAACTTTTTCAACCATTTCGTAATTCTTTCTTCTTTCGTAAGTTCCTAAAATCACATTAATAAAAATGATGATATTGATAACAACTCCAGAAAGTACGTGAAATCCGTGAAAACCTGTAATGAAGAAGAAGAAATCTGCAAATAAGCGGTTTCCGTATTCGTTGTGAATTAAGTTTGCTCCTTCAACTACCATCGTTGCTTGCGTTAAACGCTCTGCAGTTTCTTCACGAGACAGTACAACTTTCTTTCCGTGCTCGTCTGAAATCTCTGTTCTTGCAACGATATTATGGTTTGCTTCAAAACCTGCTTTTACTTCTTCTACTGAAAAAGAAGGCAATGTGCTTTCAGACATATACCAAACTCCTTCGTTAGCATGTTGTGTGGTACGCTCACCATGAAGTGGCTTTGCAAAATCTGCTAAAGCAACACGTTCTCCTGTAGAAGCATCTAAAAATTGTAATATTCTACCAGACTTTAACTCTACTGCTCCGTATTCTCCTTTGATAAAGTTTTTCCACTCCCAAGCTTGCGATCCTACGAAAATGATACCTCCTATAATAGTTAGGAACATGTACCAAATTACTTTTTTCTGTTTTAATTGATGACCAGCATCTACCGCCAATACCATTGTAACAGACGAGAATATAAGAATAAACGTCATTAATGCCACGTAGTACATTGGCGCATCTACACCGTGTAAAAATGGAAAGTGTGTAAACACTTCATCGGCGATTGGCCATGATTCGATGAATTTAAATCTAGAAAAACCATAAGCGGCTAAAAATCCAGAAAAAGTAAGTGCATCTGATACGATAAAAAACCACATCATCATCTTACCATAACTTGCATTTAGGGGTTCGTTTCCTCCACCCCAAACTTTTTCTTTAGAACCTGTTGTAACAGTAGCTTCCATAAATGTTAAAGTATTCTTATTTTAAAAATTTTTCAAATTTACATTTTTTATTTATCTAAAGAAATAGAAAAATAAAATCAAATACACCCACAAAAAGTCTAAAAAGTGCCAAAACATCGCACCTAGCTCTATACCAAGGGTTTGACCGGGTTTATACTTTTCTTTATAATGATTATAAATAACAACCAACAACACTACCAGCCCGCCAAAAACGTGAACTAAGTGCGAAAACACGATTGCATAAAGAAAAGAAGTTGTAATGGTACTTTCACTTCCTGTAAAATAAAATCCAGCATCTATTATTTCTGAAAATCCTTTAAACTGAAGAAAAACAAAAAGTAACCCTAAAGCCAAAGTAACAAACAACGAAATAGACGCTGCACTTCTATTATTATTCTCGATAGATTTTTTAGCAAAATAAAACGTGAAGCTACTTAACACAATAGCAATTGTACTAAATACAAACGCCATCGGAATATCGATAGCCGACACCCAGTCTGGTCTTGATTTACTTACTACGTAAGCACTTGTAAGACCAGCAAACATCATTGCTATACTTATCATTCCAAACCAAAGCATCATTTTTTTTGCTCTAGCGTTTTTCACTTCGGGAGTCCCTTGAGTTAAATCCATCAACTTAAAAATTTATCAACTACATATACAATTTGCATTAACGAAATATAGCTAACACTAGCCAACATTAATGCTCTTGCCGATTTGTTATCTCTTTTATGATATAATTGAAATGCAAAAATCAGCATTCCTATTCCGAGTAAAAATATAATTACCGCAGCAGGAACAGACAATGTTAAACTCCCTGTTAACCCTGTTACAGGAAAAATAGAAGCTAAAATCATCCAAATAGTATACATTATTATTTGTATTGCAGTGGCTTTATCTTTCTTTCCCGTAGGCAACATTTTAAAACCTGCTCGGCTATAATCTTCATCTAAAACCCAACCTATTGCCCAAAAATGTGGGAATTGCCAAAAAAACTGAATCATAAATAAAGTGCCTGGCTCTATACCAAATTCATTGGTTGCCGCTACCCATCCTAACATAAACGGAATTGCGCCAGGAAATGCTCCAACAAAAACCGCCAAAGGTGTTTTTGTTTTTAAAGGAGTATACACACACGTATATAGGAAAATAGAAATTGCACCAAACATTGCTGTTTTTGGATTTACTATATATAAGGTAACAACGCCGAGTATTGTAAAAGTAACTGCAATTGCAAAAGCCGTTTTTGAAGACATTCTACCGGAAGGAATTGGCCTATTTTGCGTACGCTTCATTAAGGCATCGAGGTCTTTCTCGATTAATTGATTAAAAGCGTTTGAAGCACCTACCATAAAATAACCTCCAAAAGCAAGCAAAAGGACGGTTGTAAAACTAATGGTCTCCGCACCTAAAAAGTAACCTGCAATAGAAGAAAACACCACACTAAACGCAAGCCCTGCTTTGGTAATTTGTTTAAAATCATCAAAAACCAAAGAAAAAGAATTTGTATTTGTACTTGTATCCAATGCAGTTTTCATCAATCATGGTAAATCGGGTGCAAAGATAACTCACAAAAGGTTTCTATGCAATCATTTAAGAAATTACTGTACTTTAAAAATAATTGGCTTTAAAAAGATCACATCAACCTCTTGATCCCCCTGCCTACCTGGCTTCATCTGAGGAATCAAAGCTGTTACTCGAGCAGCTTCTCTTTCCAAAGACTTATGTGGCGCACGAACTTTAACATCTGAAACTTCTCCTTGTTTGTTAATTTTAAACTGAACATCTATCCTTAACGTTCCACTTAGACCATAATCCGAAGCTATTGAAGCATCAAAGTTTTTCTTAACTATACGGTTAATTTTATCGCTCATACAATCACGACGCTCTATATTTGTAGTTAAAGCTTCACAACCTGGATACACAGGAACATATTGAACTGAATTTATAGAAATTGGACCAATATCTTCAACTGGCTCTACATCCACAATATCATCTACCGAAATTTCCACTTTATCATCAACATTATTAAAAAACTCTTCCTTAACATCCACCACAGCATCATCCTCAACGACCTCCACTTCATCTATTAACTTTGAAATTTTCGATAAATCGTTTTTCTTAGTCACCTCTTTAACACGTTCAATCTCAAAAGCAGGCATAACATACACCTCATCTTCTTCTAGCATGGAAACATTAGTGGTGCTATTAACGTCGGGGATTGCAAAAGCGGTTTCTATTAATAGATAACACATTACTAATGCCACCAACAAACCAATTTGAAAGCGAATAGTTCCACCTTTAATTTTTAAATCTCTTTTAGATGTTTTCAACGAAGTGCTATGACTCAAATCAGACTTCTTTTCTTCTGGATAATTTTTCATAAGAATATGGTTTTTAAATAGTTAATTCTAAAAACCATATTCAATAAACATACCAAAAACAAAAAGCCCGAGTAAAAACTCGGGCTTCTAATATATTGTTATAAACTTTTCTAGTTTAATTTAAATACGATAGGATAAGCAAATGTTACAGGAGTTGGTCTTCCTCTTTGTTTACCAGGAATAAGTTTTGGTAACTTATTAATGATTCTTCTTGCTTCTTCATCCAAACTTTTGTCTGGAGCTCTTGTATTTAAAATTGTAATTGTTCCATCTTTATTAATACGGAAGTTTACATACACTCTACCTTGGATTCCCATTTCTTGAGCCATCTCTGGGTAACGGAATGTTTTTCTTACGTGCTTATCAAGATTTTCTTTGAAACAGTTAAATTGCTCTGCTTTTGGAACCCCTTTACATTGCTCAAACATCGGTTTGTCTTCAATTACTGTAAATGGTACATCCACGTCTACAGGAACATCAACCTCAACGATATCTTCAACTTCTGCAATTTCTTCATCTTGCGTAGTTTCAGTAGACTCGATAATAGTTTCTTCTACTTCTTCCTCATCTTCTACAACCTCAATAACTTCAGGTGCAGCTGGTGGTGGCGGTGGTGGTGGAGGCGTATTTAATTGCTCCGTTAAAGGAACTTCTTCTTCTAATTGATCATCTACATCTAAGGTATAATTAAAAGCCTCTACTTTATCGTACTTTTTCCACTCGATTGCTTGCCAACATACAAGCGTAATCAAAGCCAACCCTATAGCAAAGTATAGTCCGCTATTACGGGTTAAATCAGCTTTTGGATTCTTTTTAGGTTCCATAATTTATTAATTTGTTTGCTAATTTAATTATTTATTTAGTTTTTTTCCAATTAAATTTCCCTTTTTAATGCAATCTTGATGCTAACCAAAAGTTTATCAAAAAGATAGCTATTAAAATTCCTACTGAATTTGCAAGAATATCTTTCAAATCAAAGGATCTATCGTACGGTAATATGTATTGTAACACTTCAATAACTATACCATAAACGAATGAAAACAAAGAAACTTTAGGAAGTACGTTTTTAAAATTTGCTTTACGAAGGTAACAATACCACAAAATTGTATTGCCAAAGTAGAATATCCCGTGTACTAATTTATCAGAAACACGAATGTTTGTTTCTACTTCGTTTACAACAGATACAGAAACTAAACTACCTATTGTAACACCCAACAACCATAAAGCGGCAAATAAAAGATACGTAGTTTTATTAAGCCCCAATAAGCTCTTTATAATCGGCATCGCTTAATAAATCGTCTATTTCAGAAGTATCAGAAATTTTAATTTTAATCATCCATCCGTCTCCGTAAGGATCTGTATTTACTTTTTCTGGCTCGTCTTCCAACGACTCATTAAATTCGATTATTTCACCAGAAAGTGGTAAAAATAAATCTGAAACTGTTTTTACGGCTTCTACTGTTCCGAAAACTTCTTCTCTCTCTAAAGTTTCATCTACAGTTTCAACTTCTACATAAACGATGTCTCCTAATTCGCTTTGCGCAAAATCCGTAACTCCTACGGTAGCAACATCACCTTCGATTTTAACCCACTCGTGGTCTTTTGTGTATTTTAATTCTGAAGGAATATTCATAAAAATAAAATATTAAAATATTAGCTGGACAAATGTAATTCTTTATACTATTGATTTCAAACAGAAAGCTGTTAATTTCCAAAATTATATCGCAAAGTAAATCCTGTACGGATTGTTGTCTGCGGAAATGCAGTAGAAACTTTAAACTCAGAGAATGTATGATCGTAAAAGAATAGTGTTGTTAAGTTTTTTGTAAGTGCGTAATCTGCAGTAAACTTGAGCGCCCAAATATTCTGCCCCGCTGTAACCTGATTGGTGTTGATGTCGAGGTTTCTAATAACCGTTAAATTATCTCTCAAAGACAAATCGGCTTTCAAATTCAAATCGCCTTTCAATACATTTCTACGTCCTCCAATATTCGTAACAAAACGAAGGTCTGAAATTCGATACCCAAGTCCAACTACATATTCGTTACCAGACATTTCCGTGAGTAAGTTGTTATCAAAACTCATCGACAAGGCTCTGTCTTTACGCATTTCAGCAAGTACACTTACCGAGTTATTCATTTCAAAATCCATTCGCAACAGCGGATTAAACTGCTCCACCAAAGTTGCATTGGTATAAAGTATCGGGTTTTTATAATTCCCAGATTGGTCAAACTGACTTCCGTTTCCGTAGTCTAAGTTCGAACGGAAACTATTTATACTATAACTCGAACGATATCCGTGCGCCAAAGAGAAACGTCTAAACTTTTCTTTAAACCACCCTAAACGCATCAGCCCAGTATATTTTACTGTCCAGTTAGGAATTGGCGTATCTCTAAACGCTCCCAAAGATACCGAATTGGCACTCTTCCCTGTATAGGCAGCAATAAACGCTGGCAATAATACCGCTTGATTTGTTGGCCCGTACCCTTCTGGATATTCGGTAGCATCTGGATTTTGCGGTTCGCCTGCCAAACGCTGCGCTATTAAAATTCTATTTTTACTGAATTGATTAAATGTTTCTGAAGTAGCTTCTTCTGAACTATCAAAAGCAGTCCCCAACATAATAGTCGAGATCGAGAAGTCTCCATATTTATTTTGAATAAGCGGATTGTAATCTAAAACTCCATCTCCGTTTAAATCTTCAATTCGATAGTTTTCTGCATACGACTCGGAATACTGCCTGTCTGCAACCAAATCAATCGTTAAATCTCGCACAGGCTGAATGTTTGCCGAAATATTCAACTGATTGGCTTTTCTAGACATGTACTGCATGTTAAACTCTGGGAATGTTGTAAGCCATCCTTTTTGAGCTGCTTCAAATCGCACATCCGACTGACTACCAAATACAAACCCCCATGATGGACGCAAAGTTCCTATAAACCCAACCGACTCTGTATATCCTGGTAACAATTTACCATTGTTCTCACTATAACTTACATTAATACGTTTTACCATAGTTACCAAATCAATCATGGCATTGTACCCTACATATTTTTTACTTTTTGTTTCTTGTGGCTGTTGTTGCCCATTTGCATCTGCCACTGGTAAAGCTCCCCTTGAACTTCTGGCTGTAGTTCCAGATTTACGCTTCAACCCTAAAGCAGTATACAGTCTATCCATTCCTAACGAACCACTAAGATTATGCGTACTTGCATTTTGAATGGTATTTAATTCTTCCCCAGCAACTTCATTTAATACATCACTTCCACGCTGCCAATCAAAGTCTCCAGTGTAGGCATAAGTTCCAGAAATAAAATCTAAAAACGGAATTTTATCAAACGGAATATCATAATTCAACTGTAATTGTTGCATATGCCTATTCGGATCTCCAACATCCCAGAATCCATCCCATAATGCTAAGTCACGGTTTACAATTTGATCGCCGTTTTCATCTTCAGTAAAATAATTCTTAACTATATAATTGTTAGCCGCTGTAAAATTAAATTGCAACGATTTGGTAAGATTGTAATTTACCGCATATTGCCAATCGAATAAATAATTACGTTGCTGTACTTCTGGCAACCCAAGGAAATCTGCCGTTGTTCCCGCCTCCACAACTTGCCTAAACGACTGCCTGTTGAGCGTACGTGTAATGTTAGAATTTAAAGAAACACTTGTTGGCAATAGGTTAAAATTAAAGTCTTTTAACCACGTCCAATATTTACTTTTTAAAATAGAATCTTTATTTTTTAGAGGCACCACTTCCATCGGCTGGAAACTGTGGTTATACAAAAATCCTGTTCTTACATTTTGATCTCGAAGACGTTCAATTTCGTAATCGCGATGCTCCATTTGGTTGTAAGCAAAATTAAATGTGAAGTTCTCTACATCGTACACTGTTGGTTTTTGCTCTGGACCTCTATTTTTTCGAACACCAATAAAATTGATACTTTTTCGCTTGGTATAATCTTCCGCTTGATTTCTTATCTGATTTTTCTCCTGAGAAGTCTCAGCAGCATTAATTCGGTCTTCAAGCTTAAGGTCTTGATACAACGGATCAAACTCTGGTGTTATTAATTCTTCGGAAACACTATAATTCATTGGTAATTGAACCCCCCAATTCTTCGGAAGCAATTGCCCTAAATTAACATTACTATTCAACGAATACCCTCTAGCATCTTCTCTACTTCGCTCGTTTGGAGTTTGGTCGATACTTCCAAAACCAGAAGTACTCATATTTCCTGTTGCTGAAACATTTGCAAAATCGGCAACATTCAAATCCATTGAAGCTACTGCTGCCCAACCTCCGCTATTATCGAGTTCTGCCAAACGCAATTCGTTAAACCAAACCTCTCCACAAACATTATCTCCCACAGTTGTACTTGGGTTTTTCACCCCAACCATAGCTGCTCTAATACTTCCTAAACTCGGATTACCTTTTATAGCTACACGCATTTCTCCCAACTCTCGTGGAGCAAATTCGTCTACCAAGTTTCCGTCAGCATCGTAATACGTAACTTCTTGTAATGACCCATCTGCAATACCTGTAGCTTTAATTTTTGAAAGTAAATCCAAAGGCAAATCAATACTATTTATATCTGGCCAAATAGTTGAAGAATCTGTTGTTCCTGCAGGAGTAACTTGCAATGGCATCTCCACCTGATAATAGTTTTCTGTAAAATCGGTACCTATTCGAACAAACGCTACCAAATCACCATCGGCTAACGGATTTGTATTGTATTGTTCCGCATGAATAAACATTTTTAATCGTTTATACTGACGGATATCTACATTGATGTTTTTAAATACTGCACGAGAGTCTTCAGGTTCTAAGTCGCATACCGCAAAAGAAAGCGATTGCTCATTCTGACGAATAATGGTGTTATTGTTATTCAATTCTTCTCGAACAACTCCTGGAGGCAAACGATACGGAATTGGCTCTCTTTGCTCGTTTTCTTGTATGTTTACTGTATTTACATCTACTAAAGTTCCGTCGTCAGTTGGATCTGGATCGTCTTCTGGTTGCAAACTCGATGAGTAATTTCTCCAATCGCCACGCACTAAATCGAGCGTTCCAAAACGCAATACAATAGGTTCGCTAAATCCTGTCATAAACATTCGCATAAAACTAATCGAACGAATATCTGTAATTCCACCTATTGCTTCATCGTATTCATCAATTGGCACTTTAAACTGAATCCAACGTACACGATAATTGTCGTTGTTTGGCGTTTCAACTTCAACTTCTCTAATATCTGTTACAAAAGGATCGGTTCTTTGAATATTTGGTCCAATTGGAATTCGGTACTCAAAATAACTATCAACCGTATTCATCGTTAAATCTCGGTCAATATCTTCAACATCTGGCAAGGTAGTAGATCCTCTATTGGTATCTCCCACTTGTACAGGAGAGTTCCCTTGCGGATTGTTATAATTGTAGTAACGATCTAAAATTCCTCCTGTAGCATCCAAATAGAATTGATAGTTATCGAGTGCTGGATCAGGACCAGGATTACTATAATATGAAGCTTCCTCCTCGTCTAAAAGTCCGTCATAACCTGCATCCTGAACATTTCTATTAGAAGTATCGGCATTAAAAGCATATACCAACGATTGTGTTGAAGGCACTTTTCCGAAAGAAGTAGTATTTACAAGCGCAGGATTATTCTCTACTGGCAACCCGTTTTCGTACTGCTTTCTACCGTCTTTTAAAATATCTTCGTTTATGTTTCCCAAGTTAAAAACAAGCTCTCCGTTTTGCCCAGGAGTTGGCCCGTCTTGATAATAAGGATCGAGTACCCAAAACTGAATGTACTCCACATTTGATTGCTCAAAATTGGTACTGTTAACCGAACGCATAATTCCCGCCCAACGATCTTGTGCTGTTAAATTATCAAAACTCGCATTGTCGTTATAAGGTCCTTTTTCAGCAGGGTAATAAGCAACATCCAACGTAGCTTGCACCAACGTTTGCCCTTGTGCCACATCTTGCTGAGGAAAAATTTCATCTATAAAAATACGTCGTGTTTGATTGCTCGAAATATCGTTGTCGTTAATTCCGCTTGGACGTTGGTTGCTATAAAAAATAGGGTCGATAGTATACCAAGCCATCTTTGCACGTTTTGCACGCGAAGCCACATTGTCGTTTTCAATCTCTCCACCATAACCAATTGGTGCACTTGCCAACGACCATGCCAACGAAGATCGAATATCGATAAAAGCTTGCGCTCCTTCAAAATCATCAAGATAAGAAGTTGTTTCTCCGTCAAAGTCCGAACTCTTAGGAGAACCTGGAATTAAATATGCAAAGTCTCCACGAACCGAAAGCCTCGAAGGCGCATCGGTATCAATATTTGGAAGTTTGTTTACCATTCGGGTTAAAAATGGTATTTCTTTTGAATAGTTTCCGTTGAGTCCTAAAATAGTATTATTAACAGGCTCTATTCCGAAGTTTGCTTTTTGCGTTAACGGACGTTCGCTCATATTCAAAAACGTACCTCCTAACATAAAATCTTCATTAAACTGATGCTCTACATGAACTCCAGAAAAACGACGCGTTTGTTGCCCGAAAACTGCATTGTTTTCTACGGAAACTTCAATCGGCACATTCGAAGCCTCCAAACTCGGATCGATAATTTGTACTGTTCCCGCCTGATAATTTACCGTATAATCTACACCCTCTTGAAGTACACGTCCACCAGCAGTAACACGCACAGAACCTTGAGGCACGTTAAAAGCCCCTAAAGGAATTCCGCCAGAGCTTTGCGCTTTGTAGCGTCCTTTCAGCATAAACTTATTTTTCTCAGCATTTTCTAAAGAAGCTGCTTTGGTAAGTTTATACATATTTCGGTAAACATATTTAGCTTGGTTATCGTTATTTGGCGAATAATTATCATCGTCATAATTATTTCCGCCTCCTAAAACATCGTATAAATAACCTCCAAAAGGCTCAACTTTTGTAAACTTTATCAATCCGTTTTGAACATCAATAGTTACTCCTGGCAAATAATCAAAAAATCCATCTCCACCATTCTGCGGATCATTGTAAACATTTAATCGGTCAAAATTGAAAACTTGCAATAAAATTTTCTCGTCCAATCCTTGTGGCCAAGTAGCCTCGTCTACAGGAGTAATATAATTTATAGGAGAAGGATCGGTGTACAAAATGTTCATCCTAAAGTCTTCTTGAGATAATTGATATGCTCCTGTTGAATAGAAGTTTTTCATCATCAAATCCCACACAGGATCGGAAACATTTGTAATGTTACTCTTTAGCATTTTCAATACCAATGCTTGCGGATTTACTTGTGTTACGACTCCGTTAGATTCTTCAAACTCGGTAGCATTTACACCATCATTTGCAAACTCCCCAACTTGGTAAACTTCACCTTGATATGTATATTGATAAGCTACTGCAAGCACCTCATCATTGCTCAACCGCTGATTTAAGGAAATATACCCAAGCTGCGTATCTACTGTATATTCTCGATTTGGCTCTAATTTTCGAGCGTTTTCTAAAATCGAATAATCAAAACCTTGACTCGGGTTGTAGCCCGCCATATTAAACCCTTGCTGAACCGTTGCGATATCTCGAATAGCATCGGTTAACACAGAGCCTGCACCTCCAATATTGAATGGATCGTAAGCATTTGCAGCGTTTCGTGGTAAATTGTTTATCGAACCAAAAAATCCGCCTGGCGCATTTTGGTTGATACGTGTATTTTCTTGTTCGGGTTCCCCTAAATCTTGAAGCGCCACAACATTTCTAACATTGTCGGTTCGTTGCGCACGGTTGGTTACCCAAACCTCAATTCTTGTAATTTGAACTTGACTTCGGATGTATGGATAGTTCTCCAACGCCTGGTCGTATTGATCTCTAAAATATTGTGATAAGAAGAAGTGTCGATCTTCATCGTAATCGAGTGCTAAAATTTCGAAATCGTTTATGGTTCCTCCGCCTTGCGCCGTTACGCTTCGGCTTTGAGAACGCTGCTCTGAAAACACTCCTGTAACCCTTGTACGCCCAAATTTAAGTTCTGTTTTTACACCGAATAAACTTTGTGCCCCACTAATCAACGAACTGTTAAGCGGCATACTAACATTACCAACCTCTACTTTTTGAATGATATCGTCTTCGTTGGGTTGATATTCTAATTTGATGATATTCTGAAAATCGAAAGTTGCCTCGGTATCGTAATTTGCATTAATCGACAAACGCGTACCTACACGCCCCAATAAACTCAAACTAATTCGTTGATCGAAGTCGAAAGAAATATTACTTCTATTTCTAGGCGATAAAGCTGGGTTGTCATTTTTTTGATAACGCACCCCCAAATCCATCGCTACCGAACCTTGCGGAATTACCTCGATTGTATTTCCTCCGAAGACACTTTCAAAAAAATCTGAATTTACATAAAAACTAGGCAGTAAATTTTTCTGAGCCCCTTCCGTTCCTTCCTTCCCATCAACAGCGTCTATTTTCTCTTTGAAATACTCTTTCATTTGTTCCTTCAGAATCAATTTTTCATATTCTTCTGAAGTCAACATAATAGGGTGGGAAACATCGTATTTACCAATGGTTTCGGTATAAATATACATATCTGACACAGGGTCATAAGTATATTTGGTAGCAATACTTTCGAGTTTTTGCATTTTAATCCGACCCAAAGACGCTCCTGCCTGGGTAGAATCTTGCTCTTGATTAGACTCTTCCTGGGAAAAAATTGTAGTTGTAAAAAACAAGCAACATACAACAAAAAGTGTGCTTAGCTGCCTATTTAATAAGTTAGGGCTAGTATTCTTTTTCAAGCCAGTTATAAATTTTTAAGCGCGTTTTTAATTATGTTTTCAACACTTAAATCGGGTTCGGTTTTTACTATTTTATCTACCACTTTTTCGGCTTGCTTTCTCGCAAAGCCTAAAACTTCTAAAGCAGATAACGCCTCATCTTTATTTGTATTGCCCTGAGGAGTAAAAACTTCATCGATATCGTAAATTTTAAGTATTTTGTCTTTTAAATCTATGATAACACGCTGCGCTGTTTTAGCACCAATTCCTTTAACAGATTGAATTGTAGCCACATCGCTTGAAGCAATAGCATCGCGTATTTGAATAGGTTCTAGCGAGCTCAACATCGTTCTTGCTATACTAGCACCAATTCCTGAAACAGAAATTAACAGTCTAAATATTTCTCTTTCCGCTTTGTCTGCAAACCCATAAAGTGTATGCGAGTCTTCTTTTACTTGCAAATGGGTGTACAGCAGTAGGTTTTCGTTTGAGGGGATCTTTGAGTAGGTATTCAAAGAAATGTGTATTTCGTAGCCAACACCATTACACTCGATAACCACATCGGTTGGATTCTTTTCAACAAGTCTTCCTTTAATCTGTGTAATCATTCTTAATAAAACGTTAATGCTCCAAATGTAACAAAATTAATTACATTTAGAGCATTTATTCTTATTATGAATTTATAATTCTTATGAATTTGCTGCCTTCTGACGCTTTTCTTTCTCTTGGGCATCAACCACTGCAACAGCTGTCATATTTACAATTTCTTCTACTCCAGCTCCCAATTGAAGAATATGAACAGGTTTTTTCATTCCTAATAAAATAGGTCCGATAGAATCGGTTTGATTCAACTCTTTCATTAACTTATAGGTGATGTTTGCAGCATCTAAGTTAGGGAATATCAAGGTATTTACTTTTTTCCCTGCTAGTTTTGAAAATGGAAACTGACTTTGTAACAACTCTTTGTTTAAAGCAAAATCTGATTGTAACTCTCCATCTACCAAAATATCTGGATAATGACGGTGTAAATACGCTACTGCATCGCCTACTTTGTTTGCTCTTTCATCTTTAGAAGAACCAAAGTTTGCATACGAAAGCATTGCAATAACAGGCTCAATTCCAAACATTTTTGCAGCAGTTGCTGTCATTTGTGCGATCTTAGCCAATTCTTTTGCTGTAGGATCGATATTAATTGATGTATCTGCTAAGAACATTGGACCACGACCCGTAATCATTAAGTTCATTGCAGCAACTTTACTTACGCCATTTGCTTTCCCGATAAGCTCTAACATTGGTCTAACTACCGTTGGATAAGCTCTAGAATACCCAGAAATTAAACAGTCGGCATCACCTTCATTAACCATCATGGCAGCAAAATAATTGCGATCGCGCATTTTCTTTTGTGCATCATAAAAAGTTACTCCATGACGCTTTCTAGCTTCCCAATATTTTTGTGCATATTGTTTTTTCTTCTCGTTGCAAGCATCGGTTTTGGTATCGATGATAACTACATCGGCTTCAAAATCGATTTCTTTCATCAACTCGACAATGGTTTCTTTGTTCCCTAGTAAAATAGGCTCTGCAATTCCTTCATCTAAAACAATTTGCGCAGCTTTTAAAATATCTAAATGATCTGCTTCTGCAAAAACAACTTTCTTCGGATTTGTTTTCGCTCTGTTATGCAGTAGCCTTACAATTTTATTATCGTTTCCAAGGCGTTGTAGCAACTCCTCCTCATAACGATCCCAATCTTCGATAGGCTCTTTTGCAACACCACTTTCCATAGCCGCTTTGGCAACTGCTGGCGGCACTGCTGCAATAAGTCTTGGATCGAATGGCTTCGGAATGATATAATCTCTACCAAAAGTCAATTTTGTTTCGCCATAAGCAATATTTACTTGCTCTGGCACTGGCTCTTTTGTAAGCTCTGCAAGTGCTTTTACAGCCGCCATTTTCATGGCTTCGTTAATTTTTGTAGCACGTACATCTAATGCTCCTCTAAAAATAAAAGGAAACCCAAGAACGTTATTTACTTGGTTAGGATGGTCGGAACGTCCTGTAGCCATAATAATGTCTTCGCGAGTGCTCATTGCCAAATCGTATGCAATTTCTGGATCTGGATTTGCCATTGCAAAAACAATTGGGTTAAGCGCCATCGACGTTAGCATTTCTGGCGTTACCACATCGGCAATCGAAAGTCCGATAAAAACATCGGCGTCTTTCATAGCTTCTTCTAAAGTGTCTATTTTTCTATCGGAAGCAAATTCCAACTTTTCTTTTGAAAGATTTTCACGATCTTTTCTGATAACACCTTTGCTATCGAGCATTACAATATTTTCTGCACTTGCTCCAAAGGCTTTATACAAACGCGTACATGAAACTGCTGCTGCCCCTGCTCCGCTAATTACGATACGGACATCTTCAATTTTCTTCTCTGCAATTTCTAATGCATTTAACAACGCTGCCGCCGAAATAATTGCCGTTCCGTGTTGGTCGTCGTGCATTACAGGAATATCTAATTCTTCCTTTAAACGACGTTCAATTTCGAAAGCTTCAGGCGCTTTGATATCTTCTAAATTAATTCCTCCAAAGGTTGGTGCAATTGTTTTTACGGTTTCGATAAACTTATCTACATCTTTGGTGTTAAGTTCGATATCGATTCCGTCAATATCAGCAAAAATTTTAAACAACAATCCTTTACCTTCCATTACTGGTTTTGAGGCTTCCGGACCTATATCTCCAAGTCCTAAAACAGCAGTTCCGTTGGTAATTACTGCTACCAAATTCCCTTTGGCGGTGTATTTGTATGCGTTATCTACATCTTTTGCGATTTCCAAACAAGGCTCTGCAACTCCTGGCGAATATGCCAATGCCAAGTCGCGTTGCGTAGCGTATCTCTTGGTTGGAACTATTTTTATTTTTCCCGGTTGGGGTTTAGCATGGTATACTAAAGCTTCTCGTCTTCTGCTTTCTTTACTCATAATTGCTGTTTTTCCTACTGAATGAGTTTTTTATCTTCTGATAAAATTATATAAATAACGCAAGGCGATGATTTATATTTTAACTATTAATTTCTATACGCAAAGGTATAAGAATAATCATCGAAACGTTTAAACAAAAAGTGAAAATATTTATATTCTTTTATGTGTTTTATTCCTATTGAAAATTTTGGATAAACTTTCAAATTTTTCGAACTACACACTATTTTTTCCCTTCGGAAAGAAATTCAATATTCCGTTTAAGTCCGGCGTATTTTGTGCGTTTTACTGCCGATTTCTTGAAAATTTCGCTAAAAACTTCCTGTGTGATTTCTTCCCAATCTTTTTTGGTCATTGCTAACAACTCTGGATGCGGATTAAAAAGTGGTTCATTATGCGGTTTTGAAAAACGGTTCCACGGGCATACATCTTGACACACATCGCAACCAAACATCCAATCGTCAAATTTCCCAGAAAAACCTGTTGGGATTTGGTCTTTCAACTCAATTGTAAAATACGAAATACACTTGCTACCATCTACCACATAAGGCTCCGTAATTGCTTGCGTTGGACAGGCATCGATACAAGCAGTACAACTTCCGCAGTGGTCGGTTACTGGAGTGTCGTAAATTAAATCTAAATCGACAATCAATTCAGCAATAAAAAAGAAAGAACCCACTTGTTTGGAAAGCAAATTACTGTTTTTGCCTATCCATCCTAAACCGCTTTTTGCAGCCCAAGCTTTGTCGAGTACAGGTGCCGAATCAACAAAAGCACGCCCTGAGACGTCTCCAATTTCGGTTTCTATAAATGCCAAAAGTTGTTTCAGCTTGTCTTTTATTACAAAGTGGTAATCGGTTCCGTAGGCATATTTCGAAATTTTTGGCGCTGAAGTGTCTTGTTGCACTTCCGAAGGAAAATAATTTAACAGCAACGAAATAACCGATTTTGAACCTTCTACCAACTTTCGAGGATCCAAACGCTTATCAAAATGGTTTTCCATATAACGCATTTCGCCGTGCATTTCATTTTTTAGCCAACGTTCTAAGCGAGGTGCTTCGGCTTCCAAAAAATCGGCTTTCGAAATTCCGCAGGACAAAAACCCGAGACGTTTTGCTTCGGCTTTGATAAGGTTTGTATGTTTTTCTTTGGGCGTCAATTATCTATTCTTTGCTGAAAATGTAAGGGCACTTTTTTAGGTTTCAAGGAAATAAGCGGATTGATATCTACCGCTTCCAACCTTGATGAAACTTTATACTTTTTGAAGATTTCTACTAAAACCAGCATCATTTCAAACATTGCAAAATTATTTCCAACGCACATTCTCGGTCCAGCTCCAAACGGATAATAATAAGCAGCGTATTCTTTTTTGTCGGTATTTAAAAAGCGATCTGGATTAAATTCATCTGGGTTTTTCCAAAAATTTTCTGCTCGATGCAATTCGTAAATAGACAATAAAACTAAAGTGTCCTTTTTAAAAATATGCCCTTCTACCTCATCGTCTTCAATAGCAACCCTATCGATTACATAAACAGGCGGATACAAACGCATTGCCTCCTCAATACACGCTTTCACATACGGTAACTCCTTAAAAACAGCTGCTATTTGATCTTCATCAATGGTAATATCTTTAATTTCTCGGTATAATTTTTCTTGAATTTCAGGATGTTTTGCCAATAAAAACAAAGTAAAACTCAAGGTATTTGCCGTAGTTTCGTGCCCCGCTGTAAATAAAATTAAAACTTCATCTATTAATTGCTGTCGCGACATGGAAGTTCCGTCTTCATATTTGGCATTGAGCAACATATCGAGCAAATCGTTTTCTTCTCTTTTAGACGAAATCCGTTCTTCGATAATTGTATTTAAAATTTCGCGCCCTTCTTGTGCAAATCCCAAATGCTTTTTTTTCATTCCAGATAACGAAAACCACCATTGTAAATATGGTTGTCTCATTTCGCGAATTACCATTTGCTGATTCACTTCGGTAATATGCTGAAGTTTTGCCATCGATGCTCGAATATCGGTACGACTAAAAAGTGATTTTGCAACCACTTGAAAAGCCAAATCTCCCATCAACGGATATACGTCTAAGGTTTTGTTTTCTTGAATTTGAAGAAGTTCTGCTTTGATAGCATGGAGCATTGTATTCAGTAAATCTTCCAACTTTTTTTTATGAAAAGCAGGCTGAATCATTCTTCGATGTACTAACCAGTGCGCTCCTTCCGAAGTTAATAATCCGTGACCGATATAATTTGCTAAATCTTCTGTTTGAAGTGAAGACTTTTTGTAATTACTGTGGTTTTTCTGAAGAATATGCCGAACTATATTTGGGTTTTTGGTAAACACAACAGGCGCTCCTGTAGGTGTACTGACCGTGAAAATATCTCCACTCTCCTCAAAAATTTCTTTATGAAAAGATAATGGATTCTTTAAAATCCGTTGTGCATTTAAAATCACTCTCCACTGCGGAACTTTTGGTAATTTTTGCATAACGTATCGATTTTTACAATTCTATTTAAAACAATCCGCCTTGGATTCCTCCTTTAATTTTTCCCAAATGTTTGTAAGCAAGTTCGGTTACCTCGCGTCCTCTTGGCGTACGAATTATAAATCCTTGTTGAATTAAAAAAGGTTCATAAACCTCTTCAATAGTCTCCGCACTTTCAGAAACTGCAGTCGCCAAAGTGGTAATTCCAACAGGGCCGCCTTTAAATTTATCGATAATGGTGGTTAAAATCTTGTTGTCCATTTCATCTAACCCAAAAGCATCAACATTAAGCGCTTTTAAACCGAATTTAGAAATTTCGATATCTATTTTTCCGTTTCCTTTAATCTGTGCAAAATCACGAATTCTACGTAAAAGTGCGTTTGCAATACGCGGTGTTCCTCTACTTCTTCCTGCAATTTCAATAGCTGCTTCCATAGAAATTGGCACTTTTAAAATGTGTGCACTTCGCTGAACAATATCTGCCAATAACTCGGTGGTGTAATACTGCAACCGACTACTAATTCCGAAACGAGCACGCATAGGCGCCGTTAAAAGTCCAGATCGTGTGGTTGCGCCAATAAGTGTAAACGGATTGAGGTTAATTTGTACGGTTCGAGCATTCGGACCACTTTCAATCATGATATCGATTTTATAATCTTCCATTGCAGAATACAAATACTCTTCTACAATAGGACTCAACCGATGGATTTCATCAATAAAAAGTACATCTCGTTCTTCAAGATTGGTTAGCAACCCTGCTAAATCTCCAGGTTTATCCAACACTGGCCCCGAAGTAACTTTAATTCCAACTCCAAGTTCGTTAGCTAAAATATGCGCCAAAGTGGTTTTTCCCAATCCTGGAGGGCCATGAAACAATGTATGATCTAAGGCTTCCGAGCGCAAATTGGCAGCTTGCACAAAAACAGTTAAGTTTTCCAACACCTGTTCTTGCCCAGCAAAATCGTTAAAACTTAACGGCCGTAATGCTTTTTCAATATCTACTTCTTCCGGAGAAAAATGGTCGCCTGTAGGATCTAAATATTCATTCATAGGTTACAAAAGTACGTGATTTTTTTTCATTTTTATTTGTATTAAAACTGCGTACAACTCGTCAAGTTATAAATAGGTTAAATTTTATTTTTCTGAAACAGAAATTTGTAATTTGTATCTATGAAAAATACTACATATACCGCCGAAATATTAAAATACATCCCATTTTTATATGTTATTTGGTCTGATGAACTGCTTTCGCCTTCGGAAATTTCTGTACTGAAAAAATCTATCGAAGCTGATGTTATTTCAAAAGATAGTAAAACGACTCTTAAAAAATGGATTAATCCTGAAAAGTCTCCTTCAAATGAAACTCTTATTTCATGGAAGAATATTATTGACGAATCTGAGCTAAAGCTAATTGAAAGCGACGCTTATCCGCTTACATCTTTTAGCAAACGATTGGCAAGCAATAGTCAAACTACCGAAATTCATGATGAAAGTTTAAAATATATCGAAATCAATTTAGGAATTCAACCCAACCATTACCACCATTTATTCAATGTAAAAGTTGAAACTGTTGGTAGTGTTTCGTTTTATTCCGCAGAAAAAATAGACAGCCTATTAAAAGGCGAACATGCTGCTGAAATTGATAAGTTTCGAGAAAAATTGAACGATCCCATTTTTGATTTTAAAATCATTAGAGATAAAGATGAGTTTAGGAATCGAGTACTGTCGCAAGTAAAATTTCTAGCGAAAGACGGTTATGGTGCCATGGCTTACGATAAGGCTTATGGAGGAGTTGCAAACATGCCTACCTACGCTAGCATTTTTGAAAATCTAATGTTTGTAGACGGAAGTTTAACCGTAAAGTTTGGAGTTCAATTTGGACTTTTTGGAGGGAGTATTCAGAATTTAGGGACAAAAAAACACCATGATAAATATTTAAAAGAAACTGGCGAAGCCAATTTTTTAGGCTGTTTCGCTATGACGGAAACACGCCATGGCTCAAATGTAAGAGGGGTGAAAACTACTGCTACGTATGTAAAAGAAACAGATTCGATAATTATTGAAACTCCTGGAGAAAACGACAATAAAGAATACATTGGAAATGCACTTCATGCTGAAATGGCTACAGTTTTTGCGCAACTCATTGTTAATGGTAAAAACGAAGGTGTACACGCTATTCTAACTCGAATAAGAGATAAGGATGGAAATTTAATGCCTGGCGTAAGAATTGAAGACAACGGCTATAAGCTTGGGCTGAATGGTGTTGACAATGGAAAAATTTGGTTTTCGAATGTTGCTGTGCCACGAGAAAATTTATTAAATAGATATGGAGATATCGACGAAAATGGGAATTATACTTCGCCGATTGAAAACCCAAACAAACGCTTTTTCACCATGCTTGGAACCTTGGTTGGTGGAAGAATTTGCGTGGCGAAAGGTGCTTTAAGTGGCGCTAAGAAAGCGTTAGCGATTGCGGTGAAGTATGCGTTGCAAAGACGACAATTTAATAGTAACGAAAAAGTTCAAGAGGACTTAATTATGGATTACCCTACGCATCAATTACGGTTAATAAAACCTATTGCGAAGTCTTATGTTTACCACACTGTACTAGACAAACTTATTAAAGATTATGCAAATTCTACTGAAGATGGTCGCAGAGAAATAGAAACACAGGCAGCGGCATTAAAAGCTTCGATAACTTGGTTTTCGAACCAAACCATACAAGAATGCAGGGAAGCATGTGGCGGAAAAGGATATTTGTTAGAAAATAAAATTCCATACATTAAAGGAGACGTAGACATTTTCACCACTTTTGAAGGAGACAATACCGTATTAATTCAACTAGCAGCGAAAGGGATACTGACTAATTTTAAAACTGAATTTAATAGCGACAATTTCATGGATGTGCTTAAATATGTAGGTACACAATTGTCTGACCGACTCACTACTTTCAATCCTATTTTCACCAATAAAACAGACAAAGAACATCTCTTTGATTCGGATTTTCACCGAGAAGCTTTTGAATACAGAACTCGAAGACTCACATTTTCTGTAGCGTCGAGAGTTCAAAAATATATTAAAAAGGGAATTCCTTCCTATCAAGCGTTTTTAAAAGTACAAACACATTTGGTTATGTTAGGAAAAGCGTACAGTCAGGAACTGGCGTATAATGAATTTTTAAACTTCACTGAAAATATTAAAGATGAAGAGCTTCGCTTTTTGTTTAATAAACTAGGCGTATTATTTGCTCTAAGCGAAATTAACGAACATGCCACTTGGTATTTAGAGCAAGGCTACATCAGTGCCAACAAATCTAAAGCAATTAGGAAACAGGTTGAACGCATCTGTTCGGAATTAAGACCGCACGTAAATACACTTGTAGATGGTTTTGGTATCCCGAAAAGTTGTTTAGAAACTCCTATTCTATAGATACAGAAGCAAAAAAAAAAGCTGGTTTAAAAAACCAGCTTTTTTTATATAAACGGAATTAATTTCCTATTTAGTCTTCTAAAGAAGCTACCATAGCATCTGTATAGCTACAAGCAACTTTTTCTTGTAAGAAAGCAACCGCTTCAGCTCTTGGTGTAGCTGGATCGATTTTTACTTCTTCTCCGTTTGGAAGGTTAACAATGTACATTCCTTCTTTAAATGAAGAAAGCTCGATTACCTCTCCGTTTGGTTTTACAGCGTTCCAAGATTTTGCATCTGGCTTGTAAACTAAATCTACTTTTTCTCCTTTTTTAGGACCATCAACAACTGCAATTTGCATTCTGTTTTTGGTCGCTGTCATTTCGTACGTATTTCCTTCTCTTTCTACAATTTGAGTTTCAGACTCTCCTTCTTTCATTGCAATTGGATTAGAACCTGTCCAGAACTCAATAACGTTGAAAATGATTGTATCTCCTAAGAAGAATAAACCATAAACAGGAATAATGTTAAGTCCCCAGAAAATTAAGTTATTTACAAACTTGTTTCCAGTTACACCGTCGTTCCAGTCTTTTAAATTATTAAAAGCACTATAAGAACCTAAACAGCTTGAACATAAAATAGTAAGTGCAAGAGCACCTGAAATGACAACTTTTTTCATGATAAAAAGATTTTTTTTGATTATTAGTATGTCTAATTTATTAATAAAATTAGAAACTACATCATTTTTTTATAGTAATTTTCCTAAGTTATAGAAGAAAAAACGTTTGTCATTATTCATCGCTACAAATAAACCATCTTTAAACACACTGTTTAACGGCACTGTTACTACATCGCAACCATCGGTTTCTTGCGTACTTAAATTCAGCTCTTTAACAAAACTTCTCGTTTCTTTATCAAAAATAACAAAACTGTGGTTTTGCTGATTTGATACAATGATATAGCTCTTTCCATCTGCCATATCAGCAATGCAAAGTCCTTCTATATCTTCACGAAAATATTCCACTCCAAAAAAGTCCAATTCTTCATTTCCTTTGCTTGGTTCGGCATAGTACATATGAATCCCCGCACCTTCATCCGAGTAGTACACAATACCTTCTTTATCATCTACAGCAATAGCTTCAATTTCTTTCTTTCCGCTAAATTTTCCAAACTTACGTACCAATTCAGCTTTAACTCCTGTAGAATCTGACTTCAATAAATACTGATATAAATACCCATCCGAAGGACCAGTTTTTCTACCAACAATAGCATACATCTCTCCGTTTACTGCGGAATGATACAAACTTATTCCCATTGGTAAATTGTGCTCTGGAACTGTTGCATCAGTAAAAACAGGAAAACCACCATTATCCAAAGGCTTCATGTCTGGAACTGAAAATAAACGGATTTGTTGACGCTCGCGCTCTGTAAATGCAAGTACATCTACTTTGGTAGAATCATTCAATTGAAAATCGTAACGTACATCAACATTATTTGGACGCTTTAGTCCTCTTATTGTTTTTTCTTCAATAATTTTTCCGTCTAAATCGAAAGCATAAATAGCCCCATCGGTATCTTTATCAGTACCAAAAACAATACTTTTTGAAGCATCATTTTTGTTAATCCATATTGCAGGATCATCGGTGTCGTGTAATGTTTCTTGTGTAGTAACATCTGGACTTATTGCTGGTAAATTATTTTTACTGCAGGATACAGCTACCAATGCTGTTACTGCTAAAATTCTGTATAGTTTCATTTCCGTAGAGTTTTATAACAACGGGGGAAGCAATCTAAGCTTTTGGAATTAAAATCGAAACAGATTGCTTCGCTCCCGAAAAAATATTAGTAGTTTTTATTTTTTAAACAAATCGTATTTAATACCAAAAGTTAAGCGCTTTTCGTAGTATTCCATTTGCATGGTTCTACCTTTAACTCCTTGGTAATAACGCAAAGGTTGGTTGGTAATATTATTCAAATTAGCGTACACTCTAATATTGTTGGTAATTGCGTAGTTTACACTAAAATCTAAAAAGAATTGCTCATCGTAGTAACGATCTTCAAATGGGTTTCCTCCAATTTCATCGATATACGCATCAGAATAATTAGCAGATAAACGTACGCTTAATTTCTTGTCGTTATATCCTAACGATCCGTTAAACATGTTTGGTGATGTGTTTGGTAAGTCGATGTCATCACGCTCGTCTCCATCTTCATTTTTAATACCATTTGCATCTGATGTTAAATAAGTATAGTTAAGGTAAATATTGAAGTTTTTGGCAAATCCTGGTAAGAAATCTAATTGTCTTTGCAAAGAAACTTCAGCACCAAAAATAGATGCATTGTCTCCATTTTGTGGCTGATACAAGTCGAAACCTGTTGTATCATCTCCATAAATATCACTTGTAGCCTCGGTAATTGAAGTGTAAATAAATTTATCTACATCTTTATAAAACAATCCTCCCGATAAAATACCAACAGACTCAAAATAGTGTTCTGCCATGATATCGAAGTTCATAGAAGTTGTTGGATCTAAATCGGCATTTCCTAATACAATTTCTTCATCTTCAGAAATTACATCTACATACGGCACTAAATCTACATAATTAGGACGCGCTAATGTATTTGTCCAAGCAAAACGCAAAATTGTTTGATCAGAAAAATCATATTTAAAATGAACTCCAGGAAGCACATTGGTATACGAACTCTTCTCTGTAATTGTTCCTATTAAATCTTCTTCGTCTAAAATACTATTTCCAGTTGCTGTAATTTGTGTGTTTTCAATACGAATACCCGCCAACACACTCAACTTGTCTGTTAACTGCTGTTTCGTCATTACATACCCTGCATACACTTCTTCATCTACATCAAAGTTAGCTCTTAAATATTCATCTGGAACCGACCCTCCTTCAAACTGACTTTCATCGGTAAGTTTCATGTTTCCTAAGAAATCTGGCGTAACAAAATATCCAGCTTTGTATTGACTTCCCGCTAAATAATCTGCATCTGTATAATCTCTAGTTTCTACTAAATCCATAGTATCGTATTGCGAACCAAGTGGCGAATACTCAAAGAAGTTATTATCGCGATTTTTATTTTTGATACGTGTACGCGCACCAAATTTGATACTTCCATCTCCGTTTCCAAAGAAATCTGCTGGCAATTCAAAGTTTAAAAATGCATTGATATCTTTTTCTTCTGTATACTGATATTCTTCTGTAAGTTCATCAAACTCATAGTTTCCAAGTGCATTATCACTTTCATCTTGAGGAGTGAAAATTGGTTTTTTAGTATCTAAATTTCTGTTGATTCCAAACTCACTTGCGTAAGTAATATATCGCTCATGCGGACGCTCTTCTGAAGCTTTTGCATACGAAGCCATCCAGTCGAATTTCAATTCTCCAAATAAATGATCTCCACCAATGCTATAGTTTTGCATTCTTTGATCTTCCAAACGTGCATTTTGAATTCTTCCACCAGGAATTCCTCCTTTGGTTTCTCTTTTTGCCTCTATTGGAAAAGCAACTAAATTGTTGTTGCTATCAATCATAAAGTCATCTGCACCAATATCTTCACCGTCTAAAATTTCGTTGCTGTACACAAAACGATTTTCACGATCGTCTCTCCAGTTGTACATTGTTTTTAAGTAAACGCTATTATTTTCGTTCAGCTTATAATCAAGATTTGCCGAAAAACTACGTCTTACTCTTTGTACCAAATACGTACGTGTTTCGTAAACCGAAGCGTATGGGTTAACATCTAATTCCTCAAGAATATCTTCGCCATCGGCATCTTGCATTCCTGTGTTGTACTCAAATTCATTGCTCCATTCAGCCTCAACATCATCCGATCCAAAATCGTTATCGTTAATCGATGCAGAAACCATCCATCCAAACTTTCCGTCTTTGGTACGATCTCCTACTAAAAACGATCCGTTTAAAATTCTTTTATCAGTAATAAAATTAATTCCAGAACCAGCAGTAGCCGAAACTCTAAATCCTTGCGGAGCGGTACGTGTAACTAAGTTTACAGAACCTCCCAAAGCATCACCATCCATATCTGGTGTAACTGCTTTGCTTACCTCTACAGTTTGGATCATGTCTGAAGGAATTAAATCCATCTGAACGTTTCTGTTATCTCCCTCTGCTGAAGGAATACGGCTCCCGTTTAAAGTTACCGAGTTTAATTGTGGCGACAATCCACGCACAATAATATTACGCGCCTCCCCTTGGTCTACTTGCATCGTAATCCCTGGTATACGTTTTACAGCATCTCCAATGTTTGCATCTGGAAATTTCCCAATCTGGTCTGTAGAAACCACATTGGTAATATTGGTGTTATTTTTCTGTGTGTTTAATGCTCTTGCCTGTCCGCTCAATCCGTAGGCAGAAACTTCAACACCTTCAAGCTCTAAACTTTCTGAATTTAAACTTACAGAAACAGCTACAGTTTGTCCTGCAATAACTTCTATTTCTTGAAAGTAATCAGAAAACCCTAAATACTTAATTAATAATTCGTGTTTTCCAGCAGGAACAGCAACAAATGTAAATTTCCCATCTACATCAGAAACAACTCCTTTATTTAAGTCTTGAATTAAAACAGTTGCACCAGGTATATAAATTCCGTTTTCGTCGGTAATTACCCCCTGCACATTCCCATTTTGAGCACTCATACTACTCGCAAAAAAGGCAACAATTAAGGTTGCAAAAATTAGTTTAAATGATTTCATAAAATTAGGTTTATTTTTATGCAAATCTATATTTAACAAGACTTTAGCACGTAAAACTCATGAAAACAAAATGTAATGAAAATGCATTTTTAGGTAGTATACAAAGGCAACATTTAAGTTTGCGTAACATTGAATTAACATAAAAAGCATTTGTCTTAATATTCACTACAACTGATGTAAAAAACTCGTTAATTTTTCTCCGGAATTGATAGCTAACTTTTTTCGTAATCGATACCTTGCTATTCGAATACTATCTGGAGTGATTCTCAAAATTGATGCAATTTCTTTGGAAGATAAATTCAGCTTTAACAACATGCACAATCTCATTTCTGAAGACGACAATTCTTCGAGGGTTTTACTTTCTAAGTTTTTGAAGAAACTCGGATGAATTTGACCAAAGTACCCCATAAACTCTTCCCATTCTTGTTTTTCAGAAAGGTCATCGTTTATCAACTCCACCACCGATGTGAGTTTGCTATGCACATCCATTTGTTTCCTCCCTTTCAAGTTTTTTAACGTGTGCGCTACATCTGCCAACATTTTATTTTTATGCGCTAAATGCAAACTGTACTTAGAAAGCGATGTAGTTTTAAGTTCTATTTCTCGTTGTAAATTCTCTTCAATAAGTTGCTTCTTTTCCAAATCGGCTTTTAAAACTTGCTGTTTATAATGCTGAAGTTTTATCGCACTTTCTTTTCTTTTCTTCAAGTACAAATACGCGCCAATTGCACAGAGTACCAAACCAACTAGCGCCAACAAAAGCATACTTTCGTGCGCCGACTTAACTTGATTTTCCTTCAGCAACAAATCTATTTTAGACTGTTTATTCTTGGCATCATACAGCGCCTGCAAGGCATTCACTTGTCGGGTGTTTTGCAATTCCAGAATTTCTTCGTGGATAGAATCAGATAGCACCAATGCCCCATAAGCTTTTTCATAATCTTTCAAAAAAGCATAGTTTTTAGACAAGTCTTTATACGCACTTTCCAACTGATGCGAGTTTGAAGTTTCTAAAGCAATTTTAACCGCCTGTTCAGTATACGGCAACGCATCAACATACTTCCCTGCCTTTCTATTGGCATCTCCCAAATTGTTTAGAATATTAATTTTACGATCTACATCATTCGTTTTTTCTACGTAGGTTAGCGCCTGTTGGAAAGCTTGATAAGCTTTTTCAAACTCAAACTGATCTTCATAAATACTACCAATGTTTTCATTTACAAGTGCCAGTCCTAAATAATCATTGAGTCTCTCGAATAATGTCAAACTTTTCTGCTGATGGACAAGTGCCTGTTTGAAATCCCCTTGCTTTTCAAAACAACTTCCCAATGCACTTTGCGCCATTGCTTCACCACGAGTATAATCCATTGCTCGAGAATCTTGAAGCGCTTCAAGGTATGCTTGCTTTGCAATTTCAAATTGTTTAATAAAAAAATTAATACTCCCAATTTGCAATTTTACGTACACTTTTAAAGTATCGTCGGTATGCTGTAATAAATCGGATGCCTTTTGATAATTCAAAATAGCTTCATTTACAGCACCCGAGTTGTTATAAAAATTGGCAAACTCGATATGTTTAATGGTAGTAAGCGAATCGTTTTGTTGTTCGATAGCAGACGTAAGTTCATCCTTCAGTTTAAAAAAGGTGCTATCGATACTTTGTTGTGTGGAAGAATAATTGGTTGCAACCTCTTGCCCATATAAGTTGGATACATTCAGCAGTAAAAAAAACAGTATGACTTTATAAAAATTCACTCGAAGCAATATTTTAAAACCTCGAAAAATACATGCTATAAAGTTTATAGAAATTAATAAACGGTTAAGAAAAAGTTGTTTTTATAGTATTAAGATTCATTTTCAATATAAATTCTAAAAACGCAAATACAACTCAGTAGAGTTAATAGAGTTGTTTATTTTTCATTTTTGTCTTGACACAAAAACGAAACAAAAAAGTCAAGACTAATTAAAAAAGTATAAAAAAATCTACGGAAACAACCGCCACAGATAAAAAGAACTCGCTGCGCTCAAACAGCTTTTTATCTTTCAGCCTACGCTGCTTCCTTGATTTTCAACACTTTTTTAAAAGGTCAAATAAACACATATAAACTTTCAGCAAACTTGTGCTTTAGAAAATTGATACATAATTAACGTAAACTTCAAGCATAAAAAAACCCTTCCTAATTTGAGAATAGGAAGGGTTAATACCATAAGAGAGTAAGCTCAATTATGCCTCGAAAGGCTCTATTGAAACGTATGATTTGTTATCTCTTTTCTTTTGGAACTTAACGATACCGTCAATCTTGGCATGTAATGTATGGTCTTTCCCCATATATACATTTTCACCTGGATTGTGCGAAGTACCTCTTTGTCTTACGATGATATTTCCAGCAATTGCAGCTTGACCACCAAAAATCTTAACTCCTAATCGTTTCGATTCTGATTCTCTACCGTTCTTGGAACTACCAACACCTTTTTTGTGTGCCATTTCTTTCGGTTTTAATGCTCTTGATTACATCAAGAAATGTTATACTTTATTTTAAAAAAATCTCGATGGATTATTTACCACCGTTTAATTCGTCTTGCCATTTCTTTAGCTCGTCCCATTTGTCGTTTGCTGCAAGGTCTGCTTGCGCTGCCCACGTTCCTGGATCTAAATGTGCTAAAGTTGAACTAGCCTCAGTTAAAATTTCTTTAACCTCGTCTGCAGATTTTTTAGCTAATTTAGCAAAAGTATCAACTCCTGCATTTGTTAAAGCCTCTGCTGCTTTAGGACCAATTCCTTCAATTTTCTTTAAATCGTCTCCTTTTTTAGAAGTAGATTTTTTAGTAGCTTTCTTTGCTGCTGGCTTCGCTTCTTCAGTTTTAGCTGCTGCTTTCTTTTTAGGAGCTTCTTTTTTAGTTGCTCCGCTAGCTACGATGTTTTCAATAACGATTTCAGTTAAAGATTGTCTGTGACCGTTTTTCTTACGGAAACCTTTACGTCTTTTCTTTTTGAAAACGATTACTTTATCACCTTTTAAGTGCTTAACGACTTTCGCTTCTACTGAAGCTCCGTCTATAGCCGGGGCGCCTAAAGTGATTGCTCCATCATTATCTAACAATAAAACATTGTCAAAAGATACTTTATCTCCTTCTTCAGAAGCTAAACGATGAACAAAAACCTTTTGGTCTTTCGCAACTTTAAATTGCTGCCCTGCTATCTCTACAATTGCGTACATAGCGTTGTTATTAATAAATTTAACTTTATAAATGTGCTCAAATTAAAATTTAAGCGGGTGCAAATATACTGCTAAATCATTAAAGAACAAATGTTTTTATAGCTTTTAGAGTGTTTTTTTTAAGTTCCAACTCGGTTTAAACTTTTGCATTAGTACAAATGATATAATCATGGAGGCTGCAAACCCTTCAATTAAAAGTACAAATAGCAGTATTGCAGGCCCTTGATTGTAGTCTTCAATCCAAGTTCCCATTACTTCAGCAGGAAATCCTACATCGATATGATACATATAAATTGCCATGAAAATTATAAAAAGTGTGGAGGCTACAAACCCAGTATAAATTGCTGCCAATCCTCCGGAAAATAAATCAAAATCTGCTCCTAGAATTTCTTTTTGCTTTTTAATTACAAAGTACAACCCGTAGGCTACAATAATTCCGTTTAACAACCTTAACCATATATATTTATGTAATCCGAAGATTTTAAAAATTAAAAAAAATGCTATCAATCCGAGTGCTATATAAACAGCATATTTAAAAAAGTGCTTAAAAAAATTCATTGCTTCAGTGTTTTGGTTTACAAGCAGTTAAGTTACAAAAAATAGAAACTAAAAACGTTAAACATTTTTTAATTGTTATTTGACTGTTTTTTGTGTAGAAAAAAATCATTAGCTTAGAAACTTTAACAAAAATCGTCGTAACATTTTTGTTAAAAAGAAGTCAAACAACAAAACTATTTATTTAATTATGAAATGTTTTCATGTTGAAGCACCCTATTTACTTCAGTATAAAACATTCCATCTGACCATTTAAAAACAACAACAGATGAAACACAAACTACTCTCTTTAGCAATGGTAGCCTCTTTTTGCACCGCTTCTTTTGCTCAGGAAATTAAATTTCAAGAATACGATTTGGCCAATGGCTTACACGTAATTCTTCACCAAGACAATACGGCTCCTGTGGTTACCACTTCGGTGATGTACCACGTAGGATCGAAAGACGAAAACCCAGAACGCACAGGTTTTGCACATTTCTTCGAACATTTATTATTTGAAGGAACCGAAAACATTGAACGTGGCGAGTGGTTTAAAATTGTAAGTGCCAATGGAGGTAGCAACAATGCAAATACTACTTCAGACAGAACTTATTATTACGAAGTATTCCCTTCAAACAAAGTAGAATTAGGACTTTGGATGGAGTCTGAAAGATTAATGCATCCAGTAATTAATGAAATAGGCGTAGAAACTCAAAACGAAGTTGTAAAAGAAGAAAAACGCCAACGTGTTGATAATGCTCCTTATGGCGGACTAAGCTACGGGACTGCTATTCAGCCACACTTATTTACCAACCACCCATATCGTTGGAGTGTTATTGGATCGATGGAACATTTGGACGCTGCAACTTTGGATGAATTCAAAGCTTTCTTTAAAAAGTATTATGTACCAAATAACGCTGTACTTGTAGTTGCTGGTGATATTGATATTGCCAAAACTCAAAAAATGATCCAAGATTACTTCGGACCAATTCCAAGAGGTGCAGCGATAGAAAGAACTCATCCTAAAGAGGCTCCTATCACACAACAAATGACTGCTACCGAATACGATAGCAATATTCAAATTCCAGCATTGGCACTTTGCTACAGAACTCCTGCCAGAACTGAAAAAGATTCGTATGTGTTAAATATGATTTCAACATATTTAAGTGATGGTAAAACATCTAAACTATACAAAAAAATGGTCGACGAAAACAAATCGGCTTTACAGGTTTTTGCCTTTAACAGAAGTCAAGAAGATTACAGTATGTACAATATTTTTGCACTTCCGTTGGGCGATGTTTCTATGACACAATTAGAAACTGAAATCGACGAAGAAATTAAAAAACTTCAAACTTCATTAATTTCTGAAAACGACTACACTAAACTTCAGAATAAAATGGAAAACGACTTTGTAAACTCAAATGCTAGTATTTCTGGAATTGCAAGTTCGTTGGCAAGCTACTATATGTTGTATGGTGATACTAATTTAATTAATTCTGAAATTGAAATTTACAGAAACATCACCAGAGAAGACATTAAAAGAGTTGCAAATAAGTACCTTAACAAAAACCAACGTTTGCGATTAGAATATTTACCAAAAACTGCACAAGAAAAATAAAAACACATGAAAACCAGAATATTATCTATCATATTACTATTTAGTGTAGGGTTTACATTTGCACAAATAGATCGCTCAAAACAACCAGCTCCTGGTCCAGCACCAACCATTAATTTGGCAGAACCAGAAACCTTTGTATTAAACAACGGCTTAACGGTAATGGTTGTAGAAAATCATAAACTTCCGCGAGTTACTACCACTTTAACAATAGACAATGCTCCTATTGTAGAAGGACAAAAAGTTGGAGTTTCTCAATTAACAGGAGATGTACTCGGAAGCGGAACAACAACAAAAAGCAAAGACGAATTTAATGAGCGCGTAGACTTTCTAGGTGCTTCGGTTAATTTTGGATCGCAAAGCGCTTACGCTAGTTGTCTTTCAAAATATTTCCCAGAAATTTTATCATTAATGGCAGACGGTGCCTTGAATCCTGTTTTTAGTCAAGAAGAATTTGACAAAAAGAAAAAGCAACTGGAAGAAGGTATCAAATCATCAGACAATGATGTATCGAGTATCGCTGCGAGAGTAACAAATGCGTTAGCTTTTGGAAAAGATCATCCTTATGGCGAATTTCTTTCCGCAGAAAACTTACAAAACATCTCATTAAACGATGTTCAAAACTTCTACAACACTTACTTCAAACCAGAAAAAGCATATTTGGTTATCGTTGGAGATGTTAAAGCAAAAGAAGTTGAAAAACTAGTTAAGGATACTTTTGGTAAATGGAAAAAAGGAAATGCACCACAAGTAACATATTCGGCTCCAAAAGATGTACAGTACACACAAATCAACTTTGTTGATATGCCAAATGCTGTACAATCGGAAATTGAAGTTGGAAATATGGTCGACTTAAAAATGTCGGACAAAGATTATCATGCCGCACTTATTGCAAACTATATTTTAGGAGGAGGTTTTGGTAGTTACCTTAACATGAATTTACGCGAAGCACACGGTTATACGTACGGAGCGCGTTCTAGTATCAATACAGACCAATACAACGCTTCTCAATTTTCAGCATCTGCAAGTGTAAGAAACGCAGTAACCGATAGCGCTGTTGTAGAATTCATGAAAGAAATAAAACGTATTAGAACCGAACCTGTAAGCACAGAAGACTTGGTAAATGCAAAAGCAAAATACGTTGGAAACTTTGTGTTAGCGCTCGAAAACCCGAGAACAATTGCTCGTTACGCACTTAATATCAAAACAAACAACCTTCCAGAAGATTTCTACTTAAACTACCTTGAAAAAATAAATGCTGTTACTGTTGCAGATGTACAACGTGTTGCGCAAAAATATTTCAAAGAAGACAACGCTCGTATCGTAGTTACAGGAAAAGGAAGTGAAATTGCAGATAAATTAGAAGCGCTGAACTACCCTGTTACGTATTACGATAAAAAAGCAAATCAAGTAGAAAAACCAAACTACAATGTTGCAACTCCAGAGGGTGTTACTGCAAACGATGTGTTGACAAACTACCTAAATGCTATTGGAGGAAAAGACAAAATCGAAGCGCTAAAAGCTATCGAATTTGTTTACGAATCTAGCTTTAATGGTGCCACTATTAAAACTGTAACGCAAAGAGAAGCCAACAGAACTGCTGCTCATATTTATATGAATGGTAGCTCAATGATGGATATTGTTGCAAGCGGAGACGATGCTTTTATGAAGCAAGGTGGAAATAAACTACCAATCCCTCCAGCAATGGTAAACGACTTAAAAACTGACAAAGGAACTTTTCCTGAACTTACACTCTTAAACAACAGCAAAGTTAAATTGGCTGGAGTTGAAAAAGTAGACGGAAAAGACGCTTACAGAGTAGATGTTGCTGGTGAGGTGGTACAAGCTTCTTATTTTTACGATATAGAAAGCGGATTAAAAGTGAAAGAGGCAACTGTTACTTCAATTGGCGGACAAACACAAAATCAAGAGACTTTCTTAAAAGATTATAAAGAGCACGAAGGTATTAAAGTACCAAGTACTAGAGAAGCTTCTATGGCAGGACAACCACTTGTTCATACGCTTTCGGAAGTTAAAATTAATCCGGAGTTTACCGCTGCCGATTTTGAATAATTCTTTTAAAAAAACAAATTAATATAAGGCTGTCGTAAAAGTTTGACGTATAATTAAACTTTTTACGACAGCTTTTTTTCAAATAAAACTATATCCTTTCACTTCCAAACACAATTTAAATCCATTTTTCAGCAAAAAATTGAAGCTTTTATATATTTTTGCAAACGAAAATGCGAAAATCCATTTTGTGAAACGATTTTTTCCAATAGTATTTACATTGTTATACATGCTTGCCATGCTCAAGCCTGTATTGCCAGTTTTCGACTATGTGATAAATCAAGACTACATTGCAGAATACCTTTGTATTAATAAAGACAAGCCCGAGATGCATTGCGACGGAAAATGTTATTTAATGCAAATGCTCGAAGAACAAAACAACGAGAAAAAGCAAAACCTACCCGCTATCGATTTAAAAGAGTATCCAATAGGTTTTGTAACACTTATTAACCTCCCGAGCGAAACTACAACTACAACACCACAAAAAAATCATAACAATTACCATAATCAATACCGCTTTTTAACAAGCGAGCAGCACTTCCACCCTCCTATTTTTTCTTAATTGCAAATTATTCGAAATTCATTTTTGGCGTTCCCTGCGGGCGGGCTTTACGCGCTACATGGTAGCTAGCTCCAATCCCTAACGCAATAACAACACTTTTTTATAACCACAAGTGTAAAGCAAAAATGTGCCTTTTCGAATCTTTTATCCTCACAAAAGTTTGTTCATTTAAACAAAAAACAATCAAGAAAAAATGAAATCTATAAGGTTAAAACCGCTATTTCGAGTAGTGTTTTAACTAATGAGATTCCATGTGTACTTTCAAAAAAATAACAAAATAAACACATGAAAAATATAATTTTTGCCATCTTTATTTTTATAGCAAACTCGGTACTTTACGCCCAAACAACTTATACTGGCAAAGTAACCGATGTACAAAATACACCACTAACGGGAGTTGCTGTTATCGCTAAAAACAGTGTCAACAAAGGTGTTGCAACCGATAGCAATGGAAACTTCAATATTACGCTAAACAGTCCTGAAGTCATCATAAAATATATGGGCTACGAAACCCAAATTGTTACATTTACAAACACTTCCAATGTCATCATTTTACAAGAAGACACTCAAGCGCTTGAAGAAATTATAGTTTCTGCAAGTCGCGAAGCGCAAAAACGCTCCGAAATTCCTGGTGCTATATCAGTTATTAGCGCAAACACCATTGAAGAAACAAAACCTTTCGGGATTGAGCAACTAGTCAACCAAGCGCCTGGAGTGTATATGTCGACTTCCAAAGCTTCAAGCAACGAGCAACACATGATGGCTGTAAGGTCTCCAATTTCAACCAAATCGCTATTTTTATATCTAGAAGACGGACTTCCAATTCGGCCAACGGCAGTTTTTAACCATAATGCCCTACTAGAAATGAACGATGTTACTTTTGGTAGAGTGGAAGTTTTAAAAGGTCCTGCTTCCAGTATATACGGGAGCGAAGCTATTGGTGGAAGTTTCAACTTTATCACCAAAAATCCAACACCAGAACTCGAAGGAAGCCTTGGTTTCGAAATTAACGATATGGGGCTTACAAAATACGCTTTTGAAGCTTCTAAAAATGTAAGTGAGAAATTAGGTCTTTACCTCGGCTCGCAATACGTCCAACGAAATAACGGTCCAATTCAACACAGTGATTACGAAAAATTTGCTGTGTCATTTAAAACCGTATATCAACTTAACGAGTCTACCACTTGGACAAATATGATTGACTTGATTGATTACCGGTCGGACATGACTGGTTCTTTAACAGAAGAAGACTACAACGCAGGCAATTACGAAAGCGACCAAACTTTTACCGAACGCGTAGCTAAGGCTTTTAGATACCGTTCTACGCTAACAAAAATTTGGAACGAACAAAACAAAACAGCCTTCAATTTCGTGTTTAGAAACAATCAAATGGACCAAATTCCTTCGTATCGCATAAGTCAATTTAGACAAAACGGTCAACTTACAGGCGAAGGTTCAGGAGAAACTAACACAAATAAATTTAATAGTTTTGTAGGACTTATTCAGCATAAAAAAGATTTCAACTTTGCCAATTCGTCTTTAATTGTTGGAGCTACGGTAGATTACTCTCCGCAATCGTATATCGCCGAAACCATCGATGTAACTGTCGATCCAAACACTGGTGTAAACACAGCATATTCACTCGATAACAGTTCATACATTTTAAACTACGATGCCGATATTTTAAATTATGCAGGCTTCCTTCAGTATGAAATAAATCCGCTTGAAAATTTAAAAGTAACAGCCGCGTTACGTTACGACCGTTTTGAATACGACTACAACAATTTACTAGATGGACAAGCAGGACCAAAAGATTCTAGAAACCAATACGACAATATTGCACCAAAAATCGGACTCAACTACAACCTAAACAATCACACAGGTGTTTATGCCAATTATTCTAACGGTTTTACGCCACCAGAGACTTCAACTTTATACAGAAATAGTTATGTTGGTGTTGGCGGAGAAGTATTCGATTTAAAACCGAGTTCTTATAACAATTACGAAATTGGAGGTTATTTTGTATCCGACAAATGGAAACTCGATGCTGCGCTTTATATTTTAGACGGGAAAAACACCTTGGTAACACTTCGAGATAACAACGACCAATACTACAATGCAAATGCAGGAAAAACACGCTCGTACGGTATTGAATATGGCATTACTTTTAAACCTGTACCAGAATTGAGTATTAGTCATAACGGAAGCTACGCAAAACATCGTTATATTAAATTTTACGACAGCGGAATTGACTATTCCGACACCGATCAAGAAACAGCGCCAAACTTACTTGGAAATACACAAATAAACTATCAGCCTAATTTTATTAAAAACTTTAGTATTGGTTTAGAATATGAATTAGTAGGAAAATACAATACCAGTTTTGAAAACCAAATAGATAATGGTGATGGTAGTTATAGCACTGCAACTTACGACGGACATAATATTTTCAATCTGCGTGCAAGCTATCAACTCTATCAATTCGAAATTTGGGCACACGCTTTAAATATTTTCGACAGTTTGTATTCAACTAGAGCGTCATATAACAGGTACAGTAGAGAAAACAATTACTCCATAGGAAACCCTAGAGCGTTTCATTTTGGTGTTAAATACAAGTTTTAAAACATGGCAAAAAACAACAAACTCAACAAATGGCTTTGGAAATGGCACTTTATAGCCGGACTCATCTCCTTGCCTTTTATACTGTTATTGTCGGTAACAGGAACTATTTACCTCTTTAAAGCACAATACGAAGCTCCTATTTACAAGCCAATTAAAGAGGTTATTGCTGAAGGAACTCCGATTAGCTACCAAGAACAATGGGAAATTGCGAATGCAAATGCAATTAAAAAACCTAACGGAATGATTATTCCTTCGGAAACTACGCAGGCTACCGAATTTACTTCGGGAATGTTTGGAGAAGCAACAAGCCTTTTTGTAAATCCCTACCAAGGAAGCATTTCAGGAGAAATTATCCCAAAAGAATCGTTTATGTACAAAGTTAGAAAACTGCACGGCGAACTCTTAATGGGAAGTTACGGAACCAAAATTGTAGAACTCATTGCCTGTTGGATGGTAGTACTTATCATTACCGGGCTTTATGTATGGTGGCCAGAACGCGGATGGAAAATTAAAGGATACTTTATCCCTCGTACCAATCTGGGGAAACGTACTTTCTTTCGAGATACGCACGCTATTACAGGGTTTTGGATGTCTATTTTATTTTTACTGATTTTAGCAGGCGGCTTACCTTGGACAGATGTTTTTGGAGCCGGATTTAAATGGGTGCAAAATGTAACAAATACTGGATATCCAAGTACCTGGAATAGATTTTCTGTTACTGAAGAAAACACTAAAATGATTAGTCTTGACGAAATGGTTGCAAAAGCAAAAGCTTTACAGCTTTCTGGAGACGTAAAAATTGGTTTTCCGAAAGGTGATAATGGTGTTTTTAGTGTTTCAAATACGTACTACGAAGATTTAAATCAGCAAAAAATGATTCATTTTAACCCCTATACTGGCTCTCAAGTTTTAAAACACAACTGGGAAGATGTTGGTATTTTAATGCGTGGGAGAATGTGGGTTATGGCATTTCATCAAGGGCAATTTGGAAAATGGAATTGGGTATTAATGCTCTTTACTGGCATTGTTTTATTCCTAATGAGTTTGTCGGCTTTAGTCTCGTATGTTTTACGCAAACGAAAAGGAGATTGGGGTGTTCCTAAAGTTCCTGCATCATTTAAACTCAACTATTTTATAGTTTTTATTATTGGTTTGCTATGCATCTTGCTTCCGTTATTTGGAATTAGTGTGCTTTTAATATGTATTTTTGAATTGTTTAAACTGAAAAAATTATCATTTTTAAAATAATAAATCATGAAAAGATTACTTGTCCTCGCCTTAGCAGTTTCACTTTCAGCAATAAGTTGTAAAACAGAAACTAAAAACGCTGGCCCTACTCAAATGGAAACAGTAATGGCTGTGCACGATAGCTTAATGCCAAAAATGAGTACCGTAAACAAATTAATTGGGGAGTTAAATGCAAAAGCTGACACGACCGAAGTAGGCTTAAAATATAACGCCGCAAAAGAAGATTTACAGGCTGCTCATAAAAGTATGATGGATTGGATGCAAGATTTCGGAACAAAATTTGACCATGAGGAAATTTTAAAAGGAAAGGAATTATCTGAAGAGAAAAAAGCGCTTCTAGATGAAGAAGAAAAAGAAGTAACAGCGCTTAAAGAACAAATAAATACAAGCATCGAAAATGCAGAAAAGCTTTTAGCTGAGTAAATTCAAACAGCTGAAACATATTAAAAAAACGTCATTCTCAAGTTAATCAGAATGACGTTTTTTATATATACTGAAGCTACTACCTCTTTTTACTTCCAATGTAGAGTCTCCATCATCTTTCGGATGTCTTCTTCTAAATATTTAGCTGCAGGTAAAACCGAATCGTAATTTGGTTTTGTATTGAAATAAAGCGACCCTGTTAAAAAATGCGAAGTACTATCCGTTACATAAAATTGCGATGCCGATGCTGCATTTCCAGAAACTACATAAAACATTCCGTAAACTTTATTGGTAGGGTTTACAAAAGGTTGCTCCTGTATATTATCGGCTTTGGCAACATGCTCGTAGGTTAGTTTCTGCGCATCACGAAGTAGTTTGTCTAAATTATCGGCTACAGGTTTGTAGGTAATAAAGATACTCGCATTCATTTTTGGATATTGCAAGGTTAACGCACAATTATTGGTTAACGTTACTACTGTTTCTTTATTGATATCAAAAGCATATGCGCAAGTTGTATCTAACTGCGAGTAACTTGCCTTCGGATATTCCAAACGAAGCATTCCTTTTGGTTTTGGCAAAGGGTCGCCTCCGCAAGAAAACATCAAGAAACTAATAAGGATAAGGCTTTGGAGGATTATTCTTTTCAATTGAGGGTTACTTTTATTTGTTTGATTCGTTTTTTATCTAACGCTTCTACCACAAAAGTAATATCGTTAAACGTTATCTTTTCTCCTTTGGTAGGGAAACTTCCTGCAATTTCTAGCACAAAACCAGCAATGGTTTCCGATTCGCCTTTGTTATCTTCAAAAATACTTTCATCTTCAATATCGATAACTCTGTAAAAATCTTTCAAGGCTGTTTTTCCTTCGAAGACATAATTTTTTTCATCGAGCTTTGAAAATACCAAATCTTCATCATCAAACTCGTCACTGATATCTCCAACTATTTCTTCAATAATATCTTCTAAAGTAACCAAACCAGAAGTTCCTCCGTATTCATCAACCACAATTGCTAAATGGTTTTTCATCTCTTGAAATTCTTTTAGCAAATCGTCTAACTTTTTATTTTCAGGAACAAAATAAGGGTCGCGTTTCAAAGAAGCCCAATCAAAGTTTTTCTTATCTAAATACGGCAACAAATCTTTTACATACAACACTCCAGTAACATTGTCCATATTGTCTTTAAAAACAGGAATTCGAGAATATCCGTTTTTAATAATTTCATCGACAATTTCTTGAAACTTCATTTCTTCATTAAGTGCAAAAACATCAATTCGCGGTTGCATTACTTGGCGAGTATCGGTGTTTCCGAAAGAAACAATTCCTTGTAAAATTTTCTGTTCTTCTACTGTTGTATCTTCTTCAGAAGTAAGTTCGAGTGCGTGCGAAAGTTGGTCGACCGAAATATTTGTACGTTGCTTTCCCAATTTATCTTGTAAAAATAAAGTGATAGAACGCATTGGCATACTTAACGGATAGAAAAGCGTGTCCAACACATTCAGCGGATACGCCATAAAATAGGCGAATTTGATTCGGTTTCGACTGGCGTAAACTTTCGGAAGAATCTCTCCGAAAAGTAAAATCAAAAATGTAACGACACCAACTTCTATAATAAAACGAACAATTCCAGTTTCTAAAGCACCAAACAAAAATTCGCCAAGCGAACTAAACAAAAGTACAATGGCGATGTTTATAAAATTGTTGGCCACCAAAATTGTAGCCAATAGTTTTTTTGGTTTGTTAAGGAGTTTTACAATAATTGCTCCTGCGGAAGTTTTAGAATCTTCCACCTCATTTAAATCGGTTTGCGATAAAGAGAAAAATGCTACTTCTGCTCCAGAAATTAAAGCAGAACAGATAAGTAATACAACTAAAACTATCAATTTAATAATTGAAGCTGAATCGATAAAAAGTGCTATTGAAAATAAACTCGAGGGCTCTGGGTCCAAAGTTTTTTGTTTTGATTAAACTTAATTAAAATGGCAAATCGTCGTCTGCATCTTGCGACAACGGCGATTGCTCAGTTGGTTTATTATACGTTTGCGGTGCTGATGTTGGTTGTTGGCTTCCGCTATTTTGGTTTTGCATTGGTATTGAAGCACCCGCACTATCTGCTTTATTGGTTAGAAACGTAAAATCGGTAACCTGAATTTCGGTTGTATATCGTGTATTTCCGTCTTCGCCTTGCCATTGTCTAGTTTTTAAGCGTCCTTCCACATATAGTTTATCACCTTTGCTTAAATATTTTTCGCAAATTTCGGCAGCTTTATTTCGAACCACAATGTTATGCCATTCGGTATTGGTAACACGCTCACCACTTTGTCTATTTGTATAGGTTTCGTTGGTTGCTAGCGGAAAACGCCCAATACTTCCTCCTCCTTCAAAATAGGTTACTTTTACATCGTCTCCTAAATGTCCAATTAGCATTACTTTGTTTAACGTTCCACTCATGTTTTTATTTCTTATTCGTTAATTTATAAATGTATTAAAATTTACTGTAAAATACACAATTCGGGTTATTAAATAGGAATACACTACTCCTTAAAAACCAAAATCTTCTACAAAATTGGCAATCAATACAGGTACAGGGTAATCTGCAACTGTATTTACAGCAATGCCTTCTTTTAATTCATCTTGCAAAGTTACAATCCAAAAACGAGTATATATATGTTGATGTGATAATTTATGAACTTTTGCTACTTGATTATAAAGATGTATCTCGAAATTGTGATTTTTAGTTAAGTCGATAAAACTTTCATTCTTCTTTAAAGCCTCCATCGTTATTTCTTCGGAAGTTTCTACCAGAGGAAATTCATATAAATTAAGCCAAATATCCTTTTTTGTTCGTTGTTGAAGTATGGTTTTATGCGCATCATTAAAGACGATATAATTAAAGTATCTATTTTTAATTTTCGTTTTCTTCAATTTTACAGGAAGCTCATTTACCCGATTTTCAGCAAAAGCCACACACTTTGTTTGCAAATTGCACACCTCGCAATTGGGCGATTGTGGCTTACATTGCTTGGCTCCATACTCCATAATTGCTTGGTTGTAGGTGCCAGGGTCGTTTGCATCAATAAGCTCGGTAGCCAATTGTTTAAATTGTTTTATTCCTTCTGTACTATTAATAGGCGTAGCAATCCCAAAGAAGCGCGCCAACACTCTATACACATTCCCGTCGACCACGGGAGCAACTTCGTTAAAGCAAATAGAAGCAATTGCACTTGCTGTATAATCGCCAATTCCTTTAAGTTTTTTTAATTCTTTATAGGTGTTTGGAAACTTCCCGTCTAATTCAAAAGCTACTTTCTTGGCAGTTGCATGCAAATTTCTAGCACGCGAATAATAGCCTAAACCTTGCCAAAGTTTCAAAACTTCTTCTTCGGATGCGTTTGCAAGCTCAAAAACGGTTGGATATTTTTCAGTAAATTTGAGGTAATATGGGAGTCCTTGTTCGACTCTTGTTTGCTGAAGCATTATTTCAGAAAGCCAAATTTTGTATGGATTTTTGGTTGTTCGCCAGGGTAAAATCCGTTTATTTTCATCATACCAAAGCATGATAACGCCTTTAAAATCCATATGTTTCTTTATCGGTTTCAAAAATAATAGCTTTATTTAGTTAAATTTTAATTATTTACACTTTATTTATTGGGTAATTAATTTATATATTTGCATCCCCTAAATTTATAACACTGTAAACAAATATAAAAAAATGACTAAAGCAGACATTGTAGCTAAGATTTCAGAGAAACTTGGCATGGAAAAGGGAGATGTACAGGCAACTGTAGAGTCCTTTATGGAAGAGGTGAAAAACTCATTAGAAAGCGGTGATAATGTGTATCTAAGAGGTTTTGGTAGTTTTATTATCAAAACAAGAGCAGAAAAAACAGGTAGAAACATTTCTAAAAACACAACTATTAAGATTCCTGCTCACAACATTCCAGCTTTCAAGCCCGCAAAAGTATTTGTAGAGGGTGTTAAGACAAGTGTAGAAGTAAAATAAGTATTAATATAAAAAATTAAAGTCGATGCCAAGCGGTAAAAAAAGAAAAAGACATAAGGTAGCTACGCACAAGCGTAAGAAAAGAAGAAGAGCTAACCGTCACAAGAAAAAGTAGTTAGATAACTACTTTTTCTTTTTTAAGTGATTGTACACTTAACGTACAAAACGTTCATTGAAAAAGAAATCATCTTAGCTCCAGAGAGTTAAGGTTATTTCGCTGGGTTTATTCAAAAAAACCTGTAGTAAAAATTTATTTCGCCTCATGGCGGAACAAATTTATTGTTTAATCCATCGGTTTTGATGTTTTACCCGATTACCTTCAGCAGAAAAAGAAAGTAAAGAGGTATAATTTCAAGGCAGATAAAAATTCATTCAGAGTGAATAAAGAATTAATTGTAAGATCTAGTTCCTCTGACGTTGATTTTGCCATATTAAAGGATGGAAAACTTGTTGAATTACACAAGGAAGAAGAAAGTAGCGATTTTTCTGTGGGTGATATCATGCTGGCAAAAGTGCGCAAACCTGTAACGGGTTTAAACGCTGCTTTTGTAAACGTAGGATACGAAAAAGATGCGTTTTTGCATTACCACGATTTAGGTCCGCAACTGAGTTCCTTGCTGAAATTCATCAAACGTGTAAGCACAGGTAAATTAAAAGATTTCTCTTTAAAAGACTTCCCATTTGAAAAAGATATAGATAAAGATGGCACGATTAACAACGTGTTAAAAGCCAATCAATCTATATTAGTACAAATTGTAAAAGAGCCTATTTCCACCAAAGGACCACGAATAAGTTCTGAGCTTTCGATAGCCGGAAGGTATTTGGTATTGGTTCCTTTTTCCGACAGGGTTTCTGTTTCTCAAAAAATAGAAAGCAAGGAAGAAAAAGACCGACTTAAAAGGCTCGTTCAAAGTATCCGCCCAAAAGGGTTTGGAGTAATTGTACGAACAGTGGCAGAAGGCAAAAAAGTCGCCGAACTAGACAAAGATTTAAACAACCTGTTAGCCAAATGGACAGCGTTGTGTAAAAAAATTTATAAGGCAAACTATCCGTCTAAAGTTTTAAGTGAAATGAATCGTGCCGCCTCTATTTTAAGAGACGTATTTAACGACGATTTTACAGGAATTTACGTAGACGACGAGACGCTTTATTATCAAATTAAAGATTACTTACATGAGATTGCGCCACAGAAAGAATCGATTGTAAAATTGTATGAGTCGAATGTTCCAATTTTTGAAAAATACGGAATAGAACGACAAATAAAAACTTCTTTTGGACGAACCGTATCTTCCAGTAAAGGTGCCTATTTGGTTATCGAACATACCGAAGCTTTACACGTAATTGATGTAAACAGCGGAAACCGTTCGAACAAAGCCAAATCTCAAGAAGACACCGCTCTAGAAGTAAACCTAATTGCTGCATCGGAAGTTGCAAGGCAGTTACGCTTACGAGATATGGGAGGTATTATTGTTGTAGATTTTATCGATATGTCTAATGCAGACAACCGTAGAAAACTATACGACCATTTAAGAGAAGAAATGCGAGACGATAGAGCCAAACACAAAATCCTACCTCCAAGCAAGTTTGGCCTCATACAAATTACAAGGCAACGCGTAAGACCAGAAATGAATATTAAAACTCGTGAGGAAAACCCGAACGGAAACGGAGGCGAAGTTGAAGCCCCAATAGTTTTAATAAATAAAATAAGTTTCGATCTGGAACGCATCATTAAAAGTAAAAATAGCAACAACGGTATTGTTTTAAACACACACCCGTTTATTGCTGCATATTTAACAAAAGGATTTCCATCCGTACGTTCTAAATGGTTTTTAGAATATAAAAAATGGGTCAAGATTTTACCAAGAGATGCTTACACATACTTAGAATACCGTTTTAAAGATAAAAACGGAAAAGTCTTAAAATAAAAGAAAACCATGCTCAAAAGGCGTGGTTTTTTTTGTTTAATCTC
>NZ_JAESVF010000007.1:0-158171 GCF_038433465.1 Joostella sp. CR20 | reverse complement strand
TAATTAGCTAAAGTTATGCTTCCAATATTTGAGTAGCATGATCTTTAGTTTTTACTTTATCTATAACTCTCTCCACTACTCCATTTTCATCAACGATAAATGTTTTACGGTGAATTCCGTCGTACTCGCGACCCATAAACTTTTTTGGTCCCCAAACGCCAAATGCATTAATCACCTCTTTTTCTTCATCTGCCAATAAAGGAAAAGGAAATTCGTGTTTATCTCTAAAATTTGTTTGTCGCTTTTGAGAATCGGCACTAACGCCAAGCAAACTATATCCTTGTGCTTGCAATTCTTGGTAATTGTCTCTTAAATTACACGCCTCTGCGGTACATCCTGGAGTACTTGCTTTTGGGTAAAAAAACACAATTAGTTTTTTCCCTTTATAATCTGTTAAGGAAATGGCATTTCCATCTTGGTCGTTTACGGTAAAACTTGGTACTTTATCTCCTACTTTTAAGGTATTCATAAACATTTTTTTTATTTGAAAGATGTTCTACTATTTTTGTTTAAAATTACATAAAAATGACCAAAGCAGAAAAGGTTGATTTTGTTATTGATACGCTCGAACGTATTTATCCAACAGTTCCGATACCGCTAGACCATACCGATCCGTATACTTTACTCATTGCCGTACTAATGTCGGCTCAAAGTACAGATGCGCGTGTAAACCAAATTACACCACTTTTATTTGATAGAGCAATAAATCCTTATCAAATGGTAAAACTTTCGGTGGATGAAATTAGAGAAATTATCAAGCCTGTTGGGCTGTCTCCAATGAAATCAAAAGGAATTCACGGACTTTCTCAAATATTGATTGATAAATACAACGGAGAAGTTCCTGCCGACATGGAAGCACTCGAAAGTTTACCCGCTGTTGGACACAAAACAGCTAGTGTTGTTTTATCGCAAGCCTTTGGTATCCCTGCTTTTCCGGTAGATACACATATTCATAGGTTAATGTATCGATGGGGTTTATCTAACGGAAAAAATGTAGTGCAAACCGAAAAGGATGCAAAGCGATTGTTTCCGAAGGAATTATGGAACAAACTTCATTTACAAATTATTTATTACGCACGAGAATATTCACCCGCAAGAGGATGGAATTTAGACAACGATATCATCACTAAAACTATCGGAAGAAAATCTGTGATTAAAGAATACGAAGCTAAAAATACTAAAAAGACCCGTTGATTATTGTAGGATAACCAACAGGTCTTTTCAGAAAAAGTTTAATTTAATATAGTATCAAATTCCAACTTTTTATACTTCATAACACTTAAAGCCTTTGAGTAACCAAGCAAAAATTCGACAGTCGAATCTTTCGGTTTTAAAGGTTCAGATTTTGATTTTTGAAAAGAGTAAAGTTTTTGCATGCCCCAAGTTTTATTTATTGATATTTAAATAACGGAGCTATACATTTTATATTGTGCTAATTAGTCAAAACAATATTATTCTTTTCAACCATTTTTCTCAAATTTATAATAGCATAACGCATTCTCCCCAAAGCTGTATTTATACTCACATTGGTTTGATCGGCTATTTCTTTAAAGCTCATATCCTTGTAAAGTCGCATATACAGTACTTCTTTTTGATCTTCTGGAAGTTCTTCAATGAGCTTTTTTATATCGGTTTCTACTTGATCTTTAATAATTTGACGCTCTGCGTTCAATGAAGGATCCCCCAATACCGAAAAAATATTAAAATCTTCGCTACCTTCAAATTTTGGCATTCTGGCGTTTTTTCTGAAGTAATCTATCACCAAGTTATGAGAAATACGCATCACCCAAGGTAAAAACTTCCCTTCTTCGTTATAGTTTCCGCGTTTCAAGGTTTTAATCACCTTAATAAAGGTATCCTGAAAAATATCTTCAGTTACATCTTTATCATAAACTTTAGAAAAAATAAAACTATACACACGTTGAGAGTGCCTATTAATTAAAATTTCGAGTGATTTTTCATCGCCTTTTATATACTTTGCCACCAAAGCAGAGTCTTGAAGAGTGTTCTCCATATAATTACTTTTTAAGAATGTTAGTTGGTGTTGCATTTACTGCAACGCTAATTTTTACATTAGTTTTAAAAGTAATTTTATGGTATAGGCGTTTGTTTTTATTTATTAAGTTGAAATCAAATATAGTATAATTCTTATATAAAATGCAAGTTTGCTTATAAATTATCTGAAAATTTCCGTTAACACATCATAATATTGCAAGCATAATTACGTTTCAACACTCATTTCTCAGAATCAAACATCTTCATTTTCAACTTTTATATACAGTTTAAAAGCTCATTTTAGATTCTTATCTTTGTGGTTTGTTTTATTGCTATGACAGACATAAATAAGGTAAATCCGAAAGAAAATATTATCATAAAAGGAGCTAAACTCCACAACCTAAAAAACATAGACGTTGTTATTCCTCGTAACAAACTAGTGGTCTTAACAGGACTTTCTGGTAGCGGAAAATCGTCTTTAGCGTTCGATACACTTTATGCTGAAGGACAACGACGTTATGTTGAAAGTTTATCGTCTTATGTAAGACAATTTTTAGGGCGACTCAACAAACCAAAAGTCGACTATATTAAAGGAATTGCTCCTGCCATAGCCATCGAACAAAAGGTAAACTCTACTAATCCTCGATCTACGGTTGGGACAACTACCGAAATTTACGATTACCTAAAACTTTTGTACGCCCGTATCGGAAGGACCTACTCTCCTATTTCAGGTAACGAAGTCAAAAAGAATACGGTAACCGATGTTGTGAATTTTGTAAAGAAGTTCGAAGAACGCAGTAAACTTTTACTGCTGGCTCCTGTGCATATTCCTGAAGATAGAGATGTTTTAAAAACACTTCAAATTTTAGCACAACAAGGGTATGCGCGTATTAAATACAAAGACGAAGTACTACGAATTGACGAGATTGAAAAGGAAATTGAAAACAACTTCTTTTTGGTAATAGACCGAATTGTAGTTAAAAATGATGAAGACTTTTTCAACCGTCTTGCAGATGCTATCGATACGGCTTATTTTGAAGGGAAAGACGAATGTATTATCGAAGATTTAACTTCTGAAAAACAAACACATTTCAGCAATAAATTTGAGCTCGACGGCATGCAGTTTCTAGAGCCTAATGTACATTTATTCAGTTTTAACAATCCTTACGGGGCTTGCCCAGTTTGCGAAGGTTACGGAGATGTTATTGGTTTAGATCAAGATCTTATCGTTCCCAACACAGCACTTTCAATTTACGACAATGCCATATTTGCTTGGCGAGGCGATAGCATGAGTTGGTACCGCGATCAATTGGTCAACAACGCTTATAAGTTTGATTTTCCCATCCACAAACCTTGGTACGAACTTACAGAAGCTCAAAAAGAACTTGTTTGGAGCGGAAATAAATATTTTACTGGATTAACCGATTTTTTTGCTGAATTAGAAGAGAAAAGCTATAAAATTCAAAACCGTGTGATGCTTTCGCGCTACCGCGGAAAAACAAAATGTACGCGTTGTAAAGGAAAAAGACTTCGAGAAGAAGCAAACTATGTAAAAGTTAGCGACAAAACAATTACCGAATTGGTAGAAATGCCTTTGCACAAACTTCAAGACTATTTTAAAAGTCTAAGTTTAACTGAAAATGATGAGTCTATCTCTAACCGATTACTGAAAGAAATTAACAGTCGCCTTGAGTTTTTAAGCAATGTCGGACTCGATTACCTTACTTTAAATCGAAAATCAAATTCGCTTTCTGGAGGAGAATCTCAACGTATCAATCTTGCTACTTCTCTAGGTAGTAGCTTAGTTGGTTCGATGTATATTTTAGACGAACCAAGTATTGGATTGCATCCCAAAGACACCGAAAAACTAATAAGCGTTTTACAATCGCTTCGCGATTTAGGAAATACCGTTATTGTAGTTGAGCACGATGAAGACATCATGAAAGCATCCGATGAAATTATTGATATCGGTCCGGAAGCTGGAACTTTTGGTGGTGAAGTAGTGGCTACAGGAAGTTATAAAGACATTTTGAAAGCCGATTCGCTTACCGCAAAATACCTAAACGAGGATTTAAAAATTGATGTTCCAAAAAAACGTCGAACTAGCGATTATTACATCAATATAAAAGGTGCTCGCGAAAACAATTTAAAAAATATAGATGTTACGTTTCCGCTGAATACACTTACTGTTGTTACAGGAGTTTCAGGTAGCGGAAAAAGTACACTCGTTAAAAAAATACTATATCCTGCTATTTTAAAAGAAACTGGAGGATACGGAGAAAAAATTGGGCAGTTCACAGCAATTGAAGGAAAATACAGCAACCTTACTTCTGTTGAATTTGTAGACCAAAACCCAATCGGACGTTCCTCTCGTTCTAATCCTGTAACTTATATTAAGGCTTACGACGATATTAGAGCTTTATTTACAAAGCAAAAGCTTGCCAAATTGCGAGGTTACCAGCCAAAACACTTTTCGTTTAATGTGGATGGTGGTCGTTGTGAAACTTGTAAAGGAGAAGGCGAAGTGACCATCGAAATGCAATTTATGGCCGATGTGCATTTGGAATGCGAAACTTGCGGAGGAAAACGCTTTAAAAAGGAAATTCTCGAAGTAAAATTCAACGACAAAAATATCGACGACATTCTTTCTATGACTATCGACGATGCTGTTTCGTTTTTTAGTCAGTATAAAGAAACCAAAATTATTAACAAACTTCAACCGCTCCAAGATGTTGGTTTAGGATATGTAACTTTGGGGCAGTCCTCTTCTACCCTTTCTGGTGGGGAGGCACAACGTATCAAGCTAGCTTCTTTCTTGGTAAAAGGACAAACAAAAAATAAAACTTTATTCATTTTTGACGAACCTACAACAGGCTTGCATTTTCATGATATAAAGAAACTTTTAAAGTCGTTTGACGCCTTATTAGAAATCGGACATTCAATTATTGTTGTTGAGCACAATCTTGATTTAATTAAATGTGCCGATTACATTATCGACCTCGGGCCACTTGGTGGTGAACAAGGCGGAAATTTAATGGCTACGGGGGCTCCTGAAGAAATTGCAAAAACCAAAACCAGTTTTACAGGACAGTATTTAAAAGATAAATTGTAAGTGTACTGCTTCGGAATAATTCAACCTCAATTCGATATTAATGTCAATTAATAGAAGTTTTGTTACATGGATTTTTGTCATTTAATAATACTTTCATTTTTGTCTTGACACAAAAACGAAACAAAAAAGTCAAGACTGATTAAAAAAGTACCTGAAAATCTACGGAATCAACCGCCACAGATAAAAAGAACTCGCTACGCTCAAACAGCTTTTTATCTCTAACCACAACTGCTTCCTTGATTTTCAATACTTTTTTAAATAGGTCAATTTCACCTCATATTCATTATTCCTACGTCGAACTCACATTAACTTAAGTTTCAGCATCAGTTTATAAATGTTTTAAACGCAACCTTTTTTACTGAAATTCATCTACAAATAAAAATACTTTGGAATGAAAACTAGTACCTATACTTTTTACATTTTTCTTTTATTTGGATTACTTTCGTGCAGTTCAGACGACGATAATACGGTTGAAAATAATGCACCAACAACCACAATTTATGGTATTTGGAACCTTATAGAAATGCAAGGAAGCACACCAAATTCTACCACTACTGGTGATGCTATGGAATGGCAAGAAAGTTATGTTTTCAATACAAACAACACTTTTACAAAAACTCGATTTGATAAAAACACAGAAGAAACAACTGAAGCTTCTGGTACTTTTGAATGGGTTGAAAACGAAAATCAGCTACAATTTAAATTAACCTATACTGATGAAAGTATAATCGTTGGTTCATGTACAGGTACTTCCGAAGAAAATTTAATTATCAACGACAGTTATCAGCTAAAAAATACTTGGAACGAATGTGATGGACCTACGCTAACCTATCAACGAACTTCAAATTTAGATTAACAATAACTTAACATCCATACTGTAATCTTTCGAGTTTTGTGCCGACTCAATAGCCATAACTTAAAAAATTATAATATGTCTTTAACTACAGAATTACAAGCGTTAAACGATAAAAATAGAAGTCAAATTCCAGAGGAAATTTTGGCAAAAATGGATAAAGCTACAGCCGATTTAAAAGCGAAGCATTTTGCAGAAATAACTTTACAAGTTGGTGATACTTTCCCTAACACTACTTTACCGAACGCAAAAGGAGAAAAAATAAGCCTAAACAACCTAAACGAAGGTAAAAAGCTAATTGTATCCTTCTACCGTGGCGGTTGGTGTCCTTATTGTAATTTGGAGTTAAAAGCGTTGCAAAATTCATTGGACACTTTTAAAGAAAACGGTGCCGAGTTGGTAGCGATTACTCCAGAAACTCCCGACAATTCTTTATCTACTTCAGAAAAAAACAATTTATCTTTTGAAGTTTTAAGCGATGTTGATAATGTATTTGCTAAGGAAATCGGACTTGTTTTTGAGCTTCCAGAAGATATCAAAGCGATTTATAACAACTTCGGAATCGACGTAAAAAAACACAATAACAACGATGATTTTGAGCTTCCAATGCCGGCTACTTTTGTTTTAGATGAAAACGGAAAAATTATTTATCAGTTTGTAAATGAAGACTATACAAAAAGAGCTGAAATTGAAGATATCCTTAAAGCCTTAAAAACCAAATAATAAGTTAATTTTATTTAGAGCATGTAATTTGGCATGCTGTTTGAAATATACCATATAAATTTCATAGTTGAATTTTTTTGGTTGGTTAGTTGAGAACACCTCACAAAGTTTGCAAAAACAGTGAGGTGTTCTTTTTTTTGTTATACCATTTATAGATTGATTTTACTGTAAAAGAAAGTGGATGATTTTTTTCTTTTAGCAAAGAAGAAAATCAAAGCATAGCCTAAGCTACGGTTTTATTTTATGATGAAGATAAAAGGAAAAAGAAACATTTTATTCCAGTAATATTGATGTATAAATGGTATTAGTCTATACTTTTTGTTTTCAGCTTAAAAAGTTTCGTCAACCTGAACTTGATTCAGGTTCTCATAATGATGAGATTCCAAATTAAATTTGGAATGACGGGAGATGTAATTGAAAAGACAAACAAATATTATAATCTGAACTTAACAGAAACCTCAGTTCGATATAATTTTTCAATATAGACAGGCTTTAAAAACCTGTATTTTAACCACTTAACATCTCTTTCGTTTTTGTCTTGACACAAAAACGAAACAAAAAAGTCAAGACTGATTAAAAAAGTATCAGAAAATCTACGGAAACAACCGCCACAGATAAAAAGAACTCACTTCGTTCAAACAGCTTTTTATCTATTAGCCCACGCTGCTTCCTTGATTTTCAATACTTTTTAAATAGGTCAATTTCACCTCATATTCCATCATTCTTACGTCGAACTCACGTTAACAGAAGATATTTATAAAATTGATTTATAATCTAACTGAAGTTAAAAAAATTTCCAACCTCCCCTCTTCTTTTCAAACCTCTTAAAAATGATTCACTTATACGCTCATTAATCAATTCAGCAATAAAGCTTCAGCAGTACAAATAATAGAAACTAATTTTTGGCACGCAGTTTGATTCTCATACTTCGGAATCCTTTCAAAAAGCGATTTTTAATTATTAAAACCTAGAAATTATGAAACAGTTATTAATTCTATTATCCTTCTTTCTTGGTATAAGTTCAAGCTTTGCTAATTCAGAAAATACATATACAAACCCTTATAACAATTCTTTTATTTTTAATGAAGGTGGAATTTCGTTTTCGGTGTATCCAGATGGTGAATTCGATTTTTATATCGATAACTCACAATACATTCAAGCAAGTGTAAATACAGGAAATGTAAATATTACGTTTAACTCTGGTTATCGTTATGATGCCTATGTGCAATACGACGATTATGGTGCTGTAATTCAAATTGAAAATACGCCTATTTACTACGACTTTTACGGGAGAGTTACCCGAATTGGAATGGTCGATATTTTTTACAGAGGAAACTATGTAAACAGAATTGGTGGGTTGCAAATTTATTACAACAACAGTGGTGTTTACACGCATACTTCTGGATATATAAACGTTTACAACAGAAACTATGTTTATGTGCCCTATCACCGTTATTTTGTAAGGCCTCAACCTAGTTTTTGCATGGTGTACTATCAGCCTTACAGAAGGTATTACACTCCTGTTCGATACACGTATTACAAACCGTATAAAAACAACAATCGTCGTGCGTATGCAAGTGTTGGGAGAACGTATCATTACAAAGAAAATAATGCAAGAAGATCGGTTTATACCAACGATCGTCGCGTAAGCAAGCGTAACGATGAACGCGTAAGCAGTAGTATTAGAAGCAGAAGTCTAACATACGAAAACAACAGAAGTAACACTAGCAGAACAGCGACAACTTCTCGTGATAGTTATTCAAACAATCAAGGCGCGAATGCGAGTCGAACTAGTTATTCTCGAACCAGTGGATACTCGAGTAACCCTAAGAGTTCTTCAAATGCAACGCCTATAGATGCTAGAAGCTCTATTAGTAGAAGTAATAACGCTAGGTCGTATAGTAGCCGAAACAATAGTAACGCTACAAATTCGTCTAACAGTAGAAGTTCTAATTCGAATAGTTCATATAGCAGAAGTTATAATAGTAGTAGAAGTAGTAACACTGCAACTAGAAGTACTCCGAGCAATTCTTATAGTAGAAGCTCAAGAAGTTCATCTAGCAACGTATCTCGATCTTCGAGTACTTCACCAAGTAGATCATCAACTATTACGCGTTCTTCTTCAAGCAGAAGTAGCAATAATAGAAATCAATAAATTTAGTTCGTTAATTACCTCGGAGTCTAGCCTTAAAAACTAACTCCAAAACATTGAAACCCAAAAAATCCGTAGCAGTTTTGTTTACGGATTTTTTATGCTGAAAACTTTATTGAAAAGTAGATTTAAATCTTCCGAAAGTTTAAGCTTATACACTGCAAAGACAAACACTACTCCAACAATAACTGATTTTAAAATGATATTTACAATTGGATGAAAACTGAAATCCCAATAATAAAATGCAAAGAGTAAAACTATAAGTAATAGTGATGTTTGGAAAGTTTTAAATGTAAATGGTTGTAAATGAAGTTTCTTTTTTACGAAATATAACTTTATCAAATTATAACTAGTAAATGCCAAAAACGTAGCAAATGAAGCTCCGTTAATTCCCCAAATCGGAATAAAAATAATATTTAGTAAAACAGTTAAAATAGCCAACAGCACTCCAAAAAATAGTACCATTCTGTAATAATCTGAATTAAAAATAATGGCGTTATTATTTCCTATTAAGTTATCAAACAATTTTGCCAAGGAAATAAAAAACACAACCGTTACGCCTCCGCTGTACTGCGATGGAAGCAATTTGTAGAGTTCGTTGATATTCAGTAAAATCAGCAAAAAAATAAAGCCTCCAACAATAAATAAATTAATCGAACTCTTTTTGTACAAACTATCGAGCTCTTTAAAGTTTTTGGTGTTTAAAAGTTTACTCGTAATAGGGTATGTAATTTGGTGCATTGCCCTAGCTGGAACTGCAATAACAATGGCTATAAAAACAGCTACGTTGTAATATGCAATGTTCTCGATACTTTCAAACTGTCCGAGCATAACTTTATCAATATCCAATAAAACTGCAGCGATAGAGCCTGTTAGAATTATTAAAAACGAATACTTTAAAACACTTTTATAATTTTCTGGCAGGCCTAAAGTAAATTTAGGTTTCTTAATAAAATATGCACTGATAAGCATTAAAATAGTTCTGCTGAAATACACACCCATAAGTGCATAAATAAAATTGGAAGTCGACAATACATCAAAATGTACCAAAAGCAGTAATACCACTACCATGATTCGGTGGTAAACTTCTTTTAAAAAGTTACCATAAACACTTTTCATATGCACTTTTGCCCACGCAAAAAACACTTCAAAATAAGCCATCGAAAACGCCAACACATAGATAGTCCAAACGTAAGGCGCTAGAATTGTATTTGTTTCTGAAAGATAAGCCACAATCCATTTATAACTAAACACACCTATAATTCCAACAGGAATAATTATTGCTAATGGCAATACAAACATAAAGCCTGTAAAGGTATTTTGCGCTTCGGTATCTTTATATGAAGTGTAAAACTTTATCAATGTATTTTGAACGCCAAATGCCAAAATAGGCATTAAAACATTGGCCGCAGAAAGTAAATAAGCAACCAAACCGTAATACTCGTCGGAAAGAAAATTAGTGTACAAAAATAAAGTACTTACAGCCCCAATGGCAAAGCCAATGTAGGTAACAACGGTGTTTTTAAGAGTTTGATTTAAAACAATTCCCATACTACTTAATTAGGGTAGCCAAATGTTCGGTAAGCGATTTTCGGTGGTACTTTGCTATCCCTTCCGAATTTACATACAATTTATCATTTTTAAAGGCATTGTACAGCGAAAGTATTTCCGACTTAAGTTTTTCTCTATCCGTATATAAAAAACAAGACCCCGCTTTTGTTTCATTCAGAATTGTAAAAACATCCCATTTTTCAGGGCCTATAGCTACAATCGGACGCTCGGAAGCAAGATATTCGAATAACTTCCCAGGAATAATTCCACGCGTTTTCTCAGCATCTATTTCTATAAGAAGTAAAACACTAGCAGAACGTTGTAATTGTAAAGCCTCATCATGAGAAACATATCCTAACAACGACAAGTTTGATTGGAGTCCGTTTTCATTAATTGTTTCCAAAACATCCTCACTTACAGCACCAGCAAGTTGTAGTTGAAAATCTTTTTTAAAATTTTCATTTTCTTCAATAAGACTTCCTAAAACTTCCCATAGAATATTTGGATTTCTTCCTGATAATAAAGAGCCTATGTGTGATAATGTAAAGTTTTTGTTCAACTTAATGTTTTTATCATCAGTATCTAAAAAACCATTTGTTATTACTTCTATTGGTCGGTTTGTAAGTGCTTTAAATTCGGTTTTTGTGGTAAAACTTGTTACGATAATTTGATCTGCTGAAGTTAAAACAGCTTGCTCTAATTTTTCATGTTTAGCTTTCGATTTTTCCGAAAGTTTTAATTCTGAATGATATCCAATGGTTGTCCATGGATCTCTAAAATCAGCTATCCAATTTACATTTAAAAGCGCTTTTAGCTTCATTCCAATTAAATGTACACTATGAGGCGGACCAGTAGTTATGATAGTTCCTATTTTTTCTTGCTGAAGAAATTCCTCTAGAAAGGTAACTGACGGTTTCACCCAGAAAATACGTGCATCTGGAATGAAAAAATTCCCTCGCACCCAAAGTAAAAACTTCTCTGAAAGACTTTGCTTTTTCTTTGAAATTATCCCTTTACTAATTTGCTTTGTTTTCTTTCCAGAAAAAAGCGATGCCAATTTATAAGGCTCAAAAATAGGCTGTTTGATTACGCGTACCGATGTTGGAACTTCTGCTAAAAAAGAAGTGTCCTCCATTGGGTAATCTGGATTTTCGGGCACATACACTATAGGTTCCACCCCAAACTCGGGCAAATACTTTACAAAGTTTAACCAACGCTGTACACCTGGACCACCAGCAGGCGGCCAATAATAGCATATAATTAAAACTTTTTTCATCTAAGCCTCTACTTCTCTTTTGTTTCTGAATTGATAAAAAATCCCGCCAATAAGACACAAAAGCAACAAGATATTACTCGCCAAACTGATACTACTTCCTGTTTTTACAACTTCAGGATCGAAATTAAAAACAATGGTGTGTGTGCCAGAAGGAATTTCTAAAGCGCGTAAGGCATAGTTTACTCTAAATTCTGTTGCTTCCTTACCGTCAATCGTTACTTTCCACCCATGCGGATAATACATTTCAGAAAAAACTGCCAATCCGTTATGCGAATTCGAACTCTCGTAGGTCAGTTTATTAGGTTGATAGTTTTTTAAACGTATTGACGAAGTACTATCGACCATAAAAGTATTTTCACTGATATGCTCAAATGCAGTTTTATTGAATACAGCCGTTGATTTAACATCCAAATCGTTTAAAGCTTTCATCTCTGTATCGGCATTTTCAACTGATTTCAATGTGCTTACAAACCAAGCAGGACCATTTGCATAAGGATTCTCTGCAGGATATAGCGCTCCTTTCTCATTCGGCCTAATGATGTATTTTACATTCAGCATATTTAAAACCCCTACATTATTGTTGGCAATTTGGTATTCAAATAAATCTTGTAAACGCTTCGGTTTTGCGGCGTGATAGCCTCCAAGAGATTTATGATAATACGAAGTACTCGCTCCATTGATGCTTTCTTGCGTATTGAAAACTCTGTAATAGCCTTTGTCTTCTAAAATTTGTTTGTCGACATCAGAAGCAACAAAAGGCTTATTTAACACGCGAGCACTAACAAAATCATCATTGTTTACATATTGGCGGTCAACTCCTACCAAATCAACTAAAAACAACACTCCAAATGCAACAATGGCGTAGGTTGCTTTTATTTTTTGTTTTATCAAAAACCAAACAATTCCAACAGCAATCGCAATCAAAATAAAGCTCCGAAACAAGTCTTTGGTATAAAGCGCCATTCGGTCGTTTTTAATGCTACTCATTAATTGGTTGAGTCCCATTTGATCAAACTGCTGACGGTAATAAGCATCATTAGCATGCGAAAAATCGAATGTTCCTTTCAACAAAAACAAGGCTACGATTGTACCTCCAGCTATAACTCCAGACCACTTTAAAGCTTTTATTTTTTCTGAAGTTAAAACTTCTTTGCTGAATATTTCCTTGAGTGCTAAAATTGCCAATATTGGTAAACACAACTCTAAAATAACCTGAATAGAAGTAATGGCTCTAAATTTATTGTACAACGGAAAGTAATCAATCATTGCGTTGGTGAGCGCATTAAAATTATGTCCCCAAGACAATAGCAAGGACATTGTTGCTCCTGCTACCAACCACCACTTAAGTTTTCCTTTTACCAAAAACAAACTCATCAGAAATAAAAAGAAAATAACGGCTCCTACATAAGCAGGACCAGCTGTTCCGGGCTGATCACCCCAATACATCATATGCGAAGCTTGGTTTTGCACAAAATCTTGCGCTTGTGCAGGAGGCACACCTTGACGTACCAAGTATTCATAACTATTGGAATTGTTTCCTAAAGTTTCATCGTTTCCTCCTCCCAAAAGTCGAGGAACAAACAAGTTTAACGATTCGAAAATTCCGTAGCTATAACTCGTAATATATTCTTTATCAAGTCCTGATGTTATTTCTTTTGCTGAACCATTTGGATTAAAGGTCAATTCCGATTTCCCTCTGGTACTCCACTTCGCATATTCCTGTGTTGCCAATAAGTTGGTAGCATTGGTTGCTACTGCCAAAATTACGGCAACTGCTAAAATCCCTACTGTTTTAAAAAAGTGTGGAAGTTGTTTCTTTTTAAAAGAATCAATCAAATAAACTATACCTAAAACTAACACTAGCAACAGTAAATAATACGTCATTTGGAAATGGTTCGCATTGATTTCCAATGCCATTGCAAAAGCTGTCACCAAAAACCCAAGAAGATATTTTTTTCTAAAAGCAAGAATAATTCCTGCCAACACAAAGGCAAAATAACCAACGGCATGCGCTTTTGCGTTATGACCTACTCCTAAAATTATGATTAAATAAGTAGAAAAACCAAAAGCTAAAGCTCCAATTCCAGCCAATTTCCAATCTACTTTTAAAACCAAAATTAAAACGTAAAAACCTATAAAATATAAAAACAAATAATCTGCAGGTCGTGGTAAAAACCGAATTACTTTATCAATTTTTTTGATGTAATTATGCGGGTAATTTGCTCCCAACTGGTATGTTGGCATCCCCCCAAAAGCACTGTTTGTCCAATACGACTCCTCGCCTGTTTGTTCTTTAAAATCGTTACGTTCTTTAGACATTCCGATGTATTGAACAATATCGCTTTGGAAAATTTGCTTTCCTTGTAAAACAGGAGAAAAATAGATTAAGGAGGTAAGTATAAAAACTAAAAATACCACAAAATGTGGTAAAATTCTTTTCAATTGGTTAGTCATTAAAGTTTAAGTTTAGTTAATCAATTTCTTCAAATTCTATGTATTCTCCAACTTTTTCAGAAGAATTAGAACCCGATTTATTTGGCTTTTTATCTATTACTGTTTCGCCTTCTTTGTAATTTGTTTCCTGCGGACGTCGGTACTGTTGGTTAAACTGACCGCCAAATTTTTCCTCCATTTTCTTTGAAGCGTATTTCACTAAATACGGCTTTAATAATCGTGAAAGAATTTTAATTCCGTACCAAACAAATAATATAATTAAAATTGTTCTTAATAACTGCATTGACTTCTCATTAATATCCTTCCAAAAATACAATAGATTCAGCGCAAATAAAGATATTAATCCTTAAAAAAATAATAAAATACCCAAAAAAGGAGTTTTGTAATGGAATAAGGTGGGAATTGGGGATGAAAAAGTATTATTTTTCACGACATTTACATCCCAATATTACCATAATTAAATTATTTTCGTTACTAACAATTTCTTTTCCGAGAAAAATTAAAATATTATGATGAATAGACTTTACTACTTAATTGCTATTTTAATATTTGTTACCCAGTTTACATACGCCCAATATACCGAAGTTATTAACTCAAATCGTCCTGGAGCATCATACAGTGCATTTGCTGTTGGTAAAAATGTAATACAGGGAGAAGGAGGTTTATATTACGAGCGTCAAGAACACACACTTTTAGATACTGAAGCCAACCGCTATGGTGTTGATTATGCCATTAGATATGGATTGCTATTTGAACAACTAGAAGTTATTTTAGACGGAACTTTTATCAAAGAAAACCTCACTGATTATTCAATTTCTCCTTCGGAAGAATATTCGCGAAGTAATTTTACGCACAATACCATTGGTGTAAAATATTTAATTTACGACCCCTACAAAAATCCAGAAACCAACAAACCCGATTTATACAGTTGGAAAGCCAATAACCATGTGCAATGGAGAGATTTAATTCCAGCTGTGGCTGTGTATGCGGGAGCTAATTTTAATTTTGGCGACAATCCGTTTTACCCAAACGACCCCCAAATAAGCCCGAAAGTTATGGTGGCTACACAAAACCATTTCACGGCAAATTGGGTATTAGTTATGAACTTTATATATGATAAGTTTACTTCAGACGATCCGCTTTTCAACTACATAATTACTTTAACACATGCGCTTCCAGACCCTCGATATTCAATTTTTATTGAGCATCAAGGTTATAAAAGCGACTCCTATGGAGATGGTATTTTTAGAGGTGGAGCAGCACGATTATTCAATAAAAACATGCAAATAGATGCTTCCGTTGGAATTAACATAAAAGACACACCTTCTCGATTTTTTGTTTCCGCAGGAATGTCTTACCGAATCGACAATCATTCCGACAGACAAAAACGTATCGATAATTTATCAGATGAAGAAAAAGAGTTTGTAAAAGAAGCTAAAAAGAACCGTAAGAAAAGTAATCCTTTTGAAGATATAGAAACCGAAGATTAACATGATAGAGATTAAAGAAGTTACTAATAAGAAGGAATTAGAACAATTTGTAAAGTTTCCTTTTTCATTATATAAAAACTCAAAAAATTGGGTTCCTCCCATCATTAAAGAAGAACTCAATAATTTTGATAAAACTAAAAACCCTGCTTTTAAAGATGCCCAAGCTTGGTTTTTATTAGCCTACAAAAACAATAAAATTGTAGGTCGGGTTTGCGCTATTATCAATTGGAATGAAGTAAAAGAATTAAAAAATAAAAAGTTACGCTTTGGTTGGTTTGACGCCATCGAAGATGAAGAGGTTACGCAAGCACTGTTCGACAAAGTTTTTGAAATTGGAAGACAACATGAGTTAGAATTTGTAGAAGGTCCTGCCGGTTTTTCAAATATGGATAAAGCCGGAATGCTGATTGAAGGTTTTGACCGTATTGGAAGTATGCCTACCAACTACAATTACGCCTACTACCCTACTTTGATGGAAAAAGTTGGGCTTAAAAAAGAAGTAGATTGGAAAGAGTATGAAATTATCATGCCTGAAACTGTACCAGATAAATTGGAAAAATTTGCCAATTTACTGATGAAAAAATTCAACTTAAAACTCATTAAAGCGCCAAACACAAAAACACTTCTTCCGTATGCTGAAAAGATTTTTGATTTAATGAATCGTTCGCATGAGCATTTAGAATCTTTCACCCCAATAAAACCTTATCAAATTGAGCATTACAAAAACAAGTATTTAAAGTTTTTAGATCCAGATTTTGTGATTCTTATTGCTGATGAAAATGAAAACTTAGTTGGTTTTTCTATCATTATGCCTTCCTTTGCAAAAGCGTTGCAAAAAGCTAACGGAAAACTATTTCCTTTTGGATTTTACCACTTACTAAAAGCGCAAAAGAAAAATGATAAAGTAACATTACTTTTAATAGGAATTGCTCCTGAATACATGCGTAAAGGTTTAACTTCTATAATTTTTCATGAAACTTATAAAACTTTCACAAAACGTAATATTAAGATAATAGAAACAAATCCGGAGTTGGAAACCAATAATCAGGTGCAAGCACTTTGGAAAGATTACAATCCACAGCTCATTAAAAAATGGCGTACGTATAGAAAGTACCTTTAATTTCTTACAATTCAGAAATAAAATAACAACATAAAAAAATCCGCTTTAAAAGCGGATTTTTCATTTATATCTAAAAAGAAATATTTCTTATTTATCTCCCATTGCAGCAGCTACTGCAGCTGAAAGTCTTTTGTAAGTACCATTTTCCAAACGATCTCTAATTGCAGAGAAAGCGTCTAATGTAATATTGATATCTTCAAGCGTATGTGTTGCTGTAGGAATCATACGAAGTAAAATTAATCCTTTAGGAATAACAGGGTAAACTACAATTGAACAGAAAATACCGTAGTTCTCTCTCAAGTCTTTTACCAATGCCATCGCCTCAGGGATACTTCCGTTAAGATAAACAGGAGTTACACAACTTTGTGTCGTTCCAATATCAAAACCTCTGTCTTTTAATCCGTTTTGCAACGCATTTACGTTCTCCCATAATTTAGCTTTAAGTTCTGGCATGCTTCTCAACATATCCAAACGTTTTAAAGCTCCTTTTACAAAAATCATCGGTAATGATTTTGCAAACATTTGTGAACGTAAGTTGTATTTTAAATAATCGATAACTTCTTTATCTCCTGCTAAAAACGCACCGATACTCGCCATTGATTTTGCAAAAGTTGCAAAGTACACATCGATTTGATCTTGTACTCCTTGCTCTTCTCCTGCTCCTGCTCCTGTTTCACCTAATGTACCAAAACCATGAGCATCGTCTACTAATAGTCTGAAGTTAAATTTTTGTTTTAACGCAACAATTTCTTTTAATCGACCTTGTTCTCCACGCATCCCAAAAACTCCTTCAGAAATCACTAGAATTCCTCCACCTGTTTGCTCTGCCATTTTTGTAGCACGCTCCAAGTTTTTCTCAAGGCTTTCCATATCGTTGTGTTGATACGTAAAGCGTTTCCCCATGTGTAAACGAACTCCATCAATAATACATGCATGCGAATCTACATCGTATACAATAATATCGTCTTTAGTAACCAATGCATCAATGGCAGAAACCATTCCTTGGTAACCAAAGTTTAACAAATAAGTTGCTTCTTTATTTACAAATTCTGCAAGTTCGTTTTGTAATTGCTCGTGTAAGTCGGTGTGTCCACTCATCATACGTGCACCCATTGGGTAAGCTGCACCATGCTCGGCAGCTGCATCTGCATCTGCTTTTAAAACTTCAGGATGATTCGCAAGACCGAGATAATCATTGATACTCCAGGTTATTACTTCCTTTCCATTAAACTTCATTCTGTTTGAAATATTTCCTTCTAATTTAGGAAACACAAAATATCCCTCTGCCTGAGAAGCCCATTTTCCTAATGGCCCTTTGTTCTCAATAATTCTATCAAATAAATCTCTCATGTAAATGGAGTTTCTTTTTATATTCTAATAAACGTTAAATTACAGCTTGCAAAAGTAACGAAATTAAAATAGTTATCATAAATTTTTTACTTTTCTTCTACAAGTTTCTTGAATTGTTTTTGAAACATCTTATCTAAAAACTTATCAGAAAACACATTAATTGCTAGCCAAAATAGCCATTTTTTAGGCGCTACAAGATATCTTGTTTTCTTTTTCTTTCCGTGATAAATTCCGTAGATTAAATTCGATACTTCGCTAGCATCCAACGCGATACCTTCCATACTTTCAACCATATCGTCCATGTGGTCGTATATTTTTTCGTATGGAGTATTTTTGTATTTATTCACTTGATTTTCGGCATCTGCTTTGGCTTTATTCCAAATTTGAGACTTTATAGGCCCTGGTTCGATTACAGAAACTTCAATTCCAAAATCGCTTAATTCTCTACGGAAACCATCTGAAAGTGCCTCCACTGCATATTTTGAAGCTGAATACGGTGCCATAAACGGTCTAACAACCCTTCCAGAACCACTACTGATATTGATAATTCTACCTTTCGGACGATTGTTATCGAAACCTAAAAGTGGTAAAAAAGCCTGTGTTACACGCAAAACACCTAAAACATTTATATCCAACTGATTTGAAAATTCATCAATAGGAATGTAAGCTAAAGGTCCGTTTACAGAAACTCCAGCATTATTTACCAAGCAATCCAAAGAAGCATCTCCCAAAATATTTTCGACTTCTGTTACCGCTTTTTTAATAGCTACTTCATCGACTACATCGAATAAAAGCGGATGGAAATTATCGCCCAACTTTTCTTTTAATGCCAACGCATCTTTTTCTTTACGAACGCTACCAAAAACCAAAAATCCATTATCTAGAAATTGTTTGGCAGTTGCATACCCTATTCCTGAAGAAACTCCAGTAATTAATATATTTTTCATCTTTATAATTGTTCTATTACTGCTGAAAAAATAAAAGTACTACTATAATTACTTTCTACAATCAGCATCCAACATTTTGTTTTACTGATTTATTTTCTGCATTGCGCGAAGTGCATTTTCTTGCGCTTTATTTTCTTTATACGTCTTCCATTTTACCCCAAAAAGAGAATTCATCCCATTATCTACCGTAAACAATCTTATTAAATTAGAAAGTCCTTTTGCTTTTGTTTTTATTGAATCGTTGGCACGCAAAGCCAAGGAATATCCTCCTTCTGAATAAAAAACATAGTGCCACCAAAGCTTCGGAATGAAAAGTGTTTCTCCATGCTCCAAAACGGCCTCTAGTCCATGAGCATATTTATAAGCTGGGTATTTTTGGTAATCTGGATTTAAAACATCCAAGTGCGAGTGGTTGGTGTATGGAAGTTTATAGAGTAATTTGGATTGTTCCTGCGGAAATAAATAAACCTTTTTTTGCGTTTGAAAATGCGTTAAAAACACATGAGAACAATCGATATCGTAATGAAGGTTTAATGCAGAGCCTTTACCTCCAAAAAACATTAAAGCAAACTTCATAAAACCATCCATAATGGTTGGTGTTTGGTAATCGTTGGCGAGTTCTGGAGCCCTTTTCATTATTTGAAAATTATGAAACCTTAAGTTTGTTGGTTCCTTTTCAATAATAGAAAGATACTCGCCAAATTTTTTATGAGAAACAGGCTTCATATAGCCATTTCCTGGATTATGATACGAATCATCGTACATAGGAATTTCCCAATCTCCGTATTGTTCTTTAAAAAAATCGAACGTCCATTTAGAAGTTGCTTCCCAATCTTTGGCTAAGTCTTTAAATATTACCGGGGTATTGGTAGAAAGATATTTTTCTTTAAATTCCTCTTTGGTGATGTTCGAAACCTTATCAACCAAACTGAATTTAGACATACCTCAATTACTTTACGTACTCTATTTTTTGAGTTTCTTCTGTGTTTACAGAATCAAAAAAGCCTTGCGCTCTCATCCAATCGTCGCTATAAATTTTACTCATATAACGAGATCCGTGATCTGGAAAAATCATTACAACATTGCTGTTTGCGTCAAATTCTCCTTCTTCTGCCAATTGTTTAACAGCTTGCATTACAGCTCCACTAGTGTAACCTACAAAACAACCTTCTGTTTTTGAGATTTCGCGAGCAGTGTGCGCACTTTCTTCATCTGTAACTTTGATAAATTTATCAATCACATCAAAATCGGTAGCTGTTGGAATTAGGTTTTTACCAAGACCTTCAATTCGGTATGGATAAATTTCATCTGTATCAAACTCTCTAGTTTCGTGGTATTTTTTAAGTACCGAACCATAAGCATCTACACCTATTACTTTAATTGCAGGATTTTGTTCTTTTAAAAACCTTGCAGTTCCAGAGATTGTCCCTCCTGTTCCGCTACAAGCAATAAAGTGAGTTATTTGTCCGTTTGTTTGCTTCCAAATTTCTGGACCTGTAGATTGGTAATGAGCTTCCATGTTGAGCTCATTGAAATATTGATTGATATAAACAGAACCCTTCATTTCGTCGTGCATGCGCTTAGCTACTTGGTAGTATGACCTAGGATCGTCGGCGCTTACATGTGCAGGACACACATAAACCTTTGCTCCCATGGCACGAAGCATGTCTATTTTATCTGGTGAAGATTTTGAACTTACCGCCAAGATACATTCATACCCTTTGATAACACTTACCATTGCAATACTAAAACCTGTATTTCCAGAAGTAGTTTCTATAATAGTGTCGCCAGGTTTTAAAATACCTTTGCGCTCTGCTTCTTCTATAATGTGGAGTGCTATACGATCTTTACTAGAATGACCCGGATTGAAAGCTTCTACTTTAGCGTAAAAATTTCCGATAAGATTTTGGGTTATTTTTTTCAGTTTTAGTAATGGGGTGTTCCCTATTAAATCTAAAACATTATCGTATGCATTTATCTGTTGTTTCATATAAACAATTTGGTTAGATACAAAATAGTTTTGAATTCCTCCAAACCATGCAAATTTAATTATTTTTTTTAATTACTGTAGGATTCCTTCTAAATCTAAGAGAAAAGCGTACTCCTCGGCAACCTCTTTTAAAGCTTCAAATCTTCCCGAAGCTCCCCCGTGGCCTGCATCCATGTTTGTATGGAACAATAAAAGGTTGTCTCCTTTTTTAACATTTCTTAACTTTGCTACCCACTTTGCAGGCTCCCAATATTGCACTTGCGAATCGTGTAATCCTGTTGTAACTAATAAATTTGGATATTCTTTTTCGGTAACATTATCGTAAGGCGAATACGACTTTATGTATTCATAATATGTTTTATCGTTTGGATTTCCCCACTCATCATATTCCCCTGTTGTTAACGGAATCGATTCATCGAGCATTGTAGTTACAACATCTACAAAAGGTACGGCCGCAATCACTCCGTTATAAAGTTCTGGTGCCATATTGATTACAGCCCCCATTAAGAGTCCGCCTGCAGAACCTCCCATTGCGTATAAATGCTTTTCGGAAGTATAGTTTTCAGCAATTAAAAACTTAGAACAGTCTACAAAATCGGTAAATGTATTTTTCTTTGTGAGTAATTTACCATCTTCGTACCATTTTCTTCCTAAATACTCTCCTCCTCTAATATGTGCAATTGCATAGATAAAACCTCTGTCTAACAGCGATAATCTAACAGTTGAAAAATACGGGTCGATTGTAGCGCCGTACGAACCATAACCATAAAGTAATAACGGATTTTTACCATTACGCTCCATTCCTTTTTTATACACCATCGAAATCGGAATCATAGTTCCGTCACCAGCTTTTGCCCAAACACGCTCGGAAGCATAATTGTCTTTATCGAACTTACCGCCCAAAATTTCTTGCTCTTTTAATACAGTTTTTTCTTTGGTGATCATATTAAAATCTACCGTACTTGCTGGCGTTGTTAACGAATTATACACATAACGAAGCGTATCGGTATCGAACTCTAAATTTGTAGATGGAAAAACGGTATACGTTTCATTATCAAAAGGAATAAAATAATCGGCTGTACCATCCCAACGGGTAACTTTTATTTTGTTGAGTCCGTTTGAGCGCTCACTTACCACCAAATAATCTTTAAAAAGATCGATATCTTCAAGTAAAACGTCTTCTCGATGCGGAATTACTTCTTGCCAATTTTCTTTTGTAGTATTATCTACTGAAGTTTTCATCAGTTTAAAATTGGTAGCATTATCAGCATTTGTAATAATATAAAACGCATCTTCATAATGCGAAATACTGTATTCTAAACCTCTAACTCGCGGTTGAAAAACTTGAATTTCACCATTAGGTGTATCAGCATTTAAAATACTGAATTCTGAAGTTAGCGTACTACTCGAACCAAAAACAATGTATTTTTTTGATTTAGTTTTATAAACAAAGGCATTAAATGTATCGTCTTCTTCATGATACACTAGTTCATCTTCTGTATTAGTTTGCCCTAAAACATGTTTGTAAACTTTATCTGAACGCAATGTTTGCGCATCCTTTCGAGTGTAAAACAAGGTTTTATTATCGTTTGCCCAAGTGCTTCCGCCGGTTGTATTTTCAATTTTTAAAGGAAGTATTTCTCCTGTTTCCAAGTTTTTCACTTGTAATGTATATTGTCTTCTACTTAAGGTATCAACACCAAAAACAGCCAATTTATTATCTGGACTGATGTTTATTCCTCGTAAGTTAAAATACGAAAAGTCTGATGCCATTTCGTTACAGTCAAACATTACTTCTTCTTTTGCTCCTGCCGAATCCTTCTTTCTTAAATAAATAGGATAATCTTTTCCTTCTTCATATTTAGTAATGTACCAATATCCGTTGTATTTGTATGGCACCGACTCATCATCTTCCTTAATTCGTCCTTTCATTTCTTTAAAAAGCGCTTCTTCAAAGGCATCGGTATGCGCTGTCATTTCGTCAAAATAAGCATTCTCACGCTCCAAATAATCTATTACTTCAGGATTCTCTCTTTCATTCATCCAATAATAATCGTCCACTCGAATATCTCCGTGTTTCTCTAAGTTTATTGGCTTTTTATCGGCAATTGGAGGTGTTATATTTTTCATAGTATGTACTTCTTTCTGTTTACAAGAAGATGCAAAAATAACACATAGAACAAGAATTAGCAGGCGTATATTCATAATTATTTATTTGATTTCTATGTTTCTAATTTAGTAATTTTGTTGATATAAAATATAAAATTATGTTTGGAGACCTAATGGGAATGATGGGTAAGATTAAAGAAACCCAACAAAAAATTGAAGAAACTAAAAAAAGATTAGACACTGTAACTGTTTCTGAAGAAAGTAACGACCAACTTCTAAAACTTACAATGACTGCAAATAGAGAAGTAAAAGCTGTTGAAATTAATGATGAATTGTTAAAAGATAAAGAGCAGTTAGAAGATTATTTAGTTTTACACCTTAATAAACTTATTAAAAAAGCAACCGATATTAATGAAGCCGAATTAGGTGCTGTAGCAAAAGAAGGTATGCCAAATATACCTGGTATGGACATGTTTAAGTAAGCCTATCTAATTTACCTAAACTAGCTTTTTAACTGATAATTTATTTTTTGGCTTAATCTTTGTAAAGACATACACAATAACATTGTAAATATATATCTATGAAATTTATAATATCCCTTTTCTTAACAAGCGTACTTCTTTCCACAAGTGCCGATGAAGCGCAATGGCTAACCGATTTTTCAAAAGCAAAAAAAGAAGCAAAACGTCAAGATAAAAACATCATGATGTATTTTACAGGAAGCGATTGGTGTGGTCCATGTATTATGCTGAAACAAGATTTATTTGATAGCGAAGAGTTTAAAGAACTCGCTAAAGACTATGTACTTGTTAAAGTTGATATTCCAAGACGTATAGATATTATTTCTGAAGAACAAATGAAGAAAAACAGAGAATTGCTAGACGATTACAATCCTCAAAAAGTATTTCCTAAAATTGTTTTTTTAAATGATAGAGGTAAAAAAATAGATCAAATTGAAGGATATAATTCTTTACGAGATCCAAGAAATTATTTTGAGATGATTAAAAAGCATCAATAAAAAAAAGAGCTGTTTTACAACAGCTCTTTTTTTTGAATTTTAAATTGAATAAAAGTTGGTTAGTTAATCAATCTAAATTCTGTTCTTCTATTTACAGCATGCTCACGCTCAGTACAAGAAACACCGTCTGAACATCTGTTTTTAAGTTTAGACTCACCGTAACCGTTAGCAACTAATAAACTTCTGTTGATTCCTTTTTCAACTAAATAGTTTGCTACAGCTTGTGCTCTTCTTTCAGATAAAACTTGGTTGCTCTCGCTAGATCCTCTTGAATCTGTATGAGAAGCTAACTCAACTTTAACACCTGGATTTTGTTGTAAAACTGGCATTAAGTTTTCGTCGATAATTCTTTTAGCTTCTGGAGTTAAAGTATAGCTAGCTAAATTCCAGTTAATAGGTAAAGCATTGTACTCAACTAAAGCACACTCTACTTCTCTCCAAGTAGTTAAACCACCTTTTTGCTTAAGTACCTCACGAGAGATAGTTTTGTAAACTGCAGGAATAGTTTCTTCTACAGAATATGCATCTTTTACTAAAACAGTTTTAGTGATTTCATCGTATTCAGCAGGAATTTCTACTTCTTCAACTCTAGCTGGCTCAACGATAACTTTTTTCACGTAGCTATCTCCTCTTTCAGCAACAGGAGCAGATACTGTAGATGCATCTGTAGCTAAAACTTCTTTAGGGAAAGTTTCGTACTCTGCAGGATATCCTTTGTAACACCAGTATCTACAATCGTCTGGATTTGAAGAATCACAGTCAGGTGCTGGAGCTCCAAGTTCCCATTGTGCATACGCTGGTTTCATTTCGATAGTTTCTGAGCTAGGAGAAAAAGTTGCAGGAACAACGCTTAACTCACTAGATTTCTCTTTAGAAATGTAAGAAACTGTTTCTGTACCCCATTTTGCAGGAATAATTGTAAGTTTTTTACTAGCTTCTTTTACCAAAACTCTTTCGGTAACTGTTTTGTATTCTGCTGGGTACGTTTTTAAAACCTTGTAAGCAGGTTTTACCATAATTTGTACATCTTCGTTAACGTAAACATCTGGGGTTGTACAACGTACGTAACACTTCCCCGGTTCTGGATTCTCAGGCAAATCCTGAGCAAATGCTCCATAACTAGATGCCAATAAGAATAAAAATAAAATTCTTTTCATGATTTTTTTTAATTAAAAAGATTAGTATTAGCTATTTATAGCGCTTGAGGGAAGAGTAATTTAACATAAAATTAGGAATAACTTTTATATATATCAAATTTATCCTCATTAAATTATCGTAAAAAATTCATATTTTACGTTACCACATTCCTACAAGCTAATGTATAGCGAGTGCAAATATAAAATATTTACTATATGTTTAAAATTATTTTAACAAAAAACAACGGCTATATCTTATTTAATATTGAAAATAATAGTCGAAAACTCCTTTTTACAAGCACAAACTTTAGCAGTATTAGTGAAGCTACCGAAAACATTGAGAATTTAAAAGACTTAAAAACAGTATTGTACGAAAGAAAAACAAATACCGATGGAAAATTCTTCTTTATTATTTCTGATAAAAATGGAAATGTTATAGGAAAAAGTCAGAATTACTCTTCGGAAGCTGGTATGGAAAACGGAATAAATACGATGCAACAATACATCACTTCAGCAGTAATAAAAAAATAATATAAAAAAATTTAAATACTGATTTATATCATGTTTTAAGAGGGAAATAGAGACTACTTTTACACTATCGATTTTTTCAAATGTTAATAATAGTAGTGCTGCTATAAACTTTAGCAAAACCAAGTAACAGATTTAAGATATAAGACTAATGTTTTTATATAAATCTAAACCTACATTGTTAAGCATCTCAATCCCCTTTGAGATGCTTTTTTTATAACGTTAAATTTGAAAATACTTCCAATACTTTTTCGTGCATTGCTTCTGTATAATCTAAATGCGTTACAATACGAAGTTTACCTTGTCCCATATTGATGATAGAAATATTACGCTTTGCCAACGTTTCCATAAACAAAGCAATATCGATATGCGGCTTCAAATAAAAAATTAAAATATTAGTTTCTACCGGGTCTATTTTTTCGATATAATTGGTTTTTGACAATACTTCGGCAATTTCTTTAGCTCTACGATGGTCGTCGGCAAGACGACTAATATTATTGTCTAAAGCATAAATTCCGGCAGCTGCTAGATATCCTGCTTGTCGCATTCCTCCTCCAAGTACTTTTCGTACTCTTAGCGCTTTATCCATAAATGTTTTACTTCCTACCAAAACAGAACCTACAGGACAACCTAAACCTTTACTTAAACAAACAGATATGGAATCGAATATTTTACCATATTGAAGCGTAGTTTCGTTTTTTGCTACCAAAGCATTCCAAAGTCGGGCTCCATCCAAATGTAACCCCAACGAATTTTCATCGCATACTTTTCTTATTTTTACAATTTCATCAAAATCCCAACAAGCACCCCCTCCTCTATTTGCAGTGTTTTCAAGACAAACTAAGGTTGTTAACGGACTGTGATAAAAATCTGGCGGATTGATAGCATCGATTACTTGATTTGCTGTAAACCGTCCGTTATCACCATCAATCAACTTACATGAAACACCACTATTAAAACTAACGCCACCGCCTTCATAATTAAAAATATGTGCGTCTTTATCAGCAATTAACTGTTCTCCTGGTTGCGTATGTACTTTTATTGCAGTTTGGTTTGCCATAGTTCCGCTAGGAAAAAAAAGCGCAGCTTCCTTTCCAAACATCTGTGCCACTTTGGCTTCCAATTCGTTTACAGAAACATCATCTTTAAAAACATCGTCACCAACTTTTGCTTGCATCATCGCATCCAACATTGCTTCGGTAGGTTTTGTAACAGTATCACTAATCAGGTTAATCTTCATTTTAGTTGTATTTGGTATAATCTTTATCGGTTTAATTTACGTAGCTAACGCTTGCTATTTTTTGTAAAGTTACTACACTAGGCTCAAAAACTACTTATCATTTAAAAAAGTGTTTTACTTTTGAAGAAAATATAGAGATTATGATTACTGCCGATCAGGTAAAAAATCTTGCTGAAAGAACTGCACAATTAAAAGATTACCTCAATATAGAGCAAAAGCTCATTGAAATTCAAAATGAAGAAGAAAAAACCTTCGCGCCAAACTTTTGGGATAAACCTAAGGAAGCCGAAGCTATAATGCGCGAATTGCGTACTCAAAAAAAATGGGTAGACGACTACAATAAAGCAAATACTTTGGTAGCCGACCTCGATGTGTTATTTGAATTTTACAAAGAAGGTGATGCTACCGAAGACGATGTAACTTCGCAATTTGAAAAGGCAAAAACCTTAATAGAAAGCATGGAATTTAAAAATATGCTTTCTGAAGAAGGAGACAACATGAGCGCTGTATTGCAAATTACGGCAGGTGCTGGTGGTACCGAAAGTTGCGATTGGGCTTCGATGCTTATGCGAATGTATTTAATGTGGGGCGAAAAAAATGGTTATAAAATAAAAGAACTCAACCACCAGGAAGGCGACGTAGCGGGTATCAAAACAGTTACGCTAGAGTTTGAAGGCGACTTTGCCTTTGGTTGGTTGAAAGGTGAAAACGGCGTGCATCGTTTGGTGAGAATTTCTCCTTTTGATAGTAATGCAAAACGTCACACCTCGTTCGCATCTGTTTATGTGTACCCACTTGCAGATGATTCTATTGAAATTGATATCAACCCTGCAGATATTTCTTGGGATTTTGCACGTTCTAGCGGTGCTGGAGGGCAAAATGTAAATAAAGTTGAAACCAAAGCTATTCTAACCCACCACCCTACCGGAATTATAATTCACAACTCCGAAACACGTTCGCAGCTCGAAAATAGAGAAAAAGCAATGCAAATGCTTAAATCGCAATTGTATGAAATTGAATTGAAAAAACGTCAAGCTGCACGCGATGAAATTGAATCTTCTAAAATGAAAATCGAATGGGGTTCTCAAATTAGAAACTACGTAATGCATCCTTATAAATTGGTGAAAGATGTACGTACAACTCACGAAACTGGAAATGTGGATGCCGTAATGGACGGAAACATAGACGAGTTTTTAAAAGCCTATTTAATGATGATGGGGCAAAGAGATGACGAATAATAGGTTTACACTATACAATCATCATTTTAAAGAATACAATTAACTATAAAAAAGTTTAAAATAATTAGACTTTTGTTACTGAAAAAAGCACGAATAGCATGATTAAAATATATCACAATCCGCGTTGTAGAAAATCTAGAGAAGGACTTCAAATTGTTGAAGAATCTGGAAAAGAATACGAAGTAGTAAAATACCTAGACGATGTTCCTTCAGAAAAAGAACTTAGAGAAGTTATTAATTGTTTAGGGATAAAGCCTATTAACTTGGTTCGAAAAAATGAAGCGATTTGGAAGGATAATTTTAAAAACAAAATTTTAACAGACGACGAAATTATTCAAGCGATGTTAAACCATCCAAAACTTATTGAACGTCCGATAGTTATTAAAAACAATGTTGCGGTAATTGGGCGTCCGCCAGAAAACATTAAGGCAATTTTATGAAAAGTTTAACCAAATAGGGTTAAACCTTAGTCTAAATTTGGCGTCATAGACCAAAGAGTAACTAAATACTACCGATTAATAATTACTAACTATGAAATTTAGACATTACTGCCTTCTCGCAGCAACCCTATTAAGTACCTTTATGTATGCCCAGCAACGGCAAGGAGGTGCGCAACAAATTACTGTATCCGGTAAAGCAATCGATTCTGAAACTTCTGAGCCTTTAGAATACGCCACGCTTGTTTTACAAAGCATAGACAACCCAGGACAAGTTACAGGTGGTGTAACCGACGAAAAAGGAAACTTTAGCGTGGAAGCCCCTGCTGGTAAATACAACTTAAAACTCGAGTACATTTCTTATAAATCGTACGAACTCAACAATCAAAACATTACACAAGACAAAAATTTAGGTACCATAAAACTAGCGTTAGATGTAGCGCAATTGGATGCTGTAGAAGTAGTTGGAGAAAAAACTACGGTAGAAATTCGTCTTGACAAAAAAGTGTACAATATCGGTAAGGATTTAACTACGAGTGGAGCTTCAGTTAGTGATGCATTAAACAACGTACCATCGGTTACAGTTGATGTTGAAGGAGCAATTAGCTTAAGAGGAAACGAAAACGTTCGTATTCTTATCAACGGAAAACCTTCTGCGCTTGCTGGTTTTGGGTCTACAGACGCTTTGCGTCAGCTTCCTGCAGATGCTATCGAAAAGGTTGAAGTTATTACAAGTCCTTCTGCTCGTTACGATGCCGAAGGAACTGCTGGTATTTTAAATATCGTTCTTAAAAAAGAGAAAACTCTTGGATTAAACGGGTCTATCAATATCAACACAGGATATCCAACAACAAGCCAAGTAAACGCCAATTTAAACTTGAGAACAAACAAATTTAATTTGTTTACAACCTTAGGGCATTTTTACAGAGAGCCTCCAGGAGAAGCTTATTTTGACAACTACTATTACAATTCTACATACAGCAGAATTATTGAAGACCGTAAAATGAACCGTAAAGACAAAGGGTTTAACATCAACTTAGGAATGGAATATTTCTTAACCGATAAATCGTCTATTACTGGTAGTTTCTTCACGCGTTTTGGAGATGAACAAGATGCTACAGAAAACAACACCACTCGATATGTCGACGGAACTGTAGACAGTAGAACGCTCCGTAGAGAAGTTGAAAATGAAGATGATAATACGTACCAATACTCATTAAATTACACGAATAACTTTAATGATGACGGACACAAACTTACTGCCGATTTTCAGTATTCAACAGACAAAGAAACTATCAATACTGATATAGATGAAAATCAATTTTTCCCTTCAGAAGAAGTTATAAACCTTGAAAGAGTTTTTGAAACTGAAAAGGAAAATGAATATTTAGTGCAAGCAGATTATGTACTTCCTATGGGAGAAGCACAATTTGAAGCTGGTTACCGTGGTAATTTTCAGAAAAATGTAAACGATTATGAGTTACAAACTTACAATCCAGATTCTGATAACTACGAAACCAACTACAGCTTAACCAACAAATTTACTTACGAACAAAATGTAAATTCGGTGTACTCTCAATACGGAAACAAATACGGTAAGTTTTCAGTATTAGTTGGACTTCGATTAGAAAACACACAATTAAAAGGGAAAGTAGATTCAGATTTAAGTGATGAAGAACTTATCGATACCTTAGGATTTAACTTCGATCCAGATTTTGATAAAAATTACTTAAACCTATTCCCTACTGTAAACCTTACGTACGAGATTAACGATACCGACAATATTACTTTAGGATACAACAGAAGGATTAACCGCCCAAGAGGATGGTTTATCAATCCGTTTCCATCAAGATCAAGTAGAGCAAACATTTTCCAAGGAAATCCAGATTTGAATCCGGCTTTTGCAGATGCTTTTGATTTAGGATATTTAAAAAGATGGGATAAGTTAACCCTTACTTCATCGGTATATTACCAAAGAGAAACCGATGCTTTTGAGCGTGTACAAACAGAAACCGGACAACAAACTTCCGATGGCATTGACATTATTCGAACCATCCCAATTAACCTCTCAACCAATGAGCGTATTGGTGGTGAAGTTGGTGTAATGTATAACGCGATAAAATGGTTGCAATTAAACGGTAGTTTTAACTTCTTTAAATTTGATACTGAAGGAGAATACGATGGTGTAGATTATGGCGCTTCAAACACAAGTTGGTTTTCGCGTTTGAGTGCAAAAGTTAAACTTCCATCAAGTATCGACTGGCAAACCAACGGTTTTTACATGGGTCCAAGAGAAAACTCTCAAACAAAAAGCGAAGGAATGCTTTCAATTGATATGGCATTGAGCAAAGATATTTTAAACGACAATGCAACAATTTCTATGAATGTTAGCGACTTGCTAAACTCTCGTAAAAGAAGATCGTACACAGAGTCTTACAACGATGCTGGGCAATTATCGTTTACTTCGGATAGTGAGTTTCAATGGAGACAACGTCAATTTACAGTATCATTTATTTACCGATTCAATCAACCAAAAGGTAAACGTGGTGAAAGAGGTAGAAATGGAAATAACGGAGATGACGAAGGTGGAGAATTTGAAGGATAGAAACCAAAACATACAATACAAAAAAAGAAGCCATTCGGCTTCTTTTTTTATTCTTCTAACTTAGCTTTCTTAGCTTCTCTCTTTTCTTTGATCAACTCAATGATTGAACCTCCCAACCAATAAGGAATTACGAAAGTTAATAAAAAAATCATCAACCAAAACCCGATTGTTAAAACGGTCATGATTGCTAAAAAGCCAAGATACTGATCAAATTCGAACATAGTTTCCGGAAATTTTCTGAATTCGCTCCAAATATAAGCACAATTCTTAATAATTTCAGTATTAAATTAAATTATTTACACAGAATATACTTTTAGAAGTCCTCCTATTCTTCCAAAATCAATATCACAAAAAATTATAAGGCTGTTTTGATACTTTTAGTTACTTTTACTATTAGTACTATAAATGCTAATTAAACTGAAAATCAATTTAAAAAAATCTATGAAAAAAATTTTAGCCTTTAGTTTTTTAAGTCTCTCATTATTTACTGGATGTAATAATGACGATGACGATATTTCTGACTACGATATTGTAAAAACCGAATATTCTAGAGATTATTGGGAAACCGAAAACCCAACAACTTACTATTTGGTTAACAACGTTCGATGGATTGAAACAGATGGTGGTGAAGGAAATTCAAATCCAGATTTAACCAGAAATTACGACCAAACTATTTTAAATAGTATAGACGAAAACATGGCCGAATTAGGGTACACCAAAGTAACACAATTAGACGAAGAAAATCTACCAGACCTTATTATTGCTGCACAAGCTTTGGCTACAACCTATGCAGATATCGATTTTATTTGGGACGGTTGGTATGATTGGTGGGGATATTACGACCCTTACTACCCTGGCGGATATTACCCTGTTTATTACGAATGGATCGAAGGAACTTTATTTATCGAAATGGCAAGCACTTCTTCTATAGATGTTGAAAACGAACAAATAGATATTGTTTGGGGAGCTGGTATTAACGGCTTGGTAAGAGGTTCGCAAAGTGCAAACATCGATTTTATTGAAGATCGTGTAGAAGATGCCTTCGAACAATCAGAATCGTATTTAACAGTTCAATAAAATAAACTCATGAAAAAATTATTAGTAGTTGCATTTATTTTTACTAGTCTATTTATAAATGCTCAAGATAAGCAAGATTACATCGACTTAATCAAAGCTAATTTAAACCTTGAAATCAAATCGTTTGTGTACGACGAGTTAGAACTTTCTGCTACCGAAAGAGAAACTTTTGCACCTATTTTTGATAATTATTTAGAAGAAAGTGGAAAGATTGTGCTCGAAAAAGCATCATTGTTTGACGATTATGTCCATAACCTATCGGCACTTTCTTCCGAAGAAATAAACGATTTAAACAAAAATGTAATCAAAACAGACCTTCAAAAAGTAAAAACAGATAAAAAGTATTACAGCAAATTTGTAAAAGCTATTGGTGTTGAAAAAACTACCGCTTTCTTTTTTATCAAGCGTTATTTAGACAATACTTTGGAAGGCTCTAAACTTGATTTTTTAGCAGAATAAACAGATGTTAATTGGCATAAATTGACATTTATTACCTTCGATTTTATTGGAGAATAATGTAAATTTGTGACTCAAAAAGATTAATTCATACTATGGATTTTAGAATAGAAAAAGACACCATGGGGGAAGTAAAAGTTCCTTCAAAAAAATTATGGGGAGCACAAACCGAACGCTCAAGAAACAACTTTAAAATTGGAGCGCCAGCTTCTATGCCATTGGAAGTGGTTTATGGTTTTGCTTACTTAAAAAAAGCAGCCGCTTATACCAACTGCGAACTTGGAGTTTTACCTATCGACAAAAGAGATCTTATTGCACAAGTTTGTGATGAAATTTTAGAAGGAAAGCACGACGACCAATTTCCGTTAGTTGTATGGCAAACAGGTTCTGGTACGCAAAGTAACATGAATGTAAACGAGGTGATTGCCAACAGAGCACATCAACTTGCAGGAAAGAAAATTGGCGAAGGTGAAAAAACATTGCAACCAAACGACGATGTTAACAAGTCGCAATCATCAAACGACACCTTCCCTACCGGAATGCACATTGCTGCTTATAAAATGGTTGTAGAAACTACCATTCCTGGAGTAACGCAATTACGCAACACACTTAAGAAAAAGTCGGAAGAATATAAAAACGTAGTTAAAATTGGAAGAACACACTTAATGGATGCTACACCGCTTACATTAGGTCAGGAATTTTCTGGTTACGTTTCTCAATTAGACCACGGTTTAAAGGCTTTAAACAATACTTTAGACCACTTATCAGAACTAGCTTTAGGAGGTACAGCCGTAGGAACTGGATTAAACACTCCAAAAGGTTATGCAAAACGTGTAGCTGAATTTATTGCTAAGTTTACCGAACACCCTTTTAAATCGGCAGATAATAAATTTGAAGCACTTGCTGCACACGATGCTTTTGTAGAAACACATGGTGCACTTAAACAATTGGCAGTTTCTTTAAATAAAATTGCAAACGATATCCGTTTAATGGCATCTGGACCTCGAAGTGGAATTGGTGAAATTATCATTCCTGCCAACGAGCCAGGAAGTTCTATTATGCCAGGAAAAGTAAATCCTACGCAATGCGAAGCACTTACAATGGTTTGTGCACAAGTTATGGGGAACGACGTAGCAATTACAGTTGGTGGAACTCAAGGTCATTACGAGCTAAACGTTTTCAAACCAATGATGGCTGCCAACTTATTACAATCGGCTAGATTAATTGGTGATGCTTGTGTAAGTTTTGACGAACATTGCGCTAGCGGCATCGAGCCAAATACAAAGCGTATTAATGAGCTTGTAAATAATTCGTTAATGCTTGTAACTGCTTTAAACACTAAAATTGGTTACTACAAAGCTGCAGAAATTGCAAACAAAGCACACGAAGAAGGAACAACTTTAAAAGAAGCTGCTTTAGCTTTAAAATATGTTACTTCGGAAGAGTTTGACGAATGGGTTAAACCAGAAGAAATGGTTGGTGGATTAAAATAATTCTCAACGTTAGTATAAAAGTTAAAGCTGAATGGAAATATTTTTCATTCAGCTTTTTTTATTATTTTTTCTGAATCAACAAAGACAATATGAAAAATTACTTAAGAATCAGTTTTAGTGTATGCACTTTACTCCTCTTTTCATGTAAAGAAAAACCTGCGGAAAAAGAAACCATTATCGAACTCGGAGACTTAAACAAAGAAACGGTAGTGAAAGCGCTTCCAACTGTTGAATGTTATCAATATATTCAAGGAAAAGACACCATCAGTTTAAATATAGAAACGCATGACAATTTAGTTTCTGGAACGCTAGCGTATAAGTTTTTTGAAAAGGACAAAAGTTTTGGTACCATCAACGGAAAATTAAACGGTGATATTTTAAAAGCTGATTACACATTTAAAGCTGAAGGCACAACCTCTACCCGCGAAGTTATTTTTATGAAAAGTAACGACCAATTAATTCCTGCCTACGGAGAAACTATTGAAAAAGAAGGAAAGTTTGTTTTCAAAGAAAATTCAAAACTCGACTTTAATTCAGCTCAAGCATTACAAAAAGTAACTTGTAATTTATAAAAACAAAAAAGTCTGTCTAGTAATACCTAAACAGACTTTTTAAACTTTATTGTTTCAATCTTACTTTTGATACATTTTAATGCGTTGTTCTTTCACTCCTGCATCTGCCATATAATCATCGAAAGATAAATAACGGTCTATTGTTCCGTTTGGAGTTAACTCAATAATTCTATTCGCGATAGATTGTGTAAACTCATGGTCATGAGAAGTCAACATAATAGTTCCTGGAAATTTCTTCAAAGAGTTATTAAACGCTGTGATACTCTCTAAGTCCAAGTGGTTTGTTGGTTCGTCGAGCATCAATACATTTCCTCTTATCATCATCATTCTACTTAACATACAACGTACTTTTTCACCTCCAGAGAGTACGCGTCCTGTTTTTAAGGCTTCTTCTCCACTAAATAACATTTTCCCTAAAAAGCCACGTACAAATACTTCTTCGCGCTCTTCTTCAGTTTTAGCATATTGTCTTAACCAATCTACCAACGTATCGTCTGTGTCGAAAAACGCCGAGTTATCTGATGGTAAATACGCATGTGTAGTTGTAACTCCCCATTGGAATTTCCCTGCATCTGCTTTTTCGTTATCATTAATAATTTCATAAAAAGCTGTTGTAGCACGAGAGTCTTTCGAAATTACAGCAACTTTATCTCCTTTAGCTAAATTGATGTCTACGCCTTTAAAAAGTACTTCACCATCAATACTTGCAGAAAGTCCTTCAACATTTAATATTTGGTCTCCAGCCTCACGTTCGCGTTCAAAAATAATAGCAGGATAACGACGACTTGAAGGTTTGATATCGTCAATTTTAAGTTTATCCAACATCTTTTTACGAGATGTAGCTTGTTTACTTTTTGCAACGTTGGCACTAAAACGCTGAATAAATTCTTGTAATTCTTTCGCTTTTTCTTCTGCTTTTTTGTTTTGTTGTGCACGTTGTCTTGCTGCCAATTGGCTACTTTCGTACCAAAACGTATAGTTACCACTGTAAAGGTTAACTTTTCCGAAGTCAATATCAGCAATATTAGTACACACTGCATCCAAGAAGTGACGGTCGTGAGATACAACAATAACTGTATTGTCGTAGTTTGCCAAAAAGTTTTCTAACCAACTAATTGTTTCAAAATCCAAGTCGTTGGTAGGCTCATCCATAATCAACACATCTGGATTTCCAAAAAGTGCCTGTGCCAATAACACACGTACTTTTTGCTTTCCGTCAAGGTCGGCCATTAAACTGTAATGCAAATCTTCATTGATTCCTAAATTTGATAAAAGTGCTGCGGCATCGCTATCGGCATTCCAGCCATTCATTTCTTCAAATTGCACTTGAAGTTCCCCTATTCTATCAGCATTTTCATCAGAATAATCAGCATAAAGCTCATCCATCTCTTTTTTAATCGCAAACAAAGGTTTGTTCCCTCTTAAAACGGTTTCTAACACAGGATATTCGTCATAAGCGTAGTGATCTTGCTCTAAAACCGACATACGTTTTCCTGGCTCTAAGTGTACATGTCCACTTGTTGCGTCTTGTTTTCCTGATAATATTTTTAAAAATGTAGATTTTCCAGCACCATTGGCACCAATAATTCCGTAGCAATTTCCTTGGGTAAAGGTCACATTAACTTCATCAAACAGAACACGTTTTCCAAATTGTACAGATAAATTAGAAACTGATAACATTCACAATTGTTTTAATTATTCGAGTGCAAAAGTAACAAATTTCAACTAGAATTTTACTACAAAGTTAACGCTGTAAATCGAATCAATTAAAAGCTGTAAAACTTGTGAATACGCAGAAAACACAATCTATATTAAAAACGTTAAAAACAGCTTATTTAACTTCATCTTAACATTATTCTTAACCTTGCTTTTATAGATTTGTTGGTAATGATGCTTAGAAAACATCGAGACCTTATATGAAGTACTCTTTTTTAGCGCTCATAATCGCCCTCACCTATAGTTGTTCAGAAGCTCCCAAAAGCACTTTTTTTGGCGGAGAAATTGTCAACCCTAACGCAGACTATGTCTATTTGTATTACAATAATGAGTTGATAGACTCCTCTAAATTAGACCGCAACAACAGGTTTTCTTTTCAGTTAGAAAAAGTAAAAGAAGGTCTCTACCACTTTGATCATAACGAATACCAATACATTATACTTGAAAAAGGCGACAGTTTATTAATGCGCTTAAACACGTTGGATTTTGATGAGTCGTTAGTGTATTCTGGTGAAGGTGCCGAAAAAAATAATTTCTTAATCGACATGTTTTTGATTTATGAAGATGAAGAAAAATTGGTGAATAATTATAGTGAATTAACTGCGGAAGAATTTTTAGCTAAAATTGATTCTTTGAAGCAGATGAAAGAAGAGCTTTTAAGTGATATAAACCTTAAAAAACCTTTATCTCCAAAAGCAAATCACATTGCTCAAGGCGCTATAAATTACAGGTATTTTACCGATATGGAAGAATTTCCGTTTATCCATAAAAGACGAAACGGACTTAAAAGTGTTCCTGAACTACCTGCCAATTACTACGATTTTAGAAATCAAGTAAATTACAACGACACTCTTTTAATGTACTACAAACCCTATTTTAATTATTTGGTGGTTCATTTTAACAATCTAGCATACAATCATTGTAAGAATGAGTGTAACGGCGATTTCAACCACATTCAACGCTCTTTACATTACAGCACGCACAAATTAAAGTTGATTGATAGTACAGTTACAGAAAACAAAACCATTCGAGATAATTTAACTCGTAATGTAGCCTACACTTATTTGCTCGAAAGACATTCTGCTGAATACAATAAAAAATTTATAGATGCTTTTCATGAAATTGCGAAAGACAATCAGCATGAAGAAGAGATAAACAAATTCTACCAAAATGTACAAAATCTTCAAAAGGGATTAACACTGCCTTCTATTCATTTAGTAGATATAAAAGGAAACAAGGTTACTATTGATTCTAATTCATACAAAAAAAATACGGTATTTTACTTTTGGAATTATCACCAAAAAGACCACCAGACAAATGTTTTAAATAGAATTTCTCGTTTAAAGAGAGATTATCCAAATTACAACTACGTTGGGATCAATGTAAATGAAGATCGCTCTGAATGGCTTAGAAACTTAGCTTCGATTTCTAAAACTGGCGATACTTTAGAGCAATACCAAACCGATAATATTGACGAACTTTTTGAAAACTTAGTAATTAAGAGTTTAAACAAAATTATTATTGTTGACAGAAACGGAAAAATAGTTGACGGTTTTGGAGATATTTACCACCGTAAAAACCTTGAAAATAGTTTACAAGGAGAGAGAGTTAAGTAAATACTTCATCTAATATCCAACTTCTAACCTTTCAATAAAGAGAATTTAAATACCATATAAAACAAACCCCAAGAGAAATTGATTCTCTTGGGGTTTTCTATTCTCCATCAGAAACTAAGCAACTAGTCTCTAATTAACTTTTTATATTTAATTCGTGTTGGTGTTACATCGGCACCTAAACGTTTACGTTTGTTCTCTTCATAGTCAGAGAAACTACCTTCAAAGAAATATACTTCCGAGTTTCCTTCAAAAGCCAAAATATGCGTACAAATACGATCTAAAAACCAACGGTCGTGAGAGATAACAACTGCACAACCTGCAAAGTTTTCTAAACCTTCTTCCAAAGCACGCAATGTATTTACATCAAGGTCGTTAGTTGGCTCATCGAGCAACAATACGTTTCCTTCTTCCTTTAATGTCATTGCCAAATGTAAACGGTTACGTTCACCTCCAGAAAGCATTTCTACTTTTTTATTTTGTTCACTTCCAGCAAAGTTAAATCGGCTTAAATAAGCTCTTGCATTTACTTGCTTTCCTCCCATCATCACCAATTCTTGTCCGTCAGAAAAATTCTCGTAAATCGATTTTGAAGGGTCTATATTTGAGTGCGATTGGTCGACATAAGCGATTTTTGCAGTATCTCCTACCTCAAACGAACCTTTATCTGGAGTTTCTTCACCCATAATCATTCTGAAAATGGTTGTTTTACCAGCTCCATTTGGTCCGATAATTCCAACAATTCCTGCTTGCGGAAGGTTGAAGTTTAAGTTTTCATATAAAAGTTTATCTCCAAAAGCTTTCGAAACTCCTTTCGCCTCAATTACATTTGTACCCAAACGCGGTCCATTAGGAATATAAATCTCTAACTTTTCGTCAAGTTTACTTTGGTCTTCATTTAAAAGTTTATCGTAATTATTTAAACGCGCTTTTTGTTTCGCTTGACGTCCTTTTGGCGCCATACGAACCCACTCCAACTCTCGTTCTAATGTTTTCTGACGTTTAGAAGCTTGTTTTTGCTCTTGTGCCAAGCGTTTCGACTTTTGGTCTAACCAAGACGAGTAATTTCCTTTCCACGGAATCCCCTCACCTCTATCTAACTCTAAAATCCATCCTGCTACATTATCCAAGAAATAACGGTCGTGCGTTACTGCAATTACAGTTCCTGAATACTGCTGTAAATGTTGCTCCAACCATAAAACCGATTCGGCATCAAGGTGGTTGGTAGGCTCATCGAGCAATAAAATATCTGGTTGTTTCAATAACAATCTACACAACGCTACACGACGACGCTCTCCTCCAGAAAGTACACTAATTGGCGTATCTGGCTCTGGCGTACGCAAAGCATCCATTGCAATTTCAAGTTTTGTATCGAGCTCCCAAGCATTGGTTGCATCAATTTTATCTTGAAGTTCTGCCTGCTTATCCATCAGTTTTTGCATCTTATCTGCATCTTCATAAACTTCTGGAAGCCCAAACATATCGTTAATCTTATTGTATTCATCTAAAATAGCAACAGTTTCGGCAACACCTTCTTTTACAATTTCTATAACTGTTTTAGACTCATCCAATTTAGGTTCCTGCTCCAAATACCCTACGGAATATCCTGGAGAGAAAACAACATCACCTTGATAGTTTTTTTCTTCTCCTGCGATAATCTTTAACAAGGTCGATTTACCCGAACCATTTAAACCTAAAATTCCAATTTTCGCTCCATAAAAGAAACTCAAATAGATATCTTTAAGCACTTGCTTATTCGAACTTTGATAGGTTTTTGATACGCCCGACATCGAGAATATCACTTTTTTATCATCTGACATATATTATTGTATTATAATAAATTAAATATAATTACTTAAACTCTTCCTTTAAGTGCGTTAAATACCCATGCAATAGCAAAAAATCCTACTCCTACCGATGCAAAACCGTATCCAGCAACTTCACTATACTTAAATGCGCCCAAAGCTATCAATCCGAGTCCAACCACAATCATTATCCACGTAGCCCAGGCCAATACTGTATTTTTATTCATTCCCATTTTTATGTAATTTATTCAGGTTTAGGGTTATTCTTTTTAAGATTGACAAATATCGTACAATTTAAGGAATTATTAGCCAAATATATAATGCTTGATTTTGTATTTTAGCAGTATTAATAAGTGTTTTTAGAAGATTTTTCAACTTTTCGTAAATTGTTAAATTGAATACAACACTTAAATCATTTGAAATTAATAGAATAGATGGATTTAAAATTCAATCAAAACGAAGATTACAACAAACTTTCTGTTGCTGAATTAAAACGAAGATTTGCCAAAGTTTCATTAGGCGGAGGCGAAAAACGCATTGAAAAACTCCATGCACAAGGAAAAATGACAGCAAGAGAACGTATCGACTACCTTCTTGATAAAGATAGTAACAGTATTGAAATTGGTGCTTTTGCTGGCGAAGGAATGTACAAAGAGCACGGAGGTTGTCCTTCTGGAGGTGTTGTAGTAAAGATTGGATACATCAATAACAAACAATGCATTGTAGTTGCCAACGACGCTACTGTAAAAGCTGGTGCTTGGTTTCCCATTACTGGAAAGAAAAACTTACGTGCGCAAGAAATAGCTATCGAAAACAAACTTCCTATTATTTATCTTGTAGATAGCGCTGGGGTGTACCTCCCTATGCAGGACGAAATTTTTCCAGACAAAGAGCATTTTGGTCGAATTTTCAGAAATAATGCTCAAATGAGTAGTATGGGAATTACTCAAATTGCAGCCGTTATGGGAAGTTGCGTAGCTGGTGGCGCCTACCTCCCTATTATGAGTGATGAAGCTTTAATTGTAGATAAAACTGGTAGTATTTTTCTCGCTGGTAGTTATTTGGTAAAAGCTGCTATAGGCGAAAATATCGATAATGAAACATTGGGAGGCGCTACAACGCATTCAGAAATAAGTGGGGTCACCGATTATAAAGCCAAAGATGATAAAGATGCGTTGGATACCATTCGAAATATCGTTGATAAAATTGGTGATTTTGACAAGGCTGGATTCAACAGAAAAAAACCTGTAAAACCGATAGACGAACCTGCCGATATCTACGGAATATTACCAAAAAGTAGAGCTGAGCAGTACGATATGAAAGAAATTATTAGCAGAATTGTCGACGCTAATTCTTTTGAAGAATACAAAGAAGGCTTCGGAAAAACCATTATAACAGGTTATGCTCGTATTGATGGTTGGGCTGTTGGAATTGTTGCCAATCAACGAAAAGTTGTAAAGACTAAGAAAGGAGAATTACAATTTGGAGGTGTTATCTATTCGGATTCTGCCGATAAAGCAACGCGATTTATTGCCAACTGTAATCAAAAGAAAATTCCACTTATTTTTCTACAAGATGTAACTGGTTTTATGGTTGGAAGTAAATCGGAGCACGGTGGCATTATTAAAGATGGCGCAAAAATGGTAAATGCTGTGAGTAATTCTGTGGTGCCTAAATTTACTGTTGTTATCGGGAATTCTTACGGAGCTGGAAATTACGCCATGTGCGGAAAAGCATACGACCCGCGCCTCATCTTTGCATGGCCAAGTGCCGAACTTGCGGTTATGGGCGGTGCGCAAGCTGCCAAAGTATTATTGCAAATTGAAACCGCTTCCTTAAAGAAAAAAGGAGAAGAAATTACCAAAGAGAAAGAAGACGAACTTTTTAATAAAATAAAATCGAAATACGACAAACAAGTATCGCCATATTATGCGGCGGCTCGTTTATGGACGGACGCGATTATCGATCCGCTAGACACTCGAAAATGGATTAGCATGGGAATAGAAGCTGCCAACCATGCTCCTATTGAAAAGCCTTTTAATTTGGGAGTGATACAAACTTAAATAACCTAATTCGATGTAAAATCAATATTGAATAACTTCAACTGTTTACAGTATAAATTATTTAATGATATTTTCATTTTTGTCTTGACACAAAAACGAAACAAAAAAATCAAGACTGATTTAAAAAGCATAAGAAAATCTACGGAAACAACCTCCACAGATAAAAAGAACTCACTACGTTCAAACAACTTTTTATCTTTCGCCCCACGCTGCTTCCTTGATTTTCAATACTTTTTAAACAGGTCGTGCCTCATATTCATTCTTCTTACGTCGAACTCACATTAAATATTAATTACTATTTTGAATTTCTTCTAACTGTTTTTCCAATGCTTCCGATTTTTCTTTAAACTTTTGCATTGCCTTTTTTAGTTGTTCAATCTTCTTTACCATTTCGTCATTCTTAATGGCTTGATAGGTTGTCTCCCCATCTCTCTCTTTCACTTTTGCCTTTCCTCCACAGGTTGGGCAATCATATACTTTACTCATTGTTTATTTTTTATAATTTTTACTCGCTAGCTATACTATTTTAATTTCTCGACAGTTGCTTCACGAAGTAGTTTTCCGTTAGCTGTTTCTTCAAATTTATCAGTAAAATAAATAGCTTTCGGATGCTCAAACTTTTCAAGGCTTTTTAATTCTTTTACTGAAGTTTTCAAAGCTTCCTGCGCTTTTCCTTCAATAACAAGAATTAACTTCTCTCCTAGTTCGGCATCATTTAAACCGTACACGAAGAAACGTTGCGAAATAACTTTAGCTAACTTCTTTTCAATCTGCTCAGGAATAAGTTTTACTCCGCCAGAATTAATTACATTATCGTAACGTCCTTTCCAATCAAACTCACTTTCACTTATCAGCGTAACAATATCATTGGTTACTATAGTTTCTTCTGCAATATAAGGAGCATCAATAACCAAACAACCTCGTTTATCTGTGCTAATTGTTACATTGGGTAAAATTTTAAAATGTGCGGAATCAATACTTTCCGAAGCAGAAAAATTATTGATTTTCTTGGCTGCAATATGTGTTACCGTTTCAGTCATTCCATAAGTTTCAAAAACTTGTGTAGACTTATCTTGAACACTTTCTACTAAATCTTTTGTGACAGGAGCACCGCCAACAATTAGCTGTTTGATGTTGTTGATTTTATTGAGTGAATTTGACACCTGCAAAGGTATCATTGCTGAAAAATCATACTGCTCTTCTATCTCCTCCAAAGGATGTAAAGTTGGCGCAACTAAGTCGATTTCCAGTCCTAAAATCATGGCACGAACCAACATCATCTTTCCTGCGATATAGGCAGCAGGCAAACAATGAAGTGCAGTATCACCAACAGAAATTCCGAAGAAATCTCCTGAAGCAATAGCAGAATTTACCATAAACTGCTTCTGAATTTTAATGTGCTTTGGCGTGCCTGTGGAACCAGAAGTTCGCACAAATAAATGGTCTTTGGCATCCAACCAATCCATTAAAAAGTTACCGATAGATTGCTCGTAATCCTCGCCTTCTTTTACAAAACTATAAGCAACTTCTTTTAAGTCTTCTCTGTCAAAATAAGTCCCGTTGAGCTTGAATTTTAAGTGTATTTTATCAAAAGATGGAGTGTTTTCCATAGGAATAATTTTAGTTTAAAATACCATTCCATAAATGCATTAATCTGCACAAAACACAAACTAACACTGGAATTTTGTATAAAATTAACCCCTATAATTTGTATAAAAAAGTTTATACAGAGGTAGTTTCAGATATTTTATCAACATCTTGAGGAGGTGTGATGTTACCTGTAAGTTTCTCTTTCCAATTACTCCACTTGTATTTCTTAGCAAAAATGAATAATAGTATAGGAAATACAATAAAAATAGGCACGTAAACATCCCAACCTAATGCTGGTTCAGAAATGTCTTTAAATACTGAATGCGTTTGAAAAGCAGTCCAATTGGCTGTAACCAATAAAGCTGTAACTAAATTGTTTGCTGCGTGAAACCCAATACTGAGCTCCATTCCTTCATCCATAAGTGTTAGAATCCCTAAAAACAATCCTGTTCCGATATAATAAATCATGATTCCGTATCCTAATTTATCTACTTCAGGATTAAATACATGAAGACTTCCAAAGATAACAGAAGTTAAAAGTAAAGGCGCCCAACGGTTGAGAAAGAGAGCTCCAAAACCTTGCATTAAATATCCTCTAAAAATATATTCTTCTAAACTGGTTTGCAACGGTATCATTACAACGCCAATAACAAATAAAATTAAAAAGGGAACGAGTTTAAAGTTGTATTCGTAATCTTCTGGCGACAGTACCAACGCATCTAAAAATGCCAAAGCAGCCGTAATTCCACCCCACAATACAAACGAAAACAACACACGCTTCCAATCTATTTTTTTTCGAGCCGTTGTTAATGCAACAACCGATTGTTTATGGAATTTTGTTACCCACATAAACAGTAATGGCAAGCAAACTGCAAAGGGCAACATCAGTAAAAACAAATTTAAATTTGGTTCTAAAACACTTAGTAAACTAGCGGTGTCTCCAGATTGTACTGCGCTTGTTCCGCCTTTCCAAAGTACTGCCAACACAAATGGAATTTGCATTATCTGGCTCATGAAAATTATAAAAATCGAGCCCAATAAATACCTCCAAAACTCGTGTCTAACCTTAAAAACTTGTTCTATATATTTCAATTCTGTTTATTTTTTTAAAGGACTTATGTCCCATTTTTTATTAATATCGTACAGTAAAGTACCGTTTTTAACTGTAAGCGGACTCTCAATATTGTTGGTATATAAACTGCCTGTTCCTAAACCTTGAGGCATTGAATTATTCAAGGTTGCAGTCCATTGCGAAATTGCATTTAGCCCCACATTACTCTCCAAAGCACTCGTAATCCACCACCCTATTTTCAATTCTTCGCTAAGCGAAATCCACTCTTGCGAACCTTTAAATCCGCCAACCAAACTTGGTTTTAAAATTATGTATTGGGGTTTAATAGTTTGTAGCAATTCTCGCTTTTCTGTTACAGTAAAAACACCAATTAATTCTTCATCCAATGCAATTGGTAAAGGAGTTTCTGCACATAAAGCCCCCATTTCAACTATGTTTCCTTGTTTTATTGGTTGTTCAATAGAATGTAAATTAAGTGTTGCTAACTGCTTTAGTTTGTATGTTGCTTCGGAAGGAGAAAAGGCTCCATTTGCATCAACACGAAGTTCTATTTCTTCGGAAGAAAATTTGTTTCTGATGCTACTTAGAAGTTTAAATTCCGTATCAAAATCGATAGCTCCAATTTTCATTTTAATACACTGAAAACCATCAGCTATTTTTTCTTGAATTTGAGTCGTCATAAAACTTTCATCGCCCATCCACACCAAACCGTTAATCGGAATTGCCTGCTTCCCCTGCGTAAATTCCGAAGGAAATAATTCAAAAGCATTTTTGTTTTGCAATGACAAAAATGCTTGCTCAACTCCAAATTGAATGGAAGGAAACTCCAACAAAGCATCCCAAAGGGCGTCTTTTCCTAAATGGATATTTTGGCAAACCCACTGCAATTTTTCTTCGTAATCTGGACGGTCGTCAATACTCAACGAGCGTAAAATTCCGCATTCACCAATACCAAAATTTTCGCCTTCTTCTAAAATAATAAACCAAGTTTCTTTGGTAGTAAGTACGCCTCTAGAAGTTCCACTTGGACGCTTAAAGTTTAAAATATACTTTTTGTAAGTCGCTTTCATTTAGAGTTCTATACTTTCACCAATTTCGAGTAACATTAGGTCTTTCCCTGCGTTGTAAAACTCTTTTTTAGCCTCCTCGTGGTCAATTTCAATATAACCAAAAGTATCAAAGTGATAGCCTAAAACCTTATCGCATTCTACAAAATTTGATGCGTGGATGGCTTCTTTTATTCCCATGGTAAAGTTATCTCCGATAGGTAAAATTGCTAAATCTAACTTTGTAAAAAGCGGAATGATTTTCATATCCATTGTTAAACCAGTATCTCCAGCGATATAGATATTTTTATGTTCCCCTTCGATTACAAAACCACCAGGTTGCCCACCGTAACTACCGTCGGGAAAAGAAGAAGAATGTGTAGCATTTACATATTTCACTAAACCAAATTCAAAATCCCAACTTCCGCCGTGATTCATCGGGTGTGTTTCAATTCCCATTTTACCATAATGTCCAGCAATTTCTGCATTCGAAACCACAACTGCACCTGTGCGTTTTGCTATGCGCTCTACATCCAAAATATGATCTTGATGCGCATGAGTCACCAAAATATAATCGGCTTTAATAGCATCGATATCGATATGCGAAGCTTTTTCGTTTCCTGAGATAAATGGATCTACCAATATATGTACATCGTCAACCTGAATAGCCAAAGATGCGTGTCCGTAAAATGTAATTTTCATGAGTTTATTTTTTATTCAACTATAAATATAGCAATCTGTCTTAGGTATAAAAAAGACAGTAGTTAAAGTTAAATAAAATTAATGAAAATTAAACCAAAAACGAACGCCGTGACTTTCTTTATCGATATGCAATGAAGAACGCAACTGGTTTGCCAAACGCCCAATGAGCGTCATTCCCATTGACCCAGAGGTTTTTGCATCGAAATTTTCAGGGAGACCAACGCCATCATCTTTATACTCAAAATAATATTGATCGTTATTTTTAAGTAAACTGATGTAAATATTACCTTCTGTATGATTTTCGAAAGCGTATTTAAAAGAATTTGAAATCAGTTCATTTAAAATTAAACCGATAGGAATTGCTCTATCGACATCCAAATCGGTACTCGAAGCATTGATATGTAGTTTTATTTTACTTCCAGAAGTTTTATAAACCGATTGAATACTCGCACCGAGCGACTCAATATACTCCTGCATTTTTATAACTGAAAGATCTTCGTTTTGATATAATTTTTGGTGAATAAGTGCCATTGCTTTCACTCTACTCTTCCCTTCTTCAAGCGCAGCAATTGCGGCTTTACTTTTGGTGTTTTTGGTTTGAATGCTTAACAAACTAGAAACCACTTGTAAATTGTTTTTTACCCGATGATGAATTTCTTTTAAAAGAGAATCTTTTTCGGTTAGTGAGTTTTCAATAATCTTCTTTTGGTTTTCAATAAGACGTTTGTTTTTAATACTTCGTACATACGCTACAATCAAACCAATAACCGATAAAAAACACAAAATAAGCGCAGAAACACTTAGGTAAATAGTCTTTTCGCGAGCTAAAATTTCGGTTCGGTTTTTCTCTAAATTACGACGTTGCTTTTCGATAGTTTCCTTTTGATTGTCTAAATCGAACTGCACCAGTAAACTCAACAATTGTTTTTTGCGACTGCTGTAATCGAGCGAATCTTTGAGTTTTACGTACTTTTTAAAATACAAAGAAGCCGAGTCTGGATTACTGTCTTTTAAATGAAAATTAGCTCTTAAACGGTTGTAATTTACAATGTTCGATTTTACAATTTTTTGATCGAGTACAATACTATCCAAATAAGTTTGCGCAAGTTCTAAATTCCCAAGCTCTAAATGACACTCTGCTAAACTTTCCCAAAGTCCCACAATGGTGTTTGAATATTTCCCTTTGTCGTGAATTTTGCTTGCCGAAACTCCAGCTTCAAGGTAAGAAATTGCTTCATCAAATTTATTCTGAAACATTTTACATTTCCCTAAATTACTCTCTATTTTTCCTTTTAAATAAATTGCTTCATTAAATTCGTCTACAGACAAATCTCTATTCACAATAAGGTATTTTGTAATCTCCTCGTGCGCTGTTTTTATGTTTTTATAGGCGGTATAAATCGAGCCGTCTTTTAGTAAATACGCCCCCAAATCGTTGTAGTAATTTGCACTAAAATACTTATCGTTACTCGAGGCTAGCTTACTTTGGTTTGTAATTACATATTCCATCATGGCTTGCCTATACAAACCTAACTCGGCATACACATCGTAGAGTACAATTTTTTCTCCAAGGCTTTTTAAGGCTCGCCTAACCTCCAATTGCTTATCGTAAATTTGAAGTTCTTTGTACAGTAAATCGAGTGTGTAGAGAATTTGAATTTTAACTTTTACATCGAGTTTCTTTTCCTCATCGTAGAGCAACTCCCCTATAAGTGCTCCTTTATCATAATTGCCAACATCGTAATACAAACGCATCAAAATGGTTTTGTATTTTATAACAGCTTCGGAGTCGTTTTTTTCTTCAGCTAAAGCAATCGATTTATTTACAACTTCTATCCAAGTATACGCCGAACTTATTTTGTAGTGCTGTTCAACGCTAAAGAAATAATCAAAACGAGCGCTTTCATTTTCAATTTCTAAAAACTCGTATAACGGATCTTCTTCTTCAAAAGTTTTATGCTGAGCAAAAATCGCAACTGTAAGCAATAAAAGGGTTGCAATAGCTATGGTTTTTTTTCTGAAATAAAATAATACAACTCTATTATTCATTTTAATTAACATAGGGGGTTTATGCAGAAACAATTCATGCTGATTTTTATTCTTTCTAAAGCATTTGTTTTAAAAAAAGCCTAAATATAGCATTTAGGCTTTTATAATAATATTTTAAAAGTAATATTACTATGTAATTAACATCTTAACAGCGAAGTAAACTTAAAATTTCTATCAGAAGAAACTAAATTTATGTTGTATAATGCTTGTTTTATGTGGTAAACTAAGTTGATGGAAGTAATGTAGAAAACAAAAAAGAGTTTTAGGCAGTTGCTTAAAACTCTTTTTATAAAAAATCATGAAAATTTTGTTTGGGTAAAACCAATAATCTTTTATCAACGAGACGAATGTATAAAACTAAATACTGTTTAGCTATTTTTTGTTGTAAAACCAGTAAAAACTGTTGTAAAACAAAAAAAGAACTCTTTTGAGGAGAGTTCTTTTTTGTTAACCAATTTAAGGCAATCATAATTTAAGTTATTGTGCAACTTTGGGGGATGTTAATTTAGCTCATATTTGGGGCGCATAAGCTTAATTAACAACACTTCAAATGTATACTGCATGTTTTATGATTCCAAAATATTGTTGTAAACAGACTTATTTATGAGGTAAGTCTGGATTATAATGTTGTAAATGAAAGATTAGGAGTTCATATTCGAAAGAATAAACTCCCTAAACTCTTTAGATATAGGAATATTCTTACCATTAATTAAAATATCCTTGGTGTTGATAGCTTCAATTTGATCGATATTTACAATGTACGATTTGTGCGCTCTGTAAAATTGTTTCGATGGAAGTTTCTCTAAATAGTCTTTTAATGCTGAACGAACTAAGAAAGTTTTATCTTCCGTATAAACCTCCAAATACACATTATCTGCTTTTACATAATGAATATCATCAAATGGAATACGGTAATAATGCTGATTCTTTTTTACGAAAATTGAATTTCTTAAAACTGAATTAGAAACCATTTTTTCTTCGGTTTCATCCTCTACAGTTTCTTTTGCAATCGATGTAGTTTCGTTATTAAAATTAGAAAGTGCTATTTCTATGGATGTAAAAAGATCTTGTTGCTCAAATGGCTTTACCAAATAACCATTTGGTTTTACACTTTTAGCATTCTCTACAGTTGCTTTGTCGGAGTTTGAAGTAACAAAAATAAAAGGAATGTTGTAGTTTTCTCTGATGTGTTTCCCTAAATCAATTCCGGTTTTCTTAGAGGCTAAAACAATATCCACTAAGGCTAAGTCAACATCCATTGTAGCTAAAGCTTCTGTTGCACTTTCATAATCTACAACATTTGCTACAATGCTATAACCTATATCTTCAAGCATAGATTGCATATCGTCTGCAATAATTACGTTATCTTCAACGATGAGAATTCTTATAAGTTGGTCCAAAATTTTCTACTGTTAAAATCAGTTTAAAACTACAAAAAATTATTAAAACTGAACAAAAACAAAATAGCAAATAGAAAAGTACTTAGGGCTAGCTTCTTTAATTCCGGATCTAAATCGGCTGTATTTTTATTTAAGTAAACACGTCTTAAATGCAGTGTAATAGGAATATAGGAAATCAAAAACAATACATTTAGCGGAGATTGATAGTTTAAAAATAAATACAATACTCCCGCTAACATTGCCATTAAAATGATGAAAAAGTGATATTTTTTTGCACTTTCCACTCCAATTTTGACAACCAAAGTGTTTTTATTTGACTTTGTATCGCTAAGAACATCGCGCATATTATTCAAATTTAACACCCCAACACTTAACAATCCGATACTGATGGCAGGCAAAAATGTTTGCCAATGTAATTGTTTTACATACAAAAAGTACGAACCCAACACACTTACCAATCCGAAAAAGATAAAGACAAAAACGTCGCCTAAACCATTATAGCCGTAAGCAGATTTTCCTACTGTATATTTAATAGCAGCAACTACCGCCGCAATTCCGAGGAGAAAAAAGAAAAGTGAATATCCTAAATTAGTGTCTTTAAACGACACATAAATTAGAGCTACAGCAACCAATAAAGTCAAAATAACAGTTACAATAATAGCTCGTAACATTTCTTTATCTGAAATTACTCCGCTTTGAATAGCACGCATTGGTCCTACTCTATCTTCATTATCAGTCCCTTTTACGCCATCCCCATAATCGTTTGCAAAGTTGGATAGAATTTGCAGTCCGACCGTAGTAATTAAAGCTAAAACAAAAATAGAAGTATTGTAAAATCCTTGTGAAAAAGCTATTGCAGAACCTACAATAATTCCTGAAAGAGACAACGGAAGCGTACGCAAGCGAGCTGCCGAAAGGAGTGTTTTAAATTTTGTCATGTATAAATTATAATGCTTCTTCTATTTTTATGCGTTTACCATTTTGATAAGAAGCTACAAACGCATCTTGAAATCCGAGTGAAACTAACTCTTTTCGGAATATTTTAGCATCTTCCAAAGAAGTGAAATTCCCCAAAGAGTATTTATTGTATGGTTTATCTTTATACTGACTGATATTTCTGAGTTCTTCAGAATACAACGAAAGATCTTTACTTTCTAGAGCAGCAACTTGTACTGCGTAAATCACTTCTGTGTTTAAATCTCTGTAATCAACAGTGTTTAAAGTACTTTCTGAATCACGTAAATTTTCTTGCAAAGCAGAAATTTGATGTTGATACAACTGAACTTCTTCTTTATCGATTAACAGTTTATTTTCAGACTGTAAATATTGGTCACTTACAAAAAATGAAGGCTTTACAATATATAAAACAAACCCAAACAAAATAAAAGTACCTAAAAATAAGGCGCTCCATTTGAAAATATTTTTAGAGCGGTACAATTGTTCTTTCTCGGCTCTATTTTTTCTTAATTCATTTAAAAGTCTAGCTTCTGTAATTTCTTTAGACTCTATGGTTTTATGCAAGTTAACTAAATGATTTTCGTCTATGTAAGGCATATTCGATTCGTTTTTAATTAAACATTTATGCACTTGCTAAGGAATCCACTTAATATCTTTAAAATTTGGTTTTCTTTTCTCTAAAAACGCATTTCTACCTTCTTTGGCTTCTTCTGTCATATAAGCCAAACGAGTAGCTTCCCCTGCAAATACTTGTTGTCCAACCATTCCATCATCAGTCAAGTTCATAGCAAACTTCAACATTTTAATAGATGTTGGCGATTTTTCTAATATTTCTTGTGCCCATTGATAGGCAGTTGCTTCTAATTCATCATGAGGAATTACAGCATTTACCATTCCCATTTCGTAGGCTTCTTGAGCAGAGTAATTTCTTCCTAAGAAAAATATCTCTCTAGCTTTTTTCTGACCTACCATTTTTGCTAAATAAGCCGACCCATATCCGCCGTCAAAACTTGTAACATCGGCATCGGTTTGCTTAAAAATAGCGTGTTCTTTACTGGCCAACGTCATATCACAAACAACATGTAAACTGTGTCCGCCACCTACTGCCCAACCTGGAACAACTGCAATAACCACTTTTGGCATAAAACGAATAAGGCGTTGCACTTCCAAAATATTAAGTCGGTGCATTCCGTCGTCTCCAACATACCCTTGATGTCCTCTTGCCTTTTGGTCTCCACCACTACAAAACGAGTACACGCCGTCTTTAGTTGAAGGTCCTTCAGCAGAAAGTAAAACTACCCCGATGCTTGTATCTTCTTGCGCATCGTAAAATGCTTGATACAGTTCGCTTGTAGTTTTTGGTCTGAAAGCGTTTCTAACATTCGGACGATTAAAAGCAATACGCGCTACACCATTTGCTTTTTTATAGGTTATATCTTCAAACTCCTTAGCAGTTTTCCACTGTGGTTCGCTCATGTTTATTTGTATTTTTTTCAAAAGTAAAAGATATACTTTTGAATATTAAATATTTTCAAGATTTTTTAAAGGTTTAATTCCTCAACTTCTTTTGCTGAAAGGAATTAAAAAGTGTGTTGCTGAATTATTTTAAGGTGATTATTCAGCAGAAAAAACAAAACTAGTCAACCAAGGTAATTCCGTCTTCTTTAATGAGTATTTGCTTGTCTTTATACAAAGAACCTATTGCTTTTTTGAAGCTTTTCTTACTCATTCCTAATATCGCTTTTACATCTTCTGGAGCACTTTTGTCGTGCAATCCTAAGAAACCTCCGTTTCGTTTAATCGCATCGAGCACTTTTTGAGAAGAAGGCTCAATATTTTTGTAGCCAATAGGTTGTAAACTAACGTCTATTTTGTGGTCTGGACGAATCTTTTTGATATATCCTTTAAGGTTTTGTCCCAGTTTTAAATCGGCATAAATCTCATCGTTATACACCAATCCTTTATGTAATTCGTTTATAATAACTTCCACTCCAAGTTCTGTAAAACGAGACACAATAAGCGATACTTCTTCGTACAATTCAACCGATAAACTTTCGTTGCTTAGGTATTGATTGGTTTTACTCGAAGCCACCATTCGGTTAGATTCATCGTCTAGAAAAGCATACACCAAATAACGTTTTCCTTCTTCCATTGGGCGTGCTTGCTCTTTGTATGGCGCAAACAAATGTTTTTCAAGTCCCCAATCTAAAAAGGCTCCAATACGGTTTACTTCTACCACTTTAAGCAACGCAAATTTATTACGTGTAATTTTCGGGATTAATGTAGTTGCAATTGGGCGTTCTTCGTGGTCAAGGTAACAAAATACCGCCAAGGTATCTCCAATTTCGTATTCTTGAGGTACGTACTTGTTAGGCAATAAAATATCATTTCCTTCTTCATCTCCCAAAAACAAACCTACAGAGGTTTCTCTTAATATTTCCAATGTATTGTATTCTCCTATTTGTATCATCTAAACCTTATTGTTTTATCTTTTGCAAAGGACGTTATTTAATCTGAATTTTTTAAATATTTCCGAAGGATTCCATAAAATTAGAAACAAAAAAAAGGCATTAAAAAATGCCTTTTCAATATCTATCAAAAGTACAGATTAATATGCTGACTCTTTTTTGAAGTGTTTTACTAATAAATAATACACTACAGCTCTGTATTTATTACGGTTTGATCTTCCGTATTTTTCGATTACTGAATCAATAGCACCATCCAAATCGTCTGAAGCAGAAAGACCTAATTTTTTAATCAAGAAGTTGTTTTTAATGGTTTCCAATTCTTTCTCGTCAGAACCAGATACCATAGAAGCATCTGCGTTGTAAACTGCTGGTCCTAATCCAACAACTACTTTTGTTAGCAAATCTGTATCTGCAGTAACACCACATTTTTCTTTTAAATCTGTGGCATATTTTTCTACTAATTCGTCTCTTTTACTCATAATTATTTTTTATTATTTTATTAAGTCGACTTAAAATTATTAATTTTTACTTAGAAAACTAAAATAATTGAGTAAAATTTCATCATTAATTTTTCGTGGCGTAAATATTTCTAACAATGAAGGGCGCTTGCTACTTTTGTAAAAGTTTGGTAAAGCTTGTTCTAAAGCTTCTTCTGAGTTTACCGATTGATATTGAATTCCATAAGTTTCACACAAACCTTTTGCATTGAGCTCGTGTGTGGTTTCGAAATAAGTATCAAATTTATCAGAATCTTTATCGCCAGGAAGGATTCTGAAGATACCTCCTCCTCCATTATTTATAACAATTATTCTAAACTGATGATTGATGTAATTGTTCCAAAGTGCATTCGAATCGTAAAAGAAACTCAAATCTCCAGTAATAAAAAGTACTGGTCTGTTTGCTACTACGGATGCTCCAACTGCAGTACTTGTACTTCCGTCAATACCACTAGTACCGCGATTACAAAATACATGTAAAGATTCGTTTAACTGAAACAATTGCGCATACCGAATGGTCGAACTATTACTTAATTGCAACTGATAATTCTCTGGAATTGTTTTTAAAATACGCTCGTACACTTTAAAGTCGGAAAACGGAATTTGCACCACATATTCTTTATGTGCATTACTTCTTCTAGCTTTAATAGCCAACCAACTTGGTTGATATTCGTTTTGTTGCGGAACAACACTTTCAGTAAAAACTTTAAGAAATGTATTTGGTGTTGTTTTAAAATGCTTGTTTAAGCAATAGTATGTGTCATACGCTTTCTTTGTGTCGATATGCCAATGATTTGCTGGCTGATACTTTCTTAAAAATGCTTTTATTTTTTTGGAAACTACCATCCCTCCCAAAGTTAACAACACTTCTGGTTGCAATGCTTTAAAATGAGTATCGGCATCTTCTAGCTTTTCTAGCGGAGCTATAATTTTATCGATGTTCGGGAAGAAATTTGAATGATTCAAATTTGAGGTTGTTTCGGTAAATACCACAACCGATTCGTCGTTTGCTAAAATTTCCAACAAAGCAGAATCAATGCTATTGGGTGCTAAAACTCCAACTAAAATCATTTTTCGCTTTGCGTTATTCCAAATATCAATATAATGTTTGAGCGTTTCTGTAGTATAATTTTCTTCAACTGGATTAAAAGCTATATCTTTTGGCTTTACAAACTGCTCTTCCACTTTTTGATACAGTGGCTCTTCAAACGGAATATTAATATGTACTGGTCCGCTTTGCTCAAAAGCTGTGTTTAAGGCCGTATTAATTTCCTTTTCGTTATATGTTTGTATACCATTTTGAAGCTGAATTGGGTCTAAAATTTTATCCAGTTTAGGTTTGTTTTTTCCATCACCTAAAACCTTTACATCCTCTCCACGTATATCTTGTTTTAAATTTGCTGAATACAAAATATGGCGCTCATACACATGGTCTTGACGGATGGTTTGTCCGTCGCCAATATCAATTCTATAAGAAGGTCTATCTGCCGAAAGCACCACCAACGGAATATCGCTGTAAAAAGCTTCTGAAATTGCAGGATAATAATTTAGCAAAGCAGACCCCGAAGAACAAACCAAAGCCACAGGCTTTTTAATTTGTTGCGCTATTCCTAATGCAAAAAAAGCAGCGCTTCGTTCGTCTACAACACTGTAGGTTTTAAAAAAAGAATCTTCAGTAAAACTTATGGTTAAAGGTGCATTTCTACTCCCTGGAGAAATTACAATATGTTCAATTCCTTTGGCTTTACACAATGCAGAAACTGTTTGTGCTAACGGAATGTTAGAATACTTCATCAAAATAAAAAACTAATGATTTCTATCTACAAAAGTACTCAAATTATACCACTTATAAATTGATATTACTGTAAAAGAAAATTGATAATTCATTCTTTTAAACAAAGGTGAAAATCAAAGTAAGCGTTTAATTCAACTTCAATACACTATAAATTATTAATACTTTCATTTTTGTCTTGACACAAAAACGAAACAAACCTGCCTGCGGTAGGCAGGAAAGTCAAGACTGATTAAAAAAGCATAAGAAAATCTACGGAAACACCCACCACAGCTAAAAAGAACTCGCTTCGCTCAAACAGCTTTTTAGCTTCTACCACTGCTGCTTCCTTGATTTTTACTACTTTTTTAATAGGTCAGACTATTATTCAAACAAATAAAAACAAGAAACTATTTTATAAAACCATCTTATTTTGCAAGTACATTTAGCATGGTTTGGGTTTTGTTTTCGGTTTCCTCCCACTCCGATTTAGCATCAGAATCTTTGGTGATTCCACCACCTACATACAACAGGAGTTTCTCTTCCACATATTCCATACAACGTAAATTCACATACAATTCAGTATGAGTTTTATCGGCATTAAGTTCTCCTAAAAAGCCAGTGTAAAACCTTCTAGGATAACCTTCATTTTTTAAAATAAAAGCCTTTGCATCTTGCATTGGTAACCCACAAACAGCGGGAGTTGGATGCAGTCGGTAAATAAAATCTTTCACCGTAGTATCGCCAAGCGTTCCATTAATTACAGTTCTTAAATGTAGTAATGTCCCTGCCTTAATCGTTTCAACTTCCGAAACTTGCAAATTGGTTGTAATCGGCTTTAAATTATTTACAATCGACTCTGTAACCAAACGTTGCTCCTCTTGTTCCTTAGCTCCCCACAACACATCTATGGTGTTTTTATACGGCTGAGTTCCCGCAAGCGCCATGGTTTGAAATGCATTTCCGTTTAAAGTGAGTAAAGTTTCTGGAGTTGCACCCATCCAAAACCCTACTTTAGGATGATACCACGCGTAGCAAAAAGCTGTAGGATATGTTTTTACGAGTTTTTTAAAAACCGAAATAAAGTCGAATGTAGCAACTTGTACTTCCTTAGTTCTAGAAATAACAATTTTTTTTATTGCTGAAGTGTTTATCTCATTGATTGTTTTTTCGACTAAAGAAATATGATTTTTTTCTGCTGAAGTTGCTTCAATATTTTCTATTTCTTGAACGTCATCAGCTGAAAAACCTACTGAACATGACACTTTTTTCGATTCAGAAAACGGAATCATTACCGCCACTTCATCAGCATCAAAAGGTGCAAAAACAAATCCGCTTTCAGTATAAGTTTCCGCAGTAAACAACACATCGCTAGATTGCAATAAACCACTTATTTCATTACTGTTTGGTTTGTTATAAATTACAAACGGAAGCGAATTCTCAAACTGCGTAGAAACAACTTCAAAAAAAGATGTTGGTGTTACCTCCATGAATTTAATTCGATTTTGGTAAGGCAATTGTTGTAAGCTTACAAATAGAAATCAAACGACTTTCTTCATCCGTAATTTTAATCTCCCAAAGTTGTGTTGTTCTTCCTTTGTGCAAAAAAGTAGCTTTTGCAAAAACCCATCCTTCTTTGATACTTTTTACATGATTTGCCGAAATTTCAATTCCGCGGATAAAAAACTCATCAGTATTTAAAAAAATATAAGAAGCCGCACTCCCAACACTTTCCGCCAATGCCACCATCGCTCCGCCGTGAAGTACTCCGTCTGGTTGATGCACGCGTGGCGTAACAGGCATTTTGGCAATTAGATAATCTTCTCCAATTTCTGTATATTCGATTTCAAGAGTTTCCATAAGCGTATTTTTGCAACGCTCACGGATAATCGACAATATTGTTTCTTTATCAGGATTCATATGTCTACTTTTGGATTGTAAAAATACAACAACCGCAATGAATATTCCGACTCTAGAAAACGAAATTGTAAAACTTATGCCTTTGTCGCTTGAGAATTTCAAGAATTTATATGCCATTGCATCCGAAAAAGATTTGGTACAATACTCGCCTTCAAATATTTCTACCCTACAAACGCTTACACAGTATGTAAAAACGGCTTTAGCAAATGCCGAAAATAATACTGCCATTCCTTTTATAATTTACGACAAAAGGAAAAACAGCTACGCAGGTTCTACACGATACATGAACATCGATTGGTACAACAAAGTGCTACATATTGGGTCTACTTGGATTGGTCGAGATTTTCACGGAACTGGTTTAAATACAGCCATGAAGCACCTTATGTTGGACTATGCTTTTTTTAAAATGAATTTTGAAAAAGTAGAGTTTAGAATAGACGAGCGTAACTTTCGTTCGCGAAAAGCAGTTGAAAAACTAGGCGCCAAGTTTGAAGGACTTTTACGCAGAAATGTATATTTGCTCGACGGTTATAAAAGAAACACTTGTTGCTACGGAATTTTAAAAGAAGAATGGATGTTGTTCAAAAAAAATAGCTAATCCTCTTTTTGCTATAACTCCAATGCTGTTTCTTTGCAATGATGATGAAAGAAACTGCCATACAAAATACCCTAAAAGAATATTTTGGGTACGACTCGTTTAGACCACTTCAAAAAGAAATAATAGACACGCTTTTAAAAGGCGACGATTGTATCGTGATTATGCCTACTGGAGGTGGAAAATCTATTTGTTACCAATTACCAGCACTGTTACTCGACGGATTAACCATTGTAATCTCGCCACTTATTGCTTTAATGAAGGACCAAGTAGATGGGCTAAATGTAAATGGTATTTCGGCTTCTTTCTTAAATAGCAGTCAATCTACAGAAGAACAAGAAGCTATTTTTAAAGTCATCGAAAGTAGCGAAATCAAACTTTTATACGTAGCTCCAGAAAGTTTATCGTACTTAGAAAACATTTTCAACACAACTAAAATCAGTTTAATTGCAGTCGATGAGGCACATTGTATTTCATCATGGGGACACGATTTTAGACCTGCTTACACACAATTAGGTTTCTTAAAAAACAGATTTCCAAACACGCCTTTAATTGCCTTAACTGCTACCGCCGATAAAGCTACAAGAGAAGATATTGCTACGCAGTTAAATATTCCGAACGCGCAAAAGTTTGTAGCTTCCTTCGACCGAAAAAATCTAAGTTTAGAAGTTCGTCCTGGTACCGATAGAATAAAACAAATTGTTCAGTTTTTAAACAGTCGACCTACCGAAAGTGGTATTGTTTATTGTTTAAGCCGAAAAACAACCGAAAATTTATCAGAAAAACTCCAACAAGCGGGCTTTCAAGCAGAAGCCTACCACGCAGGATTAAACCACGACAAACGCTCTAAAGTTCAAGAAGATTTTATCAACGATAAAACTCAAATTGTTTGCGCTACCGTTGCTTTTGGAATGGGAATCGACAAATCGAATGTACGTTGGGTTATTCATTACAATTTACCTAAAAACATAGAAGGTTATTACCAAGAAATTGGTCGTGCTGGTCGAGACGGACTCCCATCTGCTACCCTACTTTTTCATAGTTATGCCGATGTGGTGCAACTACAAAAGTTTGCCGAAGGCAGTGGTAATAGCGAAGTACAGATGGCAAAACTGGAGCGCATGAAACAATATGCCGATGCACTTTCTTGCAGAAGAAAAATATTACTTAGTTATTTTGGTGAATACATCGAGAAAGATTGTGGTAATTGCGATGTTTGTAAAAATCCACCTCAATTTTTTGATGGCTCAATAATCACCCAAAAAGCGCTGTCGTGTATTGCGCGCTTAAAAGAAAAAGAAAACATCAGTCTTGTAATTGATGTTTTGAGAGGTTCGCACAACCAACACGTTATCGAAAACGGATACCAACACATAAAAACCTATGGCGTTGGTAGCGATATTTCTTGGAGAGATTGGCAACATTACATTATCCAAATGGTTAATCTTGGAGTTTTAGAAATTGCTTTTCACGAAAAAAATGCACTAAAACTAACTCCGCAGGCACATGAAGTACTTTTCAATTCGAAAAAGGTTGCACTTACAAAACCTCAGACTACAATTATTTCTGCTGAAAAAACAACGAAAAAACAAGCAAAATCAAAAGACAGTTTGTTTGAACGTCTACGCCAATTACGTTTACAAATTGCCAATGAAGAAGACATTCCTGCTTATTTAATTTTTAACGACGCTACACTGAAAGAAATTGAAGCAGAACGCCCGCTTACCGACGACGACTTTATGCGTATAAACGGGGTTGGTAGAAGAAAGATGGAAACCTACGGCTATCAATTCATCAAAGAAATTATTGCTTTTAATAAACAGAAAGACGAAAAACGCGGACGCAAAAAAGGTAAAACATACCTCGAAACTTTTCAGCTGTATCAAGATGGATTATCAATTGAAGAAATTGCACAAAAAAGAAAATTAAGCACCACAACCATTTACTCGCATTTGGCAAAACTTTACGAAGAAGGAAAAGCCATAGACCTAATGAAGTTTGTTACTAAAACCGATTTAGAAGCAGTAAAAAAAGCCAAAGAAACTTTAAACGATCCAGATCAATTAAAAGTCTATTTTGAACATTTTGAAGAAGCTATAGACTACTGGACCATTCGTTTATGTCTTACACTTTTAAAAGATGAGGCGAATTAACTTGTGTTAAAGTTATTCTAAATTCAAATCTAAGAAGCAACCTCTCTACGTATCTATCATCATATAATTGCAATGAAATGATATGACTGAAATCATATTTTAGTTTTTCATCTCCATTTAATATTGCACATTAAAAACTTATAGTTATGGATACACAATTTATTTTGATACAAATAGGAAAAATTGCCGCTGTAATCGGGATGGCCGTTTGGCTTGTTAAAGAAATTGGAGTTTTTATACTGAAAAAAGGCAGTTAAGCTTTCAGTTTAAAACTCTACAAGAAAGTAATTTCTTACAATAATTTAATATATTGGATTTAACAACTTCCGGTTTTAGATAATTTAGTTTTGCATCCGATTAAAAAAATCAATAAGCAATGAATGAAATATTAATTACAGTTGGCCTATACGCAGCAGCTTTAGGCATTATACTTTGGTTTTTCTTAGAGATCTTTAAAAAAATTTCAAAACAGTAAAACATAAAAAAACCCGAAACTTTTGTTTCGGGTTTTTTTATGCTATAATTTAAAACGAATTACTTCACTTCTTCAAAATCAACATCTTGAACATCATCGCCTTCTTTTGCATCCCCAGCATTTGCTTGAGCGTCTGCTCCAGGAGCACCGTTTTGTTGTGCTTCAGCTTGTGCTTTGTACATTTCTTCAGAAGCAACTTTCCAAGCCTCGTTAATTTTATCTAAAGCTGGTTGAATGGTTTCAACATCTTTAGTTTCGTAAGCTTTTTTCAATTCTTCTAAAGCAGCTTCGATAGGCTGTTTTTTATCAGCAGAAAGTTTATCACCAAACTCTTTTAACTGTTTTTCAGTTTGGAAAATCATTCCATCTGCTTCATTTAACTTATCTACTTTTTCTTTAGCCTTTTTATCAGCATCAGCATTTGCTTCAGCTTCTTTTTTCATTTTCTCGATTTCTTCTTCTGTTAATCCTGAAGAAGCTTCGATACGAATGTTTTGCTCTTTGTTTGTTCCTTTATCTTTTGCAGAAACGTTGATAATTCCGTTCGCATCAATATCAAAAGTTACTTCAATTTGCGGTACCCCTCGTTGCGCTGGTGGAATTCCGTCAAGGTGAAAACGTCCGATAGTTTTGTTATCGGCAGCCATTGGGCGCTCTCCTTGTAATACGTGAATTTCTACAGATGGCTGATTGTCGGCAGCCGTAGAGAACACTTGCGATTTTTTAGAAGGAATTGTTGTGTTTGCCTCGATTAACTTGGTCATTACACCTCCCATTGTTTCGATACCTAATGAAAGTGGCGTTACATCTAAAAGTAATACGTCTTTTACATCTCCTGTTAACACCCCTCCTTGAATAGCAGCTCCAACAGCAACTACCTCGTCTGGGTTAACTCCTTTAGAAGGTTTTTTCCCGAAGAATTTCTCTACAGCTTCTTGTACTGCAGGAATTCTGGTAGAACCACCTACTAAGATAATTTCGTCGATATCGCTTTTTGATAATCCAGCGCTTTTTAAAGCAGACTCACAAGGCTTGATTGTGCGCTCTACTAAATCGGCAATTAATTGCTCGAACTTAGCTTTGCTTAATGTTTTTACCAAGTGTTTTGGTCCGCTAGCTGTAGCTGTAATATATGGTAAATTGATTTCTGTTTGATTTGCAGAAGACAATTCGATTTTAGCTTTCTCAGCAGCTTCTTTTAAACGTTGAAGTGCAATAGAATCTTTTCTAAGATCCATGTTTTCTTCCGCTTGGAACTCATCTGCTAACCAATCGATGATTTTTTCATCAACATCATCTCCTCCTAAGTGTGTATCTCCATCAGTAGAAAGTACTTCAAAAACACCATCTCCTAATTCTAAAATAGAAACGTCGTGTGTACCACCACCAAAGTCAAATACAACAATTTTTTGGTCGTCTCCTTTTTTATCCATTCCGTAAGCTAAAGCAGCGGCAGTAGGCTCGTTGATAATTCTTTCAACTTTTAAACCTGCAATCTCACCAGCTTCTTTTGTTGCTTGACGTTGAGAATCGTTAAAGTAAGCTGGTACTGTAATAACTGCTTGCCTTACGTCTTGTCCTAAATAATCTTCAGCAGTTTTCTTCATTTTTTGAAGAATCATTGCTGATAATTCTTGAGGTGTATATAAACGTCCGTCAATATCAACACGTGGAGTGTCGTTATCTCCTTTTACTACATTATAAGGTACTCTATCTGCTTCTTTTTGAGATTCAGAAAATTTATTCCCCATAAAACGTTTAATAGAATATATAGTTTTATTAGGGTTTGTAACTGCTTGACGCTTTGCAGGGTCTCCTACTTTTATTTCTCCGCCTTCAACAAAAGCAATTACAGAAGGGGTTGTTCTTTTTCCTTCAGCATTAGGTATTACCACTGGTTCGTTTCCTTCCATTACGGAAACACAAGAGTTGGTTGTACCTAAGTCTATTCCAATAATTTTACTCATGTTTATGTTTTTATAGTGTTTGAAATTCTATTTTCGATTCGTGTTGTAAAAGTCAATCATTATGCCACGACATTAAAAATGACAAAGTGTCATGTAAATAAAATTCCTTCTTCATCTTAACAAATTCTAACAACTGATTAATAAGTCCTTAACATCTTTAGCGACTGTAAAACCGTATATTAAAGTATAATCAAAACAAAAAAAGACATGAAAAATTTAATTTTATTAACCACTATTATTTTGACAACTTCAATCGGGTTTGCACAAAACAAAAACGTATTGGAAGAAACTGTTACCAAAACTACTAAGGTAAAAACCAACTTAGGAGAAGAAGAAGTAAAAGAGCAAGTACAAGTAACACAAGAGCAAGATGTGCGTCTTGATGTTGCAGACAGAAATGAATTAAACCAAGACAGAGCTCAAACACCTGTAAAGGTTACAAAACAAGAAACAATGGTAGAAAGTTCTGGGAATATTGTTATTGATAAAAAAACACAATTTGTGTGTAATGACACGCATTGCGATTTTTTACCAAGCGACAACGGGTTTGTTATAAATTCTGAAAATCAAAACTTAAATGCTACAATTTACCAATCTACAAACAATAAATACATTGTAGAAACTAAAAATGGTAAAGGCGTTGGATATTTTGATGCCAATCAAAACTTTGTGGTAGAAATTGCTAACCCCGACAATAACACTGTTGTAAAACGAATTTACAAACAACAGTAATAACCAACATCTTTAAAAAACAAAAAGGGATTCGATATCGAATCCCTTTTCTATTTAAAAAAGAATACAATCTTATCCATCTGGGTGCATAAAACGTTGTTTTGCTAACAACTCGTCTTCCCCTTCTACATGGTCGTCGTCTGGAACACAACAGTCAACCGGACAAACAGCAGCACATTGAGGCTCTTCATGAAAACCTTTACACTCCGTACATTTATCTGGAACGATGTAATAAATTTCATCGCTAATTGGGTCTTGTGCATCTTCGGCATTTACAGCCTTTCCATCTGGTAATACAACATCTCCATTTAACGAGGTTCCATCGCTATATCTCCAATCGTCTGCTCCTTCATATATTGCGGTATTTGGGCATTCTGGTTCACAAGCCCCGCAATTTATACATTCATCAGTTATAATAATCGCCATAATTCTACTTTTTCATATTTTAAACAATCGGCAAATTCAATAGTTTTTTAAGTCGATTTTTAAAAGTTATCCTTTCATAAAAAATAAAATTTATTCAGAATAAAAGTACGCCTCGGTTCTATTGTGTAAATTTGCAATGTCAAAAATAAAGACAAACAAAATCTTAACCAAATATAATGAGTGACATTCACAACAGAATTAATGCTTTTGTTAAACTTGGTGCCTTTATGGCGCAATTTTCAACCAACGAAACTCCTGTTTTTGAAGCCAATAGCAAAGAGGCCGATTTATACGATGGTTTTAAACACCAAATAAAACTAGCAGAAGAACACAATTCGTGGTTTACCAAGCAAAATATACAGTTTGCACTGCAAAACTGGGCTGAAGCTTTAACCGAAAGTAACTTGAAAAAGTGGTTAAGTGCTTACCTTATGGAAGATGTTACACCAAAAAACATCGCCATTATTATGGCTGGAAATATTCCTTTGGTTGGCTTTCACGATTTTTTGTCGGTTTTAATTTCTGGTCATCGTGTTACTGTTAAACAATCGTCAAACGACAAGCACTTGCTCCCCTTTTTAGCTAAATATCTAGAATTTGTTGCTCCTTCGTTTAAAGACAAAATTGTTTTTACTGAAGAAAAATTAGAAAACTTCGATGCTGTAATTGCCACTGGAAGCGACAATACCGCTCGCTATTTTGAATATTACTTTGGAAGCAAACCCAACATCATCAGAAAAAACAGAAATTCGGTCGCTGTACTTACTGGCAACGAAACCCAAGAGCAACTTACAGCGCTCGGGAAAGACATTTTTACGTATTACGGACTCGGTTGTCGCAGTGTGTCAAAACTGTTTGTTCCAGAAGATTATAATTTTGACACTTTCTTTAAGGCTATTTTTGAGTATGGCGATATTATTCATCAAAATAAATATGCCAACAATTACGATTACAACAAAGCCGTGTATTTAATGAGTTTGTTTGATTTGCTAGAAAACGGATTTTTAATGCTGAAGGAAGACGAAAATTACGCCTCGCCTATCGCTACAGTTTTCTACGAAAAATACAAGTCCACAACAGCTTTAAAAGAAAAATTAAAACAAGACGAAGATAAGATTCAATGTGTGGTTGCTGACAATTTTATGGAAAACGAAATTGCCTTTGGACAAACTCAACATCCTGCGCTTTGGGATTATGCCGATGGTGTAGATACTATTCAGTTTCTTCTAAAAGTTTAAACTACTTTTCATCTGAAGCTTATTTTTCATTTTAACTGAAGCTTATAACATTCAGCAATAAATCTATTTAATCTATAGGTTAAACTATTAATATTCTAGAAGTTAGTTCACCAAAATAGAAACATCAGTATATGAAGTGTTTAATAAATTAACAACTCATATCGCAACTATCTAACAACTCTCTAATTTTTGTTAACAATCCAACAAAATTATTATACTTTTTATAACGGTATTTCTATTATAAATTAGCAAATTTGTAGAGAATAAACACAACTAACTATTTGTATGAAATAAGCCTAAAAATTAATTTGAAAACGCAATCAATATACATTTAGGTAAATTTCATCTGAACAAATACGTATAAAAAATAACAGATGAAAAAGCATAATTTTAGTGCAGGACCTTGCATTTTACCACAAGAGGTCTTTAAAAAAGCTTCAGAAGCTATTCTCAATTTTAATGGGTTAGACTTATCGCTTATCGAAATTTCTCACCGTAGCAAAGATTTTATCGCCGTAATGGACCAAGCGCAAGCATTGGCATTAGAGCATTTAGGATTGCAAGACAAAGGTTACAAAGCTTTGTTTCTTCAAGGTGGTGCGAGCACACAGTTTTTAAATGTAGCTTATAATTTACTAAACAAAAAAGCTGCGTATTTAAACACTGGTACTTGGTCTAGCAAAGCCATTAAGGAGGCTAAACTTTTTGGTGAAGTGGTTGAAGTAGCGTCTTCAAAAGATGCAAACTTTAATTACATTCCAAAAAATTACAGCATCCCGTCGGATATTGATTATTTCCACTGCACTTCCAACAATACCATCTTCGGAACTCAAATAAAAGAATTTCCAGAAGTTGATGCGCCTTTGGTTTGCGATATGAGTTCGGATATTTTTTCAAGAGTTTTAGACTTTTCAAAATTCGATATCATTTATGCGGGAGCTCAAAAAAATATGGGACCAGCTGGTACAACCCTTGTTGTTGTTAAAGAAGATGTATTAGGGAAAGTTGACAGAGTCATTCCTTCTATGCTCGATTACCGTGTGCATGCCGATAAAGAGAGTATGTTTAACACGCCTCCTGTTTTTGCTGTGTATGTATCGATGCTTACATTACAATGGTTAAAAGACCTTGGTGGTGTTGCTGAAATTGAAAAACGTAACAACGCTAAAGCTGAACTTTTATATACTGAAATTGATAGAAATCCTTTATTTGAAGGTTTTGCTGCAAAAGAAGATCGTTCGCCTATGAATGCTACCTTTAACTTGGTAGATGAAACGCACAAAGAAACTTTTGACACCCTTGCAAAAGAAGCAGGACTAAATGGCATAAACGGACACAGAAGTGTTGGCGGATATAGAGCTTCAATGTACAACGCAATGCCAATTGAAAGCGTACAAGCGTTAGTAGATGTTATGCAAGCCCTCGAACAAAAAGCTTAAAAATATAAAAAAGTACCACTTTGAATTATACCGATAATTCAAAATCAAAAAACAATAAAACAAATGAAAGTATTAGCAAACGATGGAATATCTCAAAGCGGAATTGATGCTTTAAAAAGTAAAGGATTTGAGATTATCACCACAAAAGTAGCACAAGAACAACTCGAAAATTATATCAACCAAAACAACATCGACGCGCTTTTAGTACGTAGCGCAACAAAGGTTCGTAAAGATCTTATCGATGCTTGTCCATCGTTAAAACTTATTGGTCGTGGTGGTGTTGGTATGGATAATATCGACGTGGCGTATGCTAAAGAAAAAGGGTTACACGTAATTAACACCCCTGCCGCTTCTTCTGCATCTGTTGCAGAACTTGTTTTTGCTCATTTATACGGAGGTGTTCGTTTTTTATACGATGCCAACAGAAATATGCCTTTGGAAGGTGAAAGCAAATTTGGACAACTTAAAAAAGCATATGCTGGCGGAATTGAATTAAGAGGTAAAACACTTGGTATTATCGGAATCGGGAGAATCGGACAAGAGACAGCAAAAATTGCTTTAGGTGTAGGAATGAAAGTAGTTGCTTTCGATCCTTTTATTGAAAATATCACTATTCCACTTGAGTTTTTCGACGGACAAAAAGTAGATTTCAATATCAAAACAGTTTCAAAAGAAGAAGTTTTAAAGCAAGCTGACTTTTTAACCTTACACGTTCCTGCACAGAAAGAGTACGTTTTAGGGAAAAAAGAATTTGAAATACTTAAAGATGGTGTAGGAATTGTAAACGCTGCTCGTGGCGGTGTTATAGATGAAGTTGCATTAATCGATGCGCTAGATAGTAACAAAGTTGCATTTGCTGGTATCGACGTTTTTGAAAACGAACCAACACCTGCTATCAAAGTTTTAATGCATCCAAAAATTTCACTTACACCGCATATTGGAGCTGCTACTGCAGAAGCACAAGACCGAATTGGAGTTGAATTGGCAAACCAAATTGAAAGTCTGCTTAAATAGGTTATACATCGATGTTTTCTGTATTAAATAGAAAATAATCTAAACAAATTAATATTTTAGAAAAGTCCTTCCAAATCGAAGGACTTTTTTTGTATCTTGTAAGAAATTATAACCTTTATAAAAAAATAGCAAATGTCAGGATTAGCATCATTATTAGATAGCGACGTAGGTCGTCAGATAATTGGCGGAATTAGTAGCCAAGCAGGAACTTCAGAAGATCAAACTTCTAACTTATTAAATATGGCTTTGCCACTTTTAACCGGTGCAATGAAAAAAAATGCCTCTTCTCCAGATGGAGCTGCAGGACTTTTAAATGCAATTAACAGCAAGCACGACGGAAGTATTTTAGATAATTTAGGTGGCTTCTTTGGTGGCGGTGTAGACGATACTGCTATTAATGACGGTGCTGGAATTTTAGGACATGTTTTGGGTGGAAACCAATCGAATATCGAAAATGCATTAAGTAGTAAAACTGGTATCGACGCAGGAACTGTAAGTCAGATTTTAAAAATTGCTGCGCCACTAGTTTTAGGATATCTAGGAAAACAAACTAAAGAAAACAACATTAGCGGTTCGAACGATATGAGTAGCCTTTTAGGAAGTATGCTTGGTGGGCAATCGCAAGAAAACCAAAGCTTAATCACTTCTTTAATCGATACAGATGGAGACGGAAGTGTTTTAGATGATGTTGCCGATATGGTAATTGGATCAAGTAAGAAAAAAGGTGGTCTTGGAGGTTTGTTAGGAAGCTTCTTTAACAGCTAAAAAACATTCAACATATCATTATTAAAAGTTAAAGTCAGGTTTTTCGCCTGACTTTTTTATATCTTTAATACAAACAACCTTCTAAAATTCATGAAATATTTAGCAACTTTCTTTCTTCTTTTTATACTGATGGCATGTGGTACCACAAACACTTCAGATGCTTCTTATACTGATGATGAAATATCAGACTTAAATATTTCAGCAGAAGAAAAACAGGCATTTGACAATAAAGGAACACAAGACACCGTTCGAATTGCAGATGAAGAAACTGAGTACGAAATAATTATTATCGATCCAGGTTTTTACAGTTGGTTAAATAGTATTGCGCAACCCGAAGGTTATTACTCTCAAGAATTTTTAGAAAGTCGAAACAATATCTATGTTATAAATTGGAATCAACGTGTGCTGAATCCGCAACGTTACAATCCAAACTTATACGAAATGCAAATTGACTATAGTCCGAAAATCGATTATGGATATGAAGTAAATTACAAACTCTACAATTACTTTTTGTATTTTCAGCGGAAATACAACCAACGTTTAGGTCCTTTTTACCCCAGAATAAATTAATTTTAAGCACAACATTTATGGAAAACAAAGATTATATCAGAGTATTTACAGGAAGTTACATTCAAGCAACACTTATTAAAAGTCGGTTTGAAGAAGCAAATATATCTCCAGTAATTAAAAACGACACAGAGTCGGGACGACTAGCTGGATTTGGTCCAACAGTTGTAGATCAGGTTCAAGTATTTGTTCATCAAGACGAGCATGCAACTGCGCTAGAAATACTAGACACAATTAAAGATGAAATCAATTGATTTTATTTGAAAATATGATTGTCCGTAATCTGTTATAGTGTACCGTCAGCCTCGAGCGTAGTCGAGAGGTTATTTGGCTTAACAGCTTTAAATAGGGTCTCGAATACGCCTGTCTTCCGACAAAGGCAGGCTCACCTAACATTTTAATGTTATGGATATTCAAATTTAAAAATATAAAAATGAGGTCTGAAAAGTTTAAAATTCGTCAAACTGAGCTCGACTCAGTTTCTCATCACATTTGTGAGCTACTGAAATAAATTCAGCAAAACGTTTTTCAGACTTTTCAGACCTCAATTAATTTAGTTTCTAGTGTTGTTGAGTTATAAGATATAATCCGTACTCACAAAGTTAGAAGCTTTACTTCCCAATAAATCGTTTAAAATTCTATTGTTATACTCGTTGTCTTTTGAAGCGACAAAAGTTCTAATTGAAAACGAACGCAAAGCATCGTGCACACTTAAAGTCCCTACCGCTGAATCTTTGCGCCCAGTGAATGGATACACATCTGGCCCACGCTGACAAGAACTGTTTAAATTAACTCGACAAACTAAGTTTACAAGCGTATCGATAAGCGGTGCCAAAGTGCGAATATTAGACCCAAACAAACTTACTTGTTGTCCGTAATTAGAATCTGCAACATCATTTAACGGCTCGTCTATATCTTTAAAAGGTACAATTGGAACAACAGGCCCAAACTGCTCCTCATTAAACACGCGCATTTGTTTATTTACAGGATAAAGCATTGCTGGAAAAATATAATTATCGGTAATTTCTCCTCCTTTTTCATTAATAACAGTTGCCCCAAAAGATTTAGCATCTTCAATCAATTCTTGAATATAATTTGGCTTTTCTGGCTCTGGAAGCGGAGTTAATTTTACATCTTCTTCCCAAGGGTTTCCAAACTTTAAAGCATCTACTCTAGTAGCAAATCGTTTGTTAAATTCTTCTACAATATCCTCATGTACATACACTAATTTTAAAGCGGTACAACGCTGCCCGTTAAACGACAATGTTCCTGCGATACATTCGTTTATTGCCAAATCTAAATCGGCATCTGGCATAACAATAGCTGGATTTTTTGCTTCCAAACCTAATACGAGTCGCAATCTGTTTTTGTACGGATGTTGGTCTTGCAACGCAACTGCCGACTTACTATTTCCGATAAGCGCCAACACATCTACTCTCCCCGATTTCATAATTGGAGCAGCCACTTCTCTTCCACGTCCGTAAACAATATTTACCACTCCCTTCGGAAACGAATTTTTAAACGCTTCCAACAAAGGAGTTATTAGTAAAACTCCGTGTTTTGCAGGCTTAAAAATAGCCGTATTCCCCATAATAAGCGCTGGAATAAGCAATGCAAAAGTTTCGTTTAACGGATAATTATAAGGTCCTAAACACAACACAATTCCTAACGGTCCTCTGCGGATATGCGCATAAATCCCGTCACGTTTTTGAAAGTTAGCCGAATCTCTATCGAGTTGTTTATAATCTTCAATTGTATCATAAATGTATTCAACAGTTCGGTCAAATTCCTTTTCAGAATCTGGAAGGTTTTTACCAATTTCCCACATCAAAAGTTTTACTACTTCATCGCGTTTGGTTTCCATTTGCTTTACAAACTTCTCCATACACGCCACACGGTCGGCTACTTTCATAGTTGGCCAAAGTCCTTTTCCTTTATCAAAAGCTTTTGCAGCAGCTTCAAGCGCTTCATCTGCTTCGGGTTCGCTCATATACGGAATTGTTCCTAACAGCGTTGGTTTATAATCTTCCGTAGAAGAAATAGAAGAATATACTTCGGTGGTTTTACCTGTCCATGGTTTTAGCTGTCCGCCAACTAAAAATTTATCTTGATGTACAAGTTCTGTAATTTGGTATTTCTCGGGTATTTTATTAAAAGTGTTGGTTTCCATAAATATTTTTTTGATTATCGTTAACCTCCATATTCTTTTTTCATTTAAAAGACAACTATTTGGAGTTATTCGTTTTGCTTCGGAATAGAAAAACCCGAAACAAGTTCAGGTTTTATTACTTTCCTCGAATGATATAAAATTCGTAATTCTTCTATTAAAATGCAACAATTTACATGTGCAACTACTTAAAATAACAATAATTTTAAACTAGGTATTGAAACAAATCGGGTTTATTGTTTAAGTATTCTCCAAAGAAATTTTTAGCTTTCATTCGGTCTATCAATGGTTCTAAATCGTCTTCATTTTTCAATTCAATCCCAACTACTGCAGGCGCATTTTCTTTTGCATTCTTTTTGGTATACTGAAAATGAGTAATATCGTCGGTAGGGCCTAATATTTCAGCAACAAACTCTTTTAAAGCACCAGCACGTTGCGGAAAACGAATGATAAAATAATGCTTTAAATTGGCATACAATAAAGCTCGCTCCTTAATTTCTGCAGTTCGTGTAATATCGTTATTACTACCGCTCACAACACAAACTACATTTTTCCCTTTTATTTGCTCTTTATATTGCTCGAGTGCAGACAAGGTTAAGGCTCCAGCTGGCTCCACAACAATCGCATCTTTATTGTATAAATCGAGTATTTCTTGACAAACTTTTCCTTCAGGAACAGTAACCATCTCGTCTAATAATTGTTGGCAAATTGCAAAAGTTTTATCTCCCACACGTTGCACTGCTGCTCCATCTACAAACTTGTCAATTTCTTTCAGTTCGGTATTTTCTTTCTTTTCCAAAGAAGTTTTCATCGAAGGCGCTCCCATAGGTTCCACACCAATAATTTTGGTTTGCGGAGAAAGTACATTAAAAACACTTGCCAAACCAGACGATAAGCCACCGCCGCCAACAGGCACAAACACATAATCGATTGTTTTTTTGGTTTGCTCCAGCACTTCAAGTCCAACAGTAGCCTGCCCTTCAATAACTTTTTCATCATCAAAAGGATGCACAAAAGTTTTACCAACACGCGTACATTCTGCCATGGCAGCTTTGTAAGCATCGTCAAAAGTGTCGCCCTCTAAAACAATATCAATAAATTCTTCTCCAAACATTTGCACCTGCTCAATTTTTTGCTGAGGTGTTGGCGCTGGCATATAAATAGTTCCTTTAATTTTTAAAGCCTTACACGAAAAAGCTACTCCTTGCGAATGATTCCCTGCAGAAGCACACACAATTCCTTTTGCTCTTTCCTCAGAAGTAAGCGAACTAATTTTATTGTAAGCTCCTCTAATTTTGTACGAACGTACAATTTGTAAATCTTCTCTTTTTAAAAGAATATTGGCATCAAAAGCCTTCGAATAACGAAGATTTTTCATTAAAGGAGTAACTGCCGCCACCCCATTGAGGGTAGCAGCAGCATTTCTTACATTTTCTAATGTAGGTATGAATATTGATTTTGTTTGCATAAAATTTGTCTCCACCGTAAACCTCTTTAAAATGTAAAGAGACTGTAAAAGTGGTTTTAATTATGCCCTATCTCTCCTCCATTTTGAAGAAGTTGGAAGGGACGTTAAACTATCTTTTTCATTGCTGTCATTGAAGAACGCAACCAAGCTCCTACTTCTTCTACAGGATGATTTCGGATTTGTGCATTTACCTCAATCAATTCTTTATTATCAACAGCATTTGAAGTTGCAAAAGGCTTCCCAATAATATTAGTATCTACCTTTTTCATAAAATCAGTTAAAAGTGGTTTACACGCATGGTCGAATAAATAACATCCGTACTCTGCAGTATCCGAAATAACTCGATTCATTTCAAATAATTTCTTTCTAGCAATGGTGTTTGCAATAAGTGGCGTTTCGTGTAACGATTCATAATAAGCCGATTCTTCAATGATACCAGCTTCTGTCATTGTTTCAAAAGCCAATTCTACACCCGACTTTACAAAAGCAACCATCAAAACAGCATTGTCAAAATACTCTTGTTCTGAAATTGCAACATCTCCCGCTGGTGTTTTTTCAAAAGCTGTTTCTCCTGTAGCAGCTCTCCAAGTCAATAAATTTTTATCGTCGTTTGCCCAATCTTCCATCATGGTTTTCGAGAAATGACCGCTCATAATATCATCCATATGCTTTTGGAAAAGCGGACGCATAATTTCTTTTAATTCTTCTGAAATTTTAAACGCTTCAATTTTTGCAGGATTCGACAAACGATCCATCATGTTGGTAATTCCACCGTGCTTTAAAGCCTCTGTAATGGTTTCCCATCCGTATTGAATAAGTTTTGAAGCATAACCAGCGTCAATTCCTTTTTCTACCATTTTATCAAATGAAAGAATCGAACCTGTTTGCAACAATCCACATAAAATGGTTTGCTCTCCCATTAAATCCGATTTTACTTCAGCTACAAAAGAAGAACGCAACACTCCAGCTTTATGTCCTCCAGTAGCAGCAGCATAAGCCTTCGCTTGCTCTAAACCTTTTCCTTCTGGGTCGTTTTCAGGGTGTACAGCAATTAATGTTGGTACCCCAAATCCTCTTTTATATTCTTCTCTAACTTCCGAACCAGGACATTTTGGCGCAACCATAATTACGGTAATATCTTCGCGCACTTTCATTCCTTCTTCAACAATATTAAATCCGTGAGAATACGATAAAGTAGCACCTTTTTTCATTAACGGCATAATCGTACTCACTACGTTGGTATGTTGTTTATCTGGTGTTAAGTTACAAACCAAATCGGCCGTAGGAATCAACTCTTCATAAGTTCCAACAGTAAATCCGTTTTCAGAAGCATTTACATACGATTGTCTTTTTTCTTTAATAGCGCCCTCTCTAAGTGCATACGAAACATCTAACCCAGAATCTCTCATGTTAAGTCCTTGGTTAAGTCCTTGCGCTCCACAACCTACAATTACTACTTTTTTACCTTTTAGCTTCTCTACACCATCACTAAACTCAGAGATATCCATAAATTCACAAACTCCCAATTGCTCCAATTGCTGTCTTAGTGAAAGTGTATTAAAATAATTTGCCATTTTTTCTATTTGTTATTTTTAGTTGATTAATTAAAGTTGAAATTCTTTTAAAAGATTTGAAATTTGCATTTCTGATTTTGATACTGAAATTCTTCCTGAACGAACAAATTGCATAATTCCGTAAGGTTTTAATTGCTCGTACATATTTTCAATTTCTTCACGTCTTCCCGATTTTGAAATCACAAAAAACTGAGGCGAAACCGTTACAATATCTGAATGATTTTCTTTGATGATATTTTGAATTTGACGCTCGTCAAACAATAAATTTGAAGCAATTTTAAAAAGTGCATTTTCTAAAAATATCGTTTCATCATCGGTGTGATAATACGCTTTTATTACTTCTATTTGCTTTTCAATTTGCCCAACAATTTTACGTGTCCACTCTTCTGTAGTGTGTACCACAATTGTAAATTTAGACACATTGTCGATTTCTGATTTTGAAACATTTAGACTTTCAATATTGATATGTCTTTTCAAAAATATTCCAGAAATTCGGTTTAATAAACCTACGTTGTTTTCAGAATAAACCGATATAGTAAATGTTTTATTTTCTTCCATTATTATCTTGTTACTAGCATTTTACTGCTGACTGAACATTTGTTTCAATCAAAATAAAGTTGCTAATTTTTAACTCAAACGAATATCTGAAACCGAAGCTCCTGTAGGAATCATCGGGAATACATTATCTTCTTTTTCCACGCAAACTTCTAAGAAATACGCATCTGGTGAAGCAATCATTTCATGTACTGCAGCTTCCAAATCTTCTCTTTTGGTTACTTTTTTAGCTTGGATATGATACCCTTCAGCAATAGCAACAAAATTTGGATTTGTCATTTCTGTAGAAGCATATCGTTTATCAAAAAATAATTGTTGCCACTGGCGTACCATTCCTAAAAACTCATTGTTAAGCACCACTATTTTTACAGGGACTTGCGATTGGAAAATAGTTCCCAATTCTTGAATTGTCATTTGGTAACCTCCATCTCCAACAACAGCAACAACTTCACGGTCTGGCGCTCCCATTTTAGCTCCAATAGCCGCTGGAAGTGCAAACCCCATAGTTCCTAAACCCCCAGAAGTAATGTTACTTTTGGTGGTGTTGAATTTAGCATAACGACACGCAATCATTTGATGCTGACCTACATCGGAAACAATAACAGCTTCGCGGTTGGATGCAATATTAATTTGCTCGATAACCTCTCCCATCGTTAAACCTTCTTTCTCTGGGTGAATGTCGTTCTTAATTACTTTATCAAACTCTATCTGGTATTTTGCTTTAAACTCGTTGTGCCAAGCTTCGTGTTTGTTTTCATTTACAAGCGGTAATAACTGCTGTAACGACTCTTTCACATCACCTAAAACAGGAACATCGGCATGAACATTTTTGTTAATTTCGGCAGGGTCAATTTCAAAATGCAACACTTTAGCTTGTTTTGCATAGGTCGATAAATCGCCCGTTACACGGTCGTCAAAACGCATTCCTAGTGCAATTAACACATCACACTCGTTAGTAAGTAAATTAGGCGCATAATTTCCGTGCATTCCTACCATCCCAACATTTAAAGGATGCGTTGAAGGCAATGCCGAAGCTCCTAAAATAGTCCAAGCGGCAGGTATTCCTGCTTTTTCTACAAACGCTTTTAATTCGGCTTCTGCTTTTCCTAAAATAATACCTTGTCCCCAAACAATCATTGGTTTTTTGGCATTGTTTATCAGTTTTGCAGCTTCTTCTATTTTTGAAGTTTCTACGGTTGGTTTTGCTGTATAACTACGGATGGCAGTACATTTTTGATATTCAAAATCAAACTCTTCGAACTGCGCATTTTTAGTAATATCAATCAATACAGGTCCAGGACGACCAGATTTGGCAATATAAAAAGCTTTTGCCATAATTTCTGGTATTTCTGAAGCCTCCGTAATTTGATAATTCCACTTGGTAACAGGTGTAGAAATTCCTACGATATCTGTTTCTTGGAAGGCATCAGAACCTAAAAGATGACGTGCTACTTGCCCGGTGATACAAACCATTGGTGTCGAATCGATTTGCGCATCGGCAATTCCGGTAATTAAATTGGTAGCTCCTGGTCCCGAAGTAGCCATTGCGACCCCTACTTTTCCAGAAACTCGTGCATACCCTTGCGCAGCATGCGTAGCACCTTGCTCATGTCTTGTTAATACATGATGAAGTTCGTCTCTAAACTTGTACAACTCATCATAAATTGGCATAATTGCACCGCCTGGATATCCATAAACAGTATCAATGCCTTCGGCTAACAAACAGTGAATTACTGCTTCAGCTCCCGAAATTCTAATTGTAGTTCCGGTTTTACTTTCCTCTTTTTTCAATGTTTTTACTTCCATAAGTAACAATCTTTTAGTTGCAGCTTCCCTGTTGCAATTATCAAATTGGATGATCTAAAATTCGTCGGTTACACACCCTTTTGAGGCTGAAGAAACCGTTTTAGCATATTTATATAATGCTCCTCTTTGTATCTTTAAAGGTGGAGCTACCCATTTTGCTCTTCTTTCTGAAAGTTCTTCTTCAGAAATTTCAATATCTATTGTGTTGTTTACAGCATCAATCGAAATGATGTCTCCGTTTTCCACCAAGGCTATATTCCCTCCTACTTGTGCTTCTGGAGCAACGTGCCCGACTACAAATCCGTGCGAACCTCCAGAGAAACGTCCGTCGGTAATAAGTGCCACATCTTTTCCTAAACCAGCACCCATAATAGAAGAAGTTGGTTTTAGCATTTCTGGCATTCCTGGTGCTCCTTTTGGTCCTTCATAACGGATGATAACCACATCTCCTTTTTTAACTTTTCCAGATTTTATTCCTTCATTTACTGCTGCCTCGCTATCAAATACATTTGCTGGCCCTTTAAACGAAAGTCCTTCTTTTCCTGTAATTTTTGCCACGGCACCTTCAGTAGCAAGATTTCCAAATAGGATACGGATATGTCCTGTATCTTTTACTGGCTTGTCTAATGTTTTAATGATTTCTTGTCCATCAATTAAGTTAGGAACATCGGCTAAATTTTCAGCCAATGTTTTTCCTGTAACCGTTAAACAATCGCCGTGTAACATTCCGTTTTCAAGCATGTATTTTAAAACTCCTGGAATTCCTCCCACTCCGTGTAAATCTTCCATAGAATACTTTCCACTTGGTTTTAAATCGGCCAACAAAGGAGTATTATCACTTATACGTTTAAAATCTTCTAACGTAAACTCAAGCTGTGCTGCTTTTGCAATTGCCAAAAAGTGTAAAACTGCATTGGTTGAACCTCCTAAAACAGTAACCAATCTAAAAGCATTTTCTAAGGACTTTTTAGTAACGATATCTAATGGTTTGATATCATTTTCAATTAAGTATCGAAGTGCTTCTCCAGCTTTTACTGACTCTTGCTCTTTTATTTTTTCTGAACTTACCGCAGGATTGGATGCGTTAAAAGGCAACGACATTCCCAACGCCTCAATAGCCGAAGCCATTGTATTTGCGGTGTACATCCCCCCACAAGCTCCTGCTCCTGGGCAGGCTTTATGAATTACTTCTTTAAATTCAGACTCATCTATAGTTCCTGCTACTTTCTTTCCGTAGGCCTCAAAAGCAGATATGATATCAAGTTTTTCTCCTTTGTGGCATCCAGAGGCAATAGTTCCTCCGTACACCAAAATTGAAGGACGGTTTAAACGCAACATCGCCATTAAAGCACCAGGCATATTTTTATCGCATCCTACAACAGTTACCAAAGCATCATAACTCATCGCTTCGACAACCGTTTCCATAGAGTCGGCAATGATATCTCTAGAAGGTAATGAAAAACGCATTCCTGGAGTTCCGTTAGAAATTCCATCACTCACTCCAATGGTGTTAAAAATCAGCCCTACTAAATTTGCATTTTCTGTTCCTTTTTTAACATGCGTAGCCAAATCGTTTAGGTGCATATTACAAGGGTTACCTTCGTACCCTGTACTTGCAATCCCTACAAAAGGCTTTTGTAAATCTTCATCTGTTAATCCCAAAGCATGCAACATGGCTTGTGCTGCTGGTAGCGTTGGGTCTTGTGTAACTTGGTAACTAAATTTTTTTAAATTCACTTTATATGTTAAATTTTCGAGTATTATTTAATGATATTCAAAATTATATTAATGTTTTTCTAATTTTTCCTGTATTTATCTTTTAACTTTAAATTCAATTGCAATCATTAACAGTTAATTATATGTTTTTCAGTAAGTTAAATGCATTTTTTTAGGACATTCAACTGTAATTTTTTATGATTTTTAATCTATTTCTTTCAAAATATAGCGTCTAAATTCAGCGTATAAAAAGAAAAAGGACTTGCATCAACATTGATACAAGTCCTTTTTATACATACAGAATCATATCAACTTAAGTTGAATTAATAATAATGACGCTGCTAATGACTTTTATATATTTCATAAAATTTGGCAATAAAAAAAGCCTTCCGAAAATAGGAAGGCTTTGTTATATTATAATCACATCCTTCCCTATCCCAATGAAATAATCACTGCGACTTGAATAGAAACGATGTTAATTAGTTGTTTGTTCATACTTCAATATTATGAATATTTTTTTTGCTGAAAAAACATTTTACAGAAAAATATTTCAAAATTGATTGTTTATTGTGCTTCCCAAGCTGATATTGAATCTTGATTTAGCTTGATATAATCTTTGTTTCCTGCTTTCTCTGCTGCTGCCAACGATTGTTTAGCGGTAGCAATAGCTCCTTTGGTATCACCATTTTTAGCTTGAATTAACGATTTTTGACGAAGCATCCAAAACGGTGGCTCTTTTTGCATTGAAATAGCTTTATCAATCCACTCTTGCGCCTGATCTAAATTTTTATCTTCTTGTAAATAGTAAACTGCAGCAGCATAATAATCGCCAGCTTGTGGACCTCCCATTACTTTTTCAATACTCGCAGTTGCTTTTTCTGAAGTTGGAACTTCAAAAGGCACTTCTACATACGTGTTCTCCCATAAAATCCCTAAAGAAGCGCCATTGTTTGTTAAATTATCTACATCAATTGTAAAAGTTTCAACTTCAAAAGGTAATTGATACGTTTCGGCTGTAAGCTTTGCCGCTACTTTGCTATCATCCCATTTTTCTGGATTTCCCCAGTTGTTTGTATCTGTGTAAAAATACACTTCCCAACTTCCTTGATTTGGTTTGGTGTACAAAGCATAGCTTCCTTTTTTTACGGTAGAACCTCCTATTTTAACATCGTCACTAAAAGTAACTATCGTGTTTTGGTTTGCTCCAGTTCTCCAGATTTCTCCATAAGGAACCAAGTCTCCAAACACTGCACGTCCACGCATCGATGGTCGTGAATACGCAACAGTAACGTCGGTTAATCCAACTTTTTGCTCCAACTTTGAAGTCGGACTAGGTTGTGGTGTTGTAATTTGTGCGCTCGCAAAATTTATCGCTAAAAGCGCAAATGCAGAAAGGAAAAGTTTTTTCATTTTAATCTATTAATTAGTTAGAATCTCCACGAATTTACATATTAACTAGATTCTAATTGTTAATGAAACCTTAAAAAGAATCGATTGCCAATTTAATTTTGTTTAATTTTATACTGATTTTATTAAACAGAAATAACATCCGCCTACAAATGAAAACTCCCATTGCTCTATTTTGGTTCCGAAGAGACTTACGAATTGACGATAATACAGCACTAAATAAAGCATTACAAAGTAAACTTCCTGTTTTACCTATTTTTATATTCGACAAAGACATTTTAACCGAACTTCCAAAAGACGATGCTCGCGTTACTCTTATTTATGAAACACTCCAAAAACTCAGAAGTACACTACAAGAAAAGCATCAAAGTTCGATTGCACTTTACTACAGCTCCCCGCTTGATGTTTTTAAAAATTTAATTGCTGAATACAAAATTGAGGCTGTTTACACCAACCACGATTACGAACCTTATGCACGAAAAAGAGACCAAGCAATAGCTGAGTTTTTAAAAGAAAATGAAATTGAATTTAAAACGTATAAAGATCAAGTAATATTTGAAAAAGACGAGATTGTAAAGGACGACGGCGATCCTTACGTAGTGTACACGCCGTACATGAAAAAATGGAAAGCTACGTTTAAAACTTCATTATTAACTGAAAGTGATACTGAAAATCAATTTCGAAACTTTTATAAAAATACAAAACTTCCACAACTCACTTTAGAAGAAATTGGTTTTGAAAAATCGGCCATCAGTGTGAAAGACTACGATATTTCAGAAAAACTCATCAGCAATTACAAAGACACAAGAGATTTTCCTGCGGAAAATGCTACTAGCAATTTAAGCGTTCATTTAAGGTTTGGCACTGTAAGCATCCGAAGTATCATAAAAAAAACAATTGTAAACAAAGGGGAAGCTTTTTTTAATGAATTGATATGGAGGGAGTTTTTTATGCAAATTTTATGGCATTTTCCAAAAACCACACACAATGCCTTCCGTGAAAAATACGACCGTATTCAATGGAGAAATAACGAAACAGAATTTAAAAAATGGTGCGAAGGAAAAACTGGATATCCGCTAGTTGATGCAGGGATGCGACAACTTAATGAAACTGGCTATATGCACAACCGCGTACGAATGTTGGTTGCTAGTTTTTTATGCAAACATCTTCTTATCGATTGGCGTTGGGGCGAGGCTTATTTTGCCAAAAAACTACTCGATTACGAGTTGAGTAGTAATGTTGGGAATTGGCAATGGGCTGCAGGAAGTGGCGTTGATGCTGCACCATATTTTAGAATTTTTAACCCTACTACTCAAATTAAAAAATTCGACAAAGATTTGAAATACATCCAAACTTGGGTGAAAGATTATAACGAACTTACATATCCTGAAAAAATTGTAGATCATAAAGAAGCACGCGAACGTTGTTTACGTACTTATAAGGAAGCGTTAAAGTAGTACTTCTGTTGAATCATATTTAAGAGGTAACGTCCTGTAACGTTTTAATTAGTTCTTTCATTTTTGTCTTGACACAAAAACGAAACAAACCTAAGAGCCGACAAAGGCAGGCAGGAAAGTCTAGACTGATTTAAAAAATATTGAATATCTATAATATCATACCAAGATTAAAATGTCAAGTCAAGCCTGCCTTTGTCGGCAGACAGGCGTAGTCGAGACCTTATTTAAAGCTGTGAAGCCAAATTACCTCTCGACTACGCTCGAGGTGACTGTACATTATGACAGATTGCGGACATTCATAAAAATAAGACATAAAAAAACCCTCCGAATTGGAGGGTTTAATTTTTAAATGAAATAGAAATTAGTTTTTCCCTTCCATTTTATCTTTCAACGCTTGAAGCTCAGCATTAGCATCACCAAGAGTAGTTTTCTCTGCTTGGTTGCTACGTTTTGCAGCAGCTTTAACGTTTTTCTCTTCTTCTTCTTTGAAGATAGCTGTATGAGAAGCTACAACTCTTTTGAATTCTTTGTTGAACTCAATGATTTTGAAATCTGCTGTATCTCCTTTTTTCAACTTCTTACCATCTTCTTTCTCTAAGTGACGAGAAGGAACAAATGCTACGATATCTTCGTTAAACTCGATTGTAGCTCCTTTGTCAACTAACTCAGAAATTTCTGCATTGTGAACAGTTCCTTCAGCAAATTCTGCTTCGTACTTATCCCAAGGGTTTTCTGTAGTTTGTTTGTGACCAAGACTTAATTTACGTCCGTCAACGTCTAACTCAAGAACTTCAACTTCTAATTTGTCTCCTACGTTTACAAATTCAGATGGGTGTTTGATTTTCTTAGTCCAAGAAAGATCAGAGATGTAAATCAATCCGTCAATTCCTTCTTCTAATTCAACAAATACTCCAAAGTTTGTAAAGTTACGTACGATACCTGTGTGCTTAGAACCTACAGGGTATTTAGTAGTGATATCAGTCCATGGATCTGGAGTTAATTGCTTAATTCCAAGAGACATTTTACGATCTTCTCTATCTAAAGTAAGAACTACTGCTTCTACTTCGTCTCCTACGTTTACGAAATCTTGAGCTGAACGTAAGTGTGTAGACCAAGACATTTCAGAAACGTGGATTAATCCTTCAACACCATCAGCTACTTCGATAAACGCACCGTAATCTGCAATAACAACTACTTTACCTTTTACTTTATCTCCAACTTTAACGTCTTCACCTAAAGCTTCCCATGGGTGTTTTTGTAATTGTTTAAGACCTAATTGAATTCTAGATTTGTTATCATCAAAGTCTAAAATTACAACGTTTAATTTCTGATCTAACTCAACAACCTCGTTCGGGTGGTTGATACGAGACCAAGAAAGGTCTGTAATATGGATAAGACCATCTACGCCACCAAGGTCGATGAATACCCCGTAAGAAGTAATATTCTTAACGGTCCCTTCAAGTACTTGACCTTTTTCAAGCTGCCCGATGATTTCTTTTTTCTGCTCTTCGATATCTGCTTCGATAAGCGCTTTGTGAGAAACAACAACGTTTTTAAATTCGTGGTTGATTTTAACAACTTTGAATTCCATTGTTTTACCAACATACGCATCGTAATCGCGGATTGGCTTCACATCAATTTGAGATCCTGGTAAGAACGCTTCGATACCGAATACGTCTACAATCATACCTCCTTTAGTTCTGCACTTAACAAAACCGTTAACAATTTCTGCTTTATCATGAGCTGCATTAACTCTATCCCAAGCTTTGATAGTTCTAGCTTTACGGTGAGATAATACTAACTGTCCAGTTTTATCTTCGCGAACGTCGATTAAAACTTCTACTTTGTCTCCAACTTTTAAGTTTGGATTGTAACGAAACTCGTTTAAAGAGATTACACCTTCAGACTTCGCGTTGATATCGATAATCGCTTCTCTGTCTGTTAAATGAACTACAGTTCCTTCAACAACTTCCTCATCAGCTGTATCTACAAAGTTCTCTTCTACTAAGTTTTCGAATTCTTTTAATTTAGCATCTTCAACTTGATCAATACCTTCTTGGTAGTTGTGCCAGTTGAAATTTTGTAAAAACTCTTCTTTTGAAACAGTTTCTTTTGCTGTGTTTTCTTTAGTTTCAGCCATGTGCTGATAAAAATTTGTATTCTGCTTTAAATCAAGAGGTTAACACAATTTAAACACAGAAGATGTTTATATAAAAAATTGATTTTCAATCCCTTTTCCCTCTTGGGTATGCTAAAAAGGAGTGCAAATTTACAACTTATTTTTTGATTTTCAAATAATTAGACTGAAAGTTTAAATAACTGAAATTCAAATGAATATTTTAAGTTTAATATTTAAGCTTCTATAATTCGAAGTGCGAAATTGTAGATGCGTTCAAATTGTTCTTCTAAGCCCATATCACTATTATCAAATTCTATAGCATCGGGGGCTTGCAATAATGGAGAATCTTCTCGAGTTGAATCGATATGGTCGCGATTTTGTACATTCTTCAAAACATCTTCAAAAACCACACTTTCACCACCGTCTAAAAGTTCTTTATATCTTCTGAATGCTCTTTTTTCCGCAGAAGCAGTCATAAACAGTTTTAATTCAGCATCAGGAAAAACAACAGTTCCTATATCTCTCCCATCCATTACAACACCTTTTTCGGCGCCCATTATTTGCTGTTGTTCTACTAGCTTTTTTCGAACCTCAGAAATAGCGGCTACTGTACTCACCACATTCGACACGCGTAAAGTTCGAATTTCCTTTTCTACATTTTCCCCGTTTAAGTACATATCGGCATTTCCAGAAGTTTCATTGCGTTTAAAACTCAAATCAATTGTTGGTAATTTCTCAATCAACTTAACTATATCAACTCCTTTTTCTGAAATAAAACCATTGTTAAGCGCAAACAATGCAACCGCTCGGTACATCGCGCCAGTGTCTACGTACACATAGTTTAGCTTTTTTGCCAATTGCTTTGCAATGGTACTTTTCCCTGTGGATGAAAATCCGTCAATTGCGATTGTTATTTTTTTCATTTGTTTATTTATTATTGCCTTAAAGGTTTTTGTTTCGCGTTTCGTGTTTGATGTTTCTGGTTTGAGGTTTTTGGTTTGAGGTTTTTGGTTTGAGGTTGCAAAGTTTCAAAGGTGCAGAGAGACAAAGTTTCAACTGAGAAAATCTTAACTATTTTACTTTTTCACTTATTAATCCAATTAACCGATTAAACACTTCAACAGTTAAACTTTATGGGGTACCTCTACTCCGCCTGTCTGCCGACAAAGGCAGGCTCGGTATGACTTCTTATTATAAATTAATAATTACCTCTTCCCTACAACTCCTTCGCGTTCTTCACTTTTTGGTCGGTGATTGCAATATCAATTACTTCGCTCATTTCATTTACATAATGAAAAGTCAGTCCTTTTAAATACTCTTCTTTTATTTCTAAAATATCGCGTTTGTTTTCGTTACATAAAATCAATTCTTTAATACGAGCTCTTTTAGCCGCAAGTATTTTTTCTTTGATTCCTCCAACTGGTAATACTTTTCCACGAAGTGTAATTTCGCCAGTCATCGCAATATTTTTCTTTACTTTTTTCTGAGTGAATAAAGACACCAACGAAGTAAGCATCGTAATTCCGGCACTTGGACCATCTTTTGGTGTTGCTCCTTCTGGCACGTGAATATGCACATTGTACTTATCGAAAATATCTGGTTTAATTCCTAAACTTTCGGCATTCGATTTGATATATTCCATCGCAATGGTAGCCGACTCTTTCATTACTTTTCCTAAATTTCCAGTAATTGAAAGCGCTCCTTTTCCTTTAGAAAGTATCGATTCGATAAACAAAATATCACCTCCAACACTCGTCCAAGCCAAACCTGTTACCACTCCGGCAACATCGTTATTTTCGTATTTATCGCGTTCTAAACGAGCAGCACCCAAAACTTCAACAACATCTTCTGGGGTAACTTTTACATTGTATTCTTCTTCCATAGCAATCGATTTTGCTGCGTGGCGCACCATCTTTGCTACTTGCTTATCAAGTCCTCTAACACCCGACTCGCGAGTGTAACCTTCAACAATTTTTTCGAGTTCCTTCTTCCCTACTTTTAAATCGGTTGCTTTTAATCCGTGTTCTTTTAATTGCTTCGGAAGTAAATGACGTTTTCCAATTTCGACCTTTTCTTCAATGGTATATCCCGTTACATTGATAATTTCCATACGGTCGCGAAGTGCTGGCTGAATTGGACCTAAATTATTGGCAGTAGCAATAAACATTACTTTCGATAAATCGTAACCCATTTCTAAAAAGTTATCGTAAAACTCTTTGTTTTGCTCTGGGTCCAATACCTCTAACATTGCTGAAGAAGGATCGCCGTTATGACTACTAGAAAGTTTATCTATTTCATCTAAAATAAACACAGGATTGGATGTTCCTGCTTTTTTAAGCGACTGAATAATTCTTCCTGGCATCGCTCCAATATAAGTTTTACGGTGCCCTCTAATCTCGGCTTCATCGCGTAAACCTCCCAACGAAATACGCACATACTCTCTCCCTAAGGCTTCGGCAACCGACTTCCCTAAAGAGGTTTTCCCAACTCCTGGAGGTCCGTATAAACACAAAATAGGCGATTTCATATCGTTACGTAGCTTTAAAACTGCCAAATATTCGATAATTCGCTTTTTAACATCTTCGAGTCCGTAGTGGTCTCTATCTAATATTTTTTGTGCGCGTTTTAAATCGAATTTATCTTTTGAAAATTCATTCCATGGCAAGTCCAAAAACAAATCCAAATAATTACGCTGAATAGAATATTCGGCAACTTGCGGATTCATACGTTGCATTTTTGCCAATTCCTTGTCAAAATGCTCTTTAACTTTAGCATCCCACTTTTTCTTGGTAGCACGCTCTCGCATTTGCTCAACTTCTTCTTCATAAGAAACCCCGCCCAATTCTTCCTGAATGGTTTTCATTTGTTGGTGTAAAAAGTATTCGCGTTGCTGTTGGTCTAAATCCGAACGAACTTTCGATTGTATATCGTTTCGAAGCGCCAACTTCTGAAGTTCAACATTCATGTACTTCAAAGTATTAAGCGCTCTTTCTTGTAAATTTTGGGTTTCAAGTAATTGCTGTTTGTCCTTTACTTCCAAATTCATATTTGAAGAAATAAAGTTGATTAAAAACGAATTACTCTCAATATTTTTTATCGCAAAAGATGCTTCCGAAGGAATATTCGGACTCTCTTTTATAATTTGTAATGCCAACTCTTTAATCGAATCGATAATGGTTTGAAACTCCTCATCATCGTTTGCTGGTTTTACTTCTGGTAAATCTTTAATTTTTGCAGTAAAATAAGGCTCTGTCGAAGTGATTTCTTCAATTTCAAAACGCTTTTTCCCTTGTATAATTACTGTTGTATTTCCATCGGGCATTTTTAAAACTCGTAGAATTCTAGCAACAGTTCCCGTTGTGTTTAAATCGCTAATAGCTGGGTCTTCAACAGTTTCGTCTTTTTGAGCAACAACTCCAATCACCTTACTTCCGTTAGAAGCGTCTTTTATCAGTTTAATCGATTTGTCTCTTCCCGCCGTAATCGGAATTACCACACCTGGAAAAAGCACTGTATTTCTCAATGGTAAAATTGGAAGCGTTTCTGGTAAAACTTCATTATTTATTTCCTCCTCATCTTCTGGAGTCATCAACGGAATCAATTCGGCGTCATCGTCAATATTTTGCAATGACAAACTGTCCATATTCAAAAATTTATTATTACTCATAGTATTTTTTAAGTCATTCTGTCACACAGAATGGATATTATTTTTCAGTTTCTGTAGAAAGTTAATTGTCTTTTTTACTGCTATTTTACTCGCTCTACACAACAATTAACATTTTAATCAACTTGTATAGGCAATACCCGTGCCATAGTAACGCCTTCTTCAATTTCTCTCTATTATAAATATGCAAAATTCATCCTCCAAACACAGCTCAATCTTCATTTTAAATTTATTAGTATCTTTCAGAACTATTTAATTTTTTTATATGAAAAGTATTATTTACGGCCTTTTTTTCTGTCTTACCATATACAGCGCTACGGCGCAAACTATACAAAACTATCTTATCAATCCGCCTCAAAAGATTACGGTTTCCGACTCCTGCACTGTGTTGACTCCTGCAAATGCTACGCAACTTCAAAAACTCATCAGTTTAGGAATCAATAACGATTTTGTGGGCAGTATGGATATTGCTGAAAAAGTTGGCTTTTCAAAATTATACATCAATCTCAGTATCGATTCACTCAACCTACGACCGCAGGAATATTCGCTAAAAATAAGTACCGACAGCATCCAACTTACTGGGCAAAATTTGGCGGGTTTATACTACGGAAAACAAACACTTTTACAACTCCTTACCTACTCGGCAGACCAACAAAAAGCGTTGCCTTGCCTAACAATTACCGACTGGCCAAATTTTGAACGTCGTGGCGTAATGCTCGATGTAAGTCGCGATAAGGTGCCTACCATGGAAACGCTCTACCAACTTATCGATAAATTGGCGACTTGGAAAATTAACGAATTACAATTGTATATCGAACATACGTTTGCTTATAAAGACCACGAAGAGGTTTGGAAAAATGCGAGTCCTTTTACTGCGGAAGAAATTAGGCAACTCGATGCGTACTGTACCCAACGCCATATCGATTTGGTGCCGAATCAAAATTCGTTTGGACATATGGAAAATTGGCTGAAGCACGATACGTATTTGGATTTGGCTGAATGTCCCGACGATTGCGAAACTGTTTGGGGAAAACGCAAACGCACAAGTTTAAACCCTACCGACCCTGCTTCTTTTGAATTGATGAAGAGCTTGTACGAAGAGTTACTGCCTAACTTTTCGAGTAAATATTTTAATATTGGTGGCGATGAAACTGTGGAACTTTGCCTCGGAAAATCGAAAGATGCTTGTGAGAAACTCGGAAAAGGACAAGTCTACTTAAATTACCTTACACAACTCAACGACGAAGTAAATAAACAAGGCTACCAAGCACAGTTTTGGGGCGATATTATTTTAAATCATCCAGAACTGATTAAAGATATTCCGAAAAATATGACAGCCGTAGTTTGGGGCTACGATGCTACTTATCCTTTTGATGAAAACTTACCGAAATTTAAAGAAGCAGGACTCGACTTTTACGTGTGTCCTGGTACTTCTTCTTGGCGTTCGGAAATCGGGCGGAATTCGAACGCTTTCGAGAATTTAAAAAATGCGGCACTAGAAGGTTATAAAAATGGCGCAAAAGGTTTTCTAAACACCAATTGGGGAGATTTCGGACACTTTCAACCGCTATCTGTTAGCTATGCTCCTTTTTTATTGGGCGCTTCATATTCGTGGAATTACAACGAAAACACCGTCGATAACTTAGAGTTTTTACTGAATGAATATGTTTTTGAAGATGCTACAGGAAACACAGGCAAAGCTGTACTTATGTTGGGCGATGCGTATTTAAAAGCCGATATTCCTGCAGGAAATGCCAATGCTTTTCATTTGATGTTGCGTCGCTTTAGATGGACAATGAAAGGACATTACCAAACAAAACATTTAACGATAAAAGGTTTAAAAGCTTCGGAAGAAGAAATCAACAAGGCTTTGGCAATTTTAGCACAAGGAAAACCGACCGCCAAAGATGCCGATATTGTAATTGCCGAACTCAAACAAGCCTCGGCACTTGCATTGCATGGCGCTCATTTGGGAGAAGCCAGACTAAAAGCTAAAAACTATGCCACCGAAAACATTCCAACAGCAAAAAAAGAAGCTTTAGCAAACGAACTTGCACCGATTATTGAAAACCAAAAACAGACTTGGCTATTGCGTAACCGCAACGGTGGTCTCGACGATTCTATCGAAAAACTTCAAGATTTGTTGGAATATTATGGGGAGTGAGAATTTTTAATTGATAAATATTAATTGAGAATTGATAATTTGAAGTCATACCGAGCCTGCCTTTGTCGGCAGACAGGCGAAGTCGAGGTATCTCATCTTGTTGAAGTGTTGAATCGGTTAATTGTTTAAAATAAGTGAAAGAGGTAAAAAGTAAAGGTTTTCTCGTTTAAAACCTTGTCTCTTTTCACCTTTGCACCATTGAAACTTCAAACTAAAAACCAAAAATCTAAAACCCTTCCTAATGAGATTTCTCGTCGTTCGTTGCCTCACTCTGTCGAAATGACAAAACAAGAAACCTAAAACCCTTCCTAATGCGATTTCTCGTCGTTCGTTCCTCACTCTGTCGAAATGACGAAATAAGAGAATTGTAAAAAGTAAATAAGTTAAGGTATCTCGATTCAAACTTTGTCTCTCTGCACCTTTGAAACCTCAAACAAAAAACCTCAAACCAAAAACCCTTCATAATGCGATTTCTCGTCGTTCGTTCCTTACTCTGTCGAAATGACGAAATAAGGAAAGTGAAAGAGTTAATGAGGTAATAAGTTAAGGTTTTCTCAGTTGAAACTTTGTCTCTCTGCAACTTCAAACCAAAAACCCAAAACCTCAAACCCAAAACCTAAAACCAGAAACTTCAAACCAAAAACTAAAAATTCTAAATCTCAACATACCTATTTCGGATGCCGTAAAGAACCAGTCCTACTCTACTTTTAAGGTTGAGTTTATAAAACAAACTTTCGCGGTAGCCGTCTATGGTTTTTGGAGAAAGATTCATAAGCGAGGCAATTTCTTTGTACGTCATTTCAGAGCAGGCATGCCTTAAAAATTCTGCTTCACGAGGTTTGATTAAATTTTCAGATGGGTTGGCTTCTTCTCGCATCACTGCATCCATAAGGTCGTCGGTAATCATATCAGAATAATAAAACCCTTTTTCAATCACATCGTTTAAGGCGCGCTCAAAAAAATCGGGATGAATATCTTTTAAAATGTAACCTTTGGCGCCATGGCACAGCATTTGGATAATGGTAGTTTCGTTATCGTCCATCGAAAGTGCCAATACTTTTTGTTTTGGATGGTGTTTTTTAAGCCATTTCATGGTTTCGATACCATTCATTTGTGGCATATTAATATCCATTAAAACGATATCTGGTAAAGGTTTGTGTTGTATGGTATTTATAAAACTCTGTCCGTTTGCAGCATGAAAGGTAACTTCATATTTTTGAAACGATTCTACTAAAGAGGATAAGGATTTTGCAAATAATAAATGGTCGTCTACAATGGCAATAGTATACTTTTTCATTACGAGTTTAGCTTGGTTGGATACGTCAAAGTTACAGAAACTCCTTCATTTATTTTACTTTCAATCAATAAATTTGCACCGATAAGATTGGCTCGGTTTTGCATATTTAACATTCCTGAGCCCGATTTTTCTTCTTCAGTATTAAAACCTATTCCGTTATCGGCTACTTTAATTATTATTTCTGAAGGATGATATTCCAAATCGATTTTTAATTTGGTGGCTTTGGAGTACTTTACCACATTGGAAAAACACTCTTGAAAAATTCTAAAAATAATCAGTTCGTGTTTGCTATCTACTTCAAAAGGAGTTCCTTTCAGTTTATAATCTACTTCCAAAAAGTTGAGTCTTTTAAAGCGTTCTAACTCGTTTTCTAAAGAAGTTTTTAAGCCCGCTCTCGAAACCACATCGGCATTTAAAGCGTGCGATAATAAACGGACTTCGTTAACACCTTGCCGTAGTACATTGCGCAACTCTTGGTAACTCAATTGCTCGTCTTTATCAAGACTAAAACGCAACCTGTTTGCCTCGAGATTGGCTATAGAGAGCAATTGCCCAATGTTATCGTGCAACTCCCAACTTAAATTTCGGTAGGTTTGCTCTTGCATTTCTACCTGTGCATGCGTTAATTCTTGCTGAAATTTTTGACGCTCTTCTGCGCGTTGTATTAAAAGTTTGTTTCTGCTTTTCTGATAAAATAAAAACGAAATAATTCCTATCAGTGTAACCAGTAATACAACCAGACTTCCGTACACAATAACCCCAATAAGTACTTCTCTACTTTCCATAGGAATGATTATTTAAACTGAAAAGTTAACCTCTGTTTGGTTGCAATTTACTGTTTTCTGCGTTATTACTCCGTCTCCTATGAATTATAAACCCTATTATAAAACTTCCATAAAGGACTATATTACAACACACTAAAATACTTAAATAAATATCTTGATGGTCGTACAAAAACTTATCGAAAATTATAATAGGTACTGTTATTAAATAATAAAACATAGAGCCTGTAATGACCCAAAACGATAACCGATGATACACATTTATTATTTTTTCTGATAAAAACACCTCTCGGAAATACAAAAATGCACCTAAGAGCAAGCCTATACCTCCAAAAAACCGTACAAACATCATATTTTTTTCAAAAAAAGTGTTTTCAATCATCCAGAAATTGGCAATGATACAGGAGGTATATATTGCAAAAAGCCATTTTACAATGGTTTTGTGTAAAGGCAAACGGAGCGTTTTTAAAAAATAATACAGGTATAAATAAAAGGTAAGAATCCTAAAAATATTATATATCCAATAATTTTTATTGGGAAAATATTTTTTTGTAAGAATGGTTATTTCAGCATTAGGAAAATAATAAAAGAAGGCATATAAATGTCCTACAAACTCTGTAAAAACAGTACATAGTAACAAATAAAAAATAATTCGATTTGGGGTATGTTGGTACTTTTTAAAGCTCATACCAGCCACCACAGTGGTAGCCAGTATGAGTAAAAAAATTAAAATTCGTAAGTACAACATCTGGTATATCTAAGCTGGTGGCCACCCTGTCATAGAATCATTATAAGAATCTACGTCCTCAATCATTTCGGGGTCGTCGGCAAGTGCCTTAGTAGTTTTTACGCCCGTTGGCATAATAAAGCCCGAGAGGTTTCCGTCTTTGTCGTCGTCTTCGTATTTCCCTAAGGAAAAACGTAAGCCTAAATCGGTATAACCTTTGTCTTTGGCTTCTTGCTTAAAATAAGCAATATACTCCTCCAACTCCTCTACAGACCACCAAAATTGGCTTGCAAAGTCTTTGCCGTATTCTTTTTTAAGGGTTTTCTCGATAGTTTTAGCGTACTTTTCTTGTAGTTTTAACGCCTTTTTATGCGTAATGCATTTTTTAGGTTTTTGTGCCATTTTTCAGTTGGTATTGTTAAGGTTTTTCTTTCGTTTACTAAAATAGATATTTTTATTTTTAGTTTTTATATCGTTTTTATTTTTTTTGATGAAATGCTATTTCTATCTATAAAGACCTTGATTGTTTTTTTTAAATGAAAAAGTTAATTGATTAACTGTTGAATTGTTTAATTGTTGAATCGGTTAATTGTTTAAGAGAAGTGAAAGAGTTAATGAGCTAATGAGTTAAGGTTTTCTCGATTACAACCTTCTTTCTAACTGTCATACCGAGCGGAGTCGAGGTATCGCATCTTATTAGAAAAGTGAAAAAGTTAATGAGGTAATAAGTTAAGGTTGTCTCGATTGAAACTTTGTCCCTTTGCAACTTTGCAATTTTGAAACTTTGCAACCTCAAACCAAAACCAAAAACCCTTCATAATGCGATTTCTCGTCGCTCGTTGCCTCGCTCTGTCGAAATGACAATTGAAAATAAATAGTCATACCGAGCCTGCCTTTGTCGGCAGACAGGCGGAGTCGAGGTATCACATCCTGTTGAATCGTTGAATCGGTTAATTGTTTAAAAGAAGTGAAAGAGTAAATAAGTAAAATAGTTAAGGGTTTCTCGGTTGAAACTTTGTCCCTCTGCACCTCTGCATCTTTGCAACCTCAAACCAAAAACCTAAAACCTAAAACCCTTCGTAATGCGATTTCTCGTCGCTCGTTGCCTCACTCTGTCGAAATGACGAAACAAGAAACTTCAAACAAAAAAACCAAAACCTAAAACCCTTCATAATGCGATTTCTCGTCGCTCGTTGCCTCGCTCTGTCGAAATGACGAAACAAGAAACTTGAAACTAAAAACCTAAAACCAAAAAACCTTACGTAATGTGATTTCTCGTCGTTCGTTGCCTCACTCTGTCGAAATGACGAAACAAGAAACTTCAAACTAAAAACCAAAAACTAAAGACTTCAAACTAAAAAAACAAAAAACGGTATTTTCCCCTTTTCAAATCGCTTAATTTTCAGCAACTTGCAACAAAATAAAATGCTATGTTACCAACTATTTCATACCTCGATGTGTACCATCATATACACACAAAAACAACGCATTCGGTAGGAAAAATACAGCTATTGCTCGATAACGACGACGGAAGTGCGCCAGATGCTTTGTATGTGTTTTTAAATGAAATAGAAGATATTTTCCGTAGAAATCAAATTTCAGCATTTACAACCATAGCTACTTACCGCATCGAATTGCTCAATGCGCGCACAGCTATTGACCAACGTATTCCGCAGAAAAAATACCAACTCGATACAACATCGGCGCTTATCCCCAACATTACACAAACGGTAAGTGAGGTATTAAAACCCATAGAAACCAAAATTAATACCGCTAGAAATATTATTAAAACCTTAATATTTACTGCCTACGACAGCAATATTATAACTTCGGTTCCGCCGAAAAACTTCACCGAAATGGCTACCAATTTATGGGCGCTTTTTATCAACCACGACAGCTTTAAAGAAAAAGCGTTTAAAGTAGCAAAAGCACTCCCACAAGATGATATTTTAATGCTTATTTGCGAAGAAGTTTATGCTATGAGTGTAAAAATAAGTTCGTCGCCAGTACGTTTTTGAGCCAACAAAGCAATTGCTTGTTCTGTAAGTTGTAAAATTCGTGGATATCCGCCCGTTGTTTGAGCGTCTTTCATTAACACAATAAGTTTCCCCGAAGGCGTAAGTTGCACCGTTCCTGGAAGTGTTGCCGAGGTTAAAATAGAATACGAGTGCGGATACAAATGTTGCTTTAGCTGATATGCCATCCTATTGTTTTCTTTGGCAACATTAAAAATGCCACTCAACACTTGCTGTTCTTGCTCTTTGGTAAGTAAGTTGAATTCTGGCCCTTTGTAAACTTCGAGTTCTTTTTGGTTAAAATCGTGGTCCATACCTGGCAAATGGGCTTTTATTTTATGTTCCTTGCGTTTGGCAATTTCTAAGGTTTTTTCTTTTTGCAAATACGAAAATTCGGTAAGCGATACATACCACGATTTGCTTCCCAACACTGTTTCGGTTTTAAAACCACCTTGTACCGCCAAATAACACCGAAACCCGCTTTTTAATTTCCCAAAGCTCAACACATCGTTTTTTTGAACATGATACACTTCATCATTAAAAATAGGTTTTCCATTAAGTTTAGGCGACAAAATTGCGCCACTAATGGCAATAAGCGTTTCGGTCTCAAAGAGTAATTCGGGGCCAACCATTGTTATTTCGAGTACTGCCGAGTTTTTAGAATTTCCCAATAACTTATTGGCAAATTGCGCCGAAATAGCATCCATCACTCCACTTACAGGCACTCCTTTATCACGATAGCTAAAACGTCCTAAATCTTGAATGGTAGTATAAAATCCTGGATTAAGTATTTGTATCATCTAGCTCGTAGGTTTTAAGGTGAAAAATTTTAGCATCTACCTGAATGGTAATAAGTTCGTGCTCGTCTTTATTGATGGGGTAAAATTTAATTTTATCGCCCACTTGCACCCCACATGGTGGCTCGTTGCTTGGGTTAAATACTTTTACTGGCGAGTTGCCAATAATATTCCAACCTCCTGGCGATTCCTGCGGATAAATACCTGTTTGCTCACCTCCAATCCCTACAGAACCCTGCGGAATGTGTAAGCGCGGTTCTTTACGTCTGGGATGATGTAAAGTTTTAGAAAGTCCGCCCAAATACATAAATCCAGGTAAAAAACCAATGCAGTAAATAGTGTACAAAGGCGCTGTATGCAATTCAATAATTTCATCGATTGCTAGTTTTTTTTCCAACGAAAAAGCTTCCATGTCAATTCCAAAATCGAGGTCGTAACACACAGGAATATGCCATAATTTCCGTTCGATATCTTCCTGCGTATAATTTAGTTTATACAGTGTCTTTAAATGAGCTATTAACTTTGAAAACTCGATATTTTGCGTAGCAATAAGCGTTAACGAATTGTAGGCAGGTATGAGTTCTACATTTTCTATTTCTTTAGCAATAACACTTTTAAACTTCAATATATCTTTTAAAATAGCCTCACTCACAGTGCGGGGCCATTCCATCAATAAAGCTTTATTGCCGTACGGTCGGTATTCAATTTTAAACTTATCCAAGAGTAACAGTTTGTTTGTTTTGGTGTAAATATTTTACAATGTCCACCGCATTTTCGGTGTCAGAATGCACGCAAAATGTACTAGCTTCTAGCGGTACTTTTGTGTTTTGATAGGTTGTAACTTCTTCTTGCGTAGCAATTTGTAAAACTTGCTGTAACACAGCTTGTTTATCAGTTAAAACAGCATTGGGTTTGGTTCTACTTACCAACGACAAATCGTCGTTATAAGCACGGTCGGCAAAAGCCTCATAAAAAATTCTGAATCCGTTTTGCAAAGCCTTTCGCGCAATAGCACTTTTATAAGGAGCGTACAGTGCTACACTTTTTTTATACGGAAGTACAGCCTTTAAAAATACAGTTGATAAAACTTCATCTTTTGCCAAATCGTTATACAGTGCGCCGTGTGGTTTTATATGATGAAAAACAGCATTTTGTTGAGAAAGTACGTTTTCAAATAATTGTAATTGCGCTTGTAGGGTTGCTAATAATTTTTCTTCGGAAAGCTTCATAGACACCCGACCAAAATTTTCAACATCTGGATACGACGGATGCGCTCCAATAGCCACCTTATTTTGTTGCGCAATAGCTACAACTTCGGCTATAGAATGAGCATCGCCAGCATGGCCACCACAAGCAATATTACACGATTGGATGTACGGCATCAAGTCGGCTTCGTTTTGAAACCCCTCACCTACATCGCAATTGATATTTATTTCTGTCATATTTTCTGTAAAAGATTAAGCTTCAATCATTCAGAATAAATATACAGTAAGTTTTATAAATCGCTAAATTATCTGAGTAAATTCTTTGTAAAACAAGCAACTTAGCTAAGCCAACCCTCCCTATCCAAACTTCTATACTGAATAGCTTCGCTAATATGCGTGCCATTTATTTGTTCGGCTTCTTCTAAATCGGCAATCGTACGTGCTACTTTTAAAATACGGTCGTAGGCTCTAGCCGATAAATTTAAACGTTCCATTGCGCTTTTAAGCAATTGTAATGAAGCTTCATCCAGTTGGCAGTACATTCGGATTTGTTTGGTATTCATTTGTGCGTTGTAATGAATGTTTGGCAATTTCTCAAACCTGTTTGTTTGTATCCTTCTGGCTTTATTCACCCGCTCCCGAATAATAGTGCTACGTTCTCCTTTTCTTTCTTCGGAAAGTTTTTCGAACGGCACAGGAGTTACTTCAATATGTATATCAATTCGGTCGAGCAACGGACCAGAAATTTTACTCAAATAACGTTGCATTTCGGCAGGCGAAGTCGCTACGGGAGCATCGGGGTCGTTGAAATATCCGCCTGGACTCGGATTCATACTAGCCACCAACATAAAACTCGACGGATACGTAACGGTAAATTTAGCTCTCGAAATGGTAACCTCTCTATCTTCCAACGGTTGGCGCATAACCTCCAAAACACTGCGTTTAAATTCGGGTAATTCATCTAAAAACAAAACGCCGTTGTGCGCCATCGATATTTCGCCAGGCTGTGGATAAGCACCACCGCCCACCAGTGCAACATCGGAAATAGTGTGATGCGGACTCCGAAACGGACGCGCATTCATAATTCCGCTATTAATTGTTCTTCCCGTAACCGAATGAATTTTGGTTGTTTCGAGCGCTTCGTCGAGTGTCATGGGTGGCAAAATAGACGGCAAGCGCTTGGCAAGCATGGTTTTCCCAGAACCTGGAGGACCAATTAAAATAATATTATGTCCGCCAGCAGCGGCAATTTCCATACTTCTTTTGATGCTCTCCTGCCCTTTTACATCGGCAAAATCAAACTCTGGAAATTCGAGTGCTTTGGCAAATTCATCAGCTATATTAACAACCGTAGGTTGTAAAGGCGTGTTCTCATTAAAATAAGCAATTACTTCTTTGATATCGGTTACGCTATAAACTTCCAATCCAGATACAATGGCAGCCTCCTTGGCATTTTCCGCAGGTAAAATAAAACCTTTAAAGCCTGCTTCTTTTGCTTTAATAGCAATTGGCAATGCGCCTTTTATGGGTTGTAAAGTGCCGTCTAAGGAGAGTTCACCCATGATTAAATAATCTGCTAAGTTATCAGCTTTTATTTGCTCAGACGCTGCTAAAATTCCCATTGCCAAAGTTAAGTCGTATGCCGACCCTTCTTTGCGCATATCCGCAGGAGCCATATTGATAGTAATTTTCTTTCCAGGGATTTTGTATCCGTTGTGTTGCAACGCCGCAGCAATACGGTAATTACTTTCTTTGATAGCATTGTCTGGCAATCCCACCAAATGATACCCAATGCCTTTGTCTATATTTACTTCAACAGTAATTATTGTAGCTTCGATACCAAATACAGCACTTCCAAAAACTTTTCGTAACATAGCTATTTATTTCATTTAACAATGCTTTCATTTTTGTCTTGACACAAAAACGAAACAAAAAAGTCAAGACTGATTAAAAAAGTAATAAAAATCTACGGAAACACCCGCCACAGATTAAAAGAACTCGCTCCGCTCAAACAGCTTTTAATCTATCACCCCTCACTGCTTCCTTGATTTTCTATACTTTTTTAATAGGTCAATTTTATCATATATACATCATTCTTATGTCGAACTCACGTTAACGTATTAAAGTTACGAATTTTTTCTACAAAATATCGATTATTTAAAACATCTGTAAAAACAAAAAAGCGGAAAACAATTAAGTTTTCCGCTTTTAAATATGTTGTAAATCAGGTTATAGACTAAGCAAAATATGCATAAATACCTATCACCATTAAACAAATAGCAACTCCAACTGGAATTAAATATTTGTAAGGTTCGATACTTACTTTTTGCGTGTACTCTAATTCGAAATCGGTTTCTCTTGGCGCTATTTTTCCGATAATAAGCATGATAATAATATTAATAACAAATAAAATTGCCATTACATGCAGGTAATGCGGATAAGCAAGTGTACCTATTTCTGCAAGTTTATCTGCGTCTGTAATTCCTGAAGCTTTAGCCGCTTCTATAGCATTACTAGCAACAAGTGGCTTAACAATAAACTGACTAATAATGTACAAAACACATCCAGAAATAATTCCTACTTTCGCAGCAATTGCAGGAACACGTTTGGTAGTATATCCTACCACGATAATTGTAAGAATTGGGATACTATAACAACCGTTTACTTCTTGTAAATATCCAAACAATCCGTTTGGTGCATTAGCGATAAAAGGTGCGATAAGCATTGCTGCAATTGCTAATACAATTCCGAAGTATTTCCCGTTTTTAATTACAGTAATTTCCGAAGCTTCTTTATTGATATATTCTTTATAAAAATCTATACTAAACAAAGTAACAGAACTGTTTAAAGCACTGTTAAACGAACTCAAAATCGCTCCAAAAAGCACAGCTGCAAAAAAGCCAAGTAAGGCCGTTGGAAGTACTTTATTTACCAATAATGGATAAGCTTGATCTGGAGTTTCCAAATCTGGCCCAAAAATATAATATGCAATAATTCCAGGTAGTACCACGATAAGTGGCCCTAAAATTTTGATAAAGGCTGCCAATAGTAATCCTTTTTGTCCTTCTTTTAGGTTTTTGGCCGCTAAAGCACGTTGGATAATAGCTTGGTTGGTTCCCCAATAGAAAAGTTGCACCAGCATCATCCCTGTAAAAATTGTACTAAAAGGCACTGAATTTGTTGGTCCTCCCATCGATTTAAACTTTTCTGGAGCTTCAGCAACCAACGTAGAAATTCCATCGGTAACAGAACCATCTCCAATAAGCATCAATCCAAAAACAGGAATCATTAATCCACCAATAAGTAAACCAATTGCATTAACAGTATCGGAAACTGCAACGGCTTTTAGTCCACCAAAAATGGCGTAAATAGAACCTATAATTCCAATTCCCCAAACACAAATCCAAATAGAAGTTCCAAGAGAAACTCCTAATAGTTCTGGGATGTTAAACATGGTTGAAATTGCCAAAGAACCCGAGTATAAAACGATTGGTAAAAAGATGACAACATACCCCAGTAAGAAAAGTCCAGAAGCAATAGTTTTGGTTCCTTTATCATAACGTGTTTCCAAAAATTGAGGTACCGTTGTGAGTCCGCCTTTTAAATATTTAGGTAATAAAAAAATTGCGGTTACCACCATTGCAAGTGCAGCAAGGGTTTCCCATGCCATAACAGATATTCCTTCGGAATATGCCGACCCGTTAAGTCCTACAATTTGCTCGGTTGATAAATTTGTTAAGAGTAGCGAACCCGCTACTACGCCTGCTGTTAAACTTCTTCCTCCAAGAAAATATCCATCAGAGGTGCTTTCGTTTGTCTTCTTTGTAGCAAAATATGCAATTATTGCAACAAGAAGTGTAAATCCTACAAAGGAAAGTATTGCCATGCCGTATCTAGTTTAAGTTTGATTGCGAATATATAATTTTTAGAGAAACTTATTTGCAGTTTTCTCAATAAATAAGGGTTTAAATAATAGTATTTATCAGATGTTGACTTATTTTCAATGCGCTGAAAACGAATGTTTTATCAATCAACATCAAGTTCTAGTTAATCTAAAACTTTAAATTCTATTTTAGATGAATTGTAAACGCGATGTGTTTGTTTCTGAAAATCCTCTTTTTTAGCTTTAAAAATATTGTCCACATAGGTTTGCGGATTGATATCGATTAAAGGAAACCACGTACTTTGAATTTGCACCTGCATTTTGTGTCCTTTTTTAAAGGTGTGGTACACATCTTGAAGTTTGATATTTACCTTCGTTTCTTCGTTTGGCACAAAAGGCTCTGGGTTTTCAAAGCTATTTCTAAAACGTCCACGCATTACTTCGCTACGTACCATCATGTGGTAATTACTCATTTTTAAGTAATCTTGTGTTTCTTCAAAATCTTCAGCATCTTCTGGGAAAACATCAATAATTTTCACAACCCAATCGGCAGCAGTTCCCGTAGTAGAAACCGTTAATTTTGCTAAAATATCACCAATAACTGTCATATCTTCTTCTAAAACTGGAGTTTCAAAAACCAATACATCTGGACGTCTAGCTGCAAAACGTTGGTCGTCTGTCATATATTTTCTAGGTGTAAAAACCATTTTAATATCCTCGCTATATGGAACAGGTTTTTTAGGGTCGCTCACAAATTCTTCAAATGAATATTGAAGCGTCATCATTTCACCCATTGTTTGGTTTTGTCCTAAACTATACGCCTTTTCTGTAATATTTTTTGGAGGCCATACATCATAAGTTTCCCATTTATTTAAGCCTGTATCATATACATACGCTTCTGGAAGTCCTAAGTTACCTTTTCCATTTTCTTTTAAGAAATGATTAAAAAACTTCGTTTCGATTTCTTCTTGAAAAAACTTAGAAATATCGTCTCCAAAATACACATTCCCAATTGCCTGACGTTTTTTAGTACGTGCCCAATCGCCATGACTCCAAGGTCCCATTACAATGGTGTTGTAGTTTTTACTAGTGCTTTCAATCTTTTTGTATGTCGATAGCGGTCCGTATAAATCTTCCGCATCAAACCATCCTCCCACAACCATTGTTGCTGGCTGAATATCTTCTAAATGTTGAATGATTCCACGAGACTTCCAAAACTCGTCGTAATTTGGATGGTCTTTTAATTGTTGCCAAAAAACATTGTCTTCTTTGTAATAAGTATCAAGATTAGAAAGCGGACCTGCATCCAAGAAAAACTGATACTGGTCTTGAGTTTTTATGTCTGGAAAATTATACCAACTCTCTGTTGTAGGCTCCGATTTTTCATATCCAAAAAGAGCAGTTGCACGCCAATAACTCAACAAATAAGCACCGTTGTGGTGAAAATCGTCAAAAAAGAAATCGCCAATACAAGCCTGCGGAGAAACCGCTTTTAGGTTTGGATGCCTACTTAAAAGTGAATATGTTGAATAAAATCCAGGATACGAAATTCCCCAAACACCTACATTTTTATTAGTGTTTTTTACGTTGTTTACCAACCACTCAATTGTATCGTACGTATCGGAAGCTTCATCGACCTCTTTTTTCTTTTTATTCGGAATAAAAGCACGCATATTATCATAAACTCCTTCACTATTCCAACGCCCACGAACATCTTGATAAACAATAATATTCCCTTCTTTCATCATGGTTTCGTTAGGTCCAATTTTAGAACGAAATTGATTTTCTCCATACGGTTGGCAACTGTATGGCGTACGTTGCATTAAAATTGGATATTTTTTTGAAGTGTCTTTCGGACTGTAAATGGTGGTATGAAGTTTTACCCCATCGCGCATTGTAATTTGTACTTCTTGTTTTGTGTAATGTTCTTCAACATTGTACTCTTGTGCAATCGTACAACTGTAGGATACGATTAAAAATAGAAAAAAGAGATTTTTCATGGAGTTAGATTATTAGTTAGTTTTTCAAATAAGAAGCTCAAATGTATTGCTTTTGGATTAAAAAAATCGTTAAAAAACAAAACTATTGGCAGTTGTCTTTTCGTCGTGTGTCGATAATATAAATTATTTTCCAAACTCCTTTTTCTTTAAATAGCTGAAACGAATTTACGCCACAATGACTCAAAGTTCCGTTATACCAAAACTCGTAAGGTGTCCAAGCATGCGCCATCGATCCATCTACTTGTACTGAAAAATCTAGTAATTTTTCTTCAAATTTTTCTTCGGAAGGAATTCCGACTATCGATTTTAAAAAGTTTGAAAAATTGGCAGTTTTCACAACTTCAACACCTTGCTTGTCCTTCCCTATTGTTTGCATAATCACCTCGCTCGAAACAGTCTTTTTTATGGCAATTGAATCTTGCCGATGAAAAGCTTCAAAAAAATTAATGATGGTTTGCTTTGCATTGGCTTCTTCTGAAGTTTGTGCATACGTAACATTTATGTGCATTCCTATAAAAAGGAATAACAAGCAAAAGTGTTTCATTGTTGAAGTTTTCATTTAATTGTTAGGTTTTTCTTTCTGCTGAATTGATTTCTTTCAAAAGTAAATAAATCAGTATTAATAGCAAGTATGATTGTTCGCCATCTATTATGATACACTGTCACCTCGAGCGAAGTCGAGAGGTTATTTGGCTTAACCTTTAAATAGAGTCTTAACTACACTCGACCTGACATTTTAATCTTGGTTTGATAAATTACAGATATTCAAAAATCAATTAACATCGAATTAATAACGATATGCATGTGTAATCTGTAATGAAAACTGTAATTTTATCGCCTAAACTTGAAGATATGTCTGTAGCAAAAAAAGAATATAAAAGAGTCACGGTAAAGTCGCTTATCGAAATGAAGCAAAACAGCGAAAAGATTTCGATGCTTACTGCTTACGATTATTCGATGGCTAAAATTGTTGATAGCGCTGGGATTGACGTTATTTTGGTTGGCGATTCTGCCAGTAATGTAATGGCTGGGCACGAAACCACTTTACCCATTACTTTAGACCAAATGATTTACCATGCATCATCGGTAATTCGAGCGGCACAAAGAGCTTTGGTTGTTGTAGATTTACCCTTCGGAAGTTACCAATCGGACCCAAAAGAAGCATTGCGTTCGGCAATTAGAATCATGAAAGAAAGCGGTGCGCATGCTGTAAAACTTGAAGGAGGAAAAGAAATAAAAGAATCGATTAAACGAATTTTACACGCTGGAATCCCAATTATGGGACACCTCGGACTTACACCACAATCGATTTATAAATTTGGTACTTACACCGTAAGAGCAAAAGAAGAAGCCGAAGCAGAAAAGCTAAAAGAAGACGCTAAAATGCTTGAAAAAGCTGGGTGTTTTGCTATTGTTCTTGAAAAAATCCCTGCCAAATTGGCCAAAGAAGTAGCCGAGTCGGTTTCGATTCCTGTAATCGGAATTGGTGCTGGAAATGGTGTTGACGGACAAGTTCTCGTAATTCATGACGTACTGGGGATGACACACGAGTTTAATCCGCGTTTTTTACGTCGTTACATGAATTTATACGAAGAAATGTCGAAAGCTATTTCGCAATACGGAGCTGATGTAAAAAGTAGAAATTTTCCAAGCGACGACGAACAATATTAATATCATATTAAAAATACAGATTGTCTGAAAAAATGCTTTTAGACAATCTGTATTCAGTTTAAAACAGTAACAAATAATCTTTATGCATTCCAACAAAAACAATTTACAAGTACTTTTTGAAGACAACCATATTATTGTGGTTAACAAACGTGCTGGAGATATTGTTCAAGGAGATAAAACTGGCGACAAGCCACTCTCGGAAATTGTAAAAGATTATTTAAAAGACAAATACAACAAACCTGGCAATGTGTATTTGGGTGTTGTTCATCGTTTAGACCGTCCCACTACTGGCATTGTTTTGTTTGCCAAAACTTCCAAAGCACTTCCTCGCCTAAACAAACTCTTTAAAGACAAAGACGCCAAAAAAACGTATTGGGCAGTTGTAAAAAACCTACCACAAAATCCTTCTGGAAAGCTTGTCCATTGGATGAAGCGCAACCCAAAACAAAATAAATCGTACGCACACAACAACGAAGTGCCCGATAGCAAAAAAGCAATTTTAAGCTATTCGGTTTTAAAGAGTTTAAACAATTACCATCTGCTTGAAATCGACCTTGAAACTGGTAGACATCACCAAATACGCTCGCAACTTTCAAGCATTGGAAGTCCTATAAAAGGCGATTTAAAATACGGATTTGACCGAAGTAATAAAGATGGAAGCATCCATCTACACGCTCGTAAACTTTCTTTTATTCATCCTGTAAAAAAAGAAGAAATTGTAATTACAGCTCCCCTACCTAACGACCCTATTTGGGATGCATGTGTATAGATTTTTTTACTATCTTTAGAAAAAGATTTCAACATGCTAAGAAAAATTTTATTTACAGGACTTATCGCTTTATGTTTTTCCTGCGGAAGTAGTATCGAGAGTTTTTACGATGCTCATAAAAACGACACCAATGTAACGGCAGTACAAGTGCCAAAATTTATGTATTCGTTACTCGGAAATCTGTCGCCAGAAATGAGCGATTTGATGAAGAATGTATCAGATATTCGATATATGAATTTACCCGAGTCGACTTCACTTAGAAACCAACAAATCAATACTGAAATAGACAAGATTACCAAAAGTGGTTATTCAGATATTTTCAGAAAAAATAATAGCGACTCCAGAAGTTTACTTACCGTAAAAGAAGATGGAAATACCATTAAGCAGATTATTCTTCACAACAGTAGCGGTACCAATAATTCGCTTTTGTATCTAAAAGGAAATTTTGATGCCGATAAAATTAAACAAATGGCAGAAAGCGACGATTTTTCAAACTTTAGTAACCTTCTAGATAAGAAATACTAAACAATTGATTTTGAATTAAAAACCCATAAAAGAAATTAACTTCAAGAAGAAACCCTTAATAATTACAATCGGTTTATAATTTTCAAGGTTTTTAAACGTTATTCTGAAAGTAAGAACAAACAGCTACAAACAGCTGTTTTTAGTAATTATTACTTAAGAAAACAATAAAAATTAACACATGAAATTATTTAAAACCTTTGTAAGTTTTTTATGCATTGCGAGTTTATTGATTGCTTGTGGCTCGTCGGATGATGACTACAACAATACCGCAGAAATTCCAAGTTGTTTAGGCTTTAAAAAGTCGACTTTAAAAGTTACCATTCAAGAAACCTACACAACCCTTCCTGGGAAAGTGTCGGTATTTTTTAAAGTAAACGACACCGAAGGAAATGCAGTTCCAAACCTGCAAGCAAGCAACTTTAATATATTTGAACAAGGTACCAACGACGACTGCCCAAGAGCGGTTTCGGCATCGGAATCTAACGGACGAATTTCGCCAAACACACAAATTTTCAACACCAATACATTACTCGTTTTAGATTTAAGTAACAGTGTTTTAAGTACAAGTTTAGCAGAATTAAAAACGGCTTCTGTGAGTTTTATTAACGAAGTAATGCCAAATACTACCAACGAGCAATACAAAATGGCAATTTATTGGTTTGATGGTGAAGATGTTTTACACGAGTTAAACGCGCTAACTTCTAACAAAACAGAACTTATAGATGCTGTTGAAAGCATTACAGATGATATTAGCAACGACGTTTCAACCGACTTGTACGGTGCGGTTATAAAATCGACTGATATTGCTACCGAAATTTTAAACACGAGTCAAGTAGACAATGTACTCGCGGCTTCATCGGTGGTTATTTTTACTGACGGAACCGACCAAGCTGGTCGTTACAAAGAATCGGATGCCATCAATAAAGTAAAAAATGCAGACGAAAACATATCGTTTTTCACTATTGGTTTAGGTGATGAAATTGATGACGATGTGCTCGATGAAATTGGAAAAACTGCCAGTGCTTATGCTTCAGATAAAGAAGATTTGGAAGATACGTTTGAAGAGATTTCTGAAAGTGTTGCCGGACAAGCCAAAAGTTACTACTTATTTGAGTATTGTAGCCCTAAAAGAAGCGGTGTTAACGACCTTGTTATCCAAGCCGTTCAAGGTGAAAAACAAGGAGCTGTAAAAACTACCTTTGATGCTACAGGATTTAGCGGAGGATGTTTATAACAAAACCTTTTTACATAAAAAAAGAGCCGCAAATTGCGGCTCTTTTTTGTCTATATCAATATGGATTATTGATTTCCTTTTTTATAATCTGCTAAGAATTTCTCTAACCCGATATCTGTAAGTGGGTGTTTTAAAAGTCCTTCAATTGCAGACAATGGTCCTGTCATTACATCAGCACCAATTTTAGCACAATCAATTACGTGCATTGTATGACGCACAGAAGCAGCTAAAATTTCAGTTTCAAATCCGTAGTTATCGTAAATCATTCTAATATCTGCGATAAGTCCTAAACCATCTGTAGAAATATCGTCCAATCTTCCGATGAATGGAGAAACATAAGTTGCACCAGCTTTCGCAGCTAAAAGCGCTTGTCCTGCTGAAAATACAAGTGTACAGTTGGTTTTAATTCCTTTATCAGAAAAATATTTAATTGCTTTAATTCCGTCTTTAATCATCGGGACCTTTACAATAATTTGTTCGTGTAGTGCAGCAAGCTCCTCACCTTCTTTAATAATATTTTCATAATCGGTAGCAATTACTTCCGCAGAAACATCACCATCAACAATATTACAGATATCTACATAATGTTTCAAAATGTTTTCTCTTCCTGTAATACCTTCTTTTGCCATTAAAGATGGGTTTGTAGTAACACCATCTAAAACTCCTAAAGCTTGTGCTTCTGCAATTTGCTCAAGGTTTGCTGTGTCTATAAAAAATTTCATAGCGTAATATTCTATTTATAATTATTATTCTGTTTTTCGAGTGTACAGTTTAGTACCTAACAAAGATACATTTATTCAATTGGAAAATAAACTAGCTGTACAATTATTAAATTTATTTACGAAAATATAACTTAAAATGAAGAGATTACTTAAAAAGTAACAGGTAAATTTAGCGCATAAAAAAAGGCAAGCTACCTACATCGCACCGCTACAACCGTATACCCTTGCTGCGTTCCCACCCTGGGGGATTCTACAGGAGCTGGTCGTGTAGGACTTGCCGGGTGCAAATTTACAAACTTTTTATCCTTACACAATAATTTTTCAGTCTTAATTTTATTAAATACCTTGCTAAAAAAAACAAGTAACACCTATGTATTTTTATAAGTTTTTAATCATCAGCTTTTTAGTGATTTCTGCAGGAGGATGTAATTCGAGTAATTCTGCTGAAAAAAATTTATTTTCTTTAAATATTACTGCTGAATCAGGGAAAATTCAACAAGGAAGCACCCTAAAAGTTGAAGTTATTAATAAAAAGAAGAAAGAAATCGACTCTGTTTCTTATCGATTACACGGAAAAAATATAGCCGTAGCAAACAATTCTTTTCAATTAAATGCTGAGAAATTAGGAATTCAAGAACTTGAAGCGACTGTTTATTATGAAGGTTCTACTGCTACGACTTCAGAAAAAATTACAGTTTTAGCTGCTAAAGCACCAAAAGTATACACTTACGAAATTGTAAACACCTATCCTCACGATATTAAAGCCTATACGCAAGGACTCGAATTTCATAACGATACGCTTTATGAAAGTACTGGCCGAAATGGAATTTCATCACTTAGAAAAGTAGATTATAAAACTGGCGAAGTTTTAAAGAAAATCGATTTAGACGATGCTTATTTTGGTGAAGGAATTACCATTATCAACAACAAAATATACATGCTTACTTGGCAAGCTGGAAAAGGCTTTGTGTACGATTTAAACACTTTTGAACAACTCGATACGTTTACCTACAACCAAAGCAAAGAAGGTTGGGGACTCACCCACACTCCCGACGGAAAAAAAATATATAAAAGCGACGGAAGCGACAAAATCTGGATTCTAAATTCGGACACTTTAATCGAAGAAGATTTTATTGAAACTGTCACCAATACTTCAGTTTTCAACAAGGCGAACGAATTGGAATATGTGGATGGAAAAATTTACGCCAACGTATATTTAAAAGACAGCGCCATGATTATCGATGCAAAAACAGGCGCGATTATAGGAGTTATCGACTTTAGAGGATTAAAAGACAAAGTTACAAAACACGCCGATTTGGATGTTTTAAACGGAATTGCTTACAACCCAACGTCAAAAACCTTTTTTGTGACAGGAAAAAATTGGGACAAGATGTTTGAAGTAACGATTAAAGAGAAGTGAGATAGTTGATAGTTGATAGTTGATAGTTGATAGTTGATAGTTGATAGTTGATAGTTGATAGTTGAAAAATACTATTTAAAAATGGGATGATTGAAAGATTAAAACAATTCAACACATACAAACTGTCACCGACAGGCGGAGTTGAGATATCATATTATGTTTAACTGTTGAATTGGTTAATTGTTGAATTGAGAGTTAATAAGTAAAGAAGTAAAAAGAGTTAAGGTTTTTACTTTGTCTCTCTGTCACTTTGAGTCTTTGCAACTTTAATATGAATTCGGTCATATCAAGCGGAGTCGAGATATCGCATTTTGTTTAACTATTGAATTGATTAATTGGATTGAGAAGTGAAAGAATGAATGAGTAAAGGTTATTGATTGAAACTTTGTTTCTCTGCCACTTTGAACCTAAAAAAAACTATCATTATGTGATTTCTCTCTACGTTCGAAATGACGAAGAATTTAAAAATTGAATGATTGAAAAATTAAAACAATTCAACTCATATAAACTGTCACCGACAAGCGGAATTGAGATATCTATTATGTTTAACTGTTGAATTGATTAATTGTTGAATTGAGAGTTAATAAGTAAAGAAGTAAAAAGAGTTAAGGTTTTTACTTTGTCTCTCTGTCACTTTGAGTCTTTACAACTTTAATATGAATTCGGTCATATCGAGCGGAGTCGAGATATCGCATTTTGTTTAACTATTGAATTGATTAATTGGATTGAGAAGTGAAAGAGTGAAAGAGTAAAGGTTATTGATTGAAACTTTGTCTCTCTGCTACTTTGAACTTAAAAAAACCTATCATTATGTGATTTCTCTCTACGTTCGAAATGACGAAGAATTTAAAAATTGAATGATTGAAAAATTAAAACAATTCAACTCATATAAACTGTCACCGACAGGTGAAGTTGAAATATCTTATTATGTTTAACTGTTGAATTGGTTAATTGTTGAATTGAGAGTTAATAAGTAAAGAAGTAAAAAGAGTTAAGGTTTTTACTTTGTCTCTCTGTCACTTTGAGTCTTTACAACTTTAATATGAATTCGGTCATATCGAGCGGAGTCGAGATATCGCATTTTGTTTAACTATTGAATTGATTAATTGGATTGAGAAGTGAAAGAGTGAATGAGTAAAGGTTATTGATTGAAAACTTTGTCTCTCTGCCACTTTGAACCTAAAAAACCTATCATTATGTGATTTCTCTCTTCGTTCGAAATGACGAAGAATTGAAAAAATACTATTTAAAAATTGAATGATTGAAAAATTGAAACAATTAAACACATATAAACTGTCACCGACAGGCGGAATTGAGATATCTTATTATGTTTAACTGTTGAATTGGTTAATTGGATTGAGAAGTGAAAGAGTGAATGAGTAAAGGTTATTGATTGAAACTTTGTTTCTCTGCCACTTTGAAACTTCAAACTATAAACTATAAACTAAGAAAGTGTCATTCCGAACGAGGTACGAGGAGGAATCTCCTATTTTAATACAGTTTGAGATTTCTCATTTTATTCGAAATGACAAAGTATAAAATCACCTTAAAATATTAAATCTGTTTTGAAAGAATTCACCCAAATTATTACCGTAAAAGAAGACGATTTAGACGATTTACAACACGTAAACAATGTTCGGTATTTACAATGGATTCAAGATATTGCTAAAGCACATTGGCAAACCGAAGCCACCCAACACATGCTCGATAATTACATTTGGATGGTGCTTAACCATTACATCGAATATAAAGGACAAGCTTTCTTGAATGATGAAATTCTACTAAAAACGTATATCAAAAAAGCTGAAGGTGTTACCTCAACACGAATTGTAGAAGTGTATAACAACACTACTGAAAAGCTATTGGTAAGCTGTAAAACAAATTGGTGTTTAATCGATAAGAATAGTCTCCGTCCTATCCGCCTCACCGACGATTTGAAGAATTTGTTTACTTAAACTATTTACTCCTATTCTTCACTTCAATCCACTTAGACAAATACTTACTCGCCTGCGTGGTTTGTTGCATGAGCATGCTCCCAATAAAATTATGTGTACGATGCGCTTGTAAGTCCTCTAAAATAGAATCGATTGCAGTTTTTAAATTGAGTTTATGTACCGAAGCGTCAAAACGCATATTCAAAATTCTGTTTCCATTTTTAACCGCTTGTTGCCATTGTTCTTCTTGGGTATATAACGCAACTGAAGCATGTGCAAAATCAATTGGGTTGTTAAAAATAAAACCATTCCAAGGGTAACTCCCATTAATCCCTTCTGCTCCAACAGCGGTTGTAACACTTGGGGTTTGCATCTGCATCGCTTCAACTAGTTTACCTTTTAAACCTGCGCCAAAACGTATCGGTGCCAACATAACGCGGGCGTTTTGAATAACTTCAAAAGCATTTTCTGCCCATCCATGCACTATAAAACCTTCTTTTTCATTGTGTAAGTTGTACACTTTTTCGGTGGCGTAAGCTCCGTAAATATGCAATTTAGCCTTCGGTAAATACTTCCGAATAATTGGCCATACAGTTTCTTTTAAAGCTAAAACAGCATCCCAATTTGGCGCATGTATAAAGTTTCCTATAAAAATAAAATCTTCTTTTTCTGTATATCCCTTCGGAATCCTCTCTTGAGATTGCTCTATTTCTATTTGCTTCGGAAGTAAAAAAGGAAGGTAACACAACAACTTTTCATCTACATTAAAAACTTCTTGTAAAAGTTTCATTTCAGTTTCAGAAATAATAAGCGACAAATCGCAACGGAAAATACTTGCCAGCTCACGCTTTGCCAATTCGCTATTTAAAAGTGCGTCGTTGGTTACATCTTTATCTTGTTTTAAAGCGTTTTTACGTTCATTCCGAAGAAAATGCAAATCTTCAGTATCGAGTATTCTTAGGGCATTTGGCGCATGTTCCGCAACACGCCAACCAAATTGTTCTTCCATCATATACCTATCAAAAACTACAACAGTTGGCTGTAATTCTTTGATGAAATCATCAAAAGAAGCATTGTTTAATTCTATTTCTTTTTGCTGAATTCCTTCGGAAGTGAGATTGTGCACATGGTCACTTTTTTTAGCAGGCGAAGAAAATACTACCGTTGCTCCTTGATTTTTAAAAAACTGTAGCAATTGAAGCATTCTACTTCCAGCAGCCGACGAAGTAGGTTCGGGCCAAACATATCCTATAAAAAGTACTGTTGTTTGAAGCATCTTACTCGCTATAAAACCTCATCGATATCTCCTTTCCCTTCACGGATAATGACAGGCTCGTTTCCTGACAAATCGATTACCGTCGAAGCAACATTGTCGCCATAGCCACCATCAATAACAATATCGACTAAATTATCCCATTTCTCATGAATCAATTCAGGGTCGGTTGTGTATTCAATCAATTCATCTTCATCGTGAATAGAAGTAGAAACGATTGGGTTACCGAGTTGCTCCACCAAAGTTCTGGCAATAGTATTGGCAGGAATACGAATTCCGACAGTTTTTTTCTTTTTAAAATCTTTTGGAAGCGAGTTATTTCCGGGTAAAATAAAAGTATACGGACCAGGGAGTGTTCGTTTTAAAATTTTAAACGTAGAAGTATCAATTTGTCTAATATAATCGGATAGATTACTCAAATCGGCACAAATAAATGAAAAGTTAGCTTTTTCGAGTTTCACACCTTTAATACGCGCTATTTTCTGTAAAGCTTTAGAGTTGGTAATATCGCAACCTAAACCATACACCGTATCGGTAGGATAAATTACGAGTCCGCCATTGCGCAACACCTCCACTACCCTTTGAATTTCCTTTGGGTTGGGGTTTTCTTCATAAATACGAATTAACTCTGCCATATCTTTATTTGTTACGAGTTTATTGTTTTGGGTTTTGGGTTTTGGGTTTTGGGTTTTTGATTTTGGGTTTTGGGTCTCTAGTTTGATGTTTTATTTAATTGAAACTTAATCTTTTAATTCAAAATTATCAATTATCAATTCCCAATTAATCATTTTCAACTACCCAATTACATCTAATTTCGCAAAGCGAAGCAATAATTTTTTGAGTCCGCCAGTATCAAATCTAATTTCAGCTTTCTTATCATTTCCTACACCTTCCAAACTTACAATTACACCATTTCCAAATCGCGTATGCGACACTTTATTTCCTACTTCGAGTTCAGTTCCAGCATCACCAGACTGCGCAATAGGCTCTCCTAAATCGGGTTTTAACTTTCTAAGTTTACGCAATTTCTCTTCTGAAGGTTTGTGCGATGTAGGTGGTGTTCCGGGCGTAGGTTTCTTTAATCGGAATTTACTCTTGTCTACCTCTCCAAAAATATCGGTATCTATCATTGGTTTGTATCGATAGTTTCCGTCTAAAGGAGGCGTAAGATATTCTAAATACGAATCGTCAATTTCTTCAATAAACCTACTCGGTTCAGCATCGATAAGTTTCCCCCATCGGTATCTACTTTGGGTGTACGTAAGGTATGCTTGCTTTTCTGCTCTAGTTAACGCAACATAAAAAAGTCGGCGTTCTTCTTCGAGCTCACTACGCGTGTTCATACTCATTGCTGATGGAAATAACTCTTCTTCCATTCCTACAATAAACACGTACGGAAACTCGAGTCCTTTTGCAAGGTGAATAGTCATCAAAGCTACACGGTCGTCGTCTCCATTATCTTTATCCAAATCGGTTGCCAGTGCAACATCTTCCATGAATTCTGCCAAATCACCTTTGGCATCGGCAACTTCTTTTTGCCCTTCCACAAAATCTTGAATCCCGTTTAGCAATTCTTCTATATTTTCCATACGGGCAATTCCTTCGGGCGTACCATCTTTTTTAAACTCCTGTAAAAGTCCCGATCTTTTGGTAACATGTTCGGCAAGTACAAAAGCATCAGCCGATTGATTTGTTACCTGAAAACTTTTAATCATTGTAATAAAATCGTCGAGTTTACGCCTAGTTCCAGCTGTAATTTTTAAATCAATTTTATCGAGGTGTTCCATCACTTCAAAAATAGAACGCTTGTAATGATTGGCAGCAACGGTAAGCTTCTGAATGGTGGTTTGGCCAATTCCACGCGCAGGATAATTAATGACCCTTACGAGTGCTTCTTCATCCTTTGGGTTTAAAATTAAACGTAAATACGCCAATACATCTTTTATTTCTTTACGCTGATAAAATGAAAGTCCGCCATAAATTCTATACGGAATATCCTTTCTTCGCAAAGCATCTTCAATAGCCCTAGATTGTGAATTGGTGCGATACAATACAGCAAAATCTCCGTCCTTCAATTGCTGTTGCATTTTCTGTTCAAAAATGGTAGAAGCCACAAAACGTCCTTCTTCTGCATCGGTTACAGAACGATGAACTTTTATCGAGTTCCCATCGTCGTTATCTGTCCAAACAACTTTATCTAGTCGTGTTTTATTTTTTTCAATAACTGAATTTGCAGCATTTACAATATTACGCGTAGAGCGATAATTTTGCTCCAAACGATACATTTGCACATTGTCATAATCTTTTTGAAAATTCAGAATATTATTAATGTTTGCACCACGGAAAGCATATATACTCTGGGCATCGTCTCCAACCACACAAATGTTTTGAAACCTATCGGAAAGTGCTTTTACAATTAAATATTGAGAGTGGTTCGTATCTTGGTACTCATCTACCAAAATATATCGAAAACGGTCTTGATATTTTGCCAATACATCTGGAAATCTATTTAAGAGCTCGTTTGTTTTCAGCAGTAAATCGTCAAAATCCATCGCTCCCGCTTTAAAGCAACGTTCGCAATACGCATTGTAAATTTCTCCCATTCGTGGACGCTTAGCCATTGCATCGGCTTCCATCAACTCAGGGTTATTAAAATACGCCTTAACGGTAATTAAACTGTTTTTATACGAAGATATTCTGTTTTGAATTTGCTTGTATTTATACACATCTTTATCCAACCCCATTTCTTTAATAATCGAGTTGATAAGACGTTGAGAATCTTGCGTATCGTAAATTGTAAAATTACTCGGATACCCCAATTTATCGGCCTCAAAACGAAGTATTTTCGCAAAAATAGAGTGGAAAGTTCCCATCCATAAATTTTTAGCTTCGCTATTTCCAACAATATCGGCAATACGCTTTTTCATTTCGCGCGCTGCTTTATTGGTAAAAGTAAGTGCCAAAATATTAAACGCATCTACTCCTTGGCTCATCAAGTATGCAATCCTAAACGTAAGTACTCTCGTTTTTCCAGACCCCGCACCAGCAATAACCATTAAAGCACCATCTTTGTGCAACACAGGCGCACGTTGCGCATCATTCAACTCTGCAATGTAATTTTCCAATGTAATTATTAGTTTTTATAAGATATTGTAAGCTACAATATTAAGTAGATTTATCGCATTCAAAATACACAAAATAATGCAATTTATTTAGAAGCACAAGTTAAATATTATCGAATAATATTTTGACGATTCAATCAAAAATTTTTAAACAGAACTATTAAATTAGGTATATTTACTATCATTTTAAAAAAAACGCTAAACAGCACTTATGTCAAAATTATATTTTTTGACAACTGAAGCAAACTAACCACTTGTAACATATGATTAAAACTTATACCTCCCTTTGCCTCTGTATGTGTATTGGCTATTTGTCTTTTTCGCAAAGCGATATAGATACAGATATTCAAAATATCGAATCGAAAGTTATTGAATGGCGACGCGATTTCCATGAGCATCCAGAATTGTCAAACAGAGAGTTTAATACTTCAGAAAAAATAGCCAAACACCTTAAATCGCTTGGCATGAAAGTCACTACTGGCGTTGCTAAAACTGGAGTTGTAGCAATTTTAGAAGGCACAAAACCCGGAAAAGTAATTGCACTTAGAGCGGATATTGATGCACTTCCAGTAACTGAAAGAAACGACTTACCTTTTAAATCGACTGTTACCACTACTTTTTTAGGTGAAGAAACTGGGGTGATGCATGCCTGCGGACACGACACACATATTGCAATTTTAATGGGTGTAGCCGAAGTGTTAAGCAAACACAATGACTTTGCCGGCACGGTTAAATTTATATTCCAACCAGCGGAAGAAGGTCCACCTCCAGGAGAAGAAGGCGGTGCAAAACTGATGATTAAAGAAGGGGTTTTAGAAAATCCAAAAGTGGATGCTATTTTCGGACTTCATATCAACTCAGGAACTCCTGTAGGAACTATTCGATACAAGCCTGGCGGAACCATGGCTGCCGTAGAGCGTTTTGTAATCGATGTAAAAGGGAAACAAACACACGGTTCTGCACCGTGGAGTGGCGTTGATCCTATTTTAATTTCTGCAAAAATTGTTGACGGACTACAAACTATTATTAGTAGAGAAGCACCTTTGGTTGATGAAGCCGCTGTAATTACCGTTGGAAAAATCACTAGTGGAGTTCGATTTAATATCATTCCAGAAACTGCTCAAATGATTGGTACCGTGCGTACCCTCGACCCTGCCATGCGAACGCTTATTTTAAAACGAATGCAAGAAATGGTTCCTGCCATTGCAAATGCATACGGCGGAGAAGCTTCTATAGAAATTGAAAACTTTACATCTATAACTTATAACGATGAAGAGTTGGTTACACAAATGCTTCCTTCGCTCGAAAAGGCTGCAGGAAAAGACCATGTTGAACTTGTAAAAGCAACAACTGGTGGCGAAGACTTTTCGTTCTTTCAAGAGAAAGTACCTGGGTTTTATTTTTTCCTTGGCGGAAAACCTATAAACACTACCGTAGTTGCGCCGCATCATACCCCCGATTTTTATATTGATGAAAGCGGACTCATACTTGGCGTTAAAGCCTTCACTCAAATAGTAAATGATTATTTAGCACAATAGAATGGAATCAATTTTAGATTTTTTACAAAACATTAGTTGGTGGGTATGGATACTCATCGTTTTAGCAATTATTGCCATTAGAGATATCTTTTTTAATAAGAAACATGTTATTACGCATAACTTCCCAATTGTTGGGCATATTCGTTATATGTTGGAAAGTATTGGCCCAGAACTCCGTCAATACATTGTTGCCAACAACCGCGAAGAGCTTCCGTTTAACAGAATTGAAAGAGGTTGGATTTATGCTTCAGCAAAAAACCAAAACAACTACGAAGGTTTTGGTACCGATAGAGATATCCACGAATCGCATTATGTATTTATCAATAATGCCATGATGCCTTACAAAGTAAAAGGTGATCATCCAAATGCTAGCGATCCTTATTTTTTACCTTGTGCCAAACTTATGGGAGGCTATAACAAGCGTAAACGTCCATATCGTCCTGCGTCAATTATTAATGTATCGGCAATGAGTTTTGGTTCGCTTTCTGCTCGCGCTATCGAGTCGTTAAACAAAGGTTGCTATCTGTCGCATGCATACCACAATACTGGCGAAGGAGGACTTTCTCCTTATCATAAAAAAGGTGCCGATGTAATATTTCATATCGGGACAGGCTATTTTGGTGTTCGTGATGACGACGGAAATTTCTCTATGGAAAAATTAAAAGCACTCGTAAACGAATATCCTCAAGTTAGAGCAATTGAGATTAAGCTTTCTCAGGGTGCTAAACCAGGAAAAGGTGGAGTACTTCCTGCATCAAAAATAACAAAAGAAATTGCCGAAATACGCCATGTGCCAATGGGGAAAGACGTACTTTCTCCTCCAAACCATTCTGCTTTTTCTAACGTACAAGAAATGGTAGACTTTCTAGAAGAAATCGCAAAAGAAACAGGGCTTCCGGTAGGAATAAAAGCTGCCATAGGAAAGCTTGACCAATGGAAAGAATTGGCTGCCATTATGAAAAAAACCAACAAAGGTCCAGACTTTATTACTGTTGATGGCGGTGAAGGTGGAACCGGTGCTGCACCTCCAAGTTTTGCCGACCATGTGTCTTTACCTTGGGTGTATTCGTTTAGCGATTTATACCGCGTTTTTAAAGATGAAGAACTTACTGATAGAATTGTTTTTATAGGAAGTGGTAAACTCGGTTTTCCTTCCAAAGCAGCAATGGCTTTTGCTATGGGTGCCGACTTGGTAAATGTAGCTAGAGAAGCCATGATGAGTATCGGATGTATTCAAGCAAAAGTTTGCCATAACAACACCTGCCCTACAGGAGTTGCTACGCAAAACAAATGGTTACAATCGGGGATAAATATTGAAGACAAAGCAGAAAGAGTAAGTTATTATTTTAAAAATTTCAAAAAAGAATTGATTGAAATTACACATGCCTGTGGATACGAACATCCGTCGCAACTTACTATGGAAGATGTAGATATAAATTTAGGCGATAAAAGTTTAACCCAACCATTGGCAAATGTTTACGGTTACAACAAAGTAGTTGTTCCTTTTGAAGGAACAGAAAGTTTATTAAATTGCCCACATTTAGGAGGTCATTATACCACTAAAACAGCAATGGATAAATTTAAAAACAAAGTAGTACGCTATTAATTAAAACCCCCATGAACGAAATTAACATTATTCAACTTTTATTTTACATACTCCCTGCTCTTGTTACAGGTGGTATTGCTTTTTATTTTTTTAACCTTCATACTAAAAATGAAGAAGGTAGAAGACGTTTTTTACTTCATAAAGAAATGGATAAAAACACAATTCCTATTCGCTTACAAGCATACGAACGTATGGCGTTGTTTTTAGAGCGAATAAACCCTTCGAAGTTATTAATAAGAATAGCTCCAGAAAGTGCCGACAAAGAAGTCTATGAATCGCAATTAATTGCCATTATCGAAAGTGAATTCGACCATAATTTGGCACAGCAAATTTATATTTCTGATGAATGTTGGAACGTCATAAAAGCTTCCAAAAACGCAACTATTCAGCTTATTAGAAAAGCTGCTATGAATACGGAAAATGCTCAGAAATTAAGAGAAGAAGTTTTAAACAACCTACTTGAAAAGCAACCGCCTTCGAGCGCTGCACTTGGATATATTAAAAAGGAAATACGAGAGCTATTCAGTTAAAAAAGAATATGATTATCCGCAATCAATCATAATGTACTGTCAACTCGAGCGTAGTCGAGAGGTTATTTGGCTTAACAAGCTTTAAATAAGGTCTCGACTACGCCTGTCTGCCGACAAAGGCAGGCTCGACCTGACATTTTAATATTAGTATGACACATAACGGATATTCAGAAAAAGAATAAAAAAACAGCCTAAAAAATTAAATCTTTTAGGCTGTTTTTATTTTTATGAAGATTGATATTCTTTTACAATATTCATTCGGAGTTTTCTAAAGTAATCCTCCGCAAGCCAATCTCTGTAATTTTTTGTACTCTTACTGATACAATATGAGTATCGTTTAATTCGGCTATCGATATCGTCTTTGAGTTCCATTGCCAACATTCTTGCTTCGTAAGCATCTTCACTATTATCTACACACATTTCTGTATGTTGCTTTAACGAGCGCTCCAAAATAACTTTAGATCGCAATCCTCTTTTGATTGTTTCATCATATATTTCTTCAATATTTAAAGAAACGTCTTTTGTTTTTTCAAACTTTTTACGGAGTTGAGCAGGCATTTCATAAACAAAATTACTCTCTATCTCTTCGTCATCTTTAATATTTTCTAGGTAAAAATCTGGATACCTAAAAATATGTTGCCAATCTACCGGTTCGCTCCATAAACCAAATCGAGCTACGTTGTTTCCTAAATCGATTACGGTAAATTTATCTTTATTTGCCAACACCCTCGACCCACGTCCAATCATCTGGAAATATAAAGTGAGTGATCGTGTAGCTCTATTCAGAATAATAGTTTCTACCGACGGCTCATCAAAACCTGTGGTTAAAATACTTACCGAACTCAAAATTGCATCTGGTGTATTTTTAAACCATTTTAAAATTTCTTTTCGCTCTTTATTACTATGTGTATTGTCGAGGTGGCGCACAGGATATCCTGCCTCTCTAAACATTTCGTACACATACCAAGAGGTATTAATACCATTATTAAAAATAAGGGTTTTCTTTCCTTTAGACTTTTCTTCGTAGGCAAATAAAAGCTTTTCTTGCATCTCTAGATTAGAGTACAAAGCTTCAGACGATTTTACGGTATAATCTCCGTTAATACCAATTTTAAGGGTTCCTAAACCTACATCGTAAGAATAGGTTTCGGCTTTTGCCAAAAATCCTTTTTCAATAAGTGTTTTAATAGCTTCCCCAATAATAAGTTCATTATAATTATCCTTCATCGGAAGTTTAATATTCGAACTCAAAGGCGTTGCAGTAACCCCAAGAATAAAGCTATTTTTAAAGTATGAAAGTAATTTTCTAAAAGAGTTGTAATGCGCCTCATCAATAATAACCAAACCGATATCGTCTATCTCTAGCTTGTTGTCGTTTAGTCTATTTTTAAGGGTTTCTACCATCGCAACAAAACACATATATTCTGCTTGGTCTGGCAAATCTTTTACCTTACTGTTTATGACTTTGTTTTTAACATTAAAACCTCTAAGCATTTTAGAAGTTTGTTTACTCAACTCAATTCTATGGGTAAGGACAACTACTTTTTTATTGTATTCCTGAATATAGCGACGTACTATTTCAGAAAAAATTACTGTCTTCCCTCCTCCCGTAGGAAGCTGATACAGTAAATGATAATTTACAGGTTGATTCTCTATACGATCAAAAATTTGGTCTATAGCCCCTTTTTGATAATCGTAGAGCTCTTTTTTATCTTCTTCTTCAATCGCAAGCATATTGTTTTTTTATCGTTTTACACCCTCTAATTCTTTAAAGAGGTATAGGTTTGTAATTTTATTATATAGCATCTCAATTATCAATTTGGACGCTTTTTTACCTTCCTTTGGTGAGGAAATGGTTAAACGTGCAAATTTAGCTAGTTTTATGGTTAATTCGAAATTTTAGCGCTAGATAAACACAAGATTAACAAACCAAACTTCATTTTAAAACAAAAAACCCTGTACAACAGCCTTTTATAGATACATTAACATAAAAGCTATGGTGTTTTGGTTAAATAGCTGTAGTTTCGTGGCTTAACTAAAAACTAAAGTTTGTAAAATCTACAAACGCAATTAAAATTTTTATATGAGTCAAGTAAAGGAAAACGACACAGTTAAAGTTCATTACACAGGAAAACTAACCGACGGACAAGTTTTTGATAGTTCGTTAGAAAGAGAACCGCTAGAGTTTACTTTAGGACAAGGACAACTTATTCCTGGTTTTGAAAACGGAATTTTAAACATGTCGGTTAACGAAAAGAAGACTATTAATATTCCTTCTGCGGAAGCATACGGAGAAGTAAGACAAGAATTACTACAAGAAATTCCTAAAAGCGAACTTCCACAAGATATCAAACCAGAAAAAGGAATGGGACTTGTGTCTCGTACACCAGACGGAAGAGATATTCAATTGGTTGTTGCTGAAGTAAAAGAAGAATCGATTGTTGTTGATGCAAACCACCCATTGGCTGGAAAAGACTTAATTTTTGATGTTGAGGTAATTGCCATCAATTAATCACAAATAAAATATAACCTAAAAATGCTCAAGATTTTCTTGGGCATTTTTTTTTGCTGAAAAATATTAAAAATCGGGTGCTTCTCGTGAGAAAATACACTACAACTCTTAAAATTATGCTAATTTATTGATATAAAACACATTAATAAGTATTTATATTTGTTTTTCTGAAAAAAAAATCGTACTAATGCTAGGTTATTATCAAAATACAGGAAAATATATATGAGACAACTTAAAATTATAAAGCAGGTAACCAACCGAGAATCCAAATCGCTAGACAAATACCTACAAGATATCAGTAAAATTGATATGATTACTGCCGATGAAGAAGTAGAACTAGCACAACGTATTAGAGAAGGAGACCAAATTGCTTTAGAAAAGTTGACAAAAGCTAATTTGCGCTTTGTAGTTTCTGTAGCCAAACAATACCAAAATCAAGGGTTAAAACTTCCAGATTTAATTAACGAAGGAAATTTAGGACTTGTAAAAGCTGCTAAACGATTTGACGAAACTCGTGGTTTTAAGTTTATATCGTATGCAGTTTGGTGGATCCGCCAATCTATTTTACAAGCCTTGGCAGAACAATCTAGAATTGTACGTTTACCGCTCAATAAAATTGGGTCTATCAATAAAATCAATAAAGCATATTCCTTTTTAGAACAAGAGCACGAAAGAGCTCCTTCCGCAGAAGAAATTGCCAAAGAGCTCGACATGACGGTTAAAGATGTAAAACAGTCGATGCGAAACTCTGGTAGGCATGTATCTATGGATGCGCCTTTGAAAGAAGGGGAAACTTCTAATTTATACGATGTTGTACGCTCGGGAGAATCGCCAAATCCAGACAAAGATTTGTTACACGATTCTTTAAATATAGAAATTAACAGAGCTTTAGAAACACTTACAACACGTGAGGCAGATGTAATTAGATTGAACTACGGAATAGGCGACCAACAACCTATGACACTTGAAGAAATTGGTGATGTTTTCGACTTAACACGAGAGCGTGTTCGTCAAATTCGAGAAAAAGGAATTCGTAGGCTACGCCACAACTCTCGTAGTAAAATATTAAAAATGTACTTAGGTTAGTCAACTACTTAGGAGTAACTCACAAAGCTTCTTAGAATACATAGAGTTTATTCATAAAAAATCCTGTTTCATCCAAACAGGATTTTTTTTCGTATACTATCAAAACAATAGGATTTTGAAGGATTGAAAAAAATAAAATTCTAAATAAATCGTGACTCTATAATTTATTCTAACTTTGCACCGAATTAATATTTCTATGGAAGAAAATCAAGAGTTTTTATCTCAAATAAGTTGCTATTTTCACGATTGGCTCCTCGAGCAAGGTTATGCCATCGGAACAGCTCAAAAACTCAACCTTATTTTAAATGTAATCGTGGTTGCTGCAGTAGTGTATGCAATAGATTTACTACTGAGAACTTTCGTAATTAAATTCTTTTTAGCTTTTACAAACAAAAGCAAAACCACCTTTGACGATTATTTGGTAAAAAGTAATTTTCCAAAATACATTGCGCACATTATCCCGTTTATCATCATCAAAAATTTAATCCCATTTATTTTTGTTGATTTCCACGCTTTGTTAAACTTTTTTACCAAAGCAACAGATATTTACCTCATTTTACTTGTAGTTTTTATCTTGAGAAGTATTGTAAGAACTACCAAAAATTACCTTCGAACTACCGATAGATTTTACGATAAGCCACTCGACAGTTATGCGCAAGTGGTTATCATTTTTATATGGTTTTTTGGGTTAATATTTGTTTTCTCGGAACTTACGGGACTTTCCATTTTAAAATTCTTAACCACTTTAGGAGCGGCTTCGGCAATTTTACTCTTAATTTTTAGAGATACCATTTTAGGATTTGTAGCGAGCATCCAAACTTCTGCCAACGATATGGTTAGAATTGGAGACTGGATTACGATGGAAAAATACGGCGCTGATGGAGATGTAGTAGAAATCAACCTCGCAACCGTAAAAGTTAGAAATTTCGATTATACAATAACCACCATTCCAACATACGCACTTATTTCTGATTCGTTTAAAAACTGGCGAGGCATGCAAGAAAGCGGTGGTAGAAGAATAAAGCGTTCCATATTTATTAAAGCTGGTAGTGTAAAGTTTTTAACTGAAGAAGACATTGAAAAATATAGTGGCATTCAAGCCATTCAACAATATTTAGATCATCGTCAAAGAGATATTAATAAATATAACAAAGAGCAAGGCTACGACAAAGAGTTAAATATTGTAAACGGGAGAAACCAAACCAATTTGGGAGTTTTCAGAAAATACTGCGATTTATACCTTCAAAATCATTCGGCAACCAACAAAGACATGTTAATGATGACAAGGCATCTCGCTCCTACTGCGCAAGGAATTCCGTTAGAAATTTATGTTTTTTCAAGCGATAAACGTTGGGAGAATTACGAACGTATTATGGCCGATATTTTTGAGCACATTATTGCTGCTGTTCCACATTTTGACCTTGAAATATACGAGTCACCTTCTGGCTCAGACATTAATAAACTTTCTGATATTAAAAAGATATAATTAATAACTACGAAATTATATTGATTGATAAACAAAACTGTCTCCAATTGGAGACAGTTTTGTTGTTTAACCTCAGTTAGATATACACAACAGAAACAGAGGAATTTTAACTATCTGTATTTTAATTACTTAATATTGCTTTCATTTTTGTCTTGACACAAAAACGAAACAAAAAAGTCAAGACGGATTAAAAAAGCATCAGAAAATCTACGGAAACAACCGCCACAGATAAAAAGAACTCGCTACGCTCAAACAGCTTTTTATATATTAGTCCCTACTGCTTCCTTGGTTTTCAATGCTTTTTAAATAGGTCAATTTCTCCTCATATTCAATATTCATACGCCAAAATCAAGTTATTTAACGTATACTGTTTTAATGTTTACGAATTCTTTTATACCAAACGAACTTAACTCTCTTCCGAATCCAGAAGTTTTAACACCTCCAAATGGTAATCTTGGATCCGATTTTACCAACTCGTTTATAAACACAGCGCCTTCATTAAATCGTGGTGCAATTTTCAAAGCTTCGTCTGTATTTTCAGTAAAAAGAGAAACGCCCAATCCAAATTCAGAGTTATTAGAAATTTCAATGGCTTCCTCTGTAGTTTTAAACGTTTTTACCGCAATTACAGGTCCGAAAGTTTCTTCCTTAAAAACAGGCATTTCATCTGTAACGTTACTAATAACTGTTGGCGGATAGTATGCTCCTTCACGTTTACCTCCTACTAGTACTGTTGCTCCCATTGCAACCGATTTATCTACTTGCTTTTCTATATCTTCTGCTAAACTTTCTCTTGCCATAACTCCGATATACGTATCTTTTTCTAGCGGATTTCCACTTTTTAGCGCTTTTACTTCGGTTATATATTTTTCCAGAAAGCTATCGGCTATTTTTTCATGTAACAGCAGTCGCTTTGCAGCAATACAACTCTGCCCCGTGTTTTGATATCTTGCGTTAATTCCAACTTTAACTGCTTCATCAATATTTGCATCTTCCAAAACAATAAAAGCATTATTTCCTCCTAGTTCTAAAACTGCCTTTTTAATTTCTTCCGCAGCAACACTTGCAACAGCACTTCCAGCAGGCTTACTCCCAGTTAAAGTAACAGCTTTAATTTTGTTGTTTCTAATAACGTTTTCAACCGCTTTACTGCCGATTATTAAATTCTGAAATAGTCCTTTTGGGAAACCTGCTTCTTCAAAAATTTCTTGTATCAAACTAGCGCTCTTCATTACATTCGATGCGTGTTTTAATACCGCAGCATTTCCGGCCATTAAAGTTGGTGCCGCAAACCTAAACACTTGCCAAAAAGGGTAATTCCAAGGCATCACTGCCAAAATAACTCCAAGTGGCTCATAAGATACAAAGCTTTTTTGTGCATCTGTTTCGATAGTTTCTGAAGCTAAAAAAGTAGCTGCGTTATCAGCATAATATTCGCAAACCCAAGCGCATTTTTCAACTTCTGCAATAGCTTGCGTAATAGGTTTCCCCATTTCTTCGGAAATAACACGTCCGTATTTTTCAGCATTTTGCTTTAAAATATGGGCAGTTTTATGCATTAATTCGGCACGATGTGTAAATGAAGTTTGCTTCCAATCCTTAAAGACTTGGTCTGCAAATTCAATTTTTTCATCAACTTCCGAAGTCGTTAAAGCAGTAAAACTGTATATTTTTTCGCCTGTATATGGATTTATAGAATGTATCATTTGTAAGTTTTCTACTAAATTAAATATTTACAAAAGCTTCCTCTCTTAAAAGAATGTTATTTGTTTATAACATCGTTGAAAACTATGTAATCAATTCAATTTTAAGAGCTTTATAAATTTATACCTTTAAGAAAACTTCACTATTATGGACACGAGAACATCGGATTTACTTAGTGTACGTCCAGAAATTCCTTCAGCAATTGTTTATGAATCGATGAGTAAAGATGAGCGTTTCCAAAACACTACTTTACGACCAGTTATTAAACTACAAAACGATTTATTATTAGAAGCTTTTAAAAATTATGCCAACAAGCATAAGGGGGTTTTCTTTACGCTTTCGTTGGAAAAACGCTTTCAATACATTGAAAATGCAATTCAGAAAGACATCAAATTTAGAAATTCTTTAAAAGGAATTGTTATTGGGCAATTTACTGTAGATGAGTATTTGATTTACATCGAAAACTCGTCTGCCTTAAACAAAAGAATGATGAATATTGTTGTTGAGAGACTAAAAGACCAAATTCAACTATTGGAAAATGAAGTCTTTGTATAAAAACATTTCTTAACGCATTTTTTTGAGAAAAGAAACGCATTAAACACTAATTTAGCCTTCTCAATGCTACTTATTTTTCACTGACTTTTTTAAATGAAAGACGGTAAAAAGTAATTAGATTTTGAGCATCACCTTGCGTGAAAAACATTGTCGTTTGGACACTGTAATAGGTTAATTTTGAATTTATTAAAATGATTAAAGAACAACTATATCGTAAATGTTTAGATATTCTAAATGAACGTATTGAGCGTTACCGAACAGAAATAAACATCATAAAAGAGTCTGTTGAAAATGAAGACAAATCTAAAGGTGATGACGATGAAGGTAGCGGAAACAGTGGCTACGGAAGTAACTTTACAAAAACTTTGGAATACCTTGACGAAGCAAATGCGCTAAAAACAAAATTAAAACAAGTTGATATTTTTCAAACCAACGAAACTGTAAAACAAGGGAGTTTGGTGGAATGCAGTAACGGAAATTTTTTCTTATCCATTCCGTTAGGTAAAATTACACTCAACGATAAAACGTATTTTGCAATTTCAAAGGAAGCTCCCGTAGGGCAATTATTAATGGGTAAAAAAGTAGGCGAATCTATTACTTTTAACAACAATGTTTTTAAAGTTGTAACGATTCATTAATACTTTTCTCAGGTAGTCAATCTTAAAAAACCTTGTTTTTAGATTAACGAAACTCCGTTTAAATCGGTTGTCAAAACATCGCTCATATAATCAAAAAATGGGCGAATTGTTTTGTATGCTTCAATTACTTTTTCCTGAAAGTCGGGACTCATCACCTCTTTATCTGTAAAGTTTTTGGTTACGATGTATTGCTTCTTTTTAATCAAGTCGATAGCTGGGTGATTTTTATCAAAGCCTCTCGGAGCGGTTTTAAGTTCATCGCCTTCTAAACTTCCAAATTCTTTTTTAAAGTCTGGTGCATTTACAATTGCTCTTATTTCGGTTGCATCAATTTCAAACTCTTTCCGTATTCTGTTTAAATCCTCCTTCTCTGGAGCCCAAAATCCGCAAGCTAAAAAAGTATTTCCTGGCTCAAAATGTAAATAATATCCGCCTCTTAACTGAGGTTTCTTTCTGCTAAAAGTTCCAGAAAAATGCTCTTTATAAGGTTGCTTATTTGCCGAAAAACGAACGTCTCTGTAAATTCTGAATAACTTAACTTGGTCTACTTCATCATATTTCTGAAAGGTTTCAAATAATTCAGCAAAAAACTTTTTAACCAACTGTTGAGACGCTTTAAACTCATCTTTATGCTCGTTAAACCAATCTCTATTGTTGTTTTCTTTTAACTGATTTAAAAAATTATATACACTTGGTGAAATGTGTGTGGCAGACATACGACTTAGTAATTTTGTATAAACTTCGCTAAAGTTATGCAAATTGAATGTGTTTGAGTAGTAATTATTCTTAATTTTGAAATATCAATTAAGAAGTTAGTCTACCGAGTAATTAGAGTTATAAATTATATAGGAAAACTTTTTTGAAACCGATTTATTCTCGGAAATTGAAACACAATTGAAATAGAACCGCATAATTATGCAAATTGCAGTGTATGAAAACAGCTATTATTGAAAGTATAGAAAAGCACAAACAACAGCCAAACCTTAAATTTAGGCTTAAAGAAACTACCGAAAAGTTTACCGATATTTTATTTTATACGCTTTTTGATGCTGAAACTCCTGTTGAGAAAAACATGGAAAAGCTCGAAGCTACTTTTGAAGAATTGGTAGATTTGGCGTGCTGGGATGTTGAAAAACCATGTGCTAAGTTGTGGGATAATTACATTGCAAAACTTCCGCAGATTTTAGAACTTTTAAATTACGACGCCAAGGCAATTGCCAACGACGACCCTGCAGCACTCTCGCAAGAAGAAGTCTATTTGTGTTACCCTGGTTTTTATGCCATCGCAATTTACCGATTGGCACACGAACTCTATAAAGTTGGTTTCCCATTGGTACCACGTTTAATGACTGAATGTGCACACAAACTTACAGGAGTTGATATTAATCCTGGAGCACAAATTGGGAAATCGTTTTTTATAGACCACGCAACTGGTGTGGTAATTGGTGAAACCGCCGTAATAAAAAATAACGTAAAAATATATCAAGGGGTAACCTTGGGTGCTTTGTATGTTGCTAAAGAATTGCAAAATACCAAACGCCATCCAACCATTGAAGACAATGTTACCATCTATGCAAATGCTACCATTTTAGGAGGCGATACCGTAATTGGCGCGAATAGCGTAATTGGCGGAAATGTATGGCTTACAAAGTCAATCCCTGCCAACTCCATTGTTTCGCACACCCCAGATATTAAAATAAAAACTGTTACAAATGAATAGTACCTCCATTTTAGAACAAATAGGAAACACACCTTTGGTTGAAGCCGAAGTCTTAATAAAAAATCCAAACGTAAAATTACTTTTAAAGTTAGAAGGAAATAACCCTGGCGGAAGTGTAAAAGACCGTCCTGCTTACAACATGATTAAAAGTGCACTCGATAGAGGCGACATTACCAAAGAAACCAAACTAATCGAAGCTACTAGCGGAAACACAGGTATTGCTCTTGCTATGATTGCGAGTCTTTTTCATTTAGATTTGGAATTAGTAATGCCAGAAAATTCTACCAAAGAACGTGTGCAAACCATGCGTGCTTATGGTGCAAAACTTACCCTTACTCCTACTGATGTTGGAATTGAAGGCGCAAGAGATTATGCTGAAAACAAAGTGAAAAATGAAGGCTATGTAATGCTGAACCAGTTTGGAAACGACGATAATTGGATGGCACATTACAAAACTACAGGTCCAGAGATCTGGAAAGATACTGACGGAAAAATTACCCATTTTGTTTCCTCTATGGGAACTACAGGTACAATTATGGGGACTTCTACTTATTTAAAAGAACAAAATGAAGATGTACAAATTGTAGGTGTACAACCCGCCGATGAAGCTAAAATTCCAGGAATTAGAAAATGGCCAGAAGCGTATCTTCCAAAAATTTTCAATCCGAAAAAAGTAGATACCATTATTGAAGTAAGTGAACTAGAAGCGAGAAACATGGCTAAAGAGCTTGCTCAAAAAGAAGGTGTTTTTGCAGGAATGAGTAGCGGTGGTGCTGTTGCTGCAGCGCTAAAACTTGCCGAGACACTAGATAGCGGAGTAATTGTTGCTATTATTTGTGATCGAGGTGATCGTTATTTATCCTCTGATTTGTTTGATTAAATTACTCTTGTTGTGAATAAAAATGTTGTTTCCACAGCTTGGCTAGCTGAAAGAATTGATGAACCAAATCTCATCATACTTGACGCTACATTACCTTCTAAAATTCCAGAACAATTAAATGGAAAATGTATACAAAATGCACAATATTTTGACTTAAAGAATAAGTTTAGCGATACAGAAGCAATATTTCCAAATACATTTCCATCCGTAGAAAAATTTGAAAAAGGATGTTCTAATCTTGGAATCAAAAAAAATAGCATAATTGTTGTTTATGATGTAGATGGGATTTATGCTAGCCCTAGAGTTTGGTGGATGTTTAAAACTATAGGTTTCGAAGAAATTTATGTGCTAAACGGAGGACTCAGAAAATGGATTTCCGACGGATATAAAGTAGTGGATAATTACAAAACTCCTTCAACTAATAATAATTTTAAAATAGATTTTCGGAAAATTGAAGCCTTTAGAAGCTATTCATTTATCAAAGAAAATCTTTCTTCGCAAACAATTATCACTATTGATGCAAGATCTAAAGGAAGGTATAATGCTACGGAAGAGGAACCTAGAAAAGAATTGAAAAGCGGTTGTATTCCAAATTCTATTAATATTCCATATACTGATGTTTTAGAAAATGGAAGCTTTAAATCTGAGGCTGAACTAAAATTCATCTTTCAAAAAATTATAAAAATGAAGCCGCATGAATTAGTTTTTTCATGTGGATCTGGGGTTACGGCATGTATTATATTATTAGCTTCAGAAGATATTATAACCTGTAAAAAATCAGTTTACGATGGATCTTGGACAGAATGGGCAACTTTAGAAAGACTTCTAAACTAGTCCCCAATCGTAATTATACTCTCTATTAAGTAAATAGATTTTCTTACAAAAGATTTATCCTAACTTTGTTGTATACATTTATACAGCAAAGTTATGGAGACAATCGTAATCGTTACCATCATCCTTATTTTAATAAGTTTTACCATCAGTATGTTTGGGTCTGTAGTTGGATTTGGCGGTGGTATTTTTATGGTTCCAATTTTAATTACAGTTTTCCACTTTCCGCTTACTACCGCAGTTGGTTCGGTAATGATGTCGCTTATTCCCTCCTCTTTAATCTCAACGTATCTCAATCGGAAAGAAGGCTTTGTAGATTTTAGAATGGGAATTCTCCTCGAAATCCCAACAATTTTCGGAGTCATCGTTGGTAGTTTGTTGCTTTCGTATATTTCTGCTGAAAGATTAGAAGTCCTTTTTGCTGTTTTAGTTTTATTTCTAGGAATTTCTTTCTTCTTAAAAAGAAAAAAACAAAAAAGAGAAAATGGATTTTTTTACAAACTGAATAAGTATCATCCTAGATACATCATTAAAAATCATAAAAATCACGTAGCCTACCGTTTTAGTGTTTGGATGGTGTTGTTTTTCGGACTCTTAGCAGGAACTCTAGCTGGATTATTTGGAATTGGTGGTGGCTTTTTGAAAACGCCCATCATGCTAAAAGTATTTAAAATGCCTGCTAAAATAGCAACTGCTACTGCTCTTTTTATGATTGTGATTACGAGTACTACAGGAACTTTTAGTCATTTTATGCTAGGTCATATCGAACTAGATAAAGCTTGGCCAATAATGCTCGGGTTTACAGCTGGAGCAATTGGCGGACAACGCCTCAATTTAAAAATGAAAAACAAAACACTCGAAAAACTAATCGGTATGGGGTTAGTTTTAGCAGGATTAGTGATGATGTCGAACTTTATTATTAAATAGTTGATAGTTGATAGTTGATAGTTGATAGTTGAAAATACTATTTGAAAGATTCAATATAAACTGTCACCTCGAGCGGAGTCGAGAGGTTATTTGGCTTAACAAGCTTTAAGTTAGGGTCTCTACTACTACGTCTGTATGCCAACAAAGACAGACTATACCTGACATTTTAATCTTGGTATGATACATTTCAGATTCAAAAAACATTAAAGCCATTTCTTCCTTTTGAAATAAATCAGCATCAAAATCAAAATAACAAACATTATTCCCAATACAATAAAGTATGCATTTCGATGATGCAACTCTGGCATGTATTCAAAATTCATCCCATAAATCCCAGCAATAAACGTAAGCGGAATAAAAATACTTGCCATAATGGTTAATACTTTCATCACTTCGTTCATTTTGTTACTCACATTACTCATATACATTTCCATTAAACTCATGCTCATTTCTCGAAGCATTTCGAGCGTTTCATAGATTTGTATACTGTGGTCGTGTACATCGCTCAGGAAAAGTTTTGTTTCAGGGTGAAACAAAGGATGCTCGGTTTTAACCAATCTATTTGTGATTTCTTTTACTGGATAAATGTTTTTTCGAATAGCCATTACGCGCTTACGTAAAGCTTGAATTTGGTTTGCTATTTCAGGCTCTGGGTCGCTGTATACCCGCTCTTCCAACAATTCAATTTGATTAGTTAAATCCTCTAAAATCACAAAATATTGATCGATAATTGCATCTATCAATGCGAAGAATAGATAATCGGCACCACGCGAGCGAATACGTCCGTATTTATTTGCCAATCGATCTCGAACGCCTTGAAAGACATCGTCTTCAACTTCTTGAAAAAGTAAAACAGCATGTGCTGTAACAATGATAGCGATATGCTCGGTTACCAATTGAAAATTATCATCGAGATACAACATCTTCAGCACACAAAAAACATAATCGTCGTATTCATCAATTTTAGGACGCTGATTGGTGTTTACCAAATCTTCTAAAACTAACGGATTGATGTTGTAATACTTTCCTAGTTTTTCAATTTCTGCCTCATTACTCAATCCTTGTACATTTATCCAAGAAACTGTATCGGTGTCTCTAAACTTAAAGGCTTCTTCAACATTTTTCAAGTCTTTAGTTTCGTAAAAATCGTCAGCATAATCGGTTACAGAAACCTTATAAACTCCATCTTTTCGAAGCCCCATATAAGTTACAGTTCCTGGTGCTTTCCCAATTTTTTCGAGTGATTTAAATGGTTTTCTGATGACCTTTTTCAGATTGATTTTCTTTTTCTTCGACATACATTAAAATTGAATATTTATAAATATAGGCAATAGAAATAAAAGAAGATTATAGCTTCAGAAGATTAATGACGTTTTTCTAATATTTTAGTAACATCTTTCAATTTAAAACCTTTTGCTTGAAGAAGAATTAAGTAATGAAAAAGTAAATCGGCACTTTCATTTAAAAACAAATCTTGATTGTCGTCTTTGGCTTCGATAACAGTTTCTACAGCCTCTTCCCCTACTTTTTGCGCAATTTTATTAATTCCACTTCTAAAAAGAGTAGCCACATAACTTTGCTCATTTTCTGGGTTATCTTTTCGGTCCGTAATAATATTTTCCAAACGTGATAAAAATCCGAAGTTAGCTTCGTTTGCTTCTTCCCAACACGTATCAGTTCCTTTATGACAAACTGGCCCCACAGGGTCTACTTGCACCAAAAGTGTATCATTATCGCAATCAACCTTTATATTTATCAGTCTTAAAAAATTACCACTCTCTTCGCCTTTTGTCCATAAACGCTGTTTGGTACGACTGTAAAAAGTAACCTTATTCGTTTCTATGGTTTTGGTATAAGCTTCCTCATTCATATACCCAAGCATCAAAACCTTTTGTGTGGTTGCATCTTGAATAATTGCAGGAACTAAGCTGTCGTTATTTTTATTAAAATCTATTTCCATTTTATTAGTTTTTATACGCTTACAAGCGAACAGGAATTTCTTTACTTTTTAATACTTCTTTTAGGTCGTTAATTTCAATTTCTTTAAAATGAAAAACACTGGCTGCCAAGGCGGCGTCTGCTTTTCCATCAATAAAAGTGTCCGTGAAATGCGCTATTTTTCCAGCACCACCAGAAGCAATAATTGGAATATTCACAAGCGAAGACAATTTTGCCAAAGCTTCATTTGCAAATCCATCTTTAGTTCCGTCGTTATCCATCGATGTAAACAAAATCTCTCCTGCCCCTCTACTTTCTACTTCTTTTGCCCATTCAAACAAATCGATTTCAGTTGGAACTTTCCCACCAACCAAATGCACCTTCCATTGCCCATCAATTTGCTTTGCGTCGATGGCTACTACTACACATTGACTCCCAAATTTTGCTGATAAATCGTTGATTAATTGCGGATTTTTAACTGCGGAAGAATTTATCGAAACTTTATCGGCACCCGACTTTAACAGTACATCTACATCCTCAACCGCTGAAATTCCGCCACCCACTGTAAACGGAATATTTACATGTTCTGCTACGCGAAGTACTAAATCGATTAATGTTTTCCGACGTTCTTCAGTTGCTGAAATATCTAGAAAAACCAATTCATCCGCACCGTTTTCAGCATAAATTTTAGCCAACTCAACAGGGTCTCCTGCGTCACGTAAATCGACAAAATTAACGCCTTTAACCGTGCGTCCGTTCTTAATATCCAAACAAGGAATAATTCGTTTTGTAAGCATTAGGCTTTCTTTAAATATTGTGTTTTTAAAACAATGGTGCTTTTACCAACACGGCATTCCACCTCGTCTGACGAACCCGTTAATCGAATGTTTTTAATTACATTTCCGCGCTTTAGAGTTTTCGACATCCCTTTTACTTTTAAATCTTTTACTACGTGTACCGAATCGCCATCGTTCAATACATTTCCATTACTATCTTTTACTTCCATTAGTTTGAATTTAAAATATAATTTTCTAGTTGTTTTAACGAAATTCGACCTTCATAAATTGCCTTTCCGATAATAGTTCCTTCACAGCCTATTTCGGCTAACTTTGGCAACTCGTCAAAGCTTGAAATCCCTCCAGAGGCTATTAATTTTATTTTTTCTGAATTTTCTACAATTCGTTTATACAAAGCAAACGAAGGACCTTGTAACATTCCATCTTTACTTATATCGGTACAAATTACGTATTCTATTCCTTTCTGAAGGTATTTCGAGATAAAAGGTAATAATTCTTCCGTAGATGCTTCCTGCCACCCTGAAACAGCGACTTTTTCATTATCAGCATCGGCACCCAATATAATTTTATCATTTCCGTAGCTTGCAATCCACTGCTCAAAAACAGTTGGATTTTTAACCGCAATACTTCCGCCAGTAACTTGTTTCGCTCCGCTTTCAAAGGCTATTCGCAAATCGTCATCCGATTTTAAACCGCCTCCAAAATCGATTTTTAAACTTGTTTTGGTAGCAATGGCTTCCAACACCTTGTAGTTTACAATATGCTTGCTTTTCGCACCATCAAGATCTACCAAATGAAGATACTCAATCCCATGCGCTTCAAACTCCTTTGCAACCTCCAAAGGGTGTTCGTTATATATTTTTTTTGTGTTATAATCCCCTTTTGAAAGCCGTACACACTTTCCGTCGATAATATCTATTGCAGGTATAATTCTCATTATAAAATAAGTTAAAAATTAGAAGTTAGAAGTACGAAGTAAAGCATTGTAGCTTTAACCTTGTACATCTAACTTTAAAAAGTTCTCCAACACTCGTTGTCCAGCCAAACTACTTTTTTCTGGATGAAACTGAGTTCCGTAGAAATTATTTTTTTGTAATGCTGATGAATAATCTAGCTGATAATTCGTAGTTGCGATGGTTTCTGCACATAGAGGAGCGTAATAACTATGCACCAAATACATATATTCATTTTCTGAAATACCATCAAACAAAGCCGATTTCAAGTCTTTAATTTGATTCCAACCAATTTGCGGAACTTTCACAGTAGCGTCAAACTTTTTAACTTCCACATCAAAAATACCGAGCCCTTTGGTTGCTCCTTCTTCTGAAGAAGTACACATCAATTGCATTCCTAAACAAATTCCTAAAACGGGTTGTGTTAACTTCGGAATTAAAACATCCAAACCAGTCGATTTTAATTTTTCCATGGCGCTACTTGCTTCTCCAACTCCTGGAAAAATTACTTTATCTGCCTTTAAAATTTCTTCAGCTTGATCCGACAAAATCGGTGTAATTCCTATGCGTTGAAAAGCAAATTTTATACTCTGAATATTTCCTGCTCCGTAATCTATAATTACTATCTTCACTTTTATTTTTTAAAACTTTTTAGCTAAAAAACCATTATAGATTTTATTTATATTGATTTTTTAAAAAATTAATAATCAAATATTTAAATTACATTTGTTAAAGCATTCCTTTAGTAGATGGAAGGATCATTTTTTCAGCATCTCTTTTCACTGCAACTTTAATAGCTTTTGCAAAAGCTTTAAAAATAGCCTCAATTTTATGATGCTCATTTACCCCTTCTGCTTTGATATTTAAATTTGCTTTTGCGCCATCTGTAAACGATTTAAAAAAGTGATAAAACATTTCTGTTGGCATCTGCCCTATCATTTCTCTTTTAAAATCGGCTTCCCAAACCAACCAATTTCTACCGCCAAAATCTATCGCTACTTGCGCCAAACAATCGTCCATTGGCAAACAAAATCCGTAGCGCTCAATTCCTAATTTATTCCCTAATGCTTTCGCAAAAACCTCTCCAAGCGCAATTGCAGTATCTTCAATCGTGTGATGCTCGTCTACTTCTAAATCACCATTTACTTTGATTTTCAAATCCATTTGTCCGTGACGCGCAATCTGATCCAACATATGATCAAAAAAAGCTAAACCTGTTTCAATCTCACTCCTTCCTGTGCCATCAAGGTTTAACTCAATTGAAATATCGGTTTCATTGGTTTTACGCTCAATAGTAGCTACTCGATTGTCTAACTTTAAAAACTCATAAATAGCCTTCCAACTCGCGGTTTCTAAACCAATAAAAGCATCTAACTCATTTCGTTGCACCGAAACTTCATCTACTCCCAAATAACTTTCATCATTAATAAAAACAGCATTTGCGCCTAGGTTTTTAGCCAACTCCACATCTGTCAACCTATCGCCAATTACGTAAGAATTTGCCAAATCGTATTCCTCAGAAAAATACTTTGTTAACAAACCTGTATTTGGTTTTCGAGTTGGCGCATTGTCTTTTGCGAAAGTTCGATCAATAAAAACTTCATCAAACACAACACCTTCATTTTTAAAAGCTCGCATCACAAAATTATGAACAGGCCAAAAAGTATTCTCAGGATACACATCCGTTCCAAGTCCGTCTTGATTGGTTATCATCACCAATTCGTAATCAAACTCCTGCGCAATTTTTTTCATGTACGTAAACGCCTCTGGATAAAAATCGAGTTTTTCAAAAGCATCGATCTGCTCATCTGCAGGCTCTTTTATCAGCGTACCATCTCTATCTATAAACAATACTTTTTTTGCCATTATAATTCTTTTAAAGCTTTAATTAGTTTTTTATTTTCTGATGAAGTACCCACGGTAAATCGCAATGTATTTTCACAAAGTGGCTGTGTCGATCGATTGCGAATTACAATTCCTTTTTCCAATAATTCTTGATACCTAGCATTCGCATCATCTACCTTTACAAGCACAAAATTAGCATTCGAAGTGTAAACTTTTTTCACGAAAACTACTTGAAGTAATTCTTTAAATAATAAATCTCTTTCTTCTAATATAGAGTTTATTTCGTTTTTAACACCTCTAAAATCCAACACTCTTTCTAACGCTCTTTTTTGTGTAAGCTCGTTCACATTATATGGAGGTTTAATTTTATTTAAAACTGAAATTATTTCTTCCGAAGCATAACAAATTCCCAATCGAATTCCAGCTAATCCGTAGGCTTTTGACAATGTTTGCGTAACAATCAAATTTGGATAATCGGTTAACTTTTCTGTCCAACTTGGAGCAGTTGCAAAATCTATATACGCCTCATCGATCACCACAAGTCCTTGGAAATTTTCAAGAAGCTGAACAATAGTTTCTGCTTTAAATATATTTCCCGTCGGATTATTTGGAGAACACAAAAACAGAAGCTTCGACTTACTATCTGCAGTTTTAAGAATATCTGTTACGTTCGGCTCAAAATCGTTCGTTAAAAGCACTTCTCTATTTGCAACATCGTTCGTTTCAGCAAGTACTTTATACATTCCGTAGGTCGGTGGTAAGGTTATTACATTATCAATTTTAGGCTCACAAAAAGCTCTAAAAATAAGATCTAACACTTCATCACTACCGTTTCCCAGTAAAACCTGAGCAGGACTTAGTTGTTGCTTAGAAGCCAAAACATCTTTCAAAGAGCGCTGTTGAGGATCTGGATACCTATTCACCCCGTTGTTAAACGGATTTTCATTGGCATCTAGAAACACCATTTCTTTATCAAAATCCTTGAATTCGTCTCTAGCAGACGAATACGGCTTTAACTTCTTTACGTTGGTACGTACCAATTTATCTATTTCGAATGCCATTACTCTGCTTTTAAATCGTTTAAACGTAAAGTTACCGCGTTCTTGTGAGCTTGCAACCCCTCTGCCTCTGCCATAAGTTCTATGGAAGGACCGATGGTTTTAATTCCTTCAGCAGTAATTTTTTGAAACGTCATACTCTTCGTAAAACTATCCAAATTTACACCGCTGTACTGTTTAGCATAACCATTAGTTGGTAATGTATGATTGGTTCCAGAAGCATAATCTCCAGCACTTTCAGGAGTGTAATCTCCAATAAAAACCGAGCCCGCATTGGTAACTCCTTGCACGTAAAAATCTTCATTGCTCGTTACCACAATAAAATGTTCTGGACCGTATTGATTAATCAAGGCTAAAGCTTCAGTATCATTTTTCACTAAGATAAAACGAGAGTTTTCCATTGCCTTTTTAGCAATTTCAACCCTTGGAAGTAATGTAATTTGTTTTTCAATTTCTTCGGAAACAGCATCGATTAAATCTTCGGAAGTTGACACCAAAACAACCTGACTATCCACTCCGTGTTCGGCTTGAGAAAGTAAATCGGAAGCAACATAGGAAGCATTTGCAGTTTCGTCGGCAACCACTAAAAGCTCTGATGGTCCCGCAGGCATATCGATCGCTACATTGTAACGAGTTGCCAACTGTTTTGCAACGGTTACAAATTGATTTCCTGGCCCGAAAATTTTATACACTTTAGAAATTGTTTCGGTACCAAAAGTCATAGCCGCAATTGCCTGAATCCCTCCTACTTTATAAATCGTATCCACCCCGCAAAGTGCCGCCGTGTATAAAATAGCCGGATTAACTTTGCCCTCTTTATTGGGTGGCGTGCACAAAATAACCTCTTTACAACCTGCAATTTGAGCAGGCACTGCCAACATCAAAATTGTAGAAAACAAAGGCGCTGTACCTCCTGGAATATACAATCCTACTTTTTCAATAGGACGTTTTTCTTGCCAACAAGAAACCCCATTTACAGTTTCGACTTTTACTTGTGTTGTTTTTTGAGCTGTGTGAAATTTTGTAATGTTCTGTTTAGCTACTTGAATAGCCGCTTTTAAATCATCTGAAACGCTTGAAAAAGCTTCGTTTATCTCTTCCTTTGAAACAATGTTTGTATCCAAATTTACACCGTCAAATAAACTGGTGTACTTTTTTATAGCCGCATCTCCTTTTTGCTGCACTTCAACAAAAACTTCGTTTACGGTAGCTTCAATATCGTCGATTGTTTGTGTGGGACGCTGTAAAATTGCTTCCCAAGTATCTCGTTTCGGATTGTATATTTTTTTCATCTTCTTCTAATTTATAACACCATTTTTTCAATAGGACACACCAAAATTCCTTCAGCTCCAGCTAATTTCAACTCGTCTATCACTTCCCAGAATCTATCTTTATTGATAACCGTATGGATAGAACTCCAACCCTCTTCTGCCAAAGGCAATACTGTTGGGCTTCGCATTCCTGGAAGCAAGGCTATAATTTTATCAATTTTATCGTTTGGTGCATTTAGCAGTACATATTTCGAATCGCGGGCTTTTAAAACCGATTGTATTCTGAATTTTAATTTCTCTACAATTGGTCTAATTTCATCATCCAATTGCGGTGAACCTACCAATACAGCTTCGCTATTTAAAATTGAAATAACTTCTTTTAAATTATTTTTAAACAAGGTGCTTCCACTGGAAACAATATCCACAATAGCATCTGCCAAACCGATATTTGGAGCAATTTCAACCGAACCGTTAATGATATGTAATTCAGCATTGATGCGTTCCCGCTGTAAAAATTCGTTTACCGTATTTGGGTACGAAGTAGCAATGCGTTTTCCCTCCAAATCTTTAACCGACGTAAATTCGGCGTTTTTTGGAACTGCCAACGACACTTTACATTTCGAGAAACCTAGTTTTTCAATAATCTGTAAATCTTTTCCTTTTTCAATTAATAGATTCTCGCCAACAATTGCCAAATCCACGACTCCATCACGTAGGTATTGTGGAATATCGCCATTACGAAGATACATTACTTCCAAAGGAAAATTTCTTGCAGACGCCTTCAACTGGTCGATTCCGTTATCAATCGAAATACCGCAATCTTTTAAAATCCGTAGAGAATCTTCGTTGAGTCTCCCCGATTTTTGAATAGCTATTTTAATTTTTCTTTCTTCCATGCTAAAAAATATACTTTAAAATTTTGGTTGTCTTTTTAAAATTCATCAATAAAAAAACCCGCTTGATTACTCAAACGGGTTTTTAAATTATGCTTAAAATTACACATAACATTCTCACCTCGCCTGAGCGCAAGTATGAAAATGATGATGATGTAATGTAATAAATGTCATTTTTTGTGTTTTGTCTTCTACAAATTTAAGTCATTAAAAAAAACATATGCAACTTGAAATGGATTTTTTTTCTGAAAAATTAAAAATTTATCGAAAACAGTTTAAAAAGTTACATTTCAATCAACAAAAATCTAGTAATTGTTACCTACAATACAAATAATATAATTTTGAAAGCTTTGCCAGCAAGTTTATGCTGTTTTCTGAAAAAATAATATCTTGTGCTGCATTTTAAAATAATATTGAAGCTTAATATAATGAGAACTTTTACCACTATTTTGGTTTTATTGGTAGTAACAATTGGCCCCCTTACTGCACAAAGTAAGAAAGAATTAAAAGAAAAAGTAGCAACGTTAAATGAACAATTAAAGGTTTTAAAACAAACCGAAGCCGATTTAACTGTTGCTCAAAACAGAATTAAAAGTTTGGAATCGCAAGTAAGTCAGCTTGAAGAAACCAATCAAGGATTGCTCGATAACATGAACAACTTTTTATCGACTTCTGCACAACAATCAAACAGTATTAGCCGTACGTTGGAAGCTTTACGCAAAAGAGAAAAGCAAATTAAAGGCATTAGAGATACTTTTAGCGCGCAAGATTCTATCGCTATTTTGGTAATCACCGACCTTAAAAAGACTTTAGGTGAAAATGCACAAATTGGCGTTGAGAAAGGTGCTATTATTGTAAAAATGGACAATGCTTTTTTATACGGAAACAAACAAGGAAGCGCCACTGTTGAAGCAGGCGCCAAAGATTTTATAAACCGTATTTCGGCTACAGTTAACAAATACCAATCGTTAAACGTAACTATACAAAGTGCTGGCGAAGATTGGAGTGTTAACAGCCAAAGAGCTACAGCGATTGCTCAAATTTTACAAGACGAGTTTCAAGTTGCCCCACAACGTATAGAAACTTCTACTAAAGCAAACGGAGGAAACGCAACCTATGTTTTTATGCATCCAGATTTTAACGGCTTTTACTTAGATGTTCGAGAAGAATTGAAAAAATCGAACTAATAAATTAAAAACAATAAAATTAAATCGCCTTTTACTTTTATGTAGAAGGCGATTTTTTATTTCATTTTAATGCTACAAAAATTGCAATACTTCCTCCCTATTTCTTAAATTAGTGCCAATTAAACAAACCTACATTTAACTATATCTACATGATTTAATGCCCTTGGTAATGCTCACACAAATCAATCCCTCAAACATTAGCGACCTTCCTTACTTCCTTCCTATTGCGCTATGCTTTTCTTTTATTTTAGGACTATTTATAGGAAGAGTTTTAAAAAACAACAAATACAAGCAAGAATTAGAAAAGTGTCAGCTCGACAAAAGTATGCTTGTTAACAATCTTAAAAGTGAAGCCATTAATTTTAAAGAAGACAATACAATTAAGGCAGTTCAAACTCGTGGCAGAAGTGGAATGGCACTTGACGGTGAACTCAAAGTCTCGAAAGTAAAGAAGAAACCTACCTCTTCATTAAAACTTGATTTTAATAAAATTGGTATTGCTTCGGAAGAAGCTAAAGACGATTTAAAGCAAATTGAAGGTATTGGCCCTTTTATTGAAAAGAAACTCAACAGCATCGGAATATACAAGTACGAGCAACTCAGTAAACTTTCTGACCAAGATATCGATATTGTAACCGAATTAATTGAGTTTTTCCCAGGTCGAATTAAAAGAGACGATTGGAAAGGAAAAGCACTTCATTTGCATGAAACACAAAAAAAATAGTTTTTGCAAAACCGAATATCTTTCAGTTTAACAAAAACTATATTTTAAATCTTTATTTTAGATGTATTATTGATTTCCTAAAATTATCGGTAGACCACCATCGCCACTACCAATTACTATCACTTTAGAGTTTGGAGATTCCGACAGTTTTATAGTTGCCTCTATCCCTTTATCTTGTAAAATTTTATCCGTTAAAGATGCGCTTAAAATCTGATTCGCATCGGCCTTTCCTTGTGCTTCGATACGCTGTTTTTGCGCTTCTTTCTCTGCTTTTTCAATTCTAAATTCGTACTCAAGCGACTCTTGTTCTTGTCGCAATTTACGCTCAATAGCATCTTTTATAGTTGGTGGCAAGGTTACATCTCGCACTAGAATTTCGTTCAATTGAACATATTGGTCTTTTAAAATCTCCTTTGTTTCAATAAAAATTTCTTCTTGTATAGCATCTCTCTTACTCGAGTATAATTGCTCTGGAGTATAACGCCCAACAACACTTCTTGCTGCGGAACGCACTGCTGGTTGTAACACGCGAGACACGTAATCGATTCCTTTTTCTTGATGCAACGAACCTAACTTATCGTATTGTGGTTGAAACCAAACGGAAGCATCCAATTTAATTTCCAATCCGTTTGAAGAAAGTACTTGCATTTTTTCTGATACTTCCTGCTGACGCACTTCGTAAACAAAAATTTTATTCCAAGGAGCCACCAAATGAAATCCTTCCGAAAGTGGAGGTTCATCTGTTACGACACCATCTCCAAAAGTTTCAAAAAGCACTCCTGCTTCTCCAGATTCAATTGTTATTGTAGATTTTGCAACAAAAATAATTAGCGCTATGGCAATTATAATAAGCGGTATGCCTATTTTAGGTAATTTGTTCATCAGTATAAATTTAATTTTTAAAACATTGAAAAGCTAAAAAATTAGCAATCGTGTTAAAGATACTATTAGAATTTGATTCGTACGAATTTTTGAAGAATTTCTATATCAATCCGTAATACTTTCTAAGAAACCATTCTACAGAAAGCGATAGCACCAAAATACCTAAAAGCCATTGCCAATCGATTAGCGGTTCTTTTGTAAGTTTTTCTTTCTGAACAGTTTGAAACCTGTCATCTGCCAGCAACTGCTCCTTTAGCTCTAAAAAATCATGGTAATAAAACATGGTTCCGCTAGTATTATCAGCCAAAATTTGCAATCGCTTTACATCTGGATTTACAAATTGCTGCTCTACATCATACTTCAAAATTGTAAAATTCCCAGATGCTTTTATGTTTTCAGCAGGAACACTCACGGTAAATTCGTAATCGCCCGCAGCTAACGAATTTAAGTCGACTTCATACATATTTCCACTATAAAGCATTGGGAAGGTTTTTGAAGTTGTTGTGTTTTTATTTTTTACTGAAATTTCTAAAGAAGCGTTTTTATTTAACTCATAATTTTTATCGAAAAACGAAGCTTGAATTTTCACCGCTTTACTTCCGTCGTAAAAAGATTCGTAATTTACAGTAAGTCGCTCTCTTCGCTTTTTAGACGACAGATACTGCAGTAACTTCCCGAAGTATGTATCGAAAGCCTCATTACTCTCGTTTGCTAAAAAACTAGCAGCACGCCATTTCCAAATCCCCTCGCCTAAAAGTATCGCTGCTTTTTGTTCGCCATTTTCAAAAGTTGTTAAAAGCGATTCGTCTGTGTTGATAGCGCCTATACGTTTAAAAAGCAAGTCTTGATTTTCCTCAAAAAAGCTAAGCGTACCTAAACTTTCTTCCAAAGGTGGAAAAGCAGAAAAGTTGATATCTTCAGTAGAAAAAGTTTGAAAATTAGGATTAAAAGCTGGCAAGAAATCTTCCACCCCTCCTTCGCTATTGTACGTAAAACCTAATTCCATAGCATTTAAAAACTGCCAATTGGTATCCAATCCAGTAACAATCCAATAGTTTTGCTGTTGACTTTTTAATTGCTCGATAACCGCTTTAAAAGCAGTTGTTGGTTGATACAAAATAAAAAGTTGATAATCCTGTAACCCTTTAAAATCTCTAACATCTACAATTGTTGCAGTTCTAAATTCATTGCTCTCAATGGTTTGCTTTAAGGCGCCAATATCTGGATGACGTACATCGGTAACAATTGCTATTTTACTTTTTTGGTCGATAACTTCAATCGCAAAAAACTTGGTATTGTTTTCTGTATTTTTTTCTTCGGATATAGGCTCCACAACAACTTTAAGTGTTTGGATTCCTATTTTATCCGCAAAAAGTTCGGTATTGATGATTGCTGAAGTATTTTCAGGAGAAAAAGAAACCTTTTCAGAAAAGAGTAATTGACTTCCGTTGAAAATCTTCACAACCGAATTTACATCGGTATTCCCTTCCGCAGTAATAAATATTTCTATTGGAAATTTATTTTTAAAATAGGCGTATTTATTAACGTTGAGTTGCGAAATTTTTAAATCGACATAAGTTGTAGAGTCTCCTAAAACCAACGGAAAAACAGGTGCTTTAAATCCTTTTGAAGCATATTGATAATCGGCTCCAAAAGTTTGATTTCCGTCAGAAAGTAACACAATAGCATTGTTTGTATTACGATGGACACGCTCCAATGCTTGAATTGCTTTTGTTATGTTGGTTTGATAACCTGTAAAATCTAATGAATCGTGATTCGATAAATCGCTACTAAAACTGTAGGTTTCAACTGAAAATTTGTTGTGAAGGTCTTTATCTTCTGAAATTTCTTCTAAAAATTGTTGTGCCTTTTTGTCAAAATTTAGCGTTTTAATCGAGCTAGAATTATCTACCAAAACCGAAAGCGTAGGTAAAATTGTATCGTAAGTTTTGCTTGTAAACTGAAAATTAAGAAGCAAAACCAATATCGTAAAAACACTTATAAAACGAAGGATTGCTAAACTTATAAATTGTTGCTTTTTACCTTTTTTGAAGTATAAAAACAGGCTTACTAAAAGCGCTATAACGGCGGCTCCCAAAAGGTATAAAACATGATGTATTTCTATCATTAACGATATTAATTTTCAAATTAGCTCGATTGAAAAGCAAATAAAACTATTAGAGGCTGTTTAAAAGTGCTTAACAATATTCTGAATTTACTTCAGTTTGAATAAATTTCTACACTTTCAAACAACCTCTAAGGTATAAATTTTCCGTATTTATAAAAAATAACTACTACGGCAACCTCAGTTCGATATAAACATCAATACACAAAACCTCTAATCACCTGTATTTAAATTATTTAACAACACTTTCATTTTTGTCTTGACACAAAAACGAAACAAACCTGCCTGCGGAAGGCAGGAAAGTCAAGACTGATTAAAAAAGCATAAGAAAATCTACGGAACCATCCTCCACAGATAAAAAGAACTCGCTACGCTCAAACAACTTTTTATCTATCAGCCCTCGCTGCTTCCTTGATTTTCAATACTTTTTAAATAGTTCAGTTTTACCCATTTACATCATTCTTAAGTCGAACTCACGTTATGTTAGCATTCCTCCATCTACTTGTAACACTTGTCCTGTTACATAGCTAGACATATCGGAACCTAAAAATACGCAAGCTTGCGCGATATCTTCTGGAGTTCCTCCACGTTTAAGCGGAATAGCATCTCTCCAACCTTGAACAACTTTTTCGTCTAAAGCACCCGTCATTTCGGTTTCGATAAAACCAGGAGCCACCACATTGCTACGGATGTTTCTTGAACCTAACTCCAATGCAACCGATTTAGAAAAACCAATAATTCCAGCTTTTGAAGCCGCATAATTAGTTTGTCCTGCGTTACCTTTTACTCCAACTACAGAGCTCATATTGATAATCGAACCTTTACGTTGCTTCAACATAGTACGTTGAACCGCTTTGGTCATGTTAAAAACTGACTTTAAGTTTACTTCGATTACCTTATCAAAATCCTCTTCAGAAATACGCATCAACAAGTTATCTTTTGTAATTCCAGCGTTGTTTACCAAAATATCAATTGCACCAAACTCTTTCACAACTTCGTCTACTAAAGCTTGTGATTCTTCAAAACTAGCTGCGTTACTTTTATATGCTTTTGCTTTTACACCACTAGCTACCAATGCAGCCTCTAGCTCTTTTGCTGGTCCTTCCGATGAGCTATATGTAAATGCAACATTTGCTCCTTGCTTTGCAAACTCCTCTGCAATCCCTTTTCCAATACCACGGCTTGCACCAGTAATAATGGCTGTTTTACCTTCTAAAAGTTTCATTCTTTATATTAAGTTTTTTTTATTTTTAATTTCGTTCATCAAATATAGTAAATACCGCGTTTCTCAAACAAAAAACCCTGCAAAATTGCAGGGTTTAAAATTCTATTTCTGTTTTATTACGATTTTATTGGTTTTGGTTTTTCGTAGTTAAATAAGTAATCTACATCCATTTCTTTCAGCTCGCCTAACTTTTTAAGCGCTTCCATATCAACATCGTTTTTATTTCCAACAACCATTACATCATACGATTCTCCTTTGATATTTTCATTGAAAAACGATTGTAAATCTTCGAAAGTCATTTGTTGAATTTCATTGTACATTGCTTGGCGCATGTCTTCATCGATTCCGCGTTTTTTCAAACGTTCGTATTCCCAAAAAATATTTTGTTTACTGATGCGTCTTGCAGCCAATTGTTTTAATGTAGACTCTTTTGCTGCCTCAAACTGCTCTTTAGCTTCAGGCATATCGGTCATTAATTCCATCATGGCATTCACGGCATCTGGCATTTTGTTAGCCTGTGTACCGATATAAGCATACGTATAATTTGATTTTCCTTCTTCGGAAGCATTACTGTAAGAAGCAAAAGCAGAATATGCTAAGGACTTCGACTCTCTTATTTCCTGAAAAACAATTGACGAAAGTCCGCTTCCAAAATACGTATTAAACAATGAAGAAGCAGCCATTTTTTTAGGGTCGAAAGTTTCGCCTTTTGCTAAAAAAAGCATCTCCCCTTGTACCATATCGTAATCTACAAAATACACATGGCCACCAGTTTCTTTTTCTAGATACAAAGTTTTATCTGGGTATTCTTTTAAATCTGCTGGTACTTTGTGCTTTTCATCGAGTGCAGAAATAGCTCCATCGATGTTATTTCCGTAGTAAAAAATACGTTGTTTAAAATCTTTTAACGCTTTAAACTCCTCCACAAGTTCTTGCGGATTCAAGTCTTTTAATTCTTCAATGGTATAAATATCTCTCAATCGAGAATTCTCAGCATATTTTCCGTAGTTCATAAGTCCGTTCCACAAGATATTACTTTTGTTCGCCTTACCATCTTCTCTATCTTTTCCAATACTTTGCACGTATTTATCATACGATTCCTGATCGGCAACAGCATTCGACCACAAATGTTCTAAAAGATCTAAACCTTTATCCATGTTCTCGCTTAAACCGCTAATCGACAAATACGAACGGTCGCCACCCGTACGCACTCCGTAATTAATTCCGAGACGGTAAAACTGCTTTTTAAGTTCCTCTGGAGAATACGTATCTGTACCTACATACTCAATATAATCCATTGCAATTGGCAGTTTTTTGTCGTTATCTTTCCCCATATCGAAGATAATATCGATTTCTGCCAAGTCGTTAGCGTTGTTTTCGATGTACGAAACTGGAAGTCCGCTTGCAGTTGAATTACTTTTAATAGCTTCTTTAAAATCGATGTGTTGCGGCTTAATTGGCGGAACTTCGATTTCGTTGAAAGCCTGTAAAAATGCCGATTGTTTATCTCTGTTAAGTTCGATTGGAGTAATTTTTGGATTTTCAACTTTTACCAAATCGCTACTCTCTCCTTGGCGTTTGTAAACCGCTACATAATTATCGGTATAAAATTTATTTGCAAAAGCTACTAACTCTTCTTTTGTAACTTTTTTAAGTTCGTTAAGCTTTTTCACTTCATCTTCCCAATTTTGAAAATGAACAAAAGCATCAACATAAGCATAGGCAACTGCTGTTGGGTTTTCATACTGACGGATTTGCGATAATTTTAAATCGTTTACAACCGCTTCAATCATCCAATCGTCAAAATTTCCTTTTTTAATTTCTTCAATTTGACCAAGAAGCAAATCTTTTACTTCTTCTAAAGTTTGATTACTTTTTGGGTATCCGTAGAATGTATGTGCTCCATAATCGTTATTAAAACTTGGGTAACAACCAGCACGTTGTACTTTTTGTTGCTGATTTAAATTTAAATCAATCAAACCAGCTTGGCTGTTACTTAAAATCATATCGATTAAAGTGATGTATTTTTCATCTTCCGATCCAATACCCGGAGTTCTAAATGCGAAACTTACACGCTCGGCTTCTGGACCAAAAACTTCTTTTTCTATAGGTGCTGTAATCGGCTCTTCAGTTGGTCTTTCAGGATAAGTAACCTCTTTCGCTTCAAAATTTCCGAAGGCATCATTTACTTTTTTAATGGTTTCATCAAACTCAATATCTCCAACCAAAATCACTGCCATATTATTTGGCACGTAATATTTATTGAAATAATCGTTGATCGCTACCATGGAAGGATTTTTAAGATGCTCCGAAAGTCCAATAGTAGGTTGTTGCCCATACGGATGCTTTGGGAACAAAGTGCGTTGCATTTCGTAATACTCTTTTCGTCTGTCGCTATCTTGCGCACGGTTGTACTCTTCATACACCGCTTCAAGTTCGGTATGAAATAAACGAAGTACAAGTTGACTAAAACGTTCACTTTCTAACTTTAACCATTTGTCGAATTCATTAGAAGGAATTTTATTGGTATAAACAGTTTCTTCGTTCGAAGTCCATGCATTGGTTCCTTCCGCTCCTAGCGAACTCACCATTTTATCGTATTCGTTTGCAATAGAAATATGAGAAGCCAATTGTGAAACACTATCTATTTGGCGATAAATAGCTTTTTTCTTTTCTGAATCTGTTTCATTTTTATGCGCTTCATACAAATCTGAAATTTGCTGTAACATTACTTTCTCTGTTTCCCAATCGGTTGTTCCGATTTCATCGGTTCCTTTAAAAACCATGTGCTCTAAATAATGTGCCAAACCTGTATTATCGGCTGGATCATAAACAGAACCCGCTCGAACAGGAATAAACGTTTGAATTTTTGGCTCATCGGTATTCCTACTCAAATACACTTTTAAACCGTTTTCCAAGGTATACAAACGTAAACCCGTTGGATCATTGGATACTGTTTCATAAGAAAACCCATTAGCATCGGTATGCTTTTCGGTTACCGCTTCATTTTTATTACTCTCTTTACACGCAACAAAGAGTAACAAGAATGATAACACCACCACTTTTAAGAACTTTGCTATCATAATTTTAGTTATTGGTTAAAATAAAAATCCACCTTATGATTACTCATAAGATGGATAAATATATAGATAATATTTTATAAACTAAAGAATTAGTTCATAACTTCTGCTACTTTTTTACCAATTTCTGCAGGAGAGTCTACTACGTGAATTCCACACTCACTCATAATTCTCTTTTTAGCTTCTGCAGTATCATCAGCTCCTCCAACAATAGCACCAGCGTGTCCCATTGTTCTTCCTTTAGGAGCAGTTTCTCCAGCAATAAATCCTACAACTGGTTTTTTATTTCCGTTTTCTTTTACCCAACGTGCAGCATCGGCTTCTAATTGACCTCCAATTTCACCAATCATTACGATACACTCAGTTTCAGGGTCATTCATTAAAAGTTCTACAGCTTCTTTAGTTGTAGTTCCAATAATAGGATCTCCACCAATTCCGATAGCTGTTGTAATTCCAAGACCTTGTTTTACAACTTGGTCGGCAGCTTCGTAAGTTAATGTTCCAGATTTAGATACAATACCTACTTTTCCTTTGCTGAATACAAAACCTGGCATAATTCCAACTTTTGCTTCTCCTGGAGTGATAACTCCTGGGCAGTTTGGACCGATAAGTCTACAATCTTTATCTTTGATATAATCTGATGCTTTAATCATATCTGCTACAGGAATACCTTCAGTAATTGTAATAATCACTTTGATACCTGCATCGGCAGCTTCCATAATAGCGTCGGCAGCAAATGCTGGCGGAACGAAAATGATAGACACATCTGCACCTACGTTATCTACCGCTTCTTTTACGGTGTTAAAAACAGGTTTACCTAAATGCTCTTGACCACCTTTTCCTGGGGTAACACCACCAACTACGTTGGTTCCGTATTCAATCATTTGTTCTGCGTGAAAAGTTCCTTCACTACCTGTAAATCCTTGAACTATTATTTTAGAATCTTTGTTTACTAATACACTCATTAGGGTTGAATTTTATTTAAAGCTATACAAAAATAGTTTTTTGATTATGATTTTAGAAATCTACTTAAAAAAATAATTAATTATTTTGTTTGACAATCGAAATATAACATTCCGATATCAACTTCGCAAGGTTTATTTATTTTTTAATTGACATAAAGGAATTTAAACTCACTTGATTATCATCGGCTAGCTGACTAATCTCGTATCCTTTATATAATTTTTCATCTTTGAATTCCCAAATAGTTATAAAATGTACCAACGGCTGTTCTTCATCTGGGTTTTCGATTGTTTTTACATGATATGTGTAACGCACTGTTACCGCATCTCCATCTTTTAATAAGTGGCTAATTTCTGTTCGAACTGAATGATACGCTTCTGCCATTTTTGAAGCCAATTCTATAAGTTCTTGTTTATTGAGTTTGGTAAAGCCCTTACTACTATTCCAATACAATTGACAATCATCGTGTAAATACGTTTGTAAAACCTCATTGTTTTTAATAGGTTCTAACTCATAAAAACTTCTTACTATTCTTTTTAATGATTGTCCCATACTGCTAATTTATTTTTTCAATTATCGATGGTATTTGCCTGATAGATGCAAGCTCTTTGTACTTTTTACGTGCTTCTTCTGCTGGAGAGCCAAAGTATGTTTTGTGAGCTTCTAAAGATTTGCTTACCCCCGACTGTGCTAAAACAACAGCTTTTTGACCAATTGAAATAGCGCTAGCCACACCAACTTGTCCCCAAATTGTAACTTCATCTTCGATAACAACACAGCCTGCAATACCAACTTGAGATGCAATTAAGCACTTTTTACCAATTACGGTATCATGTCCAACATGCACTTGGTTGTCAATTTTGGTTCCTTCTTTAATCAAGGTATTTCCTGTAACGCCTTTATCAATAGTACAAAGCGCTCCAAGATCTACATTGTTCTCGATTACTACACTTCCGCCAGATAATAATTTATCGAAACCTTCAGGTCGATTTTTATAGTAAAAAGCATCGGCTCCTAATACAGTTCCTGCATGGATGGTAACATTGTTTCCAATGGTACAATTATCGTAAATACTCACATTGGCATGTATAAAACAGTTTTCGCCAATTGTAACATTATTTCCAATAAAAGCGCCTGGTTGAACTACAGTTCCTAAGCCTATTTTTGCAGTAGCTGCTATTGCTGAAGTAGCTTTTGCAAAAGGTTTGAAGTATGCGGTTAACGCATTAAAATCGCGAAACGGATCGTCGGAAATTAACAACGCCTTATTTGGCGGACATTCAACCTCTTTATTAATAAGAATAACTGTTGCTGCTGAATGCAATGCTTTATCGTAATACTTTGGATGGTCCACAAAAACAATATCGCCAGGTTCTACCACATGAATTTCATTCATCCCTAGAACCGGAAAATTATCGTCGCCTATAAATTTGCAATTTATTATAGTGGCTATCTGCTTTAGTGTGTGAGTTTGCGGAAATTTCATTTGCTATTTGAAGTAACCAGTACGGTTATTTTTCAGTATAAAAAACAGAAACGTCAAAAAGATTACTCTTTATGACGCTCCATGTATGTACCTTTTTCGGTTTCAATTTTAATTTTGTCGCCTTCATTAATAAATAAAGGAACATTGATAGTTGCTCCCGTTTCAACAGTTGCAGGCTTTGTAGCATTGGTTGCTGTATTTCCTTTCACTCCTGGCTCGGTATGTGTTACTTCTAAAATAACGTGTGCAGGCATATCAACCGACAATGGCATACTATCTTCAGTATTAAATAAAATAGTTACCACTTCTCCTTCTTTTAAAAGATCTGGTGCATCTAGCACGTCTTTTTGAAGTGTAATTTGGTTGTAGTCATCGGTATTCATGAAGTGGTACGTATCACCTTCTGGGTATAAAAATTGATACGAACGTGTTTCTACACGTACATCTTCAATTTTATGTCCTGCTGAAAACGTATTATCAATTACTTTTCCGTTGGTAACACTTTTAAGTTTTGTACGTACAAAAGCAGGTCCTTTTCCTGGTTTTACATGTAAAAACTCAATAATTTTATAAATATCGTGGTTGAAGCGGATGCATAATCCTTTTCTAATATCTGATGTAGATGCCATATTTTTTTATTAATGATTTGAATTTGAACTAAAATAACCTTTCATGATTCCGCGTTGCGAATCTTTTATAAACTGAAGAATTTCATCGCGTTCTGGAGTTGCTTCCATTTCAGCTTCAATAATTTCTACAGCTTGCGAATTGTTATAATTTTTTTGATATAAGATGCGATAGATATCTTGAATTTCTCTAATCTTTTCAGTAGAAAAACCTCTTCTTCTAAGTCCTACAGAATTAATACCAACATACGAAAGCGGCTCTCTTGCTGCTTTTGCGTATGGAGGAACATCTTTTCTTACCAAAGAACCTCCTGTTACAAAGGCGTGATTTCCGATAGAACAAAACTGATGTACGGCTGTCATTCCCGCCAATACTACGTAATCTCCAACAGTAATATGTCCTGCCAAAGTACTGTTGTTTGAAAAGATACAATGATCTCCTACGAAACAATCGTGTGCGATATGACTGTAAGCCATAATCCAACAGTTTTTACCAATAACTGTTTTCATACGGTCGCTAGTTCCTCTATTAATGGTAACACATTCTCTAATGGTTGTGTTATCTCCTATTTCGGCAGTTGTATCTTCGTCGTTATATTTTAAATCTTGTGGGATTGCCGATATAACAGCGCCAGGGAAAATATTACAATTTTTCCCGATACGAGCACCTTCCATGATAGTTACGTTGCTTCCAATCCAAGTTCCTTCTCCAATAACTACATTATTATTGATTGTTGCAAAAGGCTCAATCACCACATTTTTGGCGATTTTTGCTCCTGGATGCACATATGCTAGTGGCTGATTCATTCCTTATCTGTTTCTTTAACTTTTACTATTTGAGCCATTAGCTCTGCTTCTGTTACAAGTTTTCCGTTTGCGTATGCATACGCTTGCATGTGACAAATACCTCTTCTAATTGGAGAAATTAATTCCATTTTAAAGATTAATGTATCGCCTGGTAATACTTGTTGTTTGAATTTTACATTATCTATTTTCATAAAATAGGTAAGGTAATTTTCTGGGTCTGGAACTGTACTCAATACTAATATCCCTCCCGTTTGTGCCATTGCTTCCACTTGTAACACTCCTGGCATAATTGGTGCGCCTGGAAAATGTCCAACAAAGAAAGGCTCATTCATGGTTACATTTTTCATTCCTACCACATGGCTATCCGAAAGTTCGATAATTCTATCGACTAATAAAAATGGCGGCCTGTGCGGCAACATTTTCATGATATCGTTGATATCCATTAATGGTGGTTGGTTCAAATCGATTTTAGGAACTTTATTCCTTTTTTCGATTTTAATTATTTTAGAAAGCTTTTTGGCAAATTGTGTATTTACAAAATGTCCTGGCTTATTTGCTATTACTTTTCCGCGAATACGTGTTCCAACCAATGCTAAATCTCCAATAACATCAAGAAGTTTATGTCGAGCTGCTTCGTTTGGATGATTTAAAGTAAGGTTGTCTAAAATTCCGTTTGGTTTTACAGAAATTGAATCTTTATTAAAAGCTGCTTTAAGTTTTACCATTGTAGCTTCAGAAATTTCTTTATCTACATATACAATAGCATTGTTTAAATCGCCTCCTTTAATAAGTCCGTGTTCTAAAAGCGTTTCAATTTCATGTAAAAAACTAAAAGTTCTAGAATCGGCAATTTCAGTTTCAAAATCAGATAAATGCTTTAATGTTGCATTTTGTGTTCCTAAGACTTTTGTTCCAAAGTCTACCATGGTAGTAATTTGGTATTCATCAGAAGGAATAATTGTTATTTCACTTCCAGATTCTTCATCAGTATAAGAAATTACGTCTGTTACAACAAACTCGTCGCGCTCTTGCTCTTGTTCTACAATCCCAGCTTTTTTAAGTGCTTCGATAAAATATTTTGAAGAACCATCCATAATTGGAGGTTCTGGAGCGTTTAATTCTATCAACACATTGTCGATTTCCAAACCAACCAAAGCAGCTAAAACATGCTCTGAAGTTTGAATTTTAACACCCATTTTTTCGAGGTTTGTACCACGTTGTGTATTTACCACGTAGTTAGCATCTGCTTCGATAACTGGTTGTCCTTCTAGATCTACACGTTTAAAAGCGTATCCATGATTTTCTGGCGCTGGCTTGAAAGTCATTTTCACTTCCATTCCTGTATGTAAACCTACTCCAGATAAGGAAATTTCTTTAGCGATGGTGCACTGCTTTTTTACCTGATCACTCATTCTTGTATTTTTACTTTTCTAGTTGATTAATTTTATCTACCAGTTTTGGTAAATTTTTAAAATGAACATACGATTTGTTGTAATCTCCGTAATTCAATGCTGGAGATCCTTGCAACACTTCGTCGTCTTTTACATTTCTACCTATTCCAGACTGTGCCTGAATTCGAACTCTATCGCCTATTGAAAGATGCCCTACAATACCTACTTGCCCACCAATCATACAGTTTTTACCAATTTTGGTAGAACCTGCAATTCCTGTTTGCGCTGCAATTACGGTATTTTCGCCTATTTCAACGTTATGTGCAATTTGTATTTGGTTATCCAACTTCACTCCTTTTCGGATAATTGTTGAACCCAAAGTTGCTCTATCGATAGTAGTTCCAGCACCAACATCTACATTGTCTTCTAAAATAACATTTCCTGTTTGTGGTACTTTTTGAAACTCTCCATTTTCATTTGGCGAGAATCCAAAACCGTCGGCTCCGATAACACATCCACTGTGAATAACACAGTTTTTACCAATAATCGATTCAGAATATATCTTCGCTCCAGCAAAAATAACTACGTTATCTGCAATGGTAACATTATCTCCAATGTAAACATTAGGATATATTTTAACGTTGTTCCCTATGGTTACATTTTCACCTATATATGTAAAAGCACCAATATAAACTTCGTCTCCATAGGTAGAAGACTCTGCTTTAAAAATAGGTTGCTCTACTCCTGTTTTGTTTAATTTTACCTTATTATAATATTCCAACAGTTTTGAAAACGACTTGTAGGCATCATCTACTTTAATTAACGTAGTGTCTACATCATGGTCGAGCACCAACGATTTATTTACAATCGTAACCGATGCTTTTGTTGTATATATATAATGTGTGTATTTAGGATTTGCCAAAAAAGTTAGCGATCCTTCTATTCCTTCTTCTATTTTAGAAAGTTTGGAAACCTCTACTTCTGGATTTCCGACTATTTCGCCTTCTAAAATTCCTGCTATTTGAGTTGCTGTAAATTTCATTTCCCCGCAAAAGTATAAAAAAAGTACTATTTATTTTTTAGGATAGCACATGTAATATTTTGTAACTGGTTTTGACAAGGCTTTTAAATTGAATTGATCGGATGCTTTTGTGACATCTACAATCTTTCCAGATTTCATTAAAATATGAATATTTTGCTTGTCTAAATTATAGGCTTGATTTTCTACCAACCCACTAAACACAAAATATTTAGCCTCCTCTTCAGTTACATTATATTCTTTTATAAATTCTTCAATATGTGTTTGTATTTTCAATGCCTTTATAGGCTTCTTTTTAAATTTTATTTTCAATAAATCTCGTTCAAGTAATATTTTGCACAAATTTGAAAGCACAAAATCTTTATGATATTGCCATTCTTTCATTGCTGATAAAATATCTACATCATCTAAACGTGAAAATGTTTCTAATATTTGCTCGTTAAAGTCAGATTTTCCAATTTCATTATCCAAGAAAAATGCTAAAGCACTACTGGCGTGAAGCGATTCTCCTTTTTGGTGTAATTCCTTAACCCTCTGCAACACTTTGATAAGCAACTGCTCTGCCGCCAAACTTGTTTTGTGCAAATACACTTGCCAATACATTAAACGGCGTGCTACTAAAAATTTTTCTACGGAATAAATCCCTTTTTCTTCTACCACCAATTGATCGTCAACAACATTTAACATGGAGATAATTCGCTCAGAATTAATATTTCCTTCGGAAACTCCCGTGTAAAAACTATCGCGTTTTAAATAATCGGCTCTGTCCATATCCAATTGTCCAGAAATAAGCTGATTCATAAACTTTCGATGGTATTCTCCTTTAAAGATTTTAATGGCCAGCGTTAAAGTTCCGTTAAACTCTTTATTTAAAGTCTCCATAAATTGAAGCGAAATATACTCATGCGACACACCATTTACGATACTGTGTTCCATAGCATGCGAAAAAGGACCATGTCCTATATCGTGTAATAAAATAGCGCTCAATAAGGCTTTTGATTCTTCTTCTGAAATATCAACTCCTTTAAAACGAAGTACTTGTATTGCCTTCTGCATTAAATGCATGCAACCAATTGCGTGATGAAATCGGGTATGATGTGCTCCTGGATATACCAAATACGAGAGCCCCATTTGAGAAATCCTACGCAAGCGTTGGAAATATCTATGTTCAATTAAATCGAATATCTGTTCGTTCGGGATGGTAATAAATCCGTAAATTGGATCGTTGAATATTTTAAGCTTGTTTGCTGCGTTCAAACTAAATAAATTGTAAAATTCATACAAATATACATCAATAGAATGAATGAAATAAAGATACTTTGGGTAGATGATGAAATTGAGCTGTTAAAACCGCATATTCTTTTCCTTGAAAAGAAAAATTATACCGTTCACACCTGTAAAAGTGGTACGGAAGCTGTAGAAATTGTAAAAGAAGATACTTTTGATATTGTTTTTTTAGATGAAAACATGCCTGGACTTACAGGTTTAGAGACTTTAAATGAAATTAAAGGGTTAAAACCTACGCTTCCGGTAGTAATGATTACCAAAAGTGAAGAAGAAAATATCATGGAAGAAGCTATTGGAGCCAAAATAGCCGATTACTTGATAAAGCCTGTAAACCCAAATCAAATTCTACTGAGTTTAAAGAAGAATCTCGACCATTCCAGACTCGTTTCAGAAAAAACAACATCGAATTACCAACAAGAATTCAGAAAGATTGCAATGGATTTAACCATGGTAAATTCTTATGAAGAATGGGCAGAGCTATACAAAAAGTTAATTTACTGGGAATTAGAACTCGAAGGCATTGAAGACACAGGAATGACCGAAATTCTGGAATCTCAAAAAACCGAAGCGAATACTCAGTTTGGGAAATTCATCGAGAAAAATTATGGGAAATGGTTTCAAGGAGACGATGCTCCAGTGATGTCGCATACCTTATTCAAAGATCTAATTTCAAAAGAAATTAATAAAACACAACCTACATTACTTGTTGTGATTGATAATTTAAGGTACGACCAATGGAAAGCTTTTGAAAGTACTGTAAACAATTATTACAAAAAAACTACCGAGACACCATATTTTAGTATCCTCCCAACTGCAACACAATATGCTAGAAATGCTATTTTTTCTGGATTAATGCCTTCGGAAATGGAACGCCTCCACCCGAAGCTTTGGAAAAATGACGTAGAGGATGGAGGAAAAAACATGCATGAAGCTGAATTTTTAGAGGCTCAAATAAGGCGTTTGGGATTGGATATTAAATGGGAGTATCATAAAATTTCTAATTTAAAACTTGGTAAGCAACTAGCGCAAAACTTTAAATCTCAAAAAGACAACGACCTTACTGTTGTGGTGTACAATTTTGTAGACATGCTTTCGCACTCCAAAACGGAAATGGAAGTTGTAAAAGAACTCGCCTCCAACGACAAGGCTTATCGCTCTTTAACGCAAAGTTGGTTTAAAAATTCTCCTTTGTTAGAAATCATTCAGCAGGCGCAACAATTAAAATTTAAGCTCATTATTACTACCGACCACGGAACAATTAATGTAAAAAATCCTTCAAAGGTAATTGGAGACAGAGACACTAGCTTAAACTTACGATACAAAACAGGTAGAAGTCTTTCTTATAATGATAAAGAAGTTTACGGTGTTAAGAATCCGAAGGAAATCCACTTGCCAACTATCAATATGAGTAGCTCTTTTATCTTTGCCAAGGAAGATTTATTCTTTGCATACCCTAACAATTACAATCATTATGTGAGTTATTACAAAAATACGTACCAACATGGTGGGATTTCTCTTGAAGAAATTATTATACCATTTGTAGTATTGAATCCGAAGTAAACATTAACATAATCTTATTTTAACATCGTAATTATACATTTATACTCATATTTATAGAAAAATAAATACTTTGGACTACACCAAAATTGGTTATTTTAATCGCTAATCTTGTTAAAGTTTTGTAAAAAAACAGAAAAATAGTTCTCTAACAGAGTTTTTTTTCTATTTTTGTCCAAACCCTCAAAATTAACAAAATGGCAAAAGCAATTGATAGAATTTTTTCTATTATCCAATCCCTTGGAATGAGCGCAAGACAATTTGATATGTCTATTGGCGCATCAAATGGTTACACATTACGTATGAAAAAGAACAATGCTTCAGTAGGAAGTGATATTCTTGAGCGAATTGTAGAGAAGTATCCATTTGTAAACATTAACTGGGTAGTAACTGGAAACGGAACCATGTTTGGTACTGACTCTAGCGCTGCGGAACAACACATTCCGGAGAAGAAACTTACTTACAAAGAAGTTGAAGCGATAATAGAGCAAAAAATTAAGGCGCATCAAGAAGATGAATTGAAAAACTTGATGGACAAGATTAAAAGCGAAATTAGTACTGCAAAATCAGAAGCAAACTAATTCTCTAT
>NZ_JAESVF010000062.1:0-213 GCF_038433465.1 Joostella sp. CR20 | reverse complement strand
TTTGCAAACAAGTGTTACAAATAATACAGATGCAATTTCTGAGAATGAAGCAGCAATTGGAGTATTAGAAACGAGTGTAGAAACGAATACTTCAGCTATTTCAGAAAACACAGCTGCTATTACAACAAATGCTGAAAACATTTCAGATAATGCAGATGCAATTGCTGATAAGGAAGATGCATCGAATAAGTCAACCGATGGTACTTTATCAGA
>NZ_JAESVF010000061.1:0-236 GCF_038433465.1 Joostella sp. CR20 | reverse complement strand
CGTAGCAGAAACTCCATCCAAGGTATTTACCTTGGGAGGAAGCACATACGTTAAATTGCCATAATCATCATATACGTAATACGTGTCATGCGCTATGTTATTATTATAGTTACGTTTGAGTACTACTCGTCCTTGCTTATCCTTGTATTCTCGAGTGGTGTGGTTGTTTCCATCCCCTGACTTCCAGTTCTCATCCTTAGTAACAGTTACATACAACTGGTTTGCTCCGTAGTACG
>NZ_JAESVF010000060.1:0-247 GCF_038433465.1 Joostella sp. CR20 | reverse complement strand
TATCTGTTTTAACAGTTACAATATCGGCTACATTATTTGGCGTATCCGTATCGGTACAGTCAGGACAGTCAGGTGTTGGGTCGGTAACATCTGGTGAGTCTACTGAAACTACATTCACCAAGTCTCCTGTAAAGTCTGAGGGAACACTTAAAGTCACTTCATAGGTTACTACTTCGCCGTCTGCTAAACTCGCTATTACATCTGATAATGCTCCTGTACCTGAACCGCCTTGGTCGCTTGTCCAACT
>NZ_JAESVF010000006.1:0-174786 GCF_038433465.1 Joostella sp. CR20 | reverse complement strand
TGTAGATAAAAACAAAAAAGGTTGCCTTTATGAGGCAACCTTTTTTATTTCTTTTTCAATTTTTTTCCCATCCGAGATTGGCTTATTTGTCAATAGAACCTAATACTCGTTTCATAAAGGCATTTACAGCCTCTTTTTGGTTCATACCGTCTTCTTTCATCATTTTATTAACTTCAAGAGCTCCGTACATGTTCGAAATTAATTCGCCAATAACGTCGAGTTCTTCGTCTTTTAATGAAGATACTTCTGTAATTGCTTCTAAAGTTTCGATAGCTTCTACAACATAGTCTTCATCGTTCGACTCGATAAAAGATGAAAGTTGCTTAATTACTGGTAGCTTCATCAATAAATGATTTTAAGACGTCTGTTTTATTTGTCTGAATTTGGTTGCTTACTTTTCCACCTTTAAAAGTTGCAAATGTTGGTAAATTGTCAACGCTTGCTAGTTTTCTAGATTCAGGAAATTTTTCAGCATCAACAATAACAAAAGTTGCATTGTCGGCTTCTTGCGAAAACTTCTTGAATTTAGGCTTCATGATACGGCAGTTTCCACACCATCCTGCAGAATATTGTACAAGTACAGTATCGTTTTCTGCAATTACTTCAGCTAAATTATCTTGTTCTAATTCTACTAACATACCTTAATTAGTTTGCGCTTAAATATGCTGCAACACCTTTTCTGTCGGCGTTCATAGCATCTTTACCTTCTTCCCAGTTTGCAGGACAAACTTCTCCATTTTTTTGAACGTGTGCGTAAGCGTCGATTAAACGTAAGTATTCGTTTACGTTTCTTCCAACTGGCATATCGTTTACACTTTCGTGGAATACTTTACCATCTTCGTCGATAAGGAATGTAGCTCTGTAAGTTACGTTGTCTCCTTCGTAGATGTAAGAATCTGTTTCTTCGTTATAAGTTTCAGAAGATAAGTCTAAGATACGTAGCATGTTTGCTAAGTTTCTGTTACTATCTGCTAAAAGTGGATAGGTAACTCCTTCGATACCTCCGTTGTCTTTTGCTGTGTTTAACCAAGCAAAGTGTACTTCTGCAGTGTCACAAGAAGCTCCGATAACTAAGGTGTTTCTTTTTTCAAATTCTCCTAAGGCTGCTTGGAAAGCATGTAGTTCTGTTGGGCAAACAAATGTAAAATCTTTTGGATACCAAAAAAGGATTACTTTTTTATTGTTTTTGATTGCTTCTTCTAAAACATTTAATTTAAAAGTGTCTCCCATTTCGTTCATAGCATCTACTGCTATATTTGGAAATTTTTTACCTACTAATGCCATATTGTTATTATGTTTTTTTGTTAAACTTTCACTGCAAATTTAAGAAGTAAACCAGACTGCACCATAGTTTTAAAATTATATTAACTTATTTTAAAATAGGATAAAATTATAGTACTGTTGAAAAGGGTTTATTATTGCTGAATACAAAAAATAGCACCCGTTTGAGTGCTATTTTTATATTTTTAGATATGAATATTTGCGAATTATGCTTTTTCTGAAAGTTGTTTTATTTTGATGCTGAAAGCCGCATAGATTAATGTGACAAACGGACTCAAATAATTGAAGAATGCATAGCCAATATAAGCCGTAGTATCAACTCCTAACACACCACTTTGATAAGCTCCACAGGTATTCCAAGGAACCAAAACAGATGTTACTGTACCTGAGTCTTCAAGTGTTCTACTTAAATTTTCTGGAGCCAAACCTTTATCTCGGTAGGCTTGTGCATACATTTTTCCAGGTACTACAATTGCCAAGTATTGGTCGGATGCAGTTAAGTTTAACGCCAAACAACTTGCAACTGTACTTGCAAAAAGCCCGAAAACCGAATCGAAAGCTGTAAGTAGCGCTTTGCTAATTCTGGCCAAAGCTCCAATGGCGTCCATAATTCCTCCAAAAACCATTGCGCAGATAATAAGCCAAATTGTGCCCAACATTCCTGCCATTCCTCCAGAAGAAAACAAATCGTTTAATTTTTCATTACTTGTTTCAATAGCAGTGTCGACCGTAATAGCGTTCATGACTCCTTTATAACCAGAGATGAAAGTCAACTCATCGGCTCCTGTGATACTCTTTACAATTTCAGGCTGAAAAATTAAAGCAAAAACACCTCCTAAAAGTGTTCCAATAAGCAATGCCAATAGTGGTGGTGCTTTTTTTACAATCATAAAGATTACTACAACTGGTACTAAAAACAACCAAGGTGAAATGTTAAAAGAAGCTTCTATAGAAGTTAATAAAGATGTTGTGTCTGGAACTTTGGTAGTATCTAAATTTAAACCGATAATCGTGAAAATTATAAGCGTAAGCACTACTGTTGGCACTGTTGTAAGTGCCATATATCTAATATGTGTAAACAAATCGGTTCCTGCCATCGCTGGGGCTAAATTGGTAGTATCGCTAAGTGGCGACATTTTATCTCCAAAATAAGCACCAGAAATTACAGCACCAGCGGTCATTCCTGGAGAAATTCCTAATGCTCCGCCAATTCCTACAAGCGCAATACCCACAGTGGCAGAAGTAGTCCAACTACTTCCTGTAGCTATCGAAATAATAGCACAAATAACAACACAAGCAGCTAAGAAAAATGTAGGGTTTAAAATTTGTAATCCGTAGTAAATCATGGAAGGAATAACACCACTTATAAGCCAAGTTCCAGCCAATGCTCCTACAAAAAGTAAAATTAGAATAGCCCCTGCAGTCGATTTAATATTATTGGCAACTTCATCGAGCATTCGGTCGTAAGACACTTTGTTTAACACGCCCACAATTCCTGCAACAGCACCACCAATAAGTAAAATAAATTGGTTAGAACCACTCAAGGCATCATCACCAAAAACAAACACATTAAATGCTAATAAACCTACTAAAACTACAACTGGGATAAGAGCTTCCCAAATACTGAGCTCTTTATTCTGAATTACTTTTTCGTCTTCCATTAAAAATATTTAATCCCTCAAAGAGGGTTTTATTATCCGATTTTAAGTGTAAAATGAATTATAGCGTTTGATAAATCATCTTTAAGTAAGCTAAAGATAGTTTAGGATGTAATGTTACGATTTTACAAGGTTTTTTGCAAATGGAAAATATTCAATTAGCAATTCTATCGAAAAAAAGTTATATTAGTTGATCTAAAATCAAAACTCATGATTCAGAAATTAGTATTCGTATGTTTTTTTATAGGAAGTATATCTGTCGGTTTTTCACAAACAAAAACTTCCGAAGAATATGTAGAACTAATAGAATGGGCAGGGACAGTAGATGAAGGATTGCAACTAGGGAAGGAGCTCGATAAAGATGTTATAATTTATTTCGGAATGAAAAAATGTGTTCCGTGTAGATTTATTGTGAAAAATGCATTTGTCACTGAAGAGTTTAAAAAGTATTCTGAAAAGTTTGTTATGGTGAAGGTTTATGATGACTTGGATAAAGAGAACACCAAAAATCAAGAATACGTAAAGAAATACCGTGAGCAATACGCTATTAAATCTGTGCCTACAATGGTGTTGTTAAAACGAAATGGAGAAGCGGACAGCTTTTTTACGTATATCAAACAACCGCAAGATTTAATAACACAAATAGAATCCTACTATAATTAAAAGCATTAATCATTAAAACACTCTTATTTATGAAAGTAAAACAAACATTTTTTGGAATTTTAGCATTCTTAGTTTTTACTGCTGTAAGCGCACAAAATAATGTGACTAGCACGGTTCTTTCTGAGAAAACTGTTGTAACGGGATTGAAAATTAAAGTTAATGATTTTGAAAAATTGAAAAACTTTGATTGGAATGAATTTAAAGGAATGTTACAAGGAAGAGACCTTGGTCAAGAAATTACCATTGAGTTTGAATATGAAAATAATTCAGAAAACGATGATTTAGAATCCGAAATTGAAAATGTAGCGATTAAAGTTACTGGAAAATTAAGCGATATTGATGAGTTAACTGAAAGGGTGAAAAACTCTATCAACACTATGGATAAAATGGAAGATGTTAATGAAAAAGGTTAATACGAAGTTTTTGAAATAATTGGTTTAATTCGAAAAGTATCGTCATTGATATATAGTAAATAAATGAAATACTTAAAAAAATGAAAAAATTAGAAATCAAAATACCTATAATTCATGTTATATCTATAATGTTATTTTTAGCTATAGTGAATTTAATTATTGGTGAACATACACGAGGGAAAAACGAATTATATGAATTATTATATTCTATAAGTTTTTTTATAACTAATGACCTTATTTCAGTATTACTTGGAATAATACTATTTATACCTTTGCCACTTTTAATTTTTTTTATGATTAAAAAAAGGAAAGATTTAATTAGAGGATTTTCGATTTCATTACTAATAAGTATTGCGCTAATAATGATTATTACACTTTTATAAATTATTAAAATAAACTAAGAATAATAATTAATATTACATTTAGAGTTTTTTCAGAATCTGAGAATTTAAGACAAATAAACTCTATCAACGCTATGGATAAAATGGAAGATATTAATGAAAAAGGTTAACACGAAGTTTTTGAAATAATTGGTTTAAATGTGAAAAGTATCAGCAAAACTATTTTAAAAGTTTCACTGATACTTTTTTACTTAATTAAGTATTTCAAGCTCTTTCATGCAAGTTTTCATCATTTGGTAAGTACGTTCAATATCGTTATCCAACCCAATAGAAAAGCGAATTAAACCATTAGATAATCCCATTTCTTTTTGTTCTTCTAATGGAATTTCAGAAGAAGTAGAACTTCCAGGAGCACTAAATAATGTTTTGTAAAAGCCTAAGCTAACTGCAAGGTACCCAAGATTTTTCTCTTGCATTTTCTCCATCAAAGCATTGGCTTTTTCAATCGATCCAACATCAACTGTTAACATGCCTCCAAAACCGTATTCTTCATTCATTTGCTTTTTTATCACTTCGTGTCCAACGTGTGATGTTAGTCCTGGATACACAACTTTAAATCCGTCTTTTTCAAAATTTTCAGCTAAATAAAGCGCATTTTCACTATGCTTTTTAATCCTGATGTGTAGTGTACGCATGTTTTTTAAAATAGAAGCTGCTCTAAGGCTGTCCATCGTACTACCTAAAAGCATACCAGCGCCATCGTTTACGTCTTTTAAACTCAAGCAGAAATCGGCAGTACCACAAACCACGCCACCAACAGCATCGCTACTTCCGTTGATGAATTTGGTAAGACTATGGATTACGATATCGGCACCAAGTTTGGCAGGAGCAACCGTAAGTGGAGAAAAAGTATTGTCGACTACCAACGGAATATTGTGCTTTTTAGCAATTGCTGCAAGTCCTTTGATGTCTGCAATTTCCAATAGCGGATTGCTAATGGTTTCACAGTAAATCATTTTTGTGTTCTCGGTAATCGCAGCTTCAACTTTTTCAAGATTGGTGGTATCTACAAATGAAGTTGCAATATTGAATTTCGGCAGGAAATTTTTCATAAAAGCATACGTTCCTCCGTAAATTGTTCGGCTAGAAACTATATGGTCGTTAGCATTGCACAATTGCATGATGACAGCTGTAATGGCACCCATTCCAGATGCGGTAACATTGGCAGTTTCGGTACCTTCGAGTGCGGCAAGTGCTTCACCTAAATATAAGTTTGAAGGTGAAGAATGACGACTGTACAAATAGCAACCTTCGGTGTTTCCTTCAAAGGTGTCGAACATTGTTTTTGCTGATAAAAAAGTATAGGTCGAAGAGTCGGAAATAGAAGGGTTAACACCTCCAAATTCTCCAAAATATTGCAAGTCTTGAATATTGTCTGCGGGATTAAATTTCATAATTTCAATGGATTTATTTAGTATCAAAATAAGTGTATCCTTGAATAAAATTCAATCATATAAACAATAAATAGATAATTATTCTATAGGATTTATTTTTATCAGTATAAAAAATTAAATTTGTAGAAAGAAGTTTATTTAAAATGAATATTTTTCAGTTATGACTTTTGATGCTATCGATAAAGAACTCTTAGAATTATTACAGAAAGATGCCAAACAAACTACTAAAGCACTTTCTTTAAAATTAAACCTTTCTAAAACCGCCGTTTACGAGCGTATAAAAAAACTTGAGAAAGAAGGAGTTATAAAGGGGTATACCGCACTTTTAGACAAGAAAAGAATAAACAAAGCTTTTGTCGTTTTTTGTCATGTTCGACTGGTACAACATACCAAAGAGCATATCGAAAGTTTCGAACGCGAAGTAAAAAAACTACCTGAAGTTTTAGAGTGTTACCATGTAAGTGGTGATTACGATTATATCTTAAAAGTTAACGTTGCAGGAATGGTTGCTTACCGAGAATTTATGACGACCAAATTAACCTCTTTAAAACACATTGGAAGTACCCACAGTATTTTTATGATAGAGGAAGTTAAGAACTCAACCGTACTTACCCCTTAAATCTGTTAGTTTTATAACGTTATCCTTTTTATCGATTAAAAATTTTAGAAAAATACATAGTAGGCTTCCCATAAACATTTGTATTTTTGTTATTATCTAACAATATAAGTTACATTAAAAACATACTATGAATTCATACGATGTGGCCGTTATAGGCTCAGGACCCGGAGGTTATGTTGCAGCAATACGTTGTGCACAATTGGGGATGAAAACAGCTATTATAGAAAAGTACAATACTTTAGGGGGAACTTGTTTAAATGTAGGGTGTATCCCTTCTAAAGCACTTCTAGATTCTTCACATCATTACGACGATGCTATTAGTCATTTTAAAGAGCACGGAATTGAAATTCCTGGAGAAGTGAAGGTGAATTTAGAACAAATGATAGCACGTAAGCAAGGCGTAGTAGACCAAACTACAAGTGGTATCGATTTCTTGATGAACAAAAATAAAATTGATGTTTACCACGGAATAGGAAGTTTTAAAGATGCTACTCATATTGAAATAAAAGGAGAGAAGAACGAAGAAATTGAAGCAAAGAAAATTATCATTGCTACAGGTTCTAAGCCTTCTACGCTTCCTTTTATTGAAATAGATAAAGAACGCGTAATTACTTCAACTGAAGCTTTAAAATTAAAAGAAATTCCAAAACACCTTATCATTATTGGTGGTGGTGTAATTGGTTTGGAATTAGGGCAAGTGTACAGCCGTTTAGGAGCAGAAGTTTCTGTTATTGAATATATGGACAGAATTATTCCTACAATGGACGGTGGACTTTCAAAAGAATTACAACGTGCCTTGAAGAAAAAAGGAATGAAGTTTTTCACTTCACATAAAGTAAAAGAAGTAACCCGTAAAGGGAATTCAGTAACTGTAAAAGCAGACGATAAGAAAGGAAAAGAAGTTTCTTTTGAAGGAGATTACTGTTTGGTTTCTGTAGGAAGACGTCCTTATACAGATGGTCTTAATTTAGACAATGCGGGTGTAAAAGTTAACGAAAGAGGTCAAGTAGAAGTAAACGACCATTTACAGACTAATGTAGCAAATATTTATGCTATTGGTGATGTAATTAAAGGTGCGATGTTGGCGCACAAAGCTGAAGAAGAAGGGGTTTTGGTTGCTGAAAGTTTAGCTGGACAAAAACCACATATTGATTATAATTTAATTCCTGGAGTTGTATATACTTGGCCAGAGGTTGCCGCAGTTGGAAAAACTGAAGAGCAATTAAAAGAAGCTGGTGTAAAATACAAAGCAGGACAATTTCCGATGCGTGCCTTAGGAAGAGCGCGTGCAAGTATGGATATCGATGGATTTGTAAAAATTCTTGCTGATGCTGAAACCGATGAAGTTTTAGGTGTTCATATGATTGGAGCTCGTACAGCCGATTTAATTTCTGAAGCGGTAACTGCAATGGAATTTAGAGCGAGTGCTGAAGATATTTCACGTATGAGTCATGCGCATCCAACCTATGCAGAAGCTGTAAAAGAAGCTGCTTTGGCCGCAACAGAAGACAGAGCATTGCACGTGTAATGAATTATTGATGTTAATATTTTTAATGAATATATAAAACGGACATATTTAAAAAGTATTAAAAATCGAGGAAGCAGTGTTGGTAAAAAGATAAAAAGCTGTCTGAGCATAGCGAGTTCTTTTTATCTGTGGAAGATGGTTCCGTAGATTTTCTTATACTTTTTAAAGCAGTCTTGACTTTTTTGTTTCGTTTTTGTGTCAAGACAAAAATGAAAATACAACTAAAAAGAAAAGTATTATAGTTAATTAAAATTGACTTATTTCGACAGTAGATAAATTCAAGAATATATCGATTATTAAAAAACAGTCCTATGATTTTAAATCATAGGACTGTTTTCATTTTTACGCTCTATAAATTTCTATAGCATAACTTGCTATAAATTCTTTTTGAGGCGCTAAGCTTAAAATTCCTTCTTTTTGAGAGAAAACGCCCGTAGTGTCGTTATGGTCGGTTATTCCTAACCAAGGTTCGATGCACACAAAATCGCCATTTGGTTTTGCCCAAATACCAACGTAGTTAAAATCTGGATAAGAAACCGTTAGTACTTTCCCATTTTTTTGATGCGCTAAACTAATTTTTCTAGATTTTAAATCTTTAAAAATCAACGCATCATTGCTGAATAATTCATGATTTAACGGCAAAGTATCTGTGTTTTGCAAACATGGAGCTGTTTTTCCGTTTTGAAGTCCTTTTTCATTTATTAAATAGCGGTCGCTAGTTTCTGAATGTTCAAACTCTAAAAAGTAATCTTCATAGTTTTCATTTTCCGTTAGCGGACATTTAAAAGCAGGATGTCCTCCCAAAGAAAACAACAAATCATTCGTACCGTCGTTTGTAATTTTATGTGAAACGGTTACAGTTTTTTCAGTAACAGAAAAAGTAAGTTGAAAATCAAATTTAAACGGGTAGTTTTTAAGTGTTTCAGTATTGTATTTATACTGAAAAGTAATGGAGCTTTCTAAATGATTTATAACAGTTAAATCTTCGTTATGCCTTATAAAACCATGCTTTGGAACACTGTATGCCTTTCCTTCGTAATAAAACTCATTGTTTTTGAGGCCGCCAATTATAGGAAATAAAACAGGAGCAGAGCTTCCCCAAATCGCTGGATTTGCTTGCCATATAAACTCTTGATTTTCATTGTTTTTAATACTGCAAATTTCGGCGCCAATTTTAGTGATTTCTATTTGAAGAAAACGGTTTTTTATGGTTAGTTTTTCAATATTTTTCATTGGAGTAGGGTAAATAATGTTTTCTTTTTAAAAGTACAAAATCTAGTGTATTATCTAGAAAAAGATTAGTAAATTGTTGTGAGTTATAGAAAATAAACATTTTTACACATGAAAAAAATTATTGCTTTTGCAGGAAGTAATTCTTCGACTTCGATAAATTACGAATTGGTAAAATATACAGTTTCTTTGATAGACGATTTTGATATTCAATTGCTGAATATGGCAAATATGCCTTTTCCTATGTTTAGTGAAGATGAAGAACGTGAAAATGGATATAAAAACTCTTTAATCGAATTAAAAGACGATTTTTTAGAGGCTGATGGTGTGGTGATTAGTGTGAATGAACACAACGGAAATCCTTCGGCATATTTTAAAAATTTACTCGATTGGCTTTCGCGTGTGGAATACAAATTTCTACAAGATAAACCTGTTTTTTTAATGGGGACATCTGCAGGAAAAAGAGGAGCTATTTCTTCAATAACAATTACTGAACAAACTTTACCAAGATTTGGAGCAGTTGTCGAAAATATTTTTTCATTACCTTCTTATGAAGAGAATTTTTCTAAAAAGAAGGGTGTTATTGTAAATGAAGAATTAAAGCAAAAACACCAAGAACAATTGGATGATTTTCTTAAAAAACTAAGTTAAGATTTCGGTTTGGTTTTTAAATTTTTCTGAGCTAACTCATCAGTGATAAAAGGTAACGTGATGTTGAAAGACAGGTAATGACTTTTGTTGTTTCCGTCGATAAAAGAATCTTTGAAAACATCTGTTAAACCTTGACTGTATCGTAAAGAAACGTACAATCCTTTTCCGTATCTTTTATACTGAAGGTAATAACTCAAACTGGCAATAAAACCATAATCGATATCGTTTACGCGAGTTCCAATTTTCTGTTTAAAATCTCCAACTTCGGCACTAAATGTAGCGTCGACATTTTGCTTAAAAGACATTTGAGGCGCTAAACCTGCACGTAATTTTGTGTTTGGAATGTTGTAGTATATAAAAATTGGAACTTGAATATAATTCAAATCGATGGTTGCAGGAGCGTCTTTATAAACTTCATTCAAATAAGCGTCTGGGCTGTCAAGTGAAAACGACTCTATATCAAAACTTCTCTTAGATAAAAAATAGGCGGTAGGGCTAATGGTCCAACTCTCGGTAAGCTTGATGTTTCCAGCAATTCCAAAGTTGACACCCAAATTAGGTTTATTGCCCTCGATATTGCTATAATTAGTTAGCGGAACACCAATTTCCATACTTAAATTAAACTTTTCCGAAGCTACTTTATCTCCAAATAAGGCAGCTAATATTGCAGCTTGAGCGTGCGTTGCCACAGGAACAAACATTAAAAAAACAAATAGTAGACTCGTTAGAAATATAGATTTAGAATTTTTAATGTTTTGCCCCATCGTATAATTAGTTTAAAATCAAAGATACTTAATATTCAGTTTGTTAAAAGAGTTTTTCCATTTTTGCCTTAATTTCATCTAAACAAAGATTGCCTAAACTTCCTTTATGACTGTGAGAAATATCTCTTTTTGGAGTGAATTCTCCTCGTTGTATTTCTTCTCCCATTTTTTTGTACGCATCTCTAAAAGGTATGCCACTCAAAACCAAATCGTTTAAAGTGTCTACACTGAAAAGGTAATCGTATTTTTTATCATCTAAAATATTTTCTTTTACAATTACATTTTTAATAGAGAATGTAAGCATTTCTAAGCACGATTTTAACTCTTGAATTGCAGGTACTATAATTTCTTTGGTAAGCTGTAAATCTCTGTGATAACCACTTGGTAAATTGGTGGTAAGCATTGCTAATTGGTTTGGAACCGCCTGAATTTTATTACATTTTCCTCGGATAAGCTCAAAAACGTCTGGGTTTTTTTTATGTGGCATAATGCTCGAACCTGTAGTAAGTTCATCTGGAAAAGTGATAAAGTCGAAATTCTGACTCATATACAAACAAATATCCATCGACATTTTTGCAAGTGTAGATGCAACACTGCTCAATCCAAAAGCAGTACTTTTTTCAGATTTTCCGCGACTCATTTGTGCAGCAACAACATTGTATTTTAATGATTCAAACTGAAGTGCATTTGTTGTGAAATCCCGATCAATAGGGAAGGAGCTTCCGTAACCAGCGGCACTTCCTAACGGGTTTTGATTTACAGTTTTGTACGCAGCATCGATAAAATATAAATCGTCAATAAGACCTTCAGCATAGGCAGAAAACCACAACCCAAATGATGAAGGCATGGCAATTTGTAAGTGTGTGTATCCTGGGAGTAAAGTTCTTTGATACTTTTCAGCAAGACCTATTAACACATCAAAAAGCTCTTTTATACTTTGCTTTATTTGAGCAAGTTCTTCTTTTAAATATAAATTTACAGCCACCAAAACTTGGTCGTTTCGAGAACGTGCCGTGTGAATTTTCTTTCCAGTATCGCCAAGTCTTTCGGTAAGTAAAAACTCAATTTTAGAATGTACATCTTCAAAAGAATCGTCAATAGTGAACGTTCCTTCGTCGATAGTAACACCAATATTTTTAAGCTCTGTAACCAAATTTTTAGCTTCTTCTTCAGTTATCAAACCAATTTTATGGAGCATATTGGCATGCGCAATCGAAGCTAAAACATCGTATTTGGCAATAACTAAATCGAGTTCTCTGTCCGAACCAACAGTGAAAATGTCTATTTTTTTATCAGTAGAAAAACCTTTATCCCAAAGTTTCATGGCGTATGTATTATTGTTTAAACTTTGCCTTTCTGAAGTAATTTCAGAATGGCGCTATTGTATATTCTGCTATGATGAATTGTTATTACAAGCTATTCGCAAAGATACTTTAATTTGAATAAGATGTGTTTGTTGATTTGTTTAATTGTTAATGGCGTTGAATTGTTAAAGTGTTGAATTGTTTAATCGTTTTTAATCTTTTAATTTTTTAACTCAAAGAGCCTTGACCTCTCGACTCCGCTCGAGGTGACAGAAGACTGATTTGATTGTAAATAATTATCTATTCTTTTAATCTTTCAATACTTCAATTTTTAAATAGTTTTTTTCAACTACCAACTACCAACTACCAACTATCAACTACAACACCTTTTCCAATAACTTAATATACAAGTCGATTCCTTCTTCAATTTCATGCACGTAAATAAATTCGTTTGCTGAATGTGAGCGCGTAGAATCTCCTGGTCCTAGCTTTAATGAGGCACAACTTAAAGCCGCTTGATCCGAAAGGGTAGGCGATCCGTAGGTTTCTCTGCCCAATTCAATTCCAGCTTTTACCAACGGATGATCTTTTGGAATAGCCGACGAATTTAAACGAAGCGATCTCGGTGTAACCTCACAAGGTGCTAATTCTTTTAAAGTTTCGTACACTTCTTGGTTGCTGTATTTGTCGTTTACACGCACATCGATTACGAGTTTTACTTCCGCAGGAACAACATTGTGTTGACTTCCAGCTTCAATTTGTGTGACAGTCATTTTCACAGGACCTAAAACTTCCGAAACCTTTTCAAAAGTATAGTCTTTAAACCACTGTAAAACTTCAATTGTTTTATAAATCGCATTGTCGTTGTTTGGGTGTGCAGCGTGACTTGGCGTTCCTTTCACCGAACCATCAAACACCACCAATCCTTTTTCAGCAATGGCCAAATTCATCAGTGTAGGCTCGCCAACAATTGCTACTTCAATTTCTGGTAAGTGTTTTAACACTGAATTTAATCCGTTTGGACCTGAGCTTTCCTCTTCAGCAGAAGCAACCATCACGATATTGTAATTTAAGTTTTCCTTCTGATAGAAATACGTAAAAGTCGCCAATAAAGAAACAAGGCAACCACCAGCATCATTACTTCCTAGACCATATAATTTTCCGTCTTCAACGTGTGCATCAAACGGGTCTTTGGTGTAGGCGGTATTTGGTTTTACCGTGTCGTGATGCGAGTTTAAAAGCAATAAAGGTTTGCCTTCGGTATAGTGTTTATTAAAAGCCCAAATATTGTTATTCTCTCTTTTGAAAGGAATATCGTAGTGTTGAAACCAGTTTTCGATAAGGAGTGCAGTTTGTTCTTCTTCCGAAGAAAAAGATTGCGTCTCAATAAGCGATTTTAAAAGCGAAATTGCTTCTTGCGTAAGTTGTTGTATGGTCATTTTATATATTCTAAAGTTGAAGGTTTTGTTTTTTCAAGATTCAAAGATTCAAAGATTCAAAGTTGGTTGAGTTAATAACTTTTTTATGTTTTCTTGATTTTTATATTTAATTGAAACAGTTAATTTTACTTTGCCACTTTATAATGTAATAGTTGTTTTTAATTGATTCTCTGCGGAAAGCATATCGATACTACCGATATAAACTTTTGAAACTTGTTTTTCCAGTGCATTGAAGCAATTGTGTAGTTTAGGAAGCATCCCGTCTGCAATTACATTTTCGTTTAATAATTGCTTGTACGATTGCGTGTTAATCTCTGTAATTACCGAATTTTCATCTTCAATACTTCTTAAAACTCCTTTTTTCTCAAAACAGTAATAAAGTTCTACATCAAAAGTGTTGGCAAGCGCGATAGCAATTTCTGAAGCAATAGTATCGGCGTTGGTGTTAAAAAGTTGACCGTTTCCGTCGTGAGAAATTGCGCAACAAACAGGCGTAATATTGTTGTTTAAAAGTAAAGAATACATTGAGCCATTTACTTGCGTAACATCGCCTACAAAGCCAAAATCATGAGTTTTAACAGGTCTTTTTACTGAAGTGATGCTGTTTAAGTCGGCACCCGACATCCCAAGAGCGTTGCAACCATTTGCTTGTAATTTTGCAACGATGTTTTTACTGACCAAGCCTCCGTAAACCATTGTAATGACATCGAGGGTTTCTTTGTTGGTAATTCTTCGCCCATCGACCATTTGTGTTTCAATTTGGAGCTTTTCAGAAAGTTGCGTTGCTAGTTTTCCACCGCCGTGCACAAGTATTTTAGCTCCGTTTAATGCAGCAAAATTTTGTAATACTTTGTCTAATACGGCTTCGTTTTCAATTAAATTTCCGCCAATTTTTATAATTGATACTTTCATTTTTTCTTTAAGGTTCAAAGGTTATTGTTGAATAACGAACAACTAATTATCTTCTAAAATCCCCTTCAACACAGCTTGTGCAGCGTATGTACGATTATTTGCTTGTTGAATAACTAATGATTGATTACTATCTAAAACTTCATCAGCTACAATAACATTACGGCGTACAGGGAGGCAGTGCATAAACTTAGCCGCTTGGAGTTTTTCTTTTGTAACCATCCAATTGGCATCGGTACATTTTATTTGTCCGTAGTCATTATAACTGCTCCAGTTTTTGGCGTAAACAAAATCGGCATCTTTAAGTGCTTCCTCTTGATTGTGAACAATAGGAGTGTTACCAGTAATTTCTGGGTTTAGTTCGTATCCTTCTGGGTGTGTAATTACAAAATCAACATCAATCATTTGCATCATTTTGGCGAATGAATTAGGCACAGCATGTGGTAAAGCACGCGGATGTGGAGCCCATGTGAGGACTACTTTCGGGCGTTCTTTTAGTTTAAATTCTGAAATAGTTATCGCATCGGTTAATGCTTGAAGCGGATGCGCCGTTGCACTTTCCATATTTACTACTGGAACCGAAGCGTATTTTTGAAAACTCTTGATTACTTGCTCTTCTTCATCCTTCTTTTTGTCGGTTAAAGTAGGGAAGGCGCGAAGAGCAATAATATCTACATATTGCGAAATTACCGCAGCGGCTTCTTTTATGTGCTCGGCAGTGTTGGCATTCATCACGCTACCATCTTCAAATTCTAATCCCCATCCGTCGGAATTTAAGTTCATCGTCATCACGTCCATTCCTAAATTTTGAGCAGCTTTTTGTGTGCTCAATCGGGTACGTAAACTTGAGTTGAAAAACAACAATCCGATGGTCTTATTTTTTCCTAATTCTTTATACTGAAATGGGTTTGATTTTAGTGAAATAGCACTTTTTATAATGGAATCGATATTCGAAATATCTTCTAAATCTAAAAATTGTTTCATGCCTTTTATATTAAAGTTTTTATTTAGTTAAATCAATTTTTTATTCTGAAAATCATTAATTTAACTTGTTTGATATTTTTGTGTATGGAATATTTCCAAGTACTGCATTTGTTATAAAATTCTCTTTTAAACCATTTACAATCCAAGTTTCAATACCTGCAGCATTGGCTATTTGCACAGCATCAATTTTAGACTTCATTCCACCTGTGCCATGCGACGATTTTTCGTCTGCTACTTCTTTTACCAGGCTCTCAAAACCTACCACTTCTTTAATCGTTTTTGGATCGTTATTGAGCATCGAATCTTTGGTGTAAATTCCATCGGTATTGGTAGCGATGATTAATAAATCGGCTTTAAGTAAATCGGCTGTCATTGCCGCCAATTTATCATTATCACCAAATTTAATCTCATCGGTTGCTACCGTGTCGTTTTCATTGATAATTGGGATGTAGTCGTTTTCCAATAAAATATTAATTGTGTTTACAATATTCTCTTTGGAAGTTTTGCTTTTAAAGTCGGAATAGGAGAGCAGGCATTGCGAAATCAACAAGCCAAGTTCTCTAAAGTTTTCTTGGTAAATACGCATTAAATGCAACTGCCCAATAGACGCCAGTGCTTGTTTTACATTGATTTCTTTTCCGTTGCTTTCAAGATTTACAAACTGCTTAGCAGCAGCAATAGCTCCAGAGCTCACAATGATAAACTCGTACGAATCTTTAAGATGCGCAACTTGTCGTGCGATATCTTCAATTTTACCACGTGAAATGTGGTTGGACTCTCTGGTAAGGGTATTCGACCCAATTTTGAGTACTATTCTTTTTTTGGTTGTTTTCATACGCAACACACTCGTTGGTACATAAAACACCCGAAAAGCAATGCTTTTATCAGAATAAAAGAGTTAAATAGTTTGCTTTTCGGGCGTTATTTTTATGCAATATTATTCACTTATAAAAATCATTCAATTTTAGTGTAAGCAGTATTGTTGTTGATGGTGTTCAGAATAAAATTATCTTCTAAACCATTTACAATCCACGTCTCGATATTGGCTTTGTTGGCAATCTCTAAAGCAATTACTTTAGAGCTCATTCCACCTGTACCGTGAGACGATTTGTCTTCGTCTACTACTTCTTTCTTTAAATCTGAGAAGTTTTCTACTTCTTCAATCGTTTCTGGAGAACCTTCCTGAAACGATTCTTTGGTATAAATACCATTGGTGTTGGTAGCGATAATTAGTAAGTCTACTTGTAAAAGCGCAGCAGTTAGTGCTGCAAGTTTATCATTGTCTCCAAACTGAATTTCATCGGTTGCTACCGTATCATTTTCGTTGATAATTGGGATGTACCCATTGTCTACTAAAATGTTGATAGTGTTTACTATGTTTTCTTTTGAAACATCTTTTTCAAAATCAGAATAAGACAATAAACACTGCGATGCTAAGAGTCCTAATTCTCTAAAACTCTCTTGAAAAATACGTATTAAATGCGGCTGACCGATAGAGGTAAGCGCTTGTTTTACGTTGATGTCTTCGCTATAAGTGCTTTCTAAGTTAACAAATTGCTTTGCTACAACTTTTGCACCAGAACTCACAATGACAAACTCGTAGTCGTCTTGTAGAGCAGCGATTTGTCGACCGATATCTTCTATTTTTCCTCTTGATATTTGGTCGGATTCTTTTGTAAGCGTATTAGATCCTATTTTTAAAAGAATTCTTTTCTTCTTTTTTTCGGGCTTACTCATTTTTTTGTTTTTATAGTTATTGTTTTGCTCTTTGATGAGCTTCAGTGAGGAGTTTAACCTCGTTAATAATTAAATTAAATTCAGTAAAAATTACTGTTTTGTGTGCTTAAAACTTTTATCTAATTTGTCCGTCCCCGTGGATGTACCATTTATTGGTTACCAAATGTTCTAAACCAATGGGTCCACGTTGGTGTAATTTGTCTGTACTAATGGCAAGCTCTCCACCAAGTCCTAACTGACCTCCGTCGGTAAAGCGAGTAGAGGCGTTGTGGTATACTGCAGCCGTATCTACATTTGTCATAAATGTATCTGCAACAGCTGTATCTTTAGTGATAATAGAACTAGAGTGGCCTCCAGAATATTTATTAATCTTTTCAATTGCTTTTTCTGCTGAACCGATTACGCCAATTACAATTTTATAATCTAAAAACTCTTGATACCAAATGTTATCGTCTGTAATAGCGGTAACATTATTTAAATGAGACAACTCTTTGTCTACATGAATATCAACTTTAAAAGCTTCCAATTTATCTTGAAGTTTTTTTACAAAATCTTCGTAGTTTGGTAAATTGGTGTCGATAAGCACTTTATCTAAGGCATTACAAGCAGAAATTTTTGCTGTTTTTGCATTGACAATAACTTTAAGTGCTGTATCCAAATCGGCATCTTTATGTACATACACAAAATTGTTTCCTCGACCACTTACAATAACAGGGCAAGAAGCGTTTTCTTTTACAAACTGAATTAAACGCTCTCCACCTCTAGGGACAATAAGGTCTATTGGTTGTGTAGGATTTTTAAGGAATGACTGAGTTTCTTCTCGGTTAAATTGTAAATATTCAACCCAGTTGGTCGTCACTCCGTGTTTTTTCATGGCTTTGTGCCATAAATCAACAATAAATAAATTGGAGTTTAAAGATTCTTTTCCTCCTTTTAATAGTATTTTATTTCCCGATTTAAAGGCAATTCCAGCAGCTTCAACAGTTACATCTGGGCGAGACTCATAAATAATCATGATGGTTCCGAAGGGAGCTGTTTTGTTGTAAACGTCCATTCCGTTATCATGTTTAAAATGAAAACGCTCTTTGCCTAACGGGTCTTCTTGCGAAGCCAATTCTTCTAACGAAGCAATCATGCCATCCACTTTTGCATCGTTAACTTTTAGACGATCTTCCATAGCAAGGTCGTTGCCAGTATAACCGTCGAGATCTTTCTTGTTTTGTTTGATGAGCGCCTCTTTTTCCTCACGGATAAGTGATGCCATCGTTAGTAATACATTATTTCTTTCGGAAATTGTTAGTATTTTATTCATTACAAGTTATGATTTTCTAAAACATCAGATAACGAATTAATAAATGTATCTATATGATGTTTTTGAATCGTTAATGGCGGTAAAATTCTTAATAAGCTCTTATTCGACGAGCCGCCTGTAAATATTTTTTTCTCGTAAATAAGGGCTTTTCTTATTTCTGATACATTATGTTCAAACTCCATACCAAGCATCAATCCTCTACCTTTAAGTTTTTGTAAAGACTTGATATTCTGTGCTTTTTCTATGAAGTAATCAGAAATTGTATTTACATTTTCTATTAACTTTTCATTTTCGATAACCTCTAGTACGGCAAGTGCAGCAGCACATGCCAAGTGGTTACCTCCAAAGGTGGTGCCCAGCATTCCGTATTTTGCTTCAAATCGAGGATGAATTAAAACCCCTCCGATAGGAAACCCATTTCCCATTCCTTTAGCAACTGTAATTATGTCAGGTTCAATTCCATGATGTTGAAAAGCGAAGAATTTTCCGCTTCGTCCATAACCCGATTGAATTTCATCTAAAATTAAAACTGCATTGTGTTTTTTACAGAGTTCTTGAACGCCTTGTAAAAATTCGGTAGTTGGCTCGTCTAAACCGCCAACACCTTGGATGGGTTCGATAATAACCGCACAAACGTCACCGAACGCTAATTCATAATCTAAAGAGTGAAGTTGGTTAAAAGGAAGGAATGTTGTGACGCTGTGCTGATTATTAATAGGCGCATTGATTGCGCTGTTGTCTGTTGCCGCAACCGCAGCAGATGTTCGTCCATGGAATGCATTTTTAAAAGCTATAACTCGCTTCTTATTGGTGTGAAAAGATGCGAGTTTTAATGCATTCTCATTGGCTTCTGCTCCAGAATTACAAAGGAATAAGTTGTATTCTTCGCAATTGGAAAGCCTTCCTAACTTTTCTGCCAATTCCACTTGAAGCGGATTTTGAATGGCATTGGAGTAGAAACCTAATTTGTTTACTTGTTCGGTAATGCGCTCTACATACGTAGGGTGGGCATGACCAATTGATATAACGGCGTGGCCTCCGTAGAGATCTAAATATTCTTCGCCATTAGTATCGTAAACAAAAACGTCTTTCCCTTTTTCGGGAGTAACGTTGTATAATGGATAAACATCAAACAGTTTCATTTATTGTTTTCTAAGTTAATAAATTTGTGTGTTTTGAATAGATATAACATTGTTAATCAGTAGTGTTACAAAAAAAAAGTTATACTATTCAGAACTTGTTAATTAATATTGCTAATTCGTTTGTAAGCAGCCATAACACCTTTAATAACAGCAGAACTTAATCCGTTGTGCTCCATGGCATTTAAACCTTCAATGGTACAACCTTGTGGTGTTGTAACGTTGTCGACTTCAACTTCGGCATGGGTTCCGTCGGCAATTAAAGCAGCGGCACCAATGGCAACTTGCGCTGAAATTTCTTGTGCTTCATGTGGGTGAAAGCCCATTTGTACACCTCCTTGTGTTAAGGCACGTAAAAAACGTAAGAAAAACGCTGTACTACTTGCTCCAAGTACTGTGGCAGCCTGCATAAGGCGCTCTTCAATTACCATTGTTTTCCCAATGGTTCCAAACATTTTTTCTACAAAGTACACATCTTCATGCTCAATATCATCAGCACAGATAAACGACATGGACTGTTGTTTAACTGCAGCGGTGTTTGGCATTGCTCTAATCACTTTATTGTTTGGAACAATTTCGTTGATTTCGCTTATAGAAACTCCTGTTACTGTTGAAATTAATACTTGATCTTCTCTAAGATGATCTTTAATTTCATTTAAAACTACTTTTAATACTCTTGGTTGAATACAAAGGATAACCCATTTGGATTCTGTTACGGCTTTTACGTTGTTGGAAGTAGTGGATACTCCTGCCTTTTTTTTAATAATTTCCAGATTTTCATCTGATTTGTCTGCTACTAAGATGTTTTTTGAATCAAATAAATCGCTGGATGCAATTCCGGTAATGATTGATTTTCCTAGATTTCCTGACCCAATAACGGTAACTTTCATTTGTTTTTTGTTTTTAGTTTTAGAAATAACTTCCTTTTAAATTAAGTCCGTCGCTTTCATTAAAACCGAAAAGTAAGTTCATGTTTTGTACTGCCTGACCAGAGGCACCTTTAATAAGATTATCTATAACACTAGTGATAAGCAGCACGTCTTCGTGCTTGTGAAGATGGATAAAACAATTGTTGGTATTTACAACTTGTTTTAGATGAACTTCCTTTTTCGATACATGAGTGAACGGATCTATAACATAAAAATCTTCGTATAAATTCCAAGTTTCTTCCAAACTATTTTCAAATTTCAAGTAAGATGTTACAAAAATCCCTTTGGTGAAATTCCCCCTTTGTGGGAGCATAAAAATATTTGGTTGGTTGTCTTGGAGACTCACAATACTTTGATTGATCTCTCCTAAATGTTGGTGTGTGAATGGTTTGTACCAAGAAATGTTGTTGTTTCGCCAACTAAAATGTGAAGTTGCAGAAGGCGAAACTCCAGCACCAGTACTCCCCGTTATAGCATTGATATGAATATCTGTTGCTAATAGGTTATTTTTTGCCAATGGAAGTAGAGCAAGCTGAATAGCAGTTGCAAAACACCCTGGATTGGCGATATTTTGAGCATCTTTAATAGCTTCTTTTTGTAACTCGGGTAAACCGTAAACAAAATTTCTACCATTGTACGTAGCGTCTTTTTTCAGTCTGAAATCGTTGCTTAAATCGATTACTTTGGTGTTTGCTGAAAACGTATGCTCGTCTAAAAATGTTTTAGAATTACCGTGTCCAAGACACAAGAAAACGACATCTACTTTTGGATTGATTGCTCCAGAAAACTTTAAATCGGTTGCGCCCAATAAATCTTCATGTGTATCGGTAACTGGTTGCCCAGCACGAGTGGTGCTATACACAAAGTCTATGGTTGCGTGTGGATGATTTATTAAAATTCTGATGAGTTCGCCTCCTGTATATCCCGAACCTCCTATAATTCCTACTTTTATCATTTTTGTTTTTTTATTGTTGAAGAGTTGAATTGTTTAATCGTTTAATTTTTCAATCTTTGAATCACTTAATTTAGACCTCTCGACTTCGCCTGTCTGCCGACAAAGGCAGGCTCGAGGTGACAGCGTTTAATCTTTTAATAATTCAATCATTCAATCATTCAATCTTTAAATTGATAACTATCAACTATTTATTATTAACCGCTTGATGAATTTTTGCAGCGTTGGCACTAATTTTAATAAAGCCTTTAGCTTCATCAGCGCTCCATCCTTTGTTCATTTCGCCGTAACTTCCAAATTTGGCATTCATTAAATCGTGTTCCGATTGAATTCCGTCAACAAAAAATCTATAAGGGTATAAAGTAACCCAAACATCTCCAGTTACATTTTTTTGCGCATCGGTTAAAAAAGCTTCGATGTTTCGCATTACTTCATCCAAATAATTTCCTTCATGCAATAACATTCCGTACCAGTTGGCTAAATAATCTTTGTGTTGTTGTTGCCATTTGGTAAGCACGTGTTTTTCTAAGGTATGGTGTGCTTTAATAATAACAAGTGGCGCCGCTGCTTCAAAACCAACTCTTCCTTTAATCCCGATAATTGTGTCGCCAACATGAATGTCTCTACCTATTGCAAAAGCAGAAGCGATGTTGTTTAGCTTTTCAATAAGGTTAATGGATTTGTCGGTTTCACCATCGATAGCAGTAAGTTCTCCTTTTGTAAAAGTAAGTTTCACTTTCTGGCTCCCCATGTTTTGCAATTTGCTTGGGTAAGCTTCATCTGGTAGCGATAGGTGAGAGGTAAGTGTTTCGTCTCCTCCAACACTTGTTCCCCAAAGTCCTTTATTGATAGAGTATTTTGCTTTTTCCCATTCCATATCAACACCTTTCGACTTCAGAAAATCAATTTCCTCTTGTCTAGAAAGTTTGTTGTCTCTAATTGGGGTAATAATTTCGATTTCTGGTGCCAAAATCTGAAAAATCATATCAAAACGCACTTGGTCGTTTCCTGCGCCAGTACTACCATGCGCGATGTATTTTGCATCGTTTTTCTTGGCAAAATTTACAATTTCGATGGCTTGTACAATTCTTTCAGCACTAACCGATAGCGGATATGTGTTGTTTTTTAATACATTTCCGTAGATAAGGTATTTAACCACTTTATCGTAAAATGTTTGTACAGCATCTAGCGAGGTGTAGGTTTTAGCACCCAAAGCCAACGCTTTTTCTTCGATGTTTTTTATTTCTTCTTTTGTAAATCCTCCTGTGTTAACACTTACAGCGTGTACTTCATATCCGTTTTCAGATAGGTGTTTTGCGCAATATGAGGTATCTAAACCTCCGCTGTATGCTAATACTAATTTTTTCATTTTTTTATTATTTTTCTTCGGAAGTGACTCCGCAGTTTTATGATTTTTTCGTTACTCGAAACTTATTTTTCTTTCTTTAGAAATAACGATTGTTTAATACTTTTTAATCTTGAAAACACTTTAGAATCGTAGGTGCGTTTCTGAGTGATTTTCTTGTTTTTTTCTTTTTCAACAGGGTCGTAAAGCATCCCTGTGCACAAACACATTTTCCCTTCATTTCGAGTTAAAATATCGAAGTTTTTACAGGTTTTACAGCCGTTCCAAAAGCTTGGGTCGTCGGTAAGTTCAGAGAAAGTTACAGGTTCATAACCAAGATCATAATTAATTTTCATTACGGCCAATCCCGTAGTAATACCAAAAATTTTAGCATCAGGAAACTTGTTTCTACTGTGCTCAAAAACTTTTTGTTTAATTTTAGTCGCCAAACCTTGACCTCTAAAATCTGGATGAACAATAAGTCCCGAGTTTGCTACAAACTTTCCATGTCCCCATGTTTCGATGTAACAAAATCCGGCAAACTTGTCGCCATCTAAAGCAATAACCGCATTCCCGTTCTGAATTTTAGTTGTAATGTATTCAGGAGTACGCTTAGCAATACCTGTACCGCGCTGTCTAGCCGATTCATCGATGGTATCGCAAATAGTTTGCGCGTATGGAATGTGTGTATCGTTTGCAATAAGTATTTGCATTCAATTACTGAATTAAAAATTAATAAAATTGGAAAGTGATTTTTTTTCGAGAGGGGAGTTGGACGCACCTAACTCCATAATATCGTAACACCCTTACGGGCGACGACGTGGAAAGCGAACGTGGCGTACAGGAACCATTACATAAGAAGGAGTCGTTGTAATGAACAACGCTCTTATAATGGTTTGTATTTTTTTAATTGCTTTTTGCATTTCGCAAGTATTCGTTCTTTGCTTTTAATATCAATACAATATTAATAATAATAATTAGATTAAAAACCCTATACTTTGTTAAATTTGTAACAACTTTAATTTATACCTATTTTTATATGCGTAGAACTGTTAAACAATTTAATATAACTGATATTGAACTGTTTAAAAAGAAAGTGCTTCGGTGGGCTAATTTTTCAGAAGAAATTGTTTGGCTCGACAGTAATCAACACAAGCAACCATACGGTAGTTTTGAAGCCGTTTTGGCGCTCGATGCTTTTACTTCAATTAAAACAGATTACCACAATGCTTTTAACGATTTAGTTGAATACCAACAGCATACCGCCGATTGGATTTTTGGCTACTTAACCTACGATTTAAAAAACGATACTGAAAACCTAACTTCTAGTAATTACGACGGATTAGTATTTCCAGACTTATTTTTCTTTCAACCGAAACGTTTATTATTGCTGAAAGAAAACGCAGTTGAGTTTCATTATTTAGCCATGATTGATGATGAAATAAACGATGATTACGAGCAAATTATAAATACTGAAGTTGAAGCAATTTTTGCTGAAACAAATTCATCTCCTTTAAAGATAAAGTTGCGTATTCATAAAGATGCGTATCTAGAAAAAATTGAAAAAATGCTGGCTCATATTCATCGAGGCGATATTTATGAAGCTAATTTTTGTCAGGAATTTTATGCTGAAGATGCTACCATTCATCCTATAAAAACGTTTGAAAACTTAAATGCCATTTCAAAACCGCCATTTGCAACCTTTTTAAAGCATCAACACAATTATTTATTATCGGCTTCGCCAGAAAGATATATCCGTAAGGAGGGAACTCAAATTATTTCGCAACCTATAAAAGGAACAGCAAAACGAGCGCAAACACCACAAGAAGATGCTTTGCTTGTAAAAGCTTTAGAAACCGATACCAAAGAGCGCTCAGAAAATGTAATGATTGTAGATTTGGTTCGAAACGATTTGTCGCGCATTGCCGAAAAAGGAAGTGTAAAAGTAGAAGAATTGTGCAAAGTGTACACGTTTATGCAAGTGCATCAAATGATTTCAACCATCAAAGCTGAAGTTTCGCCAACTACCAACCCTGTAGATATTATAAAAGTTGCCTTTCCAATGGGGAGCATGACGGGGGCTCCAAAACTTTCAGCAATGAAAATTATTGAAGCGCTAGAAGAAACCAAACGCGGTTTATATAGCGGAGCAGTGGGGTATTTTAATCCGAATGGAGATTTCGACTTTAATGTAATTATCCGTAGTATATTGTACAATGAAGAAAAGCAATATGTTTCATTTTCTGCGGGGAGTGCCATCACTTCAAAATCAATTCCAGAGAAAGAGTATGAAGAATGTTTGGTAAAAGCAAAAGCCATGCGTGAGGTATTGGAATAATTAGCTTTGTACATAAATTCGATTTTTTTGTAGTATAATTCATTCTATTTTACGATTTTAGAGGGCAACTAACCATTACCCCTTTATCTTTTTATGCAACATCAAGGTTTCGATTTTTATTGCAATAACAAGCGTTTATTTGGTCAATATTGGCACGGACAGCAAACTAAGGCTGTTGTTATTTTGGTTCATGGAATGGGTGAGCACAGCGGTCGCTACACAGGTTCTTTAATTCCAGAATTGGTAGATGCAGGTTATGTGGTGTATAGTTTCGATCATTTCGGACATGGACATTCCGAAGGGAAACGAGGCCATTGCCCAAGTTATAAAGCAGTTTTGAATAGTATTGATGAACTGTGTGAGAAAAAAAATGAAACGTTCCCTGATTTGCCAACATTTCTCTACGGACATAGCATGGGCGGAAATGTAGTTTTAAACTATGTAATGCGCCGAAAACCTCCACAAATAAGAGGGGTAGTAGCTACGAGTCCGTTTTTACGAATGGCTTTCGATCCGCCAGCGTGGAAAATGAGCGCAGGAAAACTTTTTTATTATATTCTTCCGTTTGTTACGATGCCAAGCGGAATAGAGTCGAAGTATATTTCGAGAGACGAACGTGAGATTGAAAAATATGAAGACGATCCTTTGGTGCATAATCGTGTGAGTCCAAATTTTACAATTCCGTTTATAAAAAATGGCGAATGGGTGCTTAATAATGCCAATCAGTTAGAAACTCCCTTGCTTTTGTTGCACGGTACTGGCGATTATATTACGAGTCATTGGGCGAGTAAAGCATTGGCAAAGCAGTCGGATTTAATTACCTTGAAATTGTACAAGGGCGGTTATCACGAACTTCACAACGATTTGGAGCGTGCCGATGTGTTTCAAACAGTTACAGAATGGTTAGATGCACAGTTAGTAAACGAACCTAAGTTAGTTTGATTCGCAAAAGTCATAGCTTATAAACCCATGTATTTTTCTACTTTTGTAGTATGTTAACGTGAGTTAAACCTAAGAGTATTTAATATTTAATAAAAGTTGACCTATTTAAAAAGTATTAAAAATCAAGGAAGCAGTGTTGGGCGAAAGATAAAAAGCTGTTTGAGCGTAGCGAGTTCTTTTTATCTGTGGAGGTTGTTTCCGTAGATTTTCTATACTTTTTGAATCAGTCTTGACTTTTTTGTTTCGTTTTTGTGTCAAGACAAAAATGAAAGCATTATTAAATTATTTAAAACTTCTCTGTGTTGACATTTATATCGAACTGAACTTATGTTAGAAAAATTCAAAAACCATATAGAACAGCATTTTCCAGAATTACTAAATGCTTTCGTAGCCATTGCATCCAGTGGCGGTATCGACAGCATGGTGTTGTTTTATTTGTGTTTTCAGCTAGATTTAAAACTCAGTATTTTACATTGTAATTTTCAATTGAGAGGAGAAGACAGTGATGGCGATGCGTTTTTTTTAGCTGAAAAAATGAAGACGTTACAAATCCCTTTTTACAGTGTAAAGTTTGATACTGAAACTTACGCTAAAACGAATAACCTTTCTACACAACTTGCTGCGCGTGCTTTACGGTACGATTGGTTTGAAGAACAACGAGAACTTTTAAAATTTGACTATTTACTGACGGCGCATCATTTGGATGATAATCTTGAAACTTTTTTAATCAATTTGTCTAGAGGAACAGGAATTGATGGGTTAACAGGAATTCCTGAACGTAACAAATACATTTTACGTCCTTTGTTGCCTTTTTCTAGAGATGAAATTTTACAGTTTGCGCAAACTAATAAAATTGAGTGGCGTGAAGATAAAACCAATGCTGAAACCAAATATTTACGAAACAAATTACGACACGATATTATTCCGAAGTTAAAAGAAATAAATCCTTCTTTTCTTGGGAATTTTCAAAATACACTTCAACATTTAAAAGGTACTGCAGTAGCTTCAAAAAAATACATCGACACATTACGATTAAACACTTTTAATTATGAAAGTGATAAAGTTTGTGTTTCAGTTCCTGAATTGAATAAAATTCAGCAAAAAGAAATGTATTTATACGAGCTTTTTAAGGAATATGGCTTTGAAAATACAGCGGATTTATTGCAGATTCTAAATACTCAAAGTGGAAAACAATTGCTCTCAACAACGCACAGACTTGTAAAAAATAGAGATGAGTTGATTATCACTCCAATAATTGAAAAACAGGAAAATAATGAAGTTTTAATTCCAGAAAATCTTCATGAAATTACATCACCAATTTGCTTGAAATTTTCTGATGTAGCGGAAATAGAAACGCAATTGAGTAATGCAATTTTCGTAGATAAAAAGCAGTTGCAATTTCCGCTGAAATTAAGAAAATGGGAGGAAGGCGACACTTTTTATCCGTTTGGAATGCGTGGGAAGAAAAAGTTAAGCAAGTTTTTTAAGGACGAGAAATATTCGTTGATTGAAAAAGAGAGTCAATGGTTGCTTTGCAATGGAAACGACGAGATTATTTGGGTGGTAGGAAAGCGTGCCGACAACCGTTTTAGAGTTGTAGAAACAACTTCAGAAATAATAAAAATTGAATATTTAGAAGATTAATCTGTAAAAAAAGCTATTAAAAAGCTAGATTTCTCTATGCTTTAAAATAGCTTTTAGTTATTCGGTAAATTATATTTTATCGTAAAGTAGCTCCAAGTTGGTGTTCAAAACTACCTTGAAGTTTCTTCATTACTTTATCGATTTGTTTGTCTGTAAGCGTTTTGTTTTCATCTTGAAGTGTGAAACTTACGGCATACGATTTTTTGCCTTCTGGAAGATTATCACCTTCGTAAACATCGAATAAGTTAACGTCTTTTAAAAGACTCTTTTCGCTGTTTTTAGCAAGGTTGTAAATTTCTTCAAAACTTACTTTTTTATCAATTAAAAGGGCTAAATCTCTTTTTACTTCTGGATATTTAGAAATATCTGAGAACGAAACTTTTTGTTGTTTTGCAAGTTCGATAATTGCATCCCATTCAAAATCGGCATACAATACTTCTTGTTTGATATCGAAGTGTTTTAAAATTTTCTTGTTTACAATTCCGAAGGAAACAAGCGTACGTTTTTTAATTTTATAGTTTAATCCTTCAGAAAAAACATCCGAAGTAACAGGTTCAGATTTTGGAGTTGGTAATCCTAAACGCTCTAAAATAGTATTGATAATTCCTTTTAAGTAGAAAAAGTCGCTTTTTTCGTTTTGAATTTTCCAGCTGTCTGGATATTGGTCTCCAGTAATTAAAAGGCTTAAATGTTTGTTTTCAATTCGTCCGCTTTCGTAATGGTGATAGGTTTTCCCGAATTCAAAAAACTTAAGGTTATTACTTTTGCGGTTGATGTTGTAACTCACAGCTTCTAAACCACTAAATAACATTGATTGACGCATTACCGACAAATCGTTGCTTAATGGATTTAGCATGGTTACATTAAATTCTGCTTTATTATCGGCGCTTAACTCCATATACTTTGGAGTAGTAAGCGAGTTGGCTAAAATTTCGTAAAATCCTAAAGATGCCAATTGGTTTCCAACAACATTTTGCAATTTATGGTCTTCAAACTTAGAAGTGCTCGCAATCGAAGCATTTAATTTTTGCGTAAACTCAATATTGTTATAACCGTACACACGCAAAATTTCTTCAATGACATCTACTTCACGCTTAACATCTACTCGGTACGACGGAATGGTAAGTCCGATTCCTGTTTCAGTAACATTGTTAATTTTGATTTCTAACGAACTTAAAATCGATTTAATAGTGTCGGTAGGGATGTTTTGCCCTATTAAACTATTAACTTTTTCGAAAGTTAAGAATACTTGGAAATCTTCAAATTTCTTCGGATAAAAATCTTCAGCATCACTAGAAATTGTACCACCAGCAACTTCTTTAATTAAAAGTGCCGCTCTTAAAAGTGCGTATTTAGTGTTATTGATGTCAATTCCTCTTTCAAATCTAAAAGAAGCATCGGTATTTAAACCATGTCTTTTTGCTGTTTTTCTAACAGAAACTGGATTGAAGTAAGCACTTTCAATAAACACATTGGTTGTAGCTTCTGTAACTCCAGAATTTTCACCACCAAAAACACCAGCAATACAAAGCGGTTTTTCAGCATCACAAATCATTAAATCGTCTTCGTGAAGTTCTCTTTCTACACCGTCTAAAGTTGTAAACTTTGTACCTTTTTCTAGTGTTTGAACGATAATTTTATTTCCGTTAATCTTGCTTGTATCAAAGGCGTGTAGTGGTTGCCCTAACTCGTGTAACACGTAGTTGGTGACATCTACCACATTATTTTTTGGAGCTAAACCAATAGCTTTAAGTCTGTTTTTTAACCAATCTGGAGATTCTTTAACTTTTACTCCGCTAATGGTAATTCCGCAGTAACGAGGACAAAGTTCTTTGTTTTTCACATCAATCTCCATGCGAAGCGTTCTGTTGTCAACATGAAAACTACTTACCGATGGGGTGATGAGTTCTAGATTGATATCTTTTTGTAATAAACCAGCTTTTAAATCTCTCGCTACCCCGTGATGACTCATAGCGTCTGCACGGTTTGGCGTTAAACCAATTTCAAAAACGGTATCGCTTTCAACTTTAAAAAGTTCAGCGCATGGAGTTCCAGGAGTTAAACTTTCGTCGAGTACCATAATTCCGTCATGACTTTGTCCGAGTCCTAGTTCGTCTTCAGCACAAATCATTCCGAAGGAAACTTCCCCACGAATCTTTCCTTTTTTAATTTCCCAAGCTTCTCCTTTTTCGTCGTAAAGTGTTGTTCCGATAGTGGCAACAGGCACTTTTTGACCTTTAGCAACGTTTGGAGCTCCACAAACAATTTGTAAAGGTTCTCCAGTTCCGATATCAACTTTTGTTAATTTAAGTCGGTCTGCGTTAGGGTGTTGCTCACACTCCAAAACATGTCCTACTACAATTCCTTTTAATCCACCTTTTACCGATTCGAAAGTTTCTTCGCCTTCAACTTCTAACCCTAAGTCGGTTAACAGTTCTGCTGTTTTTTCAGATTTCCAATCAAGTTGAATAAATTGCTTTAACCAGTTGTATGAAATTTTCACGTGCTACTTTTATTTATTTGAGGTGCAAAGATAATAATACACATTATAAATTGAACTTCTCTTCGGTTTTTCTTTTTGCTGAAAAGAGATTTATTTGAAATTGTTTCTAGTTTATTATACTGTTGGCAGAAGCGATTTATTTTTCACTCTGTTTTTTGAGTTCAATATTCATTTTTTCAAATCCTATTTTTGTATTGTTCAAATTGAAGAACCGAACTAAAACGCCTTCAAATATTTCACTTTGTTTGAAGGTTGTCGTTCCGTTTTTGTTGTCAATAAGTTCAAAAGTATGTGTTCCGTCAAAAAGCCCACCAATCATAAATATACCTATCCATTTTAGTTTTTTGTTCGCCTCGTACTCTAAAACGGTTGGTTTGAATGTCATTTTCGAGGAATTTTCAGGCTGAATAACAACTTTAAGTTTTTCGCCAACTTTTAATGTTCCTTCAAAATTTTTGATGAAAGGATTCCAGTTTGGATATTCGTTTTGATTGATTAAAATCTTCCAAACTTTTTCAGGACTAGCATTTATTGTAATTTCTGTTTTGATTTCCTTTGTCATTGTTATAATTTTTTACAAAGGTCGAAAGTTTTAATTTTCAAGCTCTTGACAAAAATCAAGAATTTTCCGCTTGTCGTTTTCTGATACGACTAAGGGTTTCTGGCGACATTCCTAAAATTGAAGCAATATATTGTAACGGAACTTGGTTGAAAATTTCTCTGTTTTGTTCAAAGTATAAATTATACCTTTCTTCGGCACTCAAAGATAAATGCGAAAAAACTCTGTCTTCGAGAATTGCGAAACACTTGGCGATAAACTGCGTTTCTATTTCTTTCCATTTCGGAAGTTGTTTTTTTAATTCCAAATAGCTTTGCTTGTCTATTGTCAGCAACTCTATATTGGTTAAGGCTTGAATTGACAACCGACTTGGTTGGTCAAAAAAGAAGCTTGAGATTTCAGTTGTGAAGTAATTCGGAGTCGAAATCCATTGCGTTATTTCTTTTCCGTCGGAAAGTCTGTAAATTCGTAAAAGCCCCGATTTTACAAGACTCAGTTTCTTACAATAGTTACCAGTTTGTGTGAAAAAGTCGTTTTTGCTTAGCTCTTCTTCATGAAAATAAGACCGAAGAATTTCGATTTCCTCATTTGTTAGCGCTCCAAAATTTGCTTTTATGATTTCGTTAAACTCTTTCATTTTGGTTTTGTCTTTAATATAACCAACACTAAGATATCAGTTAAAATTCAATTTCAGAAAATCAAGGATGAAACTAACTAATATAATTCCAAATATTTTTATGCTTCGCCAATAGTTGATAGGTGTATTTTATGATTTTATTTTTTTCAAGCGAAAGACTCGGGTCTTCTTTTAAAATCCGTATAGCATAATAACGCGCAGTTTTTAAAATATCATTGTCTTTTACAATATCGGCAATTTTTAAATTGAGCACGCCACTTTGTTGTGTCCCCATGATGTCTCCAGGTCCGCGAAGTTTTAAATCGACTTCAGCAATTTCAAATCCGTCGTTGGTGCGAGTCATTGTTTCGAGTCGGGTTTTCGAGTCGTTTGATAATTTATGCCCTGTCATTAAAATACAATAACTCTGCTCGGCACCACGCCCTACACGTCCGCGTAATTGGTGTAATTGTGACAATCCGAAGCGCTCGGCACTTTCAATAATCATCACCGATGCATTTGGCACATTAACCCCCACTTCAATCACTGTTGTGGCAACCATTATTTGAGTTTCGCCTTTTACAAACCTATCCATTTCGTAATCTTTATCGGCAGGTTTCATTTGTCCGTGTACAATAGAAATTTGATAGTTAGGCTGTGGAAATTCTCTTGCAATACTCTCGTAGCCATCCATCAAATCTTTATAATCGAGTTTTTCCGATTCTTGAATAAGCGGATATACCACATACACTTGTCGGCCTTTTGCAATTTCATCTTTTATAAACCGAAAAACCTTGAGGCGGTTGCTATCGTAGCGATGAACTGTTTTAATAGCTTTTCGTCCTGGAGGCAATTCATCAATAACAGAAATATCCAAATCGCCATACAAACTCATTGCTAAAGTCCGCGGAATAGGAGTGGCGGTCATTACTAAAATATGTGGCGGAATATCGTTTTTACGCCATAGTTTAGAGCGTTGCTCTACACCAAATCGGTGTTGCTCGTCGATAATTGCAAGTCCTAAGTTTTTAAAAACTACTTTATCCTCCAAAACGGCATGCGTACCAATTAAAATATGTAAAGTTCCGTTTTCGAGTTGCTCGTGAATTTCTTTACGTTCGGCTGTTTTCGATGAACCTGTAAGCAATTTTACTTCAATATCGAGTGGTTTAACAAGTTCTAAAATTCCGTTGAAATGCTGTTGCGCTAAAATTTCGGTCGGAGCAACCAAACAGGCTTGAAAACCGTTATCAATTGCTAAAAGCATGGTCATTAAAGCCACAATTGTTTTTCCAGAACCCACATCACCTTGGAGTAATCGGTTCATTTGTGCGTTGCTTCCTAAGTCGTTTCGAATTTCTTTTATAACACGTTTTTGTGCATTTGTCAATTCAAAAGGAAGGTGGGAAGCGTAAAATGTATTAAATAAAGTCCCAACTTGGTCAAAATTAAACCCTTTGATTTTACTTTTACGCGTTAGGTTTTTAGAGATAAGTTGTAGTTGAATGTAAAAAAGTTCTTCAAATTTTAAACGGTATTGTGCCTTGGCTAATAACTCCTGACTTTGAGGAAAGTGAATATTAAACAAAGCTTTACTCTTTGAAATCAGTTTTAATTCATCAAGCAATTCTGTAGGGAGTGTATCAAAAAAACGAGCTTTTGTTTCAATAAAAAGTTGTTGCATAATTTTATTAACAACTCTATTGGTAATACCTTTATTTACTAGCTTTTCGGTAGATGGATACACAGGTTGCATTGCAGTACGAAGGTTTTTTTCGTGTTCGTGCAACAACTCCATTTCTGGGTGTGGCATTGAAAAGCCATTATACCAATTGGTGCGACCAAAAATAACGTACGGTTGGTTTAATTTAATACTTTCTCGAATCCATTTGTGGCCTCTAAACCAAACCAATTCCATTTGTCCGGTATCATCTACAAACGTTGCTACGAGGCGCTTTCCGCGCTTTTGCTCAACAGATTTTAGATGTGTAATTTTCCCAACAATTTGCACCTCTGTATTATTGCGTTGCAATTCGTTAATTTTATAATAACGAGTTTTATCGATGTATCTATTTGGGAATAAGTTTACTAAGTCTTGATAGGTGTGAATTCCGAGTTCCTTACGAAGCAAGTCGGCACGATTTGGGCCAACTCCCTTTAAATAATCTATGGGTGTTTGTAAGACATTCGAATTCATAATTACGAAGATAATAGTTAGTTTGATTGTGTGAAAATTGTTTCACAGTATTTAAAGATTTTCAGAAAGAAATAGTACATTGCTTTTTAAACAAAACCCCATGAAGCTACTATTTGCCATTCTATTTCAATGTTTATTTTTCTTTAGTTTTTCGCAACAAACCGCCTATTTCGATGTGAAACACGCCGAAGTTTCTGTTGCTATTCAGCCTGAATTAAAAGAAATTTCTGGGAGTGTAGTTTATCGTTTTGAGGTGTTGAAAGACACAAATATGTTTGCTATTGATGCAAAGAATATGACGATTAAAAATGTTTTTTTAGATGAAAAAACAATTGATTTTGAATATGATAACGAACAAATTAAATTAAATAAAAACTTTAATAAAAGCGATTTAAGTAGTTTAAAAATAGAATATTATGCCAAACCAAAAAAGGCATTGTATTTTATTACTTCGGAAAGTAAAGCAGCTAATCAAGTTTGGACGCAAGGGCAGGGAAAATACACTTCTAATTGGCTTCCGAGTTTTGACGACATGAATGAAAAAATAGAGTTTGATATAACTATCGAAGCTCCATCTGCTTATGAAGTTGTTGCCAACGGAAAATTATTAGAAAAAGAAACTTTAAAGGCTTCTACTCGTTGGAAATACGACATGCATTCTCCAATGAGTAGTTATTTAGTGGCGCTGACTATTGGGAAATACGACGTAATTCATAAAACTTCAAACAGCGGAATTCCGTTAGAACTTTACTATTATCCATCAGCAAAGAATTATGTAGAACCCACATATCGATATTCCGATCAGATTTTCGATTTTTTAGAAGAAGAGATTGGCGTGCCTTTTCCGTGGCAAAATTACAAGCAAGTTCCTGTAAAAGACTTTTTGTATGCGGGGATGGAAAATACATCACTTACCATTTTTTCAGATTCTTTTTTGATTGATTCCATAGGTTTTACAGATAAAAATTACATTAATGTTAATGCGCATGAGTTGGCACATCAGTGGTTTGGCGATTTGGTAACCGAAGAAAATAGCGAACATCATTGGTTGCAAGAAGGTTTTGCTACCTATTATGCGCTCTTAGCAGAAAAAGAGGTTTTCGGAGAAGATTATTTTTACACAGCGTTGTACAAAACTGCAAAGCAGTTGGAAGCGTTGAACGAACAAGGAGGCGAGAGTTTACTCAATCCGAAGGCGAGTAGTTTAACTTTTTATCAGCGTGGGGCTTGGGCTGTTTTTGCATTGCGAAATTTAATTGGCGACCGAGCTTTTCAGAAATCAGTTAAAAAATACCTAACCGAATATGCATATAAAAATGCCAATACACACGATTTTATCAATATCGCCTCTGCAAAAAGTCAGTTGAAACTTAATGATTTTGTAGAGAAGTGGTTTGTAAGCAAAGACTTTCCAATTGCCGATGCTAAACTATTGTTGCAACAAAATAAGATTTCTAAAACACTTTTAGAGCTTGACGAAATGAGTAAAGAAGAAGTGATTTCTTTTGCTGAAAGTAATCCTGAAATTTATACTTCAGAAGCGCAGTTGGTTGTTGTTGAGACTATCTTACAACGGTTATTGCCAAATTCCGAAGCTGAAAAAGCTATTTTCTCAAAGGCATTACATTCCGAAATATTAAAAACAAGACAAGCGGTGGCGTTGTATATGAATCCTATTCCTGTTGAGTTGAAAGCTGATTTTGAAAAGCTGTTGACTGATAAAAGTTACCTAACGATTGAAAAGGCTTTGATGAAATTGTGGGTGAACTTTCCGTTTACAAACGATAGAAAACGCTATCTTGATGCGACCAAAAATGTAGTTGGATTTCGCGATAGAAATGTTGAAACTTTATGGCTTACGTTGGCTTTGATAACCGAAGGTTACCAAGAAACTAATAAAAAACAGTATTACGATACTTTGGTAGCTTACACAAATCCTACCGAGCATTTTGAAGTGCGTCAATACGCTTTTCAGTATTTGTATCAAATTCAAGGCTGGAACGAGAAGTCCTTGGCAAATTTGGTAAACGCTTGTAGGCATCCTGTTTGGCAATTTTCTAAATTTTCAAAAGAATTGTTAACCGAATTAATTTCAGATAAAGAATACAAAATCATGCTTGAAAGTATAGCTGATAATTTACCAACTGAAGAACAAATGTTTTTGAAGCAACAACTTAAAAAATAGTAAATGAGGGCGCTCGTAATAAGCGGAGGCGGAAGCAAAGGCGCTTTCGCAGGCGGGGTTTCACAGTATTTGATAGAAGAATTAAAAATAAATTACGATTTGTTTTTAGGGACTTCTACAGGGAGTTTATTGGTCAATCATTTAGCGCTTAACAAAGTTGAAAAAATCAAAGAAGTTTACACTTCGGTTAATAACGAATCCATATTTAGTAATTGTCCTTTTTTGGTAAAAAAGAAATATGGCGTGGAGCAAATTTCGATAAATCACTTAAATGTACTTCGGAATTTTGCTCGCGGAAGTAAAACTTTTGGGGAAAGCGAGAATCTTCGGAAACTTATTAAAAATACTTTTACAACAGAAGAATTTCAGCAGTTAAAAAATAGCAGTCGCGAAACTGTAATTGCGGTTTCCAACCTTTCGTTAAATCAAGTAGAATACAAATCGATAAAAGATTATGAATACGACGAGTTTTGCGATTGGCTTTGGATTTCGTGTAATTACACCCCTTTTATGAGCTTGGTACGCAAAAACGGTTGTGAGTATGCCGATGGTGGTTTAGGAACAATGGTCCCGATAGAAGAAGCGATAAAGCGAGGCGCTACCGAAGTCGATGCTGTAATTCTTCAAACAGAAGTTACGCAGTTAAACCGACTGCCATCTCGAAACCCATTCTCGTTGCTTACCTCGATGTTTAGTTTTATGCTAGACCGCATCGAGCATCAAAACATTCGCATTGGCAAATTTGTGGCGTCCAACAGCAATGTAATTATCAACTTTTATTACACGCCTACAGTTTTAACTACCAATTCTTTAATTTTTGATAAAGAAAAAATGACGAGATGGTGGAAAAGTGGTTATGATTTTGCTAAATTTAAAAACAAAGAAACGAGTCAGCTATAAAATAAAAATATGCGAGCATTAGTAATTTCAGGAGGAGGAAGCAAAGGCGCTTTTGCCGGTGGCGTAGCAGAGTACCTTATTAATACTGAAAAAAGAGATTATGACCTTTATTTGGGTACTTCGACGGGGAGTTTACTTATTCCGCACTTAGCCAATAACGATATTCAAAAAATTTACGAAGTGTATACTACGGTTACGCAACGTAAAATATTTAGTAATAATCCGTTTGTAACTCGAAAGAAAGGAGAGAAGGAGTATGTTGCTATTAATTATTTAAACGTAATGTGGCAACTTTTAAAGCGAAAAAGAACATTTGGAGAAAGTAAAAATTTGAGAAAACACATTCGGAAACATTTTTCTGAAACGAATTATAATTTGCTGAAAGAAAAAGGGAAGAACGTAGTGGTAACGGTTTCAAACCTTTCTATGAATCGTGTTGAATACAAGTCGATTATGGATTACAGTTATGAAGATTTTTGCGATTGGATTTGGCTTTCATGCAACTATGTGCCGTTTATGTCGCTTGCCAAGAAAAACGGATTTGAATATGCTGATGGTGGTTTGGGATGTGTAATTCCGATTCGAGAAGCAATTAAAATGGGCGCTACCGAAGTTGATGCTATTATTTTGGAAACCGAAAATATGGAGCATAAAAAGGTGTTAGGAAAGAATCCTTTTTCATTGATGGTGAATTTATACAGTTTTGTGCTCGACCAATTAGAATCGCATGACGTGGTAGAAGGAAAGCTTGCAGCCATAAATAAAAACGTGAAATTAAACACCTACTTTACGCCAACCAGACTTACAGAAAACTCTTTGTATTTTAATAAAGAGTTAATGGCAGAGTGGTGGGAGCAAGGAAAAGTGTACGCTAAAGACCGTGTAAAACTTCAGAAAGATGCCGAAGCTAAAAGTGTATCAAAAGCAGTTTAGGATAACGGATATACCATTTTAATATCAGCTCTTTTGTACGGCGAATTTTCTTCGAGTGGTACTTCTATAAATCCGTATTTTCGGTATAGATAAATAGCGTTTTCAAGCTTTCTACTAGAATATAACAACAGTTCGTCAAACTGCTTTTCTTTGGCTGCATTGATAGCAAACTGTAATAATTGCTGACCAATTTTTTGTCCACGGAAATTAGGAGAAACAGCCATTTTGGTTAGTTCAAATCGGTTTTCTCCAATTTTATAAAAGGCAAAACAGCCAACTATATTTTTATCTATTTTGGCAAAATAAATGGCGCCGCCTGTGTCGATAATATTTTCTTTGCAATTGGCTAAAACATCTTCATCGTGTTTTTCTACAACAAAGTGTTTTTCGAGCCATTCTACATTTAAATCTTTAAAAATATTGGCGTATTGTGGTTGGAAGGGAACAATTTCAAACTTCATTTAAAATATTATTTTCTTATAAAATCGGACACCAAATAAGCAATTGCCTTTCCAACTTTGGTGGTTTCACGTTTGTTTTCTGGGATTGGTGCTGCTTCACAAATATGTAAATACGCAATACTTTTGTGTTGCTTACTTTTAAAAACAATCTCTCGCACCGTGTTTAATGGAAGTCCAGAGCTTGTGTATGCACTACTTGGCATTTCTTCGATGGCGTCCATATCGATTTCTAGTCCAAATCGTGAATTTTTCACAAAGTCGAGCGCTTCTTTTAATTCAAAATCAAAGCCTTTTTCGCTGCGGATAAAAAGTTCTTCAAAAGTGTTGAATTTCACACGCGTTTCTTTTTCGAGATTCTTAAAAACTTTACGCGATGTATAATTCTCGTGTATTCCGAAGATGAAATAATTTTCTAAAAAACCTTCGTAAAAAGCATACGAAAAGCCGTTACCGCTATGTCTTCCTTCGCGTTTTCTAAAATCGGTATGCGCATCGATGTTAAGGCAGTTAACCGACTTTCCTGTGGCTAATGAAGTTCCTTTTAAAATTCCGTAGGCATTGTTGTGTCCGCCTCCAATAATTATAGGTTTCTTCCCATTGGCAACAATTTCATGAATAAGACTAGTTACTTCGGCATCAATTTGCTCGGTAATTTTTCGGGCTTCAGCAATTTTTTCATCACCTTCCAAGGCATCAATTTGTTTCATTTCCGAAGAAAAATCTAAATGCCCTAAAAGCAATATTTTTTTTCCTTTGGTAAATTGATTACTCTGAATATTCAAAATATAGGGGAGAGCAGTGCTCCACGCATTTCTAGCTCCCGCGTTTCCATGATTAGCAACAACGCCAATATCTTCGGGAATTCCGAGGAGTACATATTTAGCATCGGAGGTGGCTAGTTGAGAACTCAGCGAGTCGTTTCCGTGTAAAAGCTCGATACTTTCACCGAGTTTCTGTTCGCCTTCTCTGGAAGCGATTAAAGGAGTGATTTTTTTTAAATCGTAAATAACCAAATTTGAGGTCATAGTTTATTGTTTTATGGCTAACTCGAAATACAATCGAGGTAAAAAATCTATTCAGTTAAAAACAAACAAATTAAAATAATTTCAGCTTTTAAAATTACCGAAAAGCAAGTAATAATCGTTGTTTGTTTGATATTGTAAATGTTGTAAAAAAAGAAATAGGATGCAATAAAATAGCGTGAAATAATCTATTTTTAAATTTTATTCGTATATAGTTTGTACAGCTTTTTAAAAAAAGATGATTATTTTGGCGGTACCAAATTTAAAAATAACAACTTATGACAGAAACAAAGTCTAATAATGGATTAAAAGTAATAGCGGGCCTACTAGCTGCTGCTTTAATTGGAACATTAATTTATACGGTGAGTCTTTATAACAATAATAAGGATACAACCGAAAAATTAAACAAAGAGAAAAATTTAGTTATAGAAGATTTAAACAATTTAAAATCGGACTATGACAGAGCAATTTCTGAAAGTGAATCTGCAAATGCTGAATTGGTAGAAGCACGTAATAAAATTGCAACTTATATAGATTCTGTACAGCAAATGAAAGCCGATATTAGTTCGCTTTCTCGTTACAGAAGACAAGTACAACAACTTACCAAAGAGCGCGAGTTTTTATTGGCGCAAAACGATTCTTTGAGAGCGTCAAACACTTTGTTGGCAATGCAAAGAGATAGTACAAAAACTGCTTTGCAACAACAATCTATGTTTACAGATTCTTTAATTATGCAAAACACGCAATTATCGAAAGTTGTAGAAACAGGAGCGGCTTTAGGGTTGTCTAAGTTTTCTGCGGAAGCTGTTAAAGAGCGTAATAGCGGAAAAATTGTATCTGTAAACAATAACAGAAGAGCCGATAAACTGAAAATTTGTTACACTGTTGGCGCTAATAAGATTACAAAACCAGGAGCGAAACAATTTTATATTCAAGTTAGCGACCCATCTGGAAATATTTTAGGTGAGCGTGCAGTAGCTGCTAAAGAAGGCGATGAAACTTCGGAGGCTGTAAGCATTACCTACAGTAAAGCTTCTAGTTTTTATTATGAAAACACTTCGTTGGACGTTTGTGATTTTATTGCAAAAGAGGGAGAAGATTTTCCTGAAGGAAAGTACAGCGTAGTAGTTTACGACCAAAACTTAAAACAACTTGGGTCAACACAGTTTGATTTGAGATAATTTAAAATAAACAATCAAGATTTTCAACTAACCAACTAGAAAATCAGGAACACCGAGTAAAACTCGGTGTTTTTTTGTTTTAAGACTGAATGATTTGGAATTGAACTTTTAAACATAATCAGTCTTGACTTTCTAACCAACCGCCACTGTTGAACATCGTAAAATACTAAAACTTCAGTATTATAATCTTTATATTGAAAGTACCTTTACAGCATGGAAAAATCTAAAAAAATCCCTTTAGCAATTATTATTGGAATTCTTGGGGTAGTGTTATTTTCAGCAAAAGCTGTAATGGTAAAAATGGCGTATGAGTACGATATAAGTACTGTTAATTTGCTGTTGTTTAGAATGTTATTTTCACTTCCGTTTTATGTTTTAGTGCTGATTTTTACCAAAAAAGAAGCTGATTCCCTTCCGAAGAAAAATTATTTATGGATATTACTTTTCGGGTTTATTGGGTATTATCTTGCTAGTTATTTCGACTTTTTAGGACTTCAATATATAAAAGCGAGTATCGAACGCATTATCTTATTTATCTACCCAACTATTGTATTGTTATTGTCGCGTTTCTTTTTAAAACGTCCTATTACTACAGTTCAGGTGTTGGCTATTTTACTAACTTATATCGGGGTGATTATTGCATTTTGGGATGAGTTAAGTGTCGATGGAAATCAGTTTCTATTGGGCGCCGGATTTATTTTTTTAAGTGCAATAACTTACGCTTCGTATTTGGTGGGGAGTGAGTGGCTTATTCCAAAATTTGGTGTGGTTCGTTTTACTTCGTATGCTATGGTAGTTTCTTGCATGAGCGTAGTATTGCATTATATTATTTTTGAGCATACTTCATTGCTTGGTTATCATCAAAATGTATACATTTTAGGTATGTTAATGGCTATTTTGTCAACTGTAATTCCTTCGTATTTGGTGTCGTATGCTATTAAAGAAATAGGAGCGTCTAATTTTGCAATTTTAGCGGGGTTGGGTCCAATTTCAACTATTGTATTGGCTTCAATCTTTTTGGACGAACGTTTAACCTTACTTCAATTAGCTGGAGCAGTTGTTGTAATTGTCGGGATAGTTTTAGTTTCATTGAGCAAATCGAAACAAAAAAGTCATTGAGATAATTTTCAAGAAAAAAGTGTCTGTTGTAATAATCAACTCACAAAAAATCAGGTTCTTAACAATTTTCCGTAGTAGCTTGTTAATTACTTTACTACGGCAGGGTTTCATTTTAGCAAGGGATACATTATATTAGCGTCGGAACCCTATTGCTTTTATTTTTTTATGTCAGAAACTACTAAGTATACAGAAGATAATATACGGTCGTTAGATTGGAAGGAGCACATTCGAATGCGCCCTGGGATGTATATTGGAAAACTTGGAGATGGTTCTTCTGCAGATGATGGTATTTACATCCTCATCAAGGAAGTGCTCGATAACTGTATCGATGAGTTTGTGATGGGCGCTGGGAAAATCATCGAAATTTCTATTCAAGGGAACAAAGTAATTGTTCGAGATTACGGACGTGGAATTCCGCTCGGAAAAGTAGTCGACGTAGTGTCGAAGATGAATACTGGAGGAAAGTACGATTCACGTGCCTTTAAAAAATCGGTGGGACTTAACGGTGTTGGTACCAAAGCGGTAAATGCACTTTCAACGTATTTTAGAGTTGAATCTAACCGAGATGGACAATCGAGAGCGGCCGAATTTGAGCAAGGGAGTTTAGTTAACGAAGAAGCTTTAGAAGAAACCAGTAGAAGACGAGGAACTAAAGTTTCATTCGTACCCGACGAAACCATTTTTAGAAACTATAAATTCAGAAATGAATATATCGAGAAAATGGTTCGAAACTACGTTTACCTGAACCCTGGGTTGACGATTGTTTTTAATGGCGAAAAGTTTTATTCTGAAAACGGATTAAAAGATTTACTAGAAGATACCACCAACAAAGAAGATATGTTGTACCCGATTATTCATTTAAGAGGAGACGACATTGAATTGGCGCTTACGCACAGTAAAACGCAGTATAGCGAAGAATACCACTCGTTTGTAAACGGACAAAATACTACGCAAGGAGGGACGCACTTGGCGGCTTTTAGAGAAGCTGTTGTGAAAACGTTGAGAGATTTCTACGGAAAAAATTACGACGCTTCCGATATTCGAAAGTCGATTATCGCGGCAATTTCAATTAAAGTGATGGAACCTGTTTTTGAAAGTCAAACAAAAACTAAATTGGGTTCTACCGATATGGGAGGCGATTTACCAACAGTGCGTACGTATGTGAATGATTTTGTAGGAACACAACTTGATAACTTCCTACATAAAAACCCAGAAACAGCCGATAAAATTCAGCGTAAAATTTTAGCTGCGGAACGCGAACGAAAAGAACTTTCTGGAATTAGAAAACTCGCAAAAGACCGTGCTAAAAAAGCGAGTTTACACAATAAAAAATTACGCGATTGCCGTGTGCATTTAGGCGATACCAAAAATGAACGAGCGTTAGAAACTACTTTGTTTATTACTGAGGGTGACTCGGCTTCTGGGTCGATTACCAAATCGAGAGATGTAAATACACAAGCCGTATTTAGTTTGCGAGGGAAACCCTTGAATACATACGGAATGACCAAAAAGATTGTGTATGAAAATGAAGAGTTTAATTTATTGCAAGCCGCATTGAACATCGAAGAATCGATGGAAGACCTTCGGTATAACAACATCGTAATTGCTACCGATGCCGATGTTGATGGAATGCACATCCGACTGTTGTTGATTACTTTCTTTTTGCAATTCTTTCCGGAGTTAATTAAAGAAGGACATTTATATATTCTACAAACACCACTGTTTAGAGTTCGTAATAAAAAAGAAACGATTTATTGCTACAGTGAAGACGAACGAAGAGCAGCAATTGAGAAGTTAAGCGGAAAACCAGAGATAACCCGATTTAAAGGACTTGGAGAAATTTCGCCAGATGAATTTAAACATTTTATCGGAGACGATATACGTTTGGATCCGGTAATGTTGGACAAAGCCATGTCGATTGAAAGTTTGCTAGAGTTTTATATGGGGAAAAATACACCCGACAGACAAAAATTTATTATACAGAATTTACGTGTGGAATTAGATGTTGTGGAGGAGTAAGGTTTGAAGTTGGAAAACAGATGTTTGAAGTTAGAGTTTTAGAAAAGAAACTGTTATCCATTTAACAAACGACTATAAATAGTCATTTTGCATCCTTACATCCCTACAAATGAATATTAAATATGGAAGAAAATACAGAATTAAATCCTGAAGAAAATAACAGTCAAGAAACGATTACCCGTGTTGGCGGGATGTATCAAGATTGGTTTTTGGATTATGCTTCATATGTAATTTTAGAGCGTGCGGTTCCGGCTATCGAAGACGGATTCAAACCTGTACAGCGTAGAATTATGCACTCTTTAAAAGAACTCGATGATGGCCGTTACAACAAAGTTGCGAACATTGTTGGGCATACCATGCAGTACCATCCACACGGAGATGCAAGTATTGCCGATGCTATGGTGCAAATCGGTCAGAAGGATTTATTGATAGATACTCAGGGAAACTGGGGGAATATTCTTACGGGTGATAGTGCGGCAGCCTCTCGTTATATTGAAGCGCGTCTTTCTAAATTCGGACTCGAAGTCGTTTATAGTCCGAAAATTACCGAATGGCAATTAAGCTACGATGGCCGTAAAAAAGAACCTATCAATCTTCCTGTAAAATTTCCATTATTACTAGCGCAAGGAGCCGAAGGGATTGCGGTGGGATTGTCTACTAAAATTCTCCCACACAACTTTATCGAGCTTATCGATGCGTCTATCAATCATTTAAAAGGAAAAAGATTTACCATTTATCCAGATTTTCCAACGGCTGGAATAATGGATGTAACTGGATATAACGATGGGTTGCGCGGAGGAAAAGTGCGTGTGCGTGCTAAAATTTCGCAACTCGATAAAAATACATTGGTTATTACTGAAATTCCCTTCGGAACCAACACATCTAGCTTGATAGATTCTATTTTGAAAGCTAATGATAAAGGGAAAATCAAAATTAAAAAGATTGAAGATAATACTGCTGCTGAAGTAGAAATTTTGGTGCATTTGCCGTCTGGACTTTCTCCAGATAAAACAATTGACGCATTATATGCATTTACCGCTTGCGAAAGCTCAATTTCCCCTTTAGGTTGTGTTATTGAAGACAACAAACCATTGTTTATTGGGGTTAGTGAAATGCTTCGTCGTTCTACTGATAACACAGTTCAATTGTTAAAGCAAGAGCTCGAAATTCAGTTACACGAACTTGAAGAGCAATGGCATTTTGCTTCTTTGGAACGTATTTTTATTGAAAAAAGAATTTACCGTGATATTGAAGAAGAAGAAACTTGGGAAGGTGTTATTGAAGCCATAGATAAAGGACTCCAGCCACATATTACACATTTAAAACGCGCCATTACAGAAGAAGATATTGTGCGTTTAACAGAAATTCGAATTAAGCGTATTTCAAAATTCGACATAGATAAAGCACAACAAAAAATTGATGCTTTAGAGGGTGATATTGCGCAAGTAAAACATCATTTGGCGAACCTTATTGAATTTGCGATTGATTATTTTACAAACTTAAAAACTACCTATGGAAAAGGAAAAGAGCGTAAAACTGAAATCCGAATTTTCGACGATATTGAAGCGACGAAAGTTGTTATCAGAAACACAAAATTATACGTTAACAGAAAAGAAGGTTTTATAGGAACTTCGCTTAAACGTGATGAATACGTATGCGATTGTAGTGATATTGACGATATCATTGCTTTTACCGCTACTGGTAAAATGATGGTAACGAAAGTGGATAGTAAAACTTTTATAGGAAAGGATATTATTCATGTTGCGGTGTTCAAGAAAAAAGACAAACGTACCACCTACAATATGGTTTACAAAGATGGGAAAGGCGGAGCGACCTACATCAAACGTTTTAATGTTGCAAGTATTACGCGCGATAGAGAATACGATTTAACTAACGAAAAGCCAGGTTCTTTTGTGTATTATTTTTCTGCCAATCCAAATGGAGAAGCAGAAGTAATTACCGTGTTTTTACGCCAAGTAGGAAGTATTAAAAAACTTAAATGGGATTTAGACTTTGCAGATATTTTAATAAAAGGACGAAATTCAAAAGGAAATATCGTAAGTAAATATGCTGTGAAGCGAATTGAATTAAAAGAAAAAGGAGTTTCAACCTTAAAACCTCGTAAAATTTGGTTTGACGATACCGTGCAACGTTTAAATGTTGATGGTCGTGGCGAACTTTTAGGAGCATTTAGAGGTGAAGATAAAATACTTATTATTACGCAAAATGGTTTGGTAAAAGTGGTTACTCCAGAGCTTACAATGCATTTTGATAATAATATGATTGTATTAGAAAAATGGAATCCTAAAAAACCAATTTCGGCAATTTATTACAACGGAGAAAAAGAACTATACTACATCAAACGCTTTTTAATTGAACAAGAAGGGAAGGAAGAATCGTTTATTTCAGACCATCCAAATTCGCAATTAGAAGTAGTTTCAACCGATTGGAGGCCTGTAGCTGAAATCGAATTTACCAAAGAGCGTGGTAAAGACCGTAAGCCAAATCAAGAAATTAATGTAGAGGAGTTTATTTCGGTTAAAGGAATTTCAGCAATTGGAAATCAATTAACAAAAGAAAAAATCAATCAGATAAATTTATTAGAACCGTTACCATTCGAGGAATCAGAAGAAGTAATTCCTGAGGAGTTAGATGTAAATGACGAAGAGGAAGTTTCAGACGATGAGAAAAAGTCTAAAAACGACGACGGCCCAACCTTGTTTGATTTTGAATAAAAAATAAGAGTTTTCTAAAAACGGCATTTTAATTAAAATGCCGTTTTTTTATTTAATCTTTCGAGCAGTTCCTTTTTTCTTGTTCTTTTTATCGCCCACTGTAGCAAATTCAAAAGTGTAAGAATCGTCTGTGGTAGTTAAAATTTTCATGTGTATAGCCTTTGCATCACGCATTGAACTAGGATTTATCTTTTTAACGATAAACTCACAATCATTAATCCATCTCACCGAGTTGGTGTCTATTTCATTCTCGTAATAATCAATTTCAATAGAGTCGTTGCGTATAAATTTACTCGTCTTTTTTTCTCCGTTTATAGTGTAGGTAAACTCAAATTCTCCAGTTTTAAAGTCAGCACAATTCCTTTCGGTTTGGTAGCAAGACGTAAATCCTAAAGCGATTATAAAGGCAAATACCAGCTTCTTCATTCTTAAATATTTTTATACTCCTCAAAGGTACCGTTTTTATAAAAAACCACGATACGCGCTATTTCATTTTTTTGGTGGTCTTTTATTGTAATTGGTGAAGAAGTTTGACTTTCTTCAATTTTTGCTGAAGGTGTCTCAACCGTTTGCTTGGTTTCAAATAGAGCAGGAGGTGAAATGTTTTCTTCTGAAGTTTCCGATAACGGAAAATTTCCTTTTCCATTCAGTAACCAATACAATTCTACCTCTGGAAAATTATTAAGAATTCGCATGATAAAATCCAAGCTAGGATTATTTCTTCCAGAGAGAATATGAGAAATAGAGGAGCGTTGTACACCAACTTTATCAGCAAAAGCAGAAGCCGATAAGTCGTAAAATTCCAACACTTTTTCCAATCGTTTTATAAAATCTTCTTTGTTTACCATTGTAAACTATATTTAGTATGATTTAGATTTTACAAATGTAAACATTAATTCAAAATAAAACAAGATGCAGTTGATAGAAGCTATAATAATTAAACTATAAATTTAGATAAGCCATGTAATTATACTGAAAATAAGTTAATTAATATATTAATTAACTGTAAATGTTAATCTGTAACAATACAATGTTTACAAATGTATAATCTGTTTAGAAATAATCTTTATATTATGTTTACAGATGTAACAAAACGTTGTTTACAAAGATAAACTTGAATAATTTTACATTTGTAAACTCATATAATTACCTATGACTTTTACACAAGAACTTATAGCAAACTATTCTTTGTATAAAGAGCAAAGAATCTCAGGAAGATATATTCATCTTAAACACATTTCTCCGTTACTGGAAATGTATACTGATACATTTAAAATTGATATCGTTGGAAATTCAGTTTTAGAAAAACCAATACAAAAACTTACTATCGGTCACGGAAAGTTTAAAGTTTTAATGTGGTCTCAAATGCACGGAAACGAATCGACAACCACAAAAGCAGTGTTCGATATGTTATCTTATTTGTCGAAAAACAAAAGCTTTTACGAGTTTATAACTTCCAATTTCACTTTGTGTATTATCCCGATGTTAAATCCCGATGGCGCCGAAGCATACACACGTTTAAATAGTAATGAAGTCGATTTAAATAGAGATGCTCAAAACCGAACACAGCCAGAAAGTAATGTGTTGAGAGCTGTATTTAATGATTTTCAACCAGATTTTTGTTTTAATCTACACGATCAACGTACTATTTTTAGTGTAGCAAACACACATAAGCCTGCAACTGTGTCCTTTTTAACTCCTGCAGAAGACGCTGATAGAAAAGTTACTAATGGACGTAAAAAGAGCATGGAGGTAATTGCTGAAATGAATAAGCTTTTACAGCGATTTATTCCTGGGCAAGTAGGGAGGTATGATGATGGATTTAATTTAAATTGTATTGGCGATACTTTCCAGTCGGAAGGAGTTCCTACTATATTGTTTGAATCTGGGCATTTCCCAAAAGATTATGAGCGAGAAGAAACTCGAAAGTTTATTGCGTTTTCGATAGTTAGTGGACTGGAGTATATGGCTTCAGGCGAGGTAACAGGCGAGAATTATGAAAGCTATTTTGATATTCCAGAAAACGGAAAGTTATTTTACGATGTAGTTTTACGTAAGTTCCCGATTCAGGAAAAATCAGAAATTATTTTTAAGGATGTAGCAATATTCTTTAAGGAAACGTTAAAAAATGATAAAATAGAGTTTATGCCCACTGTTGAACATGTGGACGAAAGCCTAGAATACATTGGTCATAAGGAATTAGATATGAGGAATGTAGAAATTAATCCCATACCGATACATGAATTAACTAATGGTTATTTAACAGATTTACTAAGAAAAATTTAAGAAAAGTATAGATTTGTTGAAAAAATAATTACCAAACAATTATCGATTATTCAGTTTTTTTTATTTTTTTTGCATATTATTTAAAGATAATAAAAAAGCTATGGCAAAATTTAAATTAGACGAAGTAGATCATCAAATTCTTGATATGTTGATCGACAACACGAGAACTCCTTTTACAGATATCGCAAAGAAATTGCTTATTTCTGCAGGAACAGTTCATGTGAGAGTAAAGAAAATGGAAGATGCTGGAATTATTAAAGGTTCTTCTTTAACTTTAGATTACGTAAAATTAGGATATTCATTTATCGCTTATGTTGGAATTTTCTTAGAGAAAACTCATCAAACAAAATTTGTTTTAGAGCGTTTAAATCAAATTCCTTACATCACAGTAGCGCATATTACTACAGGAAAATTCAATATTTTCTGTAAAATTAGAGCTAGAGATACAAAACACGCTAAAGACATTATCTTTAAAGTTGATGATATCGACGGTGTTTCAAGAACAGAAACTATGATTTCTTTGGAAGAAAGCATTAACGACAAACGTAGATTAATGCATACAATTTTTAACGATTTGTAAAATTTCTGTTTTAAATCCATAAAGAAACCCTCTTGAATCTTGTTTTGAGAGGGTTTTTTGTATTTTTACGTAAAACAGAAAAATTATATGCTACGAAAACCAAAGATTGACCGATTTAATGAAAGTGTTTTATCAAGATATCAAATTTACAACAGTATTTTCATCACGTTGCCTTTTGATGAAATAAGCAACACAGGAGTAATGCTACCGCTTTTTTCTGAAGTTTGTGAAAAAGGTTACGATGAAAATAAAACTCCTACGGAAATAGTTGGTAATTTTTTTGAAAAATATTGCGATAAACCAACCGACACCGAAAAATTCGATCTTCTTTTTAGATTTATTCAATACATTGAGCGCCAAGTTGTGCTTTTTGATGCTATTGAAGATGCTACCTTTCCTGTGGTAAACAACATGGATGGGAGAGGAACACTTAGAAATATTAAAGAAGAAGCCGAAGCCAAAAACAAAATTCCAGAACTTAAAGAGTACTTAAAACATTTTAAAGTGCGCCCTGTACTTACGGCACACCCTACGCAGTTCTATCCAGGTTCTGTTTTAGGAATTATTACCGATTTGGCAAAAGCAATTCGTGAAAACGATTTAAATCTTATTAAAAAGCTGTTGGCGCAATTAGGAAAAACTCCTTTTTTCAAAAAAGAAAAACCAACGCCTTTTGATGAAGCTGTGAGCTTAATTTGGTATTTGGAGAACGTTTTTTATCATGCTTCGAGCCAAATATTTGATTATATACAAGACAATATTTTTGGAGAAGAAGAATTGCAAAACCAAGTATTAAACTTAGGTTTTTGGCCAGGAGGAGACCGCGATGGAAATCCGTTTGTAACAACCGATATCACGCTGAAAGTTGCCGACAGACTTAGAAGTACAGTTTTAAAGAACTACTACAGAGACGTTCGAAGACTCCGCCGACGAATTACTTTTAAATATGTCGATAAACTTATAACCGATTTAGAGTCAAAACTCTATGAAAATATCTTCTTGCAAAGTGGTAGAACTACTATTACTGCGGAAGAAACAATGAATACACTTTTAGAAATAAGAGAAATATTAGAAACCAAGCATCAGTCGTTGTTTGTTGATGAAATTAACGATTTAATCAATAAAATGAAACTGTTCGGTTTCCATTTTGCAACCTTAGACATTCGTCAAGATTCGAGAGTACATCACAATGTTTTATCGAATATTGCTGCGGAATCTTTAGAAATGGGCTTAGATATTTTCCCAAAAGATTACAGTACGTTATCCGAAGCAGAACAAATAAATGTACTTAGTAAAATTGTAGGAAAGGTAAATCCAAGTTTGTTTAAGCACGAAATGAGTAGAAACACTTTGGAGTCTATCTACGCCATGAAAACCATTCAACGAAACAATGGAGAGCTAGGTTCTAACCGTTATATTATCAGTAATAACGGTAGTGTTTTAAACGTGATGGAAGCCTTTGCGATGATCCGTATGTGCGATTGGGAAACCCCAACCGTAGATGTTGTGCCTCTTTTTGAAACTGTAGAAGATTTGGAAGATGCGCATAATGTTATGGAGACGCTATACACAAACAAAGCGTATGCTGAACATTTAAAACGTAGAGCAAACAAACAAACCATTATGTTAGGTTTTTCTGACGGAACAAAAGATGGTGGATATTTAATGGCAAACTGGGGGATTTACAGAGCCAAAGAAGCGCTAACGGCTATCTCTCGTAAATACGATATTAAAGTAGTATTTTTTGATGGTAGAGGAGGACCTCCAGCACGTGGTGGTGGAAAAACACACCAATTCTATGCTTCTTTAGGTCCGACTATCGAAAATGAAGAAGTACAGCTTACTATCCAAGGGCAAACCATTAGTTCTAATTTCGGAACGCTAGAATCTTGTCAATACAATATGGAACAACTATTGAGTTCTGGTATTGTAAACAACGTTTTTGCTGACGAAAAAGACAGGTTAGGGAAAGAAGATAGAGAAACTATGGATCGTTTAGCTAAAATAAGTTACGAAGCTTATGTTGACTTTAAAAATCACCCTAAGTTTTTATCGTATTTAGAGCGAATGAGTACCTTGAAATACTATGCAAAAACAAACATTGGAAGTAGACCATCTAAAAGAGGTGGAGGCGATAAACTTGTTTTTTCTGATTTGAGAGCGATACCTTTTGTAGGAAGTTGGAGTCAGTTAAAGCAAAATGTACCAGGTTTCTACGGAGTTGGTATTGCTATCCAAGCTTTTGTTGATAATGATGAATTCGACAAAGTTGTTTCACTTTACAAAAACTCAGCATTCTTCCGTACGTTGCTAGAAAACAGTATGATGAGTTTAACAAAGTCGTTCTTTAAACTTACGGCTTACATGAAAGACGATAAGGAGTTTGGCGATTTTTGGAAAATTATTTACCAAGAATACGAACGTAGTAAAGCAATGTTACTGAAATTAACTGGTTATGCTGAATTGATGGAAGATTCTCGCTCGATGAAAGCGTCGATTCAAGTTCGTGAAAAAATCGTTTTACCACTATTAACAATTCAACAATTTGCTTTGAGACAAATTCAAGAAATGAATGCGTCTAAAAAGGATATTGATCCTGAATTATTAGAAGTGTATGAGCGAATGGTTACACGTTCTCTATTCGGAAATATTAATGCGAGTAGAAATTCAGCTTAAAAAAAATAAGATTGTCCGCAATCTGTCATAACGCACTGTCACCTCGAGCGTAGTCGAGAGGTTATTTGACTTAACTGGTTTTAAATAGGGTCTCGACTACGTTCGACCTGACATTTTAATCTTAGTATGATACATTGCGGATATTCAAAAAATTATAAAACTTTGTAAAAAAAGTACTCATTTGAGTACTTTTTTTTATTTTTGTAGTATGGAAACAGTAAACTACACAGACTTTAGATCAAACCTAAAACATTGGTTTGACAAAGTTATAAATGATGTAAGCGATGTTATCATTAAGCGTAAAAATGGTAAGGATCTTGTTTTAATTTCTTTAGATGAATATAATTCGTTAAAAGAAACAACTTATTTACTTACAGGTAAAAACCGTGATGTACTTTTAAATTCTATAAAAGAACTTGAGTCTGGAGAAGGAGAGGAGAAAGAATTAATCAAATAAAATGAAACTAATTTGGTCGAGTTCTTCTTGGGAAGATTATCTGTATTGGCAAAAAGTTGATAAGAAGATTCTAAAGCGCATCAACGATTTAATTAAAAATTGCATGCGTACACCGTTTGAAGGTATTGGTAAACCCGAAGCTCTAAAAGGAGACTTGCAAGGATATTGGTCGAGACGTATTACATCTGAACACCGATTGGTGTATAAATATGAAAACCAAAAATTACTAATAGCCTCTTGCAGGTTTCATTACGGTAAATAATTAAAAGTTCAAGAAACACATAAATTCTTCTTAAAGACTGTTAGGGATTTTCTAAATTGCTAACAGTCTTTTTTTTCTTGTAAAGTTTTTAGCTAACTTCAAATTATGAAGATAAAATCCACGCTACAAATTATCAAAACCACTTTTACGAATTGGTTAGCTATTGATCCGTTTGCAAAAAGCGCTATTATCTCATACTATACCTTGTTTTCTTTGCCCTCATTACTATTAATTATTATTTGGGTAACAAGTCTGTTTTACGGTCGAGAAGCCGTTCAAGGACATATAACTCAGGAATTTTCTAGCCTTATCGGACATGAATCAGCAAATGCGATCGAGGGAATGGTGTCTAGTGCTAGTATCGACGACAATTCTACATTAAACATTATTGTGAGTACCTGTACTTTATTATTTGGTGCTACGGGAGTGTTTTTTCAGCTTCAAAAAACATTGAATACAATTTTTAAAGTGGAAGAAGAGAAATCATCTTGGAAGAAAATGATTATAAACAGAGTGCTTTCATTCGGATTAATTATGGCGATAGGTTTTTTATTGATTATCTCTTTAATGGTTTCCACGGCCATTTCAATTTTAAATAATTATATAAAAGATTACTATCCAGACATAGCTTCGGTAGTGGTTGGCGGTCTTAATTTTATTGTATCCCTATTGGTAATTACAGCTTTATTTGGAGTTATTTATAGGTTTCTTCCAGATAAAAGAATTAAATGGAAAACTGCATTTATTGGTGCTTCGGCAACTACATTGTTGTTTTTGTTTGGGAAAATGTTGCTCAGTTTTTATTTCGGACATTCCTCGCCAGCATCTGTGTATGGCGGTGCTAGCTCAGTAGTTTTAATTATGCTTTGGGTTTATTACGCGGGACTGATATTTTTTATGGGAGCAGAGTTCACAATGGTTTATTCTGAATATTACCAAAGAAAAAAGTCTGAACAACTTTCGTAAATTCAGACTTTAATGATTTTATTTCTTTTGAAGAGAAACGCTTATTTCATTTTAAAAATTCGGACTTAAATTGAATTTTTTGTAAAACGAATTTAAAATTTCAACTACTTCATCTTCGGTATCTACAACCTTTACAAGGTCTAAATCTCCTTCGCTAATGTTGTTGTTTGCTTCGAGTAGTGTTTTCTTAATCCAATCGACTAAACCTCCCCAGAAATCGGTTCCCACTAAAATGATAGGAAACATTGCAATTTTTTTGGTTTGAATTAAAGTTATGGCTTCAAACAATTCATCGAGTGTTCCGAAACCTCCAGGCATCACTACGAAACCTTGAGAATACTTAACAAACATTACTTTTCTAACGAAAAAGTAATCGAAATCTAAGCTCTTGTCACTATCGATATACGGGTTGTCGTGTTGCTCAAAAGGTAACTCGATATTAAGTCCAACAGAAGTTCCTCCTGCCAAATGCGCTCCTTTGTTTCCCGCTTCCATAATTCCAGGACCACCACCAGTGATAACTCCGTATCCTGCTTCAACAATTTTCTGAGCAATACTTTCTGCTAACTTATAATATTTATGGTCTGGCTTTGTTCTTGCAGAACCAAAAATAGACACACATGGCCCAATTCTGCTTAATTTTTCATAACCATTTACAAACTCACTCATAATTTTAAAGATAGCCCAAGAGTCGTTTGTTTTAATCTCGTTCCATCCTTTATGGTGTTTTTCTTTTCTCATATTTTTAAAATTTAATTTTCTTATTTCTTGAGTTCAGGCTTCAAATACGTAGCTGTATGACTCTTTTTTACTTTTACAATTTCTTCTGGCGTACCTGTGGCAATAACGTTTCCGCCACCTTTTCCACCTTCAGGACCAATATCAATAATATAATCTACCATTTTGATAACGTCTAAATTGTGCTCGATAATAAGTACTGTATTTCCTTTATCTGTTAAAACATTCAGTACATTCATCAATACATTGATGTCTTCAAAATGCAATCCAGTTGTAGGTTCATCTAAAATGTAAAAAGTGTTCCCCGTATCTTTTTTAGATAATTCGGTAGCCAGTTTTACACGTTGGGCTTCTCCACCAGACAATGTGGTAGATTGTTGTCCTAGCGTGATATATCCTAAACCTACGTCTTGCAAAGTAATTAATTTGCGGTATATTTTCGGTATATTTTCAAAAAAATCTACAGCTTCATTGATGGTCATATCCAAAACATCGGCAATAGATTTTCCTTTGTAACGAATTTCAAGTGTTTCTCTATTAAAGCGTTTACCGTTACAAGTTTCGCACGCTACTGTTACATCGGGCAAGAAATTCATTTCGATAACCCTAACACCAGCTCCTTGACAGGTTTCGCAACGACCTCCTTTTACATTAAAACTGAATCTTCCTGGCTTGTAACCGCGAATCATCGCTTCTGGTGTTTGTGTAAATAACGTTCTGATTTCACTAAAAACTCCTGTGTAAGTTGCAGGATTTGAACGTGGCGTGCGCCCAATTGGCGATTGATTAATGTCGATTACCTTGTCGATATGCTCTAAGCCTTTAATGCTTTTGTAAGGCATAGGTTTTTTTACCGCATTAAAAAAATGAGCGTTTAAAATAGGGTAGAGGGTTTCGTTAATTAAGGTTGATTTTCCACTTCCTGAAACTCCTGTAACACCAATCATTTTTCCGAGCGGAAACTTTACATTTACATTTTTTAGGTTATTTCCTGTGCAACCTTTTAGTTCTATAAATTTTCCGTTTCCTTCTCTGCGATTTTCTGGAATAGCAATTTCTTTTTTCCCCGTAATATAATCCGCAGTAAGGGTGTGGTAGTTTTTTAATTCCGTAGGAGGTCCTTCAGAAATTATTTTACCGCCGTGTTTTCCTGCCTTCGGACCGATGTCAATTACATGGTCAGCACGCTCAATCATGTCTTTATCGTGCTCCACAACAATTACAGAATTTCCTATATCTCGAAGCGATTCTAATGATTTTATCAAGCGGTCGTTATCGCGCTGATGAAGTCCAATGCTAGGTTCATCTAAAATATATAAAACTCCTACAAGTTGCGAGCCTATTTGTGTTGCTAAGCGAATACGTTGTGCTTCACCGCCAGAAAGCGATTTAGAACTTCTGTTAAGCGATAAATAATTGAGACCAACATCTAGCAAGAAGTTAATCCGAGCAGTAATTTCCTTTAAGATTTCTTCTGCAATTTTAAATTGTTTTGCTGAAAGTTGTTTAGGTAAGTCTTTGAAAAACCCATCCAACTCAATCATATCCATCGACGCTAATTCGGCAATGTTTTTTTCGTTTACTTTGAAGTATAACGATTCTTGTCTGAGACGAGTACCTTCACAAGTTGGACAGTTTATTTTATCCATAAAATCTTTTGCCCAACGTCGAATGGAAGTAGATTCGCTTGCCTCAAATTGATTTTTTATAAAACTGATAATTCCTTCAAAGTCAATTTTGTAATCGCGCGTAATTCCAAGCGTCTTCGATTCTACAGCGAATTTTTCATTACCCCCGTGAAGAATAACCTCCATCGCTTCAGCAGGAATATCTTTGATAGCATCTGTCAATTTAAAATCGTACCGTTGCGCAATGACTTCAAGTTGCTTAAAAATCCACGATTTTTTGTATTCGCCTAGCGGAGCTATCCCTCCAGATTTGATGCTCAACGTATTGTCTGGAATAATTTTTTGAAGATTTACTTCGTGTACTTTTCCTAAGCCACTGCAAGTAGGGCACATTCCTTTTGGAGAATTGAATGAAAAAGTATTCGGCTCCGGATTTGGATACGAAATACCAGAAGTAGGGCACATTAAATTTCTACTGAAATAGCGCGCTTCATTTGTATCGTGGTCGATAACCATCAACACATCGTCTCCGTGGTACATAGCAGTATTGATACTCTCACTGAGACGTTTTGAAGTGTTCTCGCTACCGTCAATTTGCAGTCTGTCAATAACAGTTTCAATATCATGCACCTTGTAACGGTCAACCTTCATGCCTTTGGTAAGGTCTAAAATTTCGCCATCCACACGAACCTTTACAAAGCCTTGTTTTGATATTTGCTCGAATAACTCGCGGTAATGCCCTTTACGACTTCTAATAATTGGCGCAAGAATATTAATGCGTTTTCCGCTGTACTCTTCGGAAATAAGTTTTTTAATTTGCTCGTCGCTATAACTTACCATTTTTTCGCCAGTATTATAACTGTATGCGTCGGAAGCACGAGCGTAAAGCAAACGTAAAAAGTCGTAAATCTCGGTAATTGTACCAACGGTAGAACGAGGCGACTTGGAAGTTGTTTTTTGCTCAATAGCAATAACTGGCGAAAGTCCGTCAATTTTATCAACATCCGGACGTTCCAATCCGCCGAGAAACTGACGCGCATATGCCGAAAAAGTTTCGATATATCTTCGTTGTCCTTCAGCATAAATCGTATCAAAAGCTAAGGATGATTTTCCACTACCAGAAAGACCAGTGATAACCACCAGTTTTTCCCTCGGAATTGTAACATCTATATTTTTAAGGTTATGGACTCTAGCGCCTTTTACCTCTATATTTTCTTCAAAATTTGTCATATAAAATACAAAACTGCTAAGTTACGATTTTAAGACTAATTATTGAAGCTACTTAAGTTTGTTGATAACTTAAAATAGTAGTGTTCAATTTTGATTTTATATAACCTGTTTGTAGGTGCAAAGATTCAGAGAAGCAAGGAGAATTTCTTTTTCGTTGCTTGCTTATCGCCTTCGAAACTAATGGATTCGGGCTTCCGTCTTCCAACTTTTTACATCCCCCTAACCCCCTTCGAAGGGGGAATTTCAGTAATAAAGTAAAGAAAATTTAATTTTTTTACTCGCTATTTGCTTAGAGCCTATAGCTTACAGCTTATTATTCTCTGAAAATAAAGTGTCCTTTTCGTCAAATCCATATTTTATAGAGCCCGAAAATTAAAACGAATAGTTAGTTATACGCTTTTAAATTACTCATCTCAAGAGTGAAAAATGCGAGTTTATGAGAGGATGGGAGGTAGGTTGTTGTTTCCATAACTTTCCAATCGTCCCAAGAAGCTTCAACCCCGCCAATAGGAATAATACTTACCCACATTTTAAAACTCTGCGGAAAACCAGCATCTGTAAGTGTCCATAAATACGAATCTCCAGGAGTGCTTCCGCCACTGGTATAAGTAACAAGAAGTGCTTCCTTGCCATTTTTAAGCGTAACAATACTTCGCTTTGTGCCTTTATCTCGAATTTTAAATGGTGCAACTAGCCAAAAAGAATCGTTGTTGAAATATTTCACTGCGGTATCGATTAATTCTTGGCGTGGTTCGGTGTGCATTTTAACACCATCAATAAAAACAGTGCTTTTATCGTAATTATTCAAATTGAGTTTTACCAAATATTTATCCCATTTTACGTCTGCCAATTTCTTTTCTTTATCCCAAACGTAGGAGTGTTTCCCTGCAAAAGTCCACTCTAAATACCTTGTTTTTGTGTAGTTGGTATAGTTGATGGCTTTTAGCATTTTATCGGCTAAGGCTTCGGCTTGCGGGCCTTCTTTTCCTTGTGGTAGTGGTTCGTTATAAACAAAATAAATTACGGCTCCAATTACAATAAAAAAGAGCAACAAAAAGGCTATGAATTTTCCAATTTTTTTAATGATGTTCATACTGTTTTATTTTTAATATCCAACGGCTGTATCGTCTCCTCGCTTGTCGGCACCAGCTTCTAGCTCATCGTTTGGAAGCACCAAAATAGCGTCTACAAGTCCGATAATTCTTGCGTTAGATTCGTTAATTTTATAACCGAGTTCTTTTAAAGTTTCAATTGTTTTTTTATCAAAAGCATTGGGTTCCATTCTGATTTCATCTGGCAACCATTGATGGTGAAAACGTGGAGCATTTACAGCTTCCTGCATCCCCATATCGTAATGCGCTACATTTAAAATTGTCTGTAAAACAGAAGTGATAATGGTAGAGCCACCTGGAGTTCCAACAACCATAAATAGTTTTCCGTTTTTTTCGACAATAGTAGGAGTCATACTACTAAGCATCCTTTTTTCTGGAGCTATACTATTTGCTTCGCCACCAATAAGTCCGAACATATTTGGAGTTCCAGGTTTTGAGCTAAAATCGTCCATTTCATTATTGAAAAAGAACCCTAATTCTTCGGAATATAATTTAGAACCATACGCGCCATTCAGCGTTGTAGTTACAGAAACTGCATTTCCGAAGCTATCAACAATAGAAAAGTGCGTGGTTTCGTCACTTTCAATAATCTCGATATTTCCGTGAGAAACATCTTCAGACGGGGTTGCTTTTTCGTAAGAAAAAGATTCCATTCTTTGGTTTAAATAAGTGTTGTTAGTAATTTCCGAAACAGGGATTTCTGTGAAATCTGGGTCACCTAAAAAATAAGCTCTATCGGCATATGCTCTGCGTTCGGCTTCTGTGATAAGTTGAATTGCTTTTACTGAATTGTGTTGCGTATCGAGATTATACAATTCAATCATTTTCATGATTTGTGCTAAAGTGATTCCGCCACTACTAGGAGGGCCCATTGAAATAACTTTCATGTTTTTATACTGAAATTCGATGGGGTCTCTCCAAACAGCGCGGTATTTTGATAAATCTTCTAAAGTGATGATTCCTCCATTTTGCTGAAGAAATGCTACCATTTTTTCAGCTACAACACCTTTATAAAATCCGTCTTGACCTTGCTTTTTAATAATTTCTAAAGTTTTGGCAAGGGCACGGTATTTAATAGAATCATTTTCAGAAAAATGATTTGCAAAAAGTACTGTGTCACTACTTGTTTCAGCAATAATATTTCGAGCATAGGCAAGTTTCTCTGCTTGCTTTTTGGTAACAATAACACCTTTATTCGCCATGTCAATAGCAGGTTGAATAAGGGTTTCCATCGGTAGAGAGCCAAATTTTTTATGAATTTCAAAAATTCCAGCAACCGTTCCAGGAACACCAACTGCTGTGGCACCGACAGTACTTTTATTTGGAATGATATTTCCTAACGAATCCAAATACATGTTTTTTGAAGCCAAAATCGGCGCTTTTTCTCTAAAATCGAGTGAGCCAGTAGTACCATCATTTAACCGATATACCATAAAACCACCTCCACCAATATTTCCAGCAAAAGGGTAGGCAACCGCCAACGCAAATTTGGTAGCAATCATGGCGTCAAAAGCATTTCCGCCTTGTTTTAAAATATCTACTCCAATTTTAGAAGCTTCCACACGTGCAGAGACTACCATGCCGTTTTGGGCAGTAACACCGAGATTGTTTTTATGTTTCTCTTTGCAACTACTAATAAATACAATAGCAAAGAGTAATATTATTTTCTTTATCATAGGTTATAGGGAGTTAAGCTTTTGAGTTGAAAACGTACGTAATTCTTCAAAAAATGAAGTAAATTCTGTTTCAAATTCGCGATAATGTGTTTGTAAATCTTCAATGGCAAAATTCATTTTCGATTTGTTTTTTGTTCTACGATTCATGCCGTCAAGAACTCTTGAAATCCCATCGAGTTTTGCATAATTCAGCAACCAATTATCGGCAATCATATAAGGCATTAGTTTTTTTACATTCATTGGAAGTATCGCATAGTGTTCTCCCAATAAATCGTAAAAATTATCTACATAAATATCTAACGGAGTTTCAGAATAGTCACTCCAATTTTTAGCTAAAAAATGATCGTAAAAAATGTCTACAATAACTCCGCTGTAATGCCCGTAGTTTTTGTGTAATTTTTTGGTGCTGAGACGAACAGTTGGGTGAGCATCGGTATACGTATCGATTTCCCGATGTAATAAAATACCTTTTTTATATCCTTCGGGATACTTTAGATATTGTTTCCCTCGGATGCTATCAGCCATAAAGTTTCCTACTTTTACTTCAGGGTTTTCTCCAGATAAATAAATGTGCGCTAAAAAATTCATTTACTAAATGTACAAATTCCATTGAAATGGCACTTACTTTTTACGATAATATCTTACAATAGTTGAATAATTTTCTATAAGTTGAATTGACAAAATTCAACACTTAATTCTTTCAGTATAAATAAATAGCGTTGATTTACAAGTTCGATAACTATTTTGAATGCGGAATAGAACACTAATTTGCATCTGAAAACCGTTATATTTGCTAAAAAGTAAAGAAATGAGAATACTATTTTATGCACTTTTTACAATGTTAATTGTAGGCTGTAGTGGAAATTCTGTTCAAACTGTAGCAACTTTTCAAGGGCAACAAGTTACAGGGGTAACCGTAAGTAATTCTGGACGAGTTTTTGCCAATTTTCCAAGATGGAGAGCAGGGGTTGAGAATGCTGTTGTAGAAGTAAAAGACGGGAAATCTGTAGCCTTTCCTTCGGAATCTTGGAACAATTGGGAGCTTGGAAAACCGCTTGCAGAAACTACTTTTGTAGCTGTGCAATCGGTGGTTGCTTCGGGTGATAAATTGTATGTTTTAGATACTCGAAATCCTAAATTTAAAGGGGTTTTGGGAGCGCCTAAAGTTTTTGTTTTCGATTTAAACACCAACAATTTATTGAAAACTTATACATTTCTTAAAAATGCGTATCACAAAGATTCGTACATTAACGATGTTCGTATCGACGAAAAACGTCAATTGGCTTATTTTACAGATTCTGGACATGCAGGAATTGTAATATTGAACTTGAAAAATGGTAATACGAAGCGTGTTTTAGACAATCATTCTTCCACAAAAAGTGAACAAGACTTTTTAACGATTGATGGTGAGAAATGGGAAAATACAGTGCATTCAGACGGGATAGCGCTCGACCTTAAAAATGATATGCTGTATTTTCATGCGCTAACAGGGTATAGTTTGTACAGAATTCCTGTTGAGATTTTAGTGAAAAAGAAGAAAAGTGAAGTAGCAGAAAGTGTAGAGTTTGTTACTAAAACGACTGCGCCAGATGGAATGATTATGGATGCAGACGGGAATTTGTATTACGCCGATTTAGAACATCATAAAATAATGAAATACGATGTGCAAAATAACCAAGAAACGGTATTTTTAGATAGCTCAGAGGATATTCAATGGGCAGATACATTTAGTATTTTTAACGGAGAATTGTATTACACAAATTCGGCAATTCATTTGGCAAAAGGGAGTATCGAAGATATTTCGTTCAGTATAAAAAAAGTTAGTTTAAAATAAGATATAACAGATGACATTAATAAAATCAATATCAGGAATTCGTGGAACTATTGGCGGAGCAACAGGTGAGAATTTAACGCCTTTGGACGCTGTGAAATTTGCTTCGGCATATGGAACATGGTTAAAATCGCAAGCTAAAGGTGAAAAATTAACCGTTGTAATAGGTCGCGATGCTCGAATTTCTGGAGAAATGATTCAAAATTTAGTTGCATCTTCTTTGGTTGGTCTCGGTATCAATGTAATCGATTTAGGTCTTTCAACGACGCCAACAGTAGAAATTGCTGTTCCGTTGGAAAAAACCGATGGAGGAATTATTTTAACCGCAAGTCACAATCCGAAGCAGTGGAATGCTTTAAAATTACTCAATAATAAAGGGGAATTTTTAAGCGGTGCCGACGGGCAAGCTATTTTAGAAATTGCCGATAGCGAAGATTTTAATTTTGCTGAAGTTGACGATTTAGGCGAAATTACAGTAAACGATTCTTATATCGATATTCATATTGACGAAGTGTTGAATTTACCTTTAGTTGATGCTGAAAAAATAAAGCAAGCTAAATTTAAAGTTGTGGTTGATGGTGTGAATTCTACAGGAGGCATTGCTATTCCGAAGTTATTAAAAGAATTAGGAGTAGAAGTGGTTGAGTTGTATTGCACACCAAACGGTCAGTTTCCACACAATCCAGAACCGTTAAAAGAACACCTTACCGATATTTGCGAATTGGTTGTAAAAGAGAAAGCCGATTTGGGAATTGTAGTAGACCCAGATGTAGATAGACTAGCATTTATTAGTAACGATGGAGAAATGTTTGGTGAAGAATATACGTTGGTGGCTTGTGCCGATTATGTATTGGGAAAAACAAAAGGAAATACGGTTTCTAATATGTCGTCTTCAAGAGCACTTCGTGATGTTACTGAAAAACATGGAGGAACTTATGAAGCTTCGGCAGTTGGCGAGGTAAATGTTGTTACACTCATGAAAAAGAATAACGCAATTATTGGAGGAGAAGGTAACGGCGGAATTATTTATCCTGAAAGTCATTACGGTCGTGATGCTTTGGTTGGAGTAGGTTTGTTTTTAACACATTTGGCTGAAAAAGAAATTTCGGTTGCCGAATTGCGTGCGAGTTATCCATCGTATTTTATGAGTAAAAAGAAAATTGCTTTAACTCCAGAACTCGATGTGGATGCTATTTTAAAAACAATGGAAGAGCGCTATGCTAACGAAGATATAACTACTGTTGATGGTGTGAAGATTGATTTTCCAGAGAATTGGGTGCATTTAAGAAAGTCGAATACCGAACCAATTATTAGAATATACACAGAAGCAAGCTCACAACAAGAAGCCGATGCCTTAGCTGATAAATTTATAGCTGAAATTGGAGCTGTAGCAGGATTGTAAAGTAATAATCATATATATTGAGAGAGATTCTTTCTCTACCCAAACGCTAATTTGAATCAAGTTCAGGTTGGCGTTTGTGGTTTTTTGTAGAAGTGAAATAGAGAATGAGATAATAAGTTAAGGTTTTCTTTTAGCCATACCGAGCCTGCCTTTGTCGTTAGACAGGCGGAGTCGAGGTATCACATAAAGTTTAACTGTTGAAGTGTTTAATCGGTTAATTGTTTAGTAGAAGTGAAAGAGTTAATGAGATAATAAGTTAAGGTTCTCTCGCTGTCATACCGAGTGGAGTCGAGGTATCACACCTTTTAGGAGAAGTGAAGTGGTGACGAGTTAAGATTTTATCGGTTGAAACTTTGCAATTAAAAACAAGAAACCTCAAACAAGAAACTTAAAACCAAAAACCTCTTATGCAGGATTAGTTGCTTTTTGGAATTCAGCAGGAACTTTATTTCGGTGTTTAAATCGGTTGTGCGTCCATAAATAATATTCAGGTTTTCGACGAATTTCTTCTTCCAACATTTTGGTGTAAATGTCAGTAATTTCAAAATCCTTATACTGTTTTGGATTGTCGGTAATATTCACAATAGTTGTTTCGTAATAACCTCTTTTTATTTTCTTTACACAGAAAAAAACAATAGCCATATCAAATTTTTTGGCTAATGTTTCAGCAGCAGTATGTACCGGCACAACGGTTCCGAAAAATTCTCTCCAATAGCGAGTATGACTCACCTGTGGAGATTGGTCGTTAACAAAACCGTATAACGATAAATGTTGCTCTTTGTAATTCTTCAAAACAAGTCGTGCTGTTTCGTATCTAGAAACTAAAGTGCCACCGTGTTTTTTTCTGGTTTTCTTAATGAGTTTGTCAAAATATTTGTTCGATAACGGTGCGTAAATTCCGAAGCCATCATGCTGAATGTGCTGCCCTAATGAAAGTACCCACTCGTAATTTGCATAATGCCCGCAGAGTAGTGCTACGCTTTTGTTTTGTTTGGCATATTCATCAAGGAGTTCGGTATTATGAAATTTTGCCCTTTTCTTCATTTCTTCTTGAGACATACTTAATGTTTTTATCATTTCCATAAACAAATCGGCCATATGCTTATAAAAACGCTTTCGGATGCCAAGAATTTCTTCTTCTGATTTTTCAGGAAAACAACGTTTTAAATTTTCGTAAACCATTTTTTTACGATACCCAATAATGTAGTATAGTAAGTAGTATATAAAATCGGAAACCTTATAAAATATAGGGAAAGGGAGTATTGAAATAAACCATAAAATGGGGTAAACTAGTAGGTAAATAAGTAATTGCATTCCGTATGAATTTTAGCAAATATAGCTATATTTGATGCTAAACCTTTATTGTTTTTATGAATTTAAGCATTGTAACCATAGTTATTATTGGAGCGACAGTTTTGGCTTCTTTTAAGGGATTTAACGACTTTTCGTTCTTCGAAAAGTATAAATTCAATATCGGCGCTATTCGTCGTGGCGAACAAATTAGAACCATAACGTCTGGTTTTCTGCATGTTGACGTTTCGCATTTACTTTTTAATATGCTTACGTTGTACTTTTTCGCACCTATTGTAGTACAGTATTTTGGCGACATTAAATTTTTATTGATTTACTTCGGAAGTTTACTAGCAGGGAGCTTACTCTCACTTAGTTTTCATAAAAACGAATATCATTACAGTGCTGTTGGCGCGAGTGGTGCCGTAACCGGAATTTTATATGCAGCTATTCTTTTACAACCAGAAATGCGATTGGCGTTTTTCTTTATACCGATTCCGATTCCTGCTTATATCTTCGGAATTGGGTATTTATTATACTCTATCTACGGAATGAAATCGAGAATTGGTAACATTGGGCACACTGCACATTTTGGTGGTGCCATTGGCGGATATGTTTTAACATTGCTTTTAATGCCATCATTAATTGTACAAGAAACCTTAATGGTATTGCTTTTAGCGATTCCGATAGTTGTATTATTCGTTTTAGAAAAAACAGGAAAAATATAGTTTGGCACTCTCTTTGTTTATACTGAAATAACAAAACACAAAATCAAAAAAAGAATTGCTTTTGACTTTTCGAAAGCTTTGAAAAAACATTAAAAAGAGAATATGAAAAAAATAATTTTATTACTAACAGCATTTATTGGTATGAATAGTTTACAAGCACAAGAAGTAACACCTTCGGTTTCTGTAGTTGGAGAAGGAATAGTAAAAGTTACTCCAGATCAAGTTTTAATAAGAGTTAGAGTTGAGAACGAAGGAACTTCGGCACAACAAGTAAAAACAGAGAATGATGTGGCGATTGATAAAGTGTTGAAATACACCAAGTCGATGGGAATTAAAGAGTCGGATGTAAAAACAGAATACATCAACATTAATAAAAATTACGACTATCAAACAAAAGAATACAAATATGTAGCCAATCAATCGATTTCTATTTTACTGAAAGATTTAAGCAAGTATGCTACTTTTACTGAAGGATTGCTTAACGCAGGAATTAATAGAGTCGACGGGGTTACTTTTCAGTCGTCTGATATTGAAAGTTACAATACCAAAGCGAGAATTGCTGCTGTAAAAGATGCTAAGAAAAAAGCGGAAGAATATGCAGGTGTTTTAGGGCAAACAGTAGGGAAGGCGTTAAGTATTTCTGAAACAGGTTCTGTAAGTGCACCGCAACCTATTTATAGAATGGAAATGATGAAAGCCTCAGCAGATGCAAGTGGAAGTATGGAAACCATTGCCATTGGTGAAATGGTTATTGAGGCAGAAGTAAATGTTACTTTTCAGTTAAAATAAATTAAAAGTAATAACATAAAAAAATCCCGAAATGTAATTCATTTCGGGATTTTTTTATTTCTGTAAAAAAGATAATTAGTCTAAAATGCTAGCAATTTTATCTTTTAAAGCTTGTCCTCTTAAATCTTTTGCGATGATGTTTCCGTTTTCATCTAAAATAAAAGTAGCAGGAATTGCACGGATGTTATATTCTTGAGCAATTGGGTCTTGCCAAAATTTTAAGTTAGAAATATGTGTCCAAGGTAAATTGTCTTCTTCGATTGCTTTTTTCCAATCTTCAGCTTTTCTATCTAAAGAAACTCCAACAACATTTAATCCTTTTTCGTGGTAATCAGCATAAAGCTTTACAAGGTTTGGGTTTTCTGCTCTACAAGGCTTGCACCAAGCAGCCCAAAAATCAAGAATGGTTACTTTCCCTAAAGATTCTTTTAACGAAACAGTTTCACCTTCTGGCGTAGGACCAGAAAAATCTGGAGCCGCAGCACCAATAGAAAACTTGTTAAGCTTTTTTAATTCAGTAGCAATTGTATTTCCTAAGTCAGTGTTTTTAACATCTTCGGTTAAACCGTTGAAAAGCTCACCAATTTCTTCAGAAGTTTTTGTTTTAGCACGTAACATTTGTTGGATAACCAATAACGAAATGTATGAGTCTTTGTGGTTGGCAACAAATTCGTTTTCGTAATTTCTAGCTTCATCTTGTACTTCAACAAAAGTTTCTCTTAAGGTATTCATGGTAACAGTATCGTTTGCCTGTTGTGCTTCCATACCTTTTTTCTGAATTTCAGACATTTTATCTCTGATGTTTTTTGACCCTTGAATGAAAGCAGTAAAATCGTCATTCGAAGGAGAACCAGCAATTTTAGAGAAGTTTAGGCTGTCTTTGTAAGCTGTTACATTAATGTTTCCTTCTTCTAAAATGATTGGTAAAACACCTCTAACACCTTCAAAAAGTAAGTAGTGTAGTTGCGGACTTTCAGCTTTTCCAGAGAACTCAAATTTCCCTTGCATTACTTCCAGCGTATCAATAATTTCTGGTCGTTGTCCGTCTACTGGTTTTTGTAAATATACATGTTGTCCATCTTCAACACCATCAACACTTACGGTAACGTTATAAGTGTCTTTTTCAGTTTTATTACAAGCAACAAGTGCAACAAGTAATAAAAGAATACTTCCTATTTTTTTCATTAAAAATTATTTAAACAGTTTAGTTTGATACAAAGTTAAAATTTCATTTCAATCCTAAAAGACAATTAACAAAAAAAGCCCTAAATACAATGTATTCAAGGCTTTTAAACATTTTTGTGCTTATTTTTTTAGAATTGGTATCTAATTCCGAGTGCAATATCGAAATCAAAATCGTCGTCGTCAATATCGTTAAACCCAATTTCTGGACGGAAATCTAACGACAATAATAGCGGGAAGTTAAAATTGTATTCCACACCAATATCTCCGGCAACAAAACCATACATACCGCTGTCGTCGTGGTCGTTGTTGTCAAAGTCGTAATCATCATCGGTGTCATAACCACCTAAACCACCACCGGCACCAACGTACCAGTTAAAATCTCCTTCAATAGGAAAAACCCATTGGTAAAGACCGGTTAATCTAAAAGCGTCGTAATGATTACTGTCGCGCCATCCTAAATCCAATTCTAGTCTATTATTTGCCCCTAAGCCTCTTTGATAAGAAATTTCAGCGCCAAAGCCATCGCCATCACCTAAGCGAAGTCCTAAGGCGTTTTTTGCGATTTCTTGAGATTGAGCTGTTGTTGCAAATCCGATTGCTAAAAGACTAAATAAAAATAGTTTTTTCATAAATTTGGTTTTTGATTTGTAATACATACGTTACTAAATTAACTTAAAGTTCATAGAGTCTTGTTAAATATTTCTAAAAACCTCTTACAAGAATTGGAAGAAAAGCTTGAAGGGGCTTTATTTTTCGACGATTTGCATAAAATCATCTACGCTACAGATGCGTCTGTATATCGCTCAATTCCAACAGCTATCGCGTATCCAAAATCGATAGAAGACATCAAAAAAATCATTGCTTTTTGTAATGATTATAAATTGTCGATTATTCCGCGTACAGCAGGTACTTCACTCGCAGGACAATGTGTGGGAGATGGAATTGTTGTAGATGTTTCAAAACATTTCACTTCGATTCTTTCGGTTGATGAAACTTCTAGAACGGCAACAGTTCAACCTGGAGTTATTCGTGATGAACTAAATATGCATTTATCGCAATACGGTTTGTTTTTTGGTCCGAATACATCCACTTCAAACAGGTGTATGATAGGAGGGATGACAGGAAATAACTCTAGTGGAACCACCTCTATAAAGTATGGAGTAACACGCGATAAAGTTTTAGAAATTGAAGCTATTTTAAGTGATGGTAGCGAAGTGGTTTTTAAAAGTTTAACTGCGGAAGAATTTAAACAGAAGCTAACACTTAATACGCTTGAAGGTGAAATTTACAAGAATATTTACAAAGAACTTTCTGCTGAAGGTATTCCTAAGCAAATAGCAAACAACTTCCCGAAGCCAGAAATCCACCGAAGAAACACAGGTTATGCTGTAGATGAATTATTAAAATTGAAGCCTTTTAACGAAAACGGAGGTCAATTTAACATGTGTAAGTTGCTTTCTGGAAGTGAAGGAACTTTGGCTTTTACAACCAAAATTAAAGTTCAGTTAGATACTTTAATGCCTAAACAAGCTGTTATGGTTGCGTCACATTTTAAAAGTGTGGCCGATTGCTGTAATTCGGTTTATGCAGTGATGCAACACGATTTGTACACTTGCGAAATGATGGACAAAGTTATTTTAGATTGTACCAAGAATAACAAATCGCAATTACCAAATCGTTTTTTTATTGAAGGCGACCCAGAAGCTATTTTAATGCTCGAGCTTCGTGATGATGATGCAGAAGTTTTAGAGCAAAAGCGATTAAACTTATTAAAAACACTGGAAGAAACAGGACTTAGCTACGCTAATCCAACGCTAGTTGCTGAAGATATCGATAAGGCGGTTGAGCTTAGAAAAGCTGGATTGGGACTTTTAGGGAATATTGTAGGCGATAAAAAAGCAGTTGCCTGTATTGAAGATACGGCGGTGAGTATTGAAGATTTAAGTAATTATATTGCTGAATTTACCGAAATCATGCAAAAGCATAAGCAAAATGCAGTTTACTATGCACATGCGGGTGCTGGAGAATTGCATTTGCGTCCGATTTTAGATTTGAAAAAATCGGAAGATGTTGCCCTTTTTAGGAAAATCACTACCGATGTAGCGCATTTGGTGAAAAAATATAGAGGTTCGATGAGTGGCGAACATGGTGATGGGAGAGTGCGTGCCGAATTTATCGAGCTGATGATAAGTACGGAAAACTATCAACTCCTTAAAAGAATAAAGCAAACTTTCGACCCAAATAACATTTTTAATCCTGGGAAAATTATAGACAGCGCTCCAATGGATTCTTCTTTGCGCTACCAACCCGACCGAGAAGAACCTGAAATTGAAACCTTGTTAGATTTTTCAGATTCCTTAGGAATTTTGAGAGCTACGGAAAAGTGCAACGGTAGTGGTGACTGCCGAAAAACACATCTTTCCAACGGAGCAATGTGTCCGAGTTACCATGCTACAAAAAATGAAAAAGACACTACTCGTGCTCGTGCAAATGCCTTGCGAGAGTATTTAACAACTTCAGAAAAACAAAATAAGTTTAATCAAGAGGAGTTAAAACAGGTTTTCGATTTGTGTGTGAGTTGTAAAGCTTGTAGTAGCGAGTGTCCAAGCAATGTGGATGTTGCTACTTTAAAAGCTGAATTTTTATATCAGTATTATAAAGAAAATGCACCTTCGTTACGCGATAGAGCATTTGCTTACAACACAAAATTAAGTAAACTCGGGAGTGTTTTTCCGTGGATGGTAAACAATCGATTTTCTGGGGAGATTGTGAAAAATGTTTTAAATGTAGCTCCTAATCGAACTTTGCCTAAAATTGAAAGTTTTAATTTCAGTAAACACTTGCAATCATCTAAAAAACAATATGTTAATAAAAACAAAGTTGTTTTATATATAGATGAATTTACACAATATTCTGACATTGAAGTTGGTAAAGATGCTATTGAGTTATTAACAGCTTTAGGGTACGATATCACTTTGTATTTTGGTGAAAGCGGACGCACATTTTTGTCTAAAGGATTTTTAGAGCAAGCGCAAGCGTTGGCCAATAAAAACATTTCAAATTTAGAAAAGTTGGTAAGTTCAAATTGTCCTGTTGTAGGTTTGGAACCTTCAGCTATTTTGTCGTTTAGAGATGAATATTTGCGATTAGCATCCGATAAGGAAAAGGCTAAACATCTAGCATTGAATAGTTTTATAATAGAAGAATTCCTTTCCGAAGAAATAAAAAGAGAAAATATAACTTCGGAACAATTTTCTTCAGAAGAAAAAACGATAAAATACCATGCACATTGTCATCAAAAATCACAATCAAATACAAAAGCTACTTTCGATGTGCTCAACTTACCGAAGAACTTTTCGGTAACCATGATAAATTCTGGTTGTTGCGGAATGGCGGGTTCGTTTGGTTATGAAAAAGAACACTACGAAACGAGTATGGCAATTGGCGAATTACGTTTGTTTCCTGCGGTTCGGAAAGCTTCAGCCGATACGGTGATTGTTGCAAACGGAACAAGTTGTAGGCATCAAATAAAAGACGGAACAATGAGAGAGGCTATTCATCCAGTAACTTTATTGCGTAGAGCGTTAAAGTAATAGTTTGTGAAACAGCAATTTCGAAATGCTATTTTTTGCCAGTAATGGTGATTGCCGCCAATAACTCTTTGTAATTCATAGTTTTTAAATCTTCGTCGGAGTAAAACGGACTCAATTTATCTTCATTAAAATGGTAGAGTTCCCAACGTTTGTTGTGGTATTCTAAAGCGGTTAAATTTTCAATCCAATCGCCAGAATTCAAATAAAGACAAGTGCCGTTTTTATTGACCTTTCGAAGCATTTGAGGTTGATGTATATGTCCGCAAACAACATATTTGTATCCGTTTTCGATAGCCAAATCTGAGGCTACTTTTTCGAAATCTGCAATGTATTTAATGGCTTTTTTAACGCTGTTTTTTATCTTTTTGGAAAGTGAGTATTTCTCTTTCCCAAGTCCAACTAAAATCCAATTTATAAACCGGTTAATCAATATTAAAAAATCGTAACCCCAACCGCCAAGTTTAGCAATCCATTTGGTGTGTTGTATAGAAGCATCAAATACATCTCCGTGAAAAATCCAGGCTTTCTTTCCGTCTAAATTCAGAATTAACTTATCTAAAATATGGATATTTCCCATGGTAACATCGCTAAACTTCCGAAGCATTTCGTCGTGATTTCCAGTAATGTAATACACTTCGGTGCCTTTGGTAGATAAATCGATTATTTTTTTAATTACCTGTAAATGATTCTTTGGGAAGTAACGTTTTCTAAACTGCCAAATATCGATAATGTCGCCATTCAGAATAAGTTTTTTTGGAGAAATACTGTTAAGGTATGAGAGCAGTTCTCCTGCATGGCAGCCAAATGTACCCAAGTGTACATCTGAGATTACAACGACATCTAATTTTCTTTTTCTCAATAGTAAAAGTTTAGTATTACGAATAAAAGAAAGATTATTAGGGATTGTATTACTTGATAATTAATTATTTATGATTTGATTGTTAAGAAACCAAGCTTTTTAACAAGTAAAGTTTAATTTATGATTACGCATATTTAATTTTTGTTTCTCTTTTTTAAAAATTACATTTGTCAAAACCAAAATTTTATGGCAGGAAATTCCTTCGGAAACCTCTTTAAGTTATCAACTTTTGGCGAGTCACACGGAGCGGCTCTAGGAGGTGTTATAGACGGATGTCCAGCGGGCATTACACTAGACTTAAACAAAATACAACACGACTTAGATAGACGTAAACCAGGGCAATCTGCTATAGTTACGCAGCGTAAAGAACCAGATGAAGTACGTATTCTTTCGGGAGTATTTGAAGGAAAAACTACAGGAACTCCTATTGGTTTTGTTATTGAAAATACCAATCAAAAATCTCACGACTATTCGCATATAAAAGACAGTTACAGACCATCGCATGCCGATTATGTGTACGACCAAAAATATGGGTTTAGAGATTATCGCGGTGGCGGAAGAAGTTCTGCTAGAGAAACTGCAAGTAGAGTGGTAGCTGGTGCTATTGCTAAGCAAATGTTGGGCGATATTAAAATTAACGCCTATGTTTCTTCCGTAGGAAACATTCATTTAAACAAACACTATTCCGAAGTAAATATAGAAAACGCAGAGATAAACATTGTACGTTGTCCAGATACCGAACTTGCGAAAGAAATGGAAAATTACATTAAGCAAATTCGTAAGGAAGGAGATACTGTTGGAGGAGTTGTTACCTGCGTAATTAAGAATGTGCCTGTTGGTCTTGGAGAACCTGTTTTTGATAAATTGCATGCAGAATTAGGAAAAGCGATGCTTTCGATTAATGCTGTAAAAGGGTTTGAATACGGAAGTGGTTTTGACGGAGCAGCTTTAAAAGGGAGTCAGCATAACGACTTGTATAATGAAGACGGTACTACAAAAACTAATTTTTCTGGCGGAATTCAAGGAGGTATTAGCAACGGAATGGATATTTATTTTAGAGTAGCATTTAAGCCTGTTGCAACAATTATGCAAACGCAAGAAACTATCGATAACAAAGGAAACATCGTAGAAATGCAGGGGAAAGGAAGGCACGACCCATGTGTTGTTCCTAGAGCTGTACCAATTGTGGAAGCGATGGCTGCTTTGGTGTTGGCAGATTATACTTTGATAAATAATAGTTTACAACACACAAAATAAATTATATTTGAAACAACTTTAACGTTGTAATTAACTTAAAATAGATTCATTTGAAGAAAATAGCATTACACTGGCAAATTATAATAGGATTAGTTTTAGGAATTATTTGGGCAATTTTGTCGAGTAAACTTGGTTGGAGCGAGTTTACCATTAATTGGATTGCACCTTTTGGAACTATCTTTATCAATCTATTAAAATTAATCGCCGTTCCGTTAGTGCTTTTTTCAATCATCAATGGAGTTTCAAACATTGGCGATCCTTCGAGTTTAGGAAGAATGGGAGGGAAGACGCTGTTGGCGTATTTAACCACCACTATTTTGGCGGTTGGATTAGGACTCGTTCTAGTGAATGTAATTAAACCAGGAAAGCTTATCGATGAGCAAAGCCGAATAGACAACAGAATTAGTTACGAATTGTGGGCTGCTTCGCAAAATATTGAAATTAAAGATGGTGTAAATTATTTGCACGATCCTGAGTTTTTAGATAGAGCAGAGCGAATTTCAGACCTTTCTCGAGACGAACTTAAAAACGCAACTGTAGACGAAAAGTTAAACACTGCAAACGAAACAAAAGAAGCAGGGCCGTTACAACCATTGGTTGATATTGTACCAGGAAATATTTTTAAATCTTTAGCTGATAATGGATTAATGCTCCAAGTGATATTCTTTGCGCTGTTTTTTGGGATAAGTTTATTGCTCATTCCAGATGAAAAATCTAAACCCGTAGAAGCTTTTATAGACGGTATAATGGAAGTATTTTTAAAAATGGTAGCATTGATTATGAAAGCGGCTCCATTTTTTGTATTTGCACTTTTAGCGGGTGTTGTGAGTAAAATGGCGGGAGATGATATCGGGAAAGTTGTTGAAATTTTTAAAGGACTAAGTTGGTATTCATTAACCGTAACGCTCGGTTTGGCATTGATGATATTTGTTGTCTATCCAGGAATCTTTAAGATTTTTATTCGAGTTATTTCTTACTTCGGATTTTTCAAAGCTGTGAGTCCGGCGCAAACACTTGCTTTTTCAACTTCGAGTAGTGCTGCAACATTGCCAGTTACAATGGAATGTGTTGAAGACAATCTAGGGGTTAGTAAAAAAATAACCAGTTTTGTACTTCCTATTGGGGCCACTGTAAACATGGACGGGACTTGTTTATACCAAGCCGTTGCGGTAGTTTTCTTGGCTCAATTGCATATGATAGACCTTACCATTGCGCAACAACTCACCATCGTTTTAACTGCTACTTTAGCTTCTGTTGGATCTGCGGCGGTGCCTAGTGCCGGGTTGGTAATGCTTATTATTGTGTTGCAATCGGTTGGGTTAAACCCTGCTTGGATCGGAATTATTCTTCCTGTAGATAGAATTTTAGATATGATGCGTACTGTGGTAAACGTTACTGGAGATGCAACTGTTTGTTCGCTAATTGCTAAAAGCGAAGGGATGCTTAACTATCCAGGAGAAAAAACTAAAGAAGAAGTTTCTGCATGATAGCTGAGGATATTTTAAAAGAACACGCTTCTTTATTTACTATTGATAAAAATCTCGATAGATTAATTAAGCGTATTGAGTTGCTTAGCTACTTAAATCCTTTAAATACTGAAAAGGAAAAGCAACGTTTTTTTTCTTCTAAATATACTGAAGAACCAAATTTTAAATATCCGAAGCAAAACTTTAATGCATTTAAGCTACAACGTTCGTTGTTTTCTAACCAATTAGAAAAGATTGAAAACGACGAAATCCGTTCGTTATACCAAGGAATTATTTACTACTACGCCAATATGGTGCAATGCGCCGAAGCTATTGGTGTTCGTAAAAAGTTTTTTTATAATAGTCTGAAATTATATGGAACTCCAAAAGAGAAAGACGTTGCAAATGCACGTTTTATTCTTCATATAAAAGATGATAAAACTGCTGAAAATTCAGAAAAAAAACATACAGCACTCGATGCAAAGGCTTATTTTGAAGACTTTGTACAACGCTACAACTTTCCGTTAAATATTAAATTATCTACAAGTATTGCTGCGGATGCGATGGTGTCCAACAGCACGCAAACTTTGTACATTAAAAAGAATGCACGTTTTAATGATAATCAGCTAAAAACGTTGGCAAACCACGAGATTGGAGTGCATATGGTTACTACCTTTAACGGTATTAATCAGCCGTTAAAAATATTCTCAAATGGTTTTGCAAAAAATGTAGAAACTCAGGAAGGCTTGGCAGTATTTAGTGAGTACATGAGTGGAGCGCTTACTTTAAGTCGACTTAAAATATTGGCGTATAGAGTTATTGCTGCGGATAGTTTGATTAAAGGGTATTCGTTTGCCGATACGTTTGATTTGCTTCACAATCAATACAAATTAGATCGCGATAAGGCTTTTATCATCACCCTGAGAATTCATCGTGGCGGTGGGTTTACAAAAGACTATTTATACCTCACAGGATTAAAAAAAATATACGAGTATTATTCAGAAGGAAATAATTTAGCACCTCTCTTAACAGGTAAGGTTTCGTTGGATAGAGTAGAGTCGATTATAAAACTTCAAGAGCTTGGACTAGCAAATAAATCGGAGCATATAACCGATTCGTATGCGCAAAATAAAAACCAAAATCCTACGATTGATTTTATTCTTCAGAACTTAAAATAATACATTTTAAAACTTTTATTCTTCTCGTTTAACCAAGTATTTAACTAGGGTAAACCTCATTTCATTTGTAGATATTTTCATATACAATTTTTAAGCGTACACAACAAAAAGTTTATAATAGTAGTGTTCACTATTATGTTTGCAATAAAAGCAATTTGCTAATGGTGTGTAAATTCCCCTAACGTTTACGCATTGTTTGAGCTTAACCACTAAACTTAACTACCTAAAAAATTAATGATTAACATTTTTAATTTTTCTACTGTGAAAAAAGAACATGGAAAGAAAAAAGCAAACATCTCTAAAATTAAAGAAGATTGTTTGGCAGACAAAGACTATCTCAATGAAATAATGTTGCTTATCAACAATAATATTGATGAGTTTTACGAAAACACAGAAATTTATTTAAAAGCAAAAGATAGGTTTTCTATCTCAAGAGCTGCGCATAAAGTTAAAAACGGACTAGAAATGGTGCAGGCTTTTACGCTTTTAGATTATCTGGACATGATTCAAAAAGAGTGTCAATATGTAGACACATATCAAAACATTAAACAATTAATTACCGATTTTAAAGTAGAGTACCAATTGGTTGTAATCGAATTGCAGTCGCAAATAGACGAAATGGAAGCTTAATTTATTGCGATATTTTTAAGATAATAGCTTAAAATTAAACTTCACATACAAAACTTGCCGTTTTACAACAAAAAATTTTAAATTCTGCAATACCATGGTACATTTACTTTGTAATAAATCAACAATGATAGCCCCAAAACATTGTTGCTTTTTAAAGAGACTTACCCCAAGTCTTACCTGAATTACTACTTTTAAAAAGCCTTCTTAAAATTAAGAAGGCTTTTTTATTGTAAACTTCTGTTTTTTAACACACTACCTTGTATTTTGATTCGTATTTTTTTGTATCTTTTATGGGTTTACAGACCTTGAACTTTGTTTAATAGTTACTTTAATATTTTACAATGCTGTTTATCTAGATGAATTAAAACGCTAAACTCATGAAAAATCCCGCCAAAACTTTAGTCATTCCAACATTTATAATAATGTTGTTGAGTTGCTTTTCAATGACACTTCAAGCGCAAAACACTGCAAATTTTAAAGAATATAACGGAGCTGTGTTTGACGCACAAACAAACAAAGCCTTAGTTTATGCAACTTTGGCTATTGAAAATTCTAATATTTCAACAATTACAAATTCTGAAGGTGAATTCTCGCTTAAAGTTCCTCTCGATATTGCTAGTAAAAACCTCGTGGTTTCCTTTTTAGGATATCAGAAGAAAAGTATTTCACTCGAATCACTTTCTGAAGAAAACAATGAAATACAACTAGAACCCGTTTCGATAGCGCTTTCAGAAATAAGTATTGATGCTCCAAAAGATGCGCTTACTTTAGTGAAATCGATGTTGAGTAAGAGTGGATATAATTACATTTCGGAGCCAGTTAAAATGACGGCTTTTTACCGAGAAACTATAAAGAAAAGAAATAAAAATGCGTCTTTATCGGAAGCTGTTGTTCATTTATATAAACAACCAAACTCTAATGGGAAACGAGATATCATCGACCTTTATAAATCGAGAAAAAGTACAAATTACTCACGTCTAGATACTGTGGCGCTGAAATTGCAAGGTGGCCCATTTACACCTTTATATATTGATGTAATGAAATATCCTCATTATATTTTTACAAACGAATTGGTGGAGTATTACGACTTTAAATTTGACGCATCAACAACAGTAAACAACAAGCCTGTTTATGTGGTTAACTTCAAGCAAAAGCCAAATGTGTTAGAACCATTGTTCTACGGGAAATTATATATCGATGCTGAAACACATGCTTTAGCAACAGCAGTTTTTGACCTTAATTTGGAAAACAAAAAACGCGTGAGCGAAATGTTGGTAAAACGCAAACCGTATCGTACCGATGTTTACCCTACGGAGGCGAGTTACCGTGTAGATTACCGAATAAAAGACGGGAAGTGGTACTACGGATATACAAATGTACAGCTTACTTTTGTGGTTGATAAAAAAGGGAAGTGGTTTAACTCAAAATACAGTGTGCGAAGCGAAATGGCAATTACCGATTGGGAAGATTATGAACTTTCAAGTAATAGTGAAGTCGTAAACAGAATGCGCCCTTCGATAATTATTGCCGATGAAGCTTCAGGTTTTTCAGATCCTGAGTTTTGGGGTGCTTACAATGTTATCGAACCTGAAAAGTCTATCGAATCGGCTATTTATAAAATTCAGAAACAATTAGAGAAAAGTAAAGGATAAGCTCAAAAGCAAAAAAATAACCCAAAGCCATCTTAAATTTGTTAAAAGATGGCTTTTTTATTGCTGTAAATTAACAAACTTTAAATCTTTGGCATAAAAATGGATATTACTTTTACGATTACATCGGATTGACTAATTTAATTGTCAAACCAGCATAATTATCTATATTTAGCCCGATTATGAATTTAACGAATAGCATGAGGTTTTTTGTAACATTTATATTAGTTATTATTTGTGGCGTTTCGGCGCATGCACAAGTAGAAACAACCAATACACCTATAAAGTTAGAAGGTTTAAATGCAACGCAATTTCCGAATGAGGAAAAGGAAGAAAAAACCGATTTAAATATAAAAGCAGAACCCGATATTAAAATAATTCCTGAAGCGCCTAAAACGCCTTCGGCAACCGATTTAGCCAACAAGGAGGTAAATATGGCAGCGCCACAAGAAGCTTTTCTAGATCCTGGAGATCGTTTTCAGAAGAAGTTAAATAAAAACTTTAACGGTAACGGCGATAATGAAAAAATGGGATCTACAACTACGCAGTATTTTGGCGATTTTAAAAGTAATGCAAAGTCGATTAAAATACTTTGTCGTGACCATCAATATGTCGATGGAGACCGAGTTAGCGTAATGGTTAACGGAAAAGTAGTTTCTCCAAACGTTTATTTAGAGTCTACTTTTAAAGGTTTTTATATTGATTTAGAAAAAGGTTTTAATAAAATTGAATTCAAGGCACTTAACCAAGGTAGCTCTGGACCAAACACAGCTCAATTTGCTGTTTTTGATGATAAAGGAAATGAAATAGCATCAAACATTTGGAATTTAGCCACAGGTGTAAAGGCTTCAATTTTAATTATTAAGGAAGAATAATCATCCTAAACAAACAATTCAAACAATATTTAAGAATTAATTATTACGGATAATTTTATTCTTTCAATCATTAATTGTAATATTGCAATAAATAAATCAATATGGGAGTTACAAAAGCAGAAATATTTTCAGCAACTCAAAACGAAATTGCTACGTTGGCCAAAGTTATTGGTCATCCTGCACGTGTTGCAATTCTTCAACACTTAATCAAAGCTAAGGCTTGTGTTTGTGGAGATTTAGTTGATGAAATAGGGTTGGCGCAACCAACAATTTCTCAGCATTTAAAAGAATTAAAAAACATCGGCCTTATTCAAGGAACTATCGAGGGCACAAGTGTTTGTTATTGCATCAATCCAGATGCATGGAATAAAATGACTAAAACTCTTGGGGAGTTTATTAATCAGCCAAGTATTGAAATAGCATCAGATTCTTGCTGTTAAAAAAAATTTAGATTCAATCATTGTAATATTGCAATAAACAAATTTATAAAACATGAAATTGTCAACATTTAAAAAGCATTTAGAAGGTTTGGACACCATCGCATTTCAATTGCCTAACGGAAATTTGGTCCCAAGTCATTTTCACGTAACCGAAGTAGGCGCTATTTCCAAAAAGTTTATCGACTGCGGAGGAACTGTAAGAGCGGAGAACGTAATTAATTTTCAATTATGGGAAGCCAATGATTACGACCATCGATTGCATCCAGAAAAGTTAATTCACATCATAGAATTATCCGAAAAAACCTTAGGCTTACAAGACCATGAAATAGAGGTGGAGTATCAAGGGGAAAGCATCAGTAAATACGGTTTAGAAATTGAAAATGATGTTTTTAAACTTACCACAAAACAAACCGATTGTTTAGCAAAAGATGCTTGCGGAATTCCAGAAAAGAAGAAAGTTAAGCTTGCTGATATTAGTGCAAATTCTCAAAACGCCTGCACTCCAGGAAGTGGTTGTTGTTAATAAAAATCAATTTAAAATGAACCAACAAATTAAAGAAACAATTGAAGCTTTAGATGTTTCAGTTATTTCAGAAGAAAGAAAAGAAACACTTCAACCGTTAGTTGAATTTATAAAGAGTAAAGAAGCTTCAAATGAGTTAGTTAACATCAACTTTATTTGTACGCATAATTCTAGAAGAAGTCATCTGTCACAAATCTGGGCACAAACAATAGCTCATTATTTTAAGCTGAAAAATGTGTTTTGTTATTCTGGAGGAACAGAAAGTACAGCCATGTTTCCTATGGTAGCAGAGACTTTGAAAAATACCGGATTTTCAATTGAAAAATTAGCTGAAGCTTCAAATCCAGTTTATGCAATTAAATACAGCGAAAACGAACATCCAATTATCGGTTTTTCAAAAAGATATGACGATGCTTTCAATCCTATTTCGGGCTTTGCAGCTATTATGACTTGCTCTCAAGCTGATGGCGGTTGTCCGTTTATTGTAGGTGCAGAAAAGAGAATTCCAATTACTTATGAAGATCCTAAACTCTTTGACGGGACACCAGAACAAGCCGAAAAGTATCAAGAGCGAAGTCTTCAAATCGCTACAGAAATGTATTACGTATTTTTAAAAGCTACCGCATAATGAGTTCAAAAAAATTAAGTTTTCTCGATAAAAATTTAACCTTGTGGATTTTTGTAGCCATGGCGCTTGGCGTTTTTATTGGTTATTTATATCCAAATGTCGCCAATATAGTAAATTCATTTAATAAAGGTACTACCAATATTCCAATCGCAATCGGACTTATCTTAATGATGTATCCGCCACTTGCAAAGGTTAACTACAAATTGCTTCCAAAGGTGTTTAAAAACGTAAAAGTACTTTCGATTTCATTGGTGCTTAATTGGATTGTTGGCCCTTTTTTGATGTTCTTTTTGGCAATTATTTTTCTTCACGATTACCCAGAATATATGGTAGGGCTTATACTTATCGGTCTTGCTAGATGTATTGCAATGGTTTTAGTTTGGAATGATTTAGCCGAAGGAAGCAACGAATACGGTGCTGGTTTAGTGGCTTTAAATAGTATTTTTCAAGTATTTGGTTATAGTTTTTACGCTTGGCTTTTTATTACCAAGTTGCCACCGCTTTTCGGTTTTGAAGGCGCTATTGTAGATATTTCTATTGAAACCATTGCGGAAAGTGTTGCTATTTACCTTGGAATTCCATTTGTGCTGGGTTTTTTAAGCAGATTAATTTTAGTGAAAATTAAAGGGGAGGAGTGGTACAACAACACTTTTATTCCGTTTATTTCTCCTCTAACTTTAATCGCTTTGTTATTCACCATTTTGGTAATGTTTTCTTTAAAAGGAGAACTTATCGTGCAAATCCCACTAGACGTTGTGCGTATTGCAATTCCGTTACTTATTTATTTTACGGTAATGTTTTTTATTGGCTTCTTTGTTAGTAAAGCCAAAGGAACTCCGTACAAAGAAAATGTAGCCATTGCGTTTACCGCTGCGGGAAATAACTTCGAACTTGCTATTGCCGTTGCTATTGCTGTATTCGGACTCAATTCTGGACAAGCATTTACAGGAGTTATTGGTCCGTTGGTTGAAGTTCCTGCACTGATTTTATTAGTAAGAGTAGCATTTTGGTTGCGTAAAAAATACTATCCAGCCTCAGCTTAAAATAGTTACCCTAAATTTCTGTTTTGTAATGCCTGAAAAGATATTAAGATACTTTTCAGGCATTTTTTTAAACAAAAAAAACGCCTTACCATAATAGTAAGACGTTTTCGGCTTAAAGTGTGTGTTATAAATAGGATGGTTTATTCATTAGAAGCCATCAATGCAAAAAACTTATTGATGTTTGGTAGAATTACAATTCGAGTTCTTCTATTTTTAGCTCTGTTTTCTTTAGTTTCATTATCAACAAGAGGTTGAAAACTACTTCTACCAGAAGCAATTAATTTATCTGGACTTACTTGATAATCGTTTTGTAATTTTCTCACAACCGATGTCGCTCTAAGTACACTCAAATCCCAGTTATCTTGAACCTTTTCGTTGTGAATACTTCTGGAGTCAGTGTGCCCTTCAACCATAACTTCGATACTTGGCTCAGAATTAATTACGTCGGCAAGTTTTTGAAGAATATCGTTTGCTTTATTACTTACACGGTAACTCGCAGTGTTAAAAAGTAATTTATCTGAAATCGAAATCATCACAACTGTTTCATCAATATCAATTGCAATATCTTCATCTTCATTTAAACTACTAGTGTTTATCGATTTTTGAAGATTGTACGAAACAGCCAAATTCATAGAGTCTTTTAAGGTTTTAGCCTCGCTCAATTCAGTAGCATCTACATTTTTAAGCGTTTCGCGCATAGCTCTTTTAGATTCTTCCGAAATTACAGCAACATTATCAACGGTTACCATTTTGCTATCACTTTCTGCAGTTAAGCTATTAATTTTAGTGTTGTATTCGTCAACTCTATTTTGAATTACAGAAAACTTTGCTTCTAATTCTTCTTTTTCAACTTGTGTTTTTTGTAACTGACTTTGAAGTTCTCCTTTTTCATGTTCTAATTCTACGTATTTCTTTTTTGAAACACACGATGTTAATATCGCTATCGAGCATAAGGTAATGACAGTTTTTTTCATCTGAATTATTTTTTAATTATTGGTTGTGTCAACTTTTATTTCTGATTTTTTTCTGCTGAAAAAACAACCGTTCTTGAAAGTGAAAAGCCGACAATTTTTAAATTGATTTTGTAATACCTACGGATGAATTTTCAAGTTAGATTATTTTAAAATGTTAAAATTTTGTATTTCATCGTTAAAACATCTCACTTAAACGTCTAAAAAGTCCTTTAAATAACATTGCTTGGCGTAGTTTTTTTAGTTGTTAATTTTATATGAAAATGCATTACAACCATTTCAATATATCATTACCTTTGATTCTTATTTGCAAACTGAAAAAGAAAAACAACAACTACTAATTAGCTTAATTTTGAAAAAAAACGATCCGTACGCAGCATTGCGTTATAAAGAATTCAATATATTTTTACTTGTCCGATTTGCCATGGTTTTTGCATGGTCTATGCAATTTGTAGTGATAGAATGGGAAGTGTATAGTATCACAAAAGATCCTTTATCTTTAGGAATTATTGGTTTAATGGAAGTAATTCCTTCTGTGTCTTTAGCACTTTTTGCAGGTCATGTTGTCGATCAAAAAGAAAAACGAAATCTATTAGTAAAATGTATTTTAGGCTTTTCAGTAATTAGTTTTGGATTGTTTTTACTCACTTGGCCAAAAGTAGTGGGTGAGTGGTCTACCAACGTAATTTTGTATAGCATTTACTTTTTAGTGTTTTTAGGTGGTTTTGTTAGAGCCTTTTTAGGGCCTACAATTTTTTCACTTTTCTCATTAATTGTCCCTAAAAAAGTATATCCAAATGCCGCTACTTGGAGTAGTTCGGTTTGGCAAATGGGAGCAGTACTAGGGCCTGCACTAGCGGGTTTCAGTATTAATTGGATTGGCGTACACTGGTCGATGTGTTTAATTTTTGGGTTCTCGTTAATGGCTTTAATAAGTTTGTTCCAAATTCCGAAGAAACCAATATTAAATCCTAAAATTGGTGAGAATGTCTTTAAAAGCTTAAAAGAAGGTGTAAAATTTGTATTCAGTACCAAAGCCATTTTAGGAGCGATTACATTAGATATGATTGCCGTTTTATTTGGTGGAGCTGTAGCGTTACTTCCTGTTTTTGCTCAAGATATTTTACATGTAGGATCGGAAGGTTTTGGGGTGCTAAGAGCTGCTCCAGCTGTGGGTGCGCTTATTACCATGTTTACTTCGGCACATTTTCCGCTCAATAAAAATGCGGGTCTAAAACTTTTAAGTGCCATCTTCGGATTTGGAGTTTGTATTATTGTTTTCGGACTCTCAACGTGGTTTTGGGTTTCGGTATTGGCGTTGTTTTTCAGTGGAGTATTCGATGGAATTTCAATGATTATCAGACAAACAATTTTACAACTGCGCACACCAGACCATATGCGCGGACGTGTAGCATCAGTAAATTCAATGTTTGTGGGGTCTTCAAATGAATTAGGTGCCTTTGAAAGCGGACTTACTGCTCGATTAATGGGTACAGTTACTGCTGTTGTTTTCGGTGGAACAATGACACTTATTACCGTGGTTGCAACGGGTGTTGTTTCTCCTGCATTTAGGAAGCTCGATTTGCGTAAAGATATTGAAGATAGTGAGAAAGAAGAATAATCGAAATTTCATCTGAAGTATAAATTTTATTTGCTAAATAAATCGTATTTTCTTTACAATTTAGTAAGTTTACTCATTCAGTAATCTTTAAAATTAAAAAGATGCATACGGGAAGGCACTATAAAATAAAAGAGTTTTTACTTTGGACACGCAGGTATATTTACTATTTAATCGCTGTTGCGGCAATTCCAACCGTAATTTTTTCAGTATTTAATATCAAATGGATTGCTTTACCGTGGGTGCCAATTGCTTTAATTGGTACGGCTGCAGCTTTTATTGTTGGGTTTAAAAATACGCAAACCTATAACAGACTTTGGGAAGCTAGAAAAATTTGGGGCGCTATTGTAAACGATAGCCGTAGCTGGGGAATGATGGTGAAAGATTTTATTGCTTCGGAAGAAAATGCAAATACCAATATTACAGCCGACCACTCTAGATTAGTACATCGTCATATCGCATGGTTAACAGCTTTGAGACATCAGTTGAGAACTCCAAAACCATGGGAAAATATGGAAGCCCATAATGCTAGAGAGTATAAAAGAAATTATACGGTACCAGAATGGGAGCAGAGTTTGGAAGAAGAATTAAAGCCATTACTTAGTGCTGAAGAATTGAAGTATGTACTTTCAAAAAAGAACAGGGCTACACAACTGCTAAGCTTACAATCTAGAGATTTAAAAAAGTTGCGTTCCAAGAATTTGGTTGAAGCCTATCCATACGTAGCTTTAGAAAGTTGTTTAAAAGACTTTTTTACGCATCAAGGAAAGGCAGAACGCATTAAAAACTTCCCATATCCGAGTCAGTTTTCAAGCGTGAGTTTATTTTTCATCAACATCTTTGTGTTCTTATTACCCTTTGGACTTTTAGCTCCTTTTTCAGCAATGGGAACTTATGGCGTTTGGTTCACAATTCCTTTTAGCGTAGTTGTTGGTTGGGTTTTTATTTCGTTAGAACAAGTTGGGCAACACACTGCAAACCCTTTTGAAGGTGGAGCAAATGATATTCCGATGGCAGGACTTAGCAGAACTATCGAGATTGATTTAAGAGAAATGCTTGACGAAGTCAATATTCCAGAACCAATTGAAGCGGTAAATCAAATTTTATTATAGGGCTATTTTTTCTACATCGCCAGGTTGAAGATTTTCGATGTGAATATCGCCAATTCTAACTCGTACCAATCGGAGTGTAGGAAAGCCAACAGCCGATGTCATTTTTCGAACTTGCCGAAACTTTCCTTCGGTTAGTATGATGCTTATCCAACTTGTTGGACCATGTCTACTATCCCTAATTTTTTTGTTTCTATCGGGTAAATTAGGTACTTCTATTTTTTTAGCGACGCATGGTTGTGTATTATATTTTTCGCCGTGTAATCCAATTTTGAGTCCATTTTGCAGTTGAGCAATCGCTTCATCGGTAATGGCTCCATCAACTTGTGCGTAATATTCTTTTTCGATCCCGCTTCTGTTAATGGTGTCGCTTAATTTTCCATCGGTAGTCATCAGTAAAAGTCCTTCCGACTTTTCATCCAATCTTCCAATTGGCATTATTCCTTCAGGAAAATCAAAAAGTTCTTTTAAAAAGCGCTTTTTACGAGCTTGACGTTTATCGTTACTATGCGTCTGACTTATAATTCCGTAGGGTTTATAAAGCTTGTAATGTATATGGTTTTTTGTAGTTGTTGTCATTCTGCACAAAGTTACTGCTTTTTCTTGTTTGTAGTTTTCAAGAACATAGGGCAATTTATAACATCTAAGATTGTACCTTTGTGGCTTACTAAAACGCAGTCGAATGTCATCTTTTGAAGAATTTAATATTTCCAAGCAATTACGTTACGCTATTGACGATTTAGGGTTTGAAACTCCAACACCTATTCAGGAAAAGGCATTTCCAGTGGTTATGTCTGGGCAAGATGTAATTGGTATTGCACAAACTGGAACCGGAAAAACATTTGCTTATATGTTGCCAATTCTTCAAGATTTGAAGTTTTCGAAACAGCAAAATCCGCGTGTACTTATCATGGTTCCAACCAGAGAGTTAGTGGTGCAAGTGGTAGAAGAAATTGCTAAGTTTAGTAAGTATATGAATGTGCGTGTTGAAGGTGTTTTTGGAGGAACAAACATCAACAGGCAAAAAGAGGCTTTGGCGCAAGGTACAGATATTGTAGTGGCTACGCCAGGGCGACTTTATGATTTGGTAATTAGCAGAGCTGTTCAGTTAAAATCGGTTAAAAAACTTGTGATTGATGAAGTCGATGTTATGCTCGATTTAGGTTTCCGTTTTCAGCTAAATAATATATTCGAACTTTTACCAGAACGCCGACAAAACATTATGTTTTCGGCAACAATGACCGATGAAATTGAAACCTTAATCAACGATTTTTTCCGCGGAACAACTAAAGTTTCAGTGGCTGTTAGTGGTACGCCTTTAGAAAATATTGATCAAAGTTGTTACAGCGTTCCAAATTTCTACACAAAAATTAATTTACTTCATCACTTATTAAAAGATAAGGAAGCATTTAAAAAAGTGTTGGTTTTTGTATCGAATAAAAAGAGTGCCGACTTATTGTTTACAGTTTTGACAGAAACTTTTAAAGACGATGTTTGTGTAATACATTCTAATAAAACACAAAATTACAGGCTCCGTTCCATAGAAGAATTTGAAGAAGGCGTACACCGTATTTTGGTCACTACAGATGTAATGGCAAGAGGACTTGACTTAACTAAAATCTCTCACGTTTTTAATTTTGACGTTCCTACATTTCCAGAAAACTATATGCACCGAATTGGTCGTACAGGTAGAGCAGAAGAGAAGGGAAGCGCTATTTTATTTTATACTGAAAAAGAAGCGGAAAACAAGGTTACTATCGAGGAATTAATGAAAATGGAAATTCCTGAAAAGGCTTTTCCTGAAGCAGTTGAAATTTCCACACAACTTACCGCAGAAGAGCGTCCAAGAGTTATAGAACCCGACAATCCGCATAAAAGGGTAGATGCTGATATGCCAGGGCCTAGCTTTCATGAAAAGAAGGAAAAAAACAAAAAAACAAATCAAGGAGGGTCCTACCGAAGAACCATCAAACAGAAATATAAAAAACCAAAAACTCGAGGCGATAAAAATTATAACAGGCGCAACAAAAAGAAGAAAAAATAACTATGAAACCCACTCCAAACAAAATTCTTATTGTTCTCGCTTTTATTGCTATTTACGTAATTTGGGGATCTACGTACTTTCTAAATAAAATTGCAGTTTCAGAATTACCGCCGTTTATGCTTGCATCCATTAGATTTATGAGTGCAGGAACATTGGCGTTTATTATTGCTAAAAGCATTGGGCTTGATATTAAAGTTTCTAAAAAGCAATTCAAAAACACCGCTATTGCTGGATTTTTATTTTTAACCGTTGGAAACGGATTTGTAGTTTGGGCGTTGAAACATGTCGATAGTGGCTTTGCCGCTCTCGAAATATCTGCACAGCCGTTGGTTGTTTTAATTCTACTTAGAATTTTAGAAGGAAAGAAAATAAAACTAATGTCGTTTATTGGAGTTTTACTCGGAATATTAGGAATTTATTTACTGGTAAGTCAGCAAACATTAGTAGCAAAAGAGAATAGTTTATCAGGAATTCTAGTTATATTTCTTTGTATGGCAAGTTGGGCTTACGCCAGTATTTTTGTGTCCAAAGCATCTTTACCTTCCAACTTTTTTGTCAATTCTGCCTATCAAATGTTAATCGGTGGCGCTTTATTAATGTTGTTAAGTTTGGCTGTTGGAGAGCAATGGTCGTTTCCTACGCAATGGAGCGGTAAAGTTCAATTAGCTATGGGCGCTTTAATTATCTTCGGAAGTATCGTTGCCTTTACTTCATTTAACTATTTATTACGTGTTGTATCTCCCGAAAAAGTAGCAACTTCTACTTATGTAAACCCTATAATTGCACTGTTTTTAGGATGGTTTTTCTTAGACGAATATGTTTCATTACAATCGGTTATTGCAGCAGCAGTATTATTAACAGGCGTATACTTTATCAACACCAAAAAAACAATCATGATTTTTTCAAGGTTTTCTCATCGGATAGCCAAAAAATACAGAGAGAACATGTAATTGTTTTTCAGAAAAAAAAGTTAAAATACAATTCTTCAACGCTACGAGTTAAACTATTTTTTATTTCTGAAGTCTAAGTTGTTATAACTTTAAATTTAAGAAGATGAATAAGAAAGTGATAACAGCACTAACCATTGTTGGAACCGTATTTTTTACTACTACAACTTTTGCGCAAGACAGACAAAGAGGAGAACGTAGAGAGCCGCCAAAACCAGAAGAGATTTTTAAAAAATTGGATGCTGATGAAAATGGCGTAGTTACAAAAGAAGAAATTAAAGACGATAGAATGGGAGCGCGTATGTTGGAACAATTTGACACCATTGACACCGATGAAAGTGGTGATGTAACGCTAGAAGAATTTAAAACATTTTTCGAAAGCCGAAAAAAAGAGCGTAGAAGTAGAGATTAATATTTTGAATATCCGTAATGTTCATATCAAAATTAAAATGTCAGGTCGAGCGTAGTCGAGACCCTATTTGAAGCTTGTTAAGACAAATAACCTCTCGACTACGCTCGAGGGGACAGATTCGGACAATCATCTAACATAAAAAAATCCGTCTAAAAAGTAATTTACTTTAACTTTTTAGACGGATTTTAAATTTTATCTAGTTAAAAGAATTATACTTTCACAATCATTTTCCCTTTGTTTTTTCCTTCAAACAAATCGAGAAAAGCCTGTGGAATATTATCAAATCCTTCTACAATTGTTTCTCTGTATGTTAGCTTGTTTTCTGCCAACCATGTACCTAATTGCTTAGCAGCTTCAGGAAATTTTTCTTGATAATTAGAAACTATAAAACCTTGCATCAAAGCACTGTTTTTCACCAAGAATGGCTGTACGCTAATTCCCGTTGGTAAACTCGTTTCGTTATACATAGATATTGCTCCACAAATAATTATTCTGGCAAATTTATTTATACTGAAAAGTACAGCATCCGAAATACTTCCGCCAACATTATCAAAGTAAATATCAACACCATCTGGGCAAGCCTTATGTATAGCACTTTGCATATCTTCAGTGCTGTTGTAGTTGATTCCTTCATCATACCCAAATTCACTTTTAAGAAGGCTTACTTTTTCGTCACTTCCAGCAATTCCAACAACACGAAGTCCTAATATTTTACCAATCTGACCAACAATACTTCCAACTGCGCCAGCTGCTCCAGAAACCAAGAGTGTTTCTCCTTTTTGCGGTTTTCCAATTTGTGTAAGTCCCAAATACGCAGTAAGACCAGTCATTCCAACAACACCCAAATAAGCCGATAACGGAATTTTACTTCCGTCAACTTTTCTAATTTCTTTTAAAGTTTCAGCAGTTAGAATTTGCTCTTCTTTCCAATCGAGTATTCCTGAAATAAAATCGCCAACAGCAAAGTTTTCATTTTCCGAAGTAATCACTTCAGCAACAATTCCAGAAGTAATAGGTTTTCCAACCTCAAAAGGCGCCACATAAGATTTTGATGCGCTCATTCGTCCTCTTAAATAAGGATCTACAGAAACGTATTTTGCTTGTACTTTAATTTCTCCTTTGTTTAAGGATTTAATTTCTTCTGAAATAAATTTAAAATTGTCCAAAGTAGGCATTCCTACTGGGCGGTTGTTTAATATAATTGTTTTACTCATGATGCATTTTTTTAAAGTTTGAAATTAATAAATACTCCTGCGGAACAAGAAAATAGAATGGTATTTTTATGTTAAAATCAAAAAAATTAAGTTTCATCATAATTTAGAACAAAAATAAATAGTTAGTAAACGCTTCATTTTTAGTATTTAGTCAGACTTTTTGGTTGAATTTTATAGCATTCTAAAAGCTATTGTTTGAATTTCTTATAATTCAATTCATTGAAATTCATTAATTTAAACAAAAAAATAAGGTATGCCTAATTACAAACTTAACATCAACGGAAAAGAACAAACCGTATCTGTAGATGAAACAACACCAATGTTATGGGTCTTAAGAGATCACTTACAATTTGTTGGAACAAAATTTGGTTGCGGAATTGCGCAATGCGGCGCCTGTACAATTCATATTGAAGGTGTAGCGGTACGCTCGTGTCAACTACCTGTTTCTGTGGTTGGCGATCAAAAAATAACTACCATCGAAGGATTATCTGAAAATGGCGATCATCCTGTACAAAAAGCATGGTTGGAGCACGATGTTCCTCAATGTGGTTATTGCCAAGCAGGACAAATTATGTCGGCTGCAGCATTACTAAATGCAAATGCAAATCCATCCGATCAAGAAATTGACGATGCAATGAGTGGCAATATTTGTCGCTGCGGAACGTACACACGTATTAAAAAAGCTATTAAAACTGCTGCTGCAGAGAAATAATAGTTTTAGAAAATCACCAACATTAAAACAGAACAGAGTGGCACTAATAAAAACAACATACGGAAGAAGATCGTTTTTAAAAACTTCAGCATTAGCAGGAGGAGGAATGATGATTGGCTTTAGTTGGCTAGCATCGTGTAATCCTTCGGCAAAAGAAGTTGCAAAACTACCAGATGAGTGGTTTGAGATAAACGGTTTCTTAAAAATAGGAGATAACGGCATGGTAACAATCATGTCTCCAAATCCAGAAATTGGTCAAAATGTAAAAACATCGATGCCGATGATCGTTGCAGAGGAATTGGATGTTGCATGGAAAAATGTAATTGTAGAGCAGGCAGCTTTAAACACTAAAATATATACCAATCAATTAGCGGGAGGAAGCCAATCTATCCGTCAAGGATGGGATGGTTTACGAATGGCTGGAGCTACTGCACGCCAAATGCTAAAGCAAGCGGCAGCGCAAAAGTGGGAAGTTCCTGTGGAAGAAATCACTTCAAAAGAAGGTGTTTTGCTCCATGAAAAATCTAACCAATCTATCGGTTATGGGGAAGTTGCTTCTTTAGCGGCTACTTTAGAAGTTCCAAAAGAAGTAGCTTTAAAAGAGCTTGATACTTTTAATATTATCGGGACTGATACCAAAAATGTAGATGGACAAAATATAGCAACAGGAAAACCTTTGTTTGGAATTGATCAGTACAAAGAGAATATGCTTATTGCAATGACTATTCATCCGCCAGCATTTGGTTTAAAATTAAAGTCTTTTGATGCTTTCGAAGCTAAAAAAATGCCTGGAATTCACGATGTTATCAGTATAAAAACGTATGAAGAAGGCTACAATAAAAATATGTTTGATGCTGATGCTTTCCCTGAATTAATTGTGGTTGTAGGAAATACAACATGGGAAGTAATGCAAGCTAAGAAAGCTGTAAAAGCATCTTGGGAGCCTTTCGAAACTTACGAAGAAGTGTTTAGTAATTTTTCTGGAAACGGAACTTTCTCTCAATCGGTGCCAAATGGTGCAGAGAGTAGTGCGTATCATTCCGAAGAAATGGAAAAGCTTTCGTCCAAATTAGCGAAAGAAGTTCGTAAAGATGGAGATCCTGAAAAAGCATTTAAAAAAGCAGCTAAAATTATAGAACGTAGTTATACAGCTCCTTTTTTGGCACACAATACGATGGAACCAATGAACTTTTTTGCTGATGTTACTGCTGACAAAGCACTGCTTAGCGGACCAATTCAAACTCCAGAGTTTATGGAGAAGTCGGTTGCAGCTAGACTTGGTTTACCTCTAGAAAAAATCGATATCCAAATGACGCGTCAAGGCGGTGGTTTTGGAAGACGCCTTTACGGACATTTTGTTGTTGAAGCGGCCGTGATATCTCAGAAAATTCAACGTCCTATAAAGTTAATGTACACTCGTGAAGACGATATGACCTTTGGAAATTATCGTCCAACATACCATGCACAATACCGAGCAGCTTTAGACGAAAACAATAATTTAATTGGTTTTCATGTGAGAGCAGGAGGAATTCCAGAAAGTCCGCTTTTTGCCAATCGTTTTCCAGCTGGAGCAATCGATAATTATTTAGCTGAATCTTGGGCAGTAGCTTCAAATATTTCGGTTGGTGCATTTAGAGCGCCACGCTCAAATTTTATTGCGGGTGCAGAGCAGTCATTTTTAGATGAAATTGCCGAAACTATCGGGAAAGATCCATTCGAATTTAGACTTGAACTTTTAGAGCGTGCAGCAAAAAATCCTGTTGGAGAGAAAAACGATTATGACCCTAAGAGATATGCAGGTGTTTTAGAACTTGTTAAGGAGAAATCGAATTGGGCGTCAGACAATTCTACGAATACTTTTAAAGGTGTTTCTGCTTATTTCTGTCATAATTCGTACGTAGCAAATGTATTAGAAATGACGATGGAAAATGATACGCCAGTAGTACAAAAGGTATATTGTGCCGTAGATTGTGGTATTGTTGTTAACCCAATTGCAGCCTCCAATATGGTAGAAGGAGGTACAGTTGATGGTATCGGTCAAGCTATGTATAGCGGACTAACTTTTGAAGATGGAAAGCCACAGCAAACCAATTTTGACCGTTATAGATTGATACGTCATCGGGAAGCGCCAAAAGATGTTGAAGTGCATTTTGTGGAGAGTAAAGAGCATCCAACAGGACTTGGAGAACCGCCTTTTCCTCCAATTATGGGAGCACTTGCCAACGCTTTATACAAGGCTACTGGTCAACGTCATTACCACCAGCCGTATATAACACAGAAAAAAGTTGTGAGTTAATATAAAGTTTAGACATAAAAAATGCCTACCAGTATTAATAACGGTAGGCTTTTTTATGATTTACAATTCAATGTATCACCACCAAACAACAAAAAACTTTTTAATAATTCCGTTAGGATATTTTATCCAACATAAAGGCGATTTTTTTAAACTGACAAGATTTTCAATTTCTGCTGAAAACGCATCAAATAAAATCCAATCGACTGCTGCGTGCGGATTTACAAGCCAATTCTTTTTCGATGGAATATAAAACTTTCCCGCTTGTAGTTGTTGCAATTCAGTATGATGAATATAAAAACCTGTTACACATTCTTCATTTATTTGTTTAAAATCAATTGAATATTTTCCGAAAGGAAGAAACAATTGAGCTTTAAAAAGTACTTCCTGCTTAATAGTTTCAACCTTAATATTTAATGAATTTAATAAGGGCTGTGTAAACGGATTGTAGAGTAGTGGAAGCTGTTTTTCTTTCAACTTCGTTAATTTCATCAATAAAGTGTCTTTTCTGTTTGGTCCAATCCAGTGCTCAATTTCAGTGGTTCCTACAGTTTCATCATACAAATAAAACTTATAAATTATCTCTAAATGAATAGGGGTATTTGCTTTAAAAAGTAAACAATCAATTTCGCCAATGGTTTGTTTGTTGTTTTGTACTTGATAGTTCTCAGCTACTATTTCAACATCGTTTTGAGTTGCCAATTCTTCACTTACAAATTGTTCCACAAGTTTCCCTAATCTTAAATTAGGAGTGAGTTTTCGGTTGAAAACAATTGTTTTATCAGTAGAAAATTCAAACTGCTTTAAATTGTAAACATTACTTCCATGCCAAAGCAAAGGCGTATCTGAATAACCTTGAAATTGAAGTTGAATATTTTTAGTAGCTGTATTCAAAATGTATTTAATTTATCGGTTTGTATGTAAAGTTCTTAAACTTTACTTCTCCATCACCCATAGCTACAAGTCCGATTCGCAAACTTAAAAAACCACCCAAAACATTGTGATGATAAGCAGAAACCTCTAGCGAACTCTCTACTTTGTTCCAGTTTTTTCCATCGGTACTGTAATACATATTTACAACATTTTCCTTGTTTTCAAGTTTTAGGTGTACTTTATTTTTTAATACATCTTTTTCGGTAACAAATTGCCATCCGCGTAAATTGGTATACACATCTTTTTTATCTGCTAAAACTCCAGAAAACGCTCTGTCGTTGTAAAAAAGTGTAAATCCACCAATGGCTGTTCCTGTAGTTTCTAACTCAATTTCGGCAGTGTAGGAATGATCTGAAGGCACCAAAAGTACTGGAGCACTGTTCGCAATATTATTCCCTTTTCCTTTTATTGTTAAGGTATTGTTTTTAACTGAATAACGCTCTTTGTCATCCGAATTGAAAAAGTGCCATTGTGGGTTTAATGTATTTCCATCAAAATCATCACTCAAGGTAAAACTGCTTGGTGTATTCTTTTTATACGGAAGTTTTATAGGCTGATCGATTTGTACATTTTCGGGCATTTTAAACCAACCATCTTCAGTCCATTCTAAAGGAGAAAGCATTGTTTGTCTCCCCATATTTTGATGATCCTTTTCGTATCCGTGAAAAATCATCCATAAATTATCTTTTGTGCCGTTAAAGATTGTAGCATGCCCAACCGACCACCATTGATCTTCTGCCGATTCGGTACGGATAATTGGATTGTAAGGAGAGTTTTCCCAAGGACCGATAGGCGATTTCGATCTAGCTGAAATAACCATATGCCCTGTAGCTGGACCTGCAGTACCACCTTCAGCAACTGTTAAATAGTAATATTCGCCATGTTTCATAATTTTCGGACCTTCCATACAAAAACATTCTATTGTCCATTCCTTTGGAATTTCCCATCCATCATATGCATGCTTTAATTCCCCTTTGGTCGCCAATCCATCTTTTGTGAGTTCTATGTAACCTCCGTCGCTAAAATATAAATAGCGATTTCCGTTAGCATCGGCAATATGTCCAGGATCGATATTTCCAATTTTTAAGTCGATTGGTTCACTCCAGGGGCCTTCAATTTTATCAGCATAAATAACATAATTGGTGTTATTAGAAGGAAGATAGATGTAATATTTGCCATTGTGTTTTACAAGATCTGGAGCCCAAACCGAGCCAATATAGTTTTGTAATGCATTGGTAACTGGCTCCCAATTTATCAAATCGGTTGAATGCCAAATTGTTAATCCTGGGTGGTATTCAAAAGAAGAATGTGTTAAATAATAATCGTCTCCGTCAACCAGAATGCTTGGGTCTGGATAATCACCTGGAAAGATAGGGTTCATGTATTCATTATCAGCTAGGTTGTGCTTTGGATTTTGCTTTTGAGCACTTGCTATTATGAATAATTGCAAAAAAAATAGTAGTAGAATTGGTTTTTTCATTATAAAAAAATTAAATAATTGCAGTAAAGTTAAACTTTTTTTGGTCTTATAGTCAAAATAAATATAAGTATTAATTGTTCGATTAGAATATTTTTTTACTTTTAATCTCCATTAAAAAATCAATAAAACATGACCTATAAAAGAAGTATTAGCAATATAGTATTGCTACTTGTATTTTTTATTTTTCAAAATTCACTAACAGCTCAAAATTTAGCAAAAGTAAATCCAGAATCTGTTGGGTTTTCTTCTGAACGGTTGGAGTTTTTAACCAATACTTTTAAGCAGTATGTTACAGATGAAAAATTATCTGGATCGGTAACATTAGTCGCTAGACATGGAAAAATAGCCTATTTTAATGCTGAAGGGTTTCAGGATATTGAAAATAAAATTCCGATGCAAGAGAATACAATATTCCGTATTGCATCACAAACAAAAGCAATTGTAAGTGTTGGAATTATGATGCTTCAAGAAGAAGGAAAACTACTTATTTCTGATCCTGTTGGAAAGTATATTCCAGAATTTCAAAATACTACGGTAGCTGTTGCAAATGAAAATGGAGGTTATGAAGTTGTTCCTGCAAAGAGACCAATTACCATTCACGATTTGTTAACGCATACGTCTGGTGTGGGTTACGGCGGTGGTGTAGCCGAAAAAGAATGGAATAAAGCTGGAATCCAAGGTTGGTATTTTGCAGATAGAAATGAACCAATTCTTGAAACAGTTAAACAAATTGCGAGTTTACCTTTTGAAGCTCAACCAGGAGAGCAGTTTGTTTACGGCTATAATACCGATATTTTAGGAGCGATTATCGAAGTGGTTTCAAAAACTTCTTTAGATAACTTTTTACACACAAAAATTTTGAATCCGCTTCAAATGAACGATACTCATTTCTATGTACCTTCAGCAAAGAGTAATCGTGTAGCAACAGTATATTCTTCCGCAGAAAATGGTATCGAGAGAGCGCCTACGGAAGGAACAATGGTGTCTCAAGGGAATTATGTGAAAGGACCAAAAGTGAGTTTTTCAGGGGGTGCAGGGTTGATTAGTACAGCCAACGATTATGTACGATTTTTACAAATGATGCTGAATAAAGGAACTTTAAACGGCGTTCGAATTTTATCGCGTAAATCGGTAGAATTAATGACAACCAACAATTTAAATGAAGCTGAATTTTCTTGGGGAAAAGGAACAGGTTTTGGACTTGGTTTTACGGTACTTGAAGATTTAGGAAAACGCGGAACGCTAGGAAGTGTTGGAGAATACGGTTGGGGAGGAGCTTACCACTCGACTTATTGGGTAGACCCTGCAGAAGATTTAATTGTGGTGTATTTTACGCAATTAATTCCTGCAAACAACATAGATGATCATGAAAAACTAAGAGCTTTGATCTATCAAGCAATTGAAGATTAATAGCAGTGTCTGAAACCTCAAATACCCTAAAGATGAGATTTGGGAAAAGGGAAAAGCGAAATTGTTTATTTTTTCATAAACTTAAAATAAATTCCCTTTCACAAATATAGGGACAATATATAATAGCTAGTATTCAGTGAACAACAAACCACAAACTATAAACTACAAGCTATGAAATGTCGTCGATAAAATAAACATAAATGTATAGAGAATTAGGGCAAACGTCTATTCTCTTTTAAAATATAGTAAAGTATTAAAACCTTTGATGTGTAATTGAATTATCTCGAAGCGTAATCCAACTAGAAAACGCTTAAAGAAGAATTAAACACATCGAAAATGAAAAAATACTTTGCTATATTTTTTTTACTGAGCATTGTTAAAATACAAGCTCAAGAAGTTTCAACGCAAGTTCCAGATGGAAAAGTTTGGACACTTCAAGAATGTTTAGACTACGCTGTAGAAAACAGTATTACGGTAAAAGATGCGCAATACAATGAGCAAACAGCTACGGTTACTTACAAACAATCAAAATCGTCTAGGTTACCAAATTTAACCAGTTCGGCTTCGCAAACTTTTACAAATGGGCAATCTATCGACCCTATTACGAGTGATTTTGTAAACGAACAAATCCATTCAACTAGTTTTGATTTAAATTCATCTGTAACAATATTCCAAGGGAATCAGTTAAACAATCAAATCAAACAAAGTAAACTCTTGGTTGATCAAAACTCACTTTATGTTGAAGAGGCTAAAAACAATATCATTTTAAGTGTTACAGAGGCTTATTTACAGGCGTTGTATGCAAAAGAAGGAATTATAATTGCTGAAAAAAACTTAGAAGCTTCAGAAAAAGAAAGTGCAACAGCCAAAGCTCGATATGAAGCTGGAAGTATTGCTATGCAAGATTATACAGATGCAATTTCGCAAGAGGCAACCAATAAATACAGTTTAATAGAAGCAAAAAACTCGTACGCGCAACAACTCATTACTTTAAAACAATTGTTAGAGTTAGAACCTTTAGTGAATTTTGAAATTGAAGCGCCAAATACCGAAACGTACATTGCACCAATAATTTCCGATAGAAATAATGTTTACGAAGCTGCATTGGAATATTTACCAGAATATGAAGCGGCGGCTTTGGGAGTGGATGTTTCTAAGAAAGACTTGGAGATTGCCAAAGGAGCGTATTTGCCTAGTTTGGCGCTATCAGGAAGTTTAGGATCTGGATATACCAGTGTACAAGATTTTAACTTTAAAGATCAAATGAATAGCAATTTCAATCAGCGGGTTGGACTTTCATTGACGGTGCCAATATTCAATAGAAATCAAACTAAAGCTGAAGTTCAAAAAGCAAAAATTGCGATAGATCAATCTAAAATTCAGCAGCAAACTATTCAGAAAGAAATATATAAAAAAGTAGAAACAGCCTATCAAAATGTAGTAGCAACGCAAGAGCAGTTGGAAGCTGCAAAAGCGGCAAGTACAGCTGCGGAGGAATCGTATAAACTGGCACAAAAGAAATACGATTTAGGAGGACTCAACTCAACCGATTTAATTATCAGTCAGAATACGTTTACCAATGCGCAACAAAACTACTTACAAGCAAAATACTTAAATATTTTATACACGCAATTGTTAGAATTTTATCAAGGAAACGAAATCAAAATTTAAAAGAATAAACATAACTCATGAAAAATAAAAAAATAAAAATAATAGCTTTTGTAGCAATAGCACTTATTGGAGTGGGAGTTGCTTATAAGCTGCTAAACAAAAGCACTACAGCGCCAATTACTGTAGAAACTATTGTTGCCAAAAAAGGAAATGTAACCAAAATGGTAACTGCCACAGGAACTGTACAACCACTTACTGAGGTGGAAGTTGGAACACAAGTTTCTGGTGAAGTAGAGAAGATTTATGTTGATTTTAATACAGAAGTTAAAAAAGGGCAACTCATAGCCGAACTCGATAAAACAAATTTAAAAGCAGCCTTAGCACAAGCAAAAGCAACGTATAACAATGCTTTAAATGAAAAGCTATATCTGCAAAAAATTTATGATCGTCAAAAAACACTCTTTGACAATCGAGTGATAAGTGAAGCCGATTACGACGAAGCTTTGTACAATTTAAACACTGCAAAAAACACTGTAGATCAACGTTATTCTGATTATCAACAAGCAAAAACTAATTTGAGTTACGCCGATATTTATTCGCCAATAGATGGGGTTGTACTTTCAAAAGAAATAGATGAAGGGCAAACAGTAGCGGCTAGTTTTGAAACGCCAACACTTTTCACCATTGCCAAAGATTTAAAAGAAATGCAGGTGGAAGCCGATGTTGATGAAGCTGATATTGGAGAAGTTCAAGAAGGACAACGTGTTACATTTACCGTAGATGCATACCAACAACAAGAATTTGTTGGGGAAGTTACACAAGTGCGTTTAAACCCTACGGAAGAATCTAATGTGATAACCTATACAGTTGTTATCAAAGCCGATAATCCTGAACAAAAGCTAAAACCTGGGTTAACAGCTACGGTTTACATTTATAGTTTGGAGTTGCAAAATACGTTAACTGTAGAAGCAAAAGCTGTTAATTTTCAGCCAGATATGAATGTGTTGCACGCCTATGAACTTCAGGAGGGAATAGCGATAAAGCCTAAAGAATTAAATCAACCTACTGCTTCAGAAAGTATACTTTGGGTTTTAGATGGAAAAGAAATTCAGCCTAAAAAAGTGAAACTCGGACAAAGTGATGGGGTTAATGTACAAGTGCTTAGCGGAATCTCGGAAGGGGATAAATTGGTTTACAACTTAAAAGCTTCTTCTGTAATGTCGGCTCCACCGGGAGATAATGAGAGTCCGTTTATGCCAAAACCTCCAGGAAAAAAGAAGTAATCTCAAATTAAAAATATTCAGATGAAAAAAGAGATTATAAAAATCGAAAACTTGAAGAGATCCTTTAAAATGGGTGAAGAAACTGTTCATGCACTCAAAGGAATTTCATTCACAATTCACGAAGGAGAGTTTGTTACCATTATGGGATCTAGTGGGTCTGGTAAAAGTACGATGCTTAATATTTTAGGCTGTTTGGATCAGCCCACCGAAGGAGTTTACGAAATTGACGGTGTTAAAATGAAGACACTTTCTAAAAATGAATTGGCGAAAATCAGAAATGAAAAAATTGGATTTATCTTTCAGTCATACAACTTGTTACCACGTACCAGCGCTATTGAAAATGTAGAACTTCCGTTAATGTACAACAATTCGGTAAGTACCGATATACGAAAAGAAAGTTCTGTAAACGCTTTAGAAAGAGTAGGACTTGGAGAACGTTTGCACCATACTCCTGCACAACTTTCGGGAGGTCAACAACAGCGTGTTGCCATTGCAAGATCGTTGGTGAACGACCCCGTTGTAATTCTTGCTGATGAAGCTACAGGAAACCTAGACACACGTACTTCCTACGAAATTATGTCGCTTTTTCAAGAGTTAAACAAAAACGGAAAGACGATTGTGTTTGTAACCCACGAACCCGATATAGCCGAATTTAGCAGTCGAACTATAGTTTTAAAAGATGGAAATATTATAAAAGATGCCTATAACAACAATATTTTAAATGCTGCTGAAGCTCTTGCCTCACTTCCGAAGGAAGATTAGCAAACTTAATACAATACACATGAAAATATCCAATTTAATAAAAACCGCTTGGAATGCCATCCTCATCAATAAAGTGCGAACTTTACTTACTATGCTCGGGATAATTATAGGAGTTGCTTCTGTAATTACCATGTTGGCTATTGGAGAAGGTTCCAAAGAAAGTATAAAAACACAAATATCAAGCATGGGGTCGAATATGATTAATATTAGACCTGGAGCTGATATGAGGGGTGGAGTTCGGTTGAATCCTAGTGATATGCAAACCTTAAAACTCAAAGATTACGAAGCGTTAAAAGAGCAAGCCGATTTACTTACAGATGTTTCTCCACAGGTAACAGGAAGCGGACAAGTAATTTATGGAGCTAGCAACTGGCCAACGAGTATTTACGGTGTTTCTACATCGTTTATCGATATTAAAAAGTTCACTGTAGAAGATGGAAGCATGTTTACAGAAGCCGATGTGAAATCGTTTGCAAAAGTGGCTGTTATTGGGCAAACCATTGTTGAAAATCTATTTCCGAATGAAAATCCGGTTGGAAAAATGATTCGTTTTGACAATACTCCTTTTAAAGTGATTGGGGTGTTAAGTGAAAAAGGAGAAAACACCTTTGGTCAAGATCAAGACGATGTTATTTTAACTCCGTACACTACGGTACAAAAGCGTATTTTAGCGATTGATTATATCCAAAGTATTGTGGCGTCTGCTGTAAGCGAGGAACAAGCTGAAGATGCTGTCAACCAAGTAACTGATATCTTACGAACACAACATCAAATTAGCTCGAATGAAGAAGATGATTTTAACGTGTTTTCTATGGATGAATTAATTTCTACTTTTAGTTCCACGAGTGAAATGTTAACCGTGTTATTGGTTGCCATTGCAGGAATTTCTCTTTTAATTGGCGGTATCGGGATTATGAATATCATGTATGTCTCTGTAAAAGAACGTACCCGTGAAATCGGATTGCGAATGGCAGTAGGAGGTAGAGGAGATGATATCTTAAAACAATTTCTAATTGAAGCCATTTTAATAAGTATTACAGGTGGAATAATTGGTGTATCTTTGGGTTTATTGGCAACCTATTTGGTCGAAAATTTATTGAATTGGCCAACTAGTATTACGAGTTTTTCTATTATGATTTCGTTTGCTGTTTGTGCAATTACAGGTATTTTCTTCGGATGGTATCCTGCACGAAAAGCAGCAGCACTCGACCCAATTAACGCCTTGAGATACGAATAGTATGATTATCAAAAAAAATAAAACTACTACTGTAATTTTTCATGTGTTGGTATGGTTAGCTTTATACAGTTTTCCATACCTATTTTTGGCTGGACAGCAAGAAGGTTTATCGAAAGTTATAGCGCATTCGTGGGTACCGCTTTCTATGTATGCTATGGTTTTTTATTCCAATTACTTTGTGTTTATTGATCGCTATTTTTTTCCGAAGAAATTAGTGCCATATTTTATCATAAACGCTGTTCTCATTACAGCAGCTATTTCGTTTTCAGGATTTATCATAGATACTTTTTTTCAGAATGCAATACCAAAACCGCATGACAATGATGGTCCGCCACGAACGTTATTTTTGTATTTACAAATAGGTTCATATTTAATTCCGCTTATTTTTTCTATAGCCTTAAAAATTACAGAACGCTATTTAAAGGCGGAATCTGAACGAAAAGAAGCTGAAAATATAAAGCTAGAAGCCGAATTACAACACTTAAAATACCAATTACAGCCGCATTTTTTCTTCAATTCGTTAAACAACATTTACTCCATGGTCGACACTTCTCCTGAAGAAGCAAAAGCAACCATACATAATTTAAGTAAATTGATGCGATATTTATTGTACGAAACAAATACCCAAAAAGTTTCGCTACAAAACGAAGTTAACTTCCTTGAAAAATATATCGAATTGATGAAATTAAGACTGACGGAAAACACCCAAGTCAATTATCAATTTGATAAAACAGAATCAAGTGTAAAAGTAGTACCACTTTTATTTATTTCGTTAGTCGAAAATGCCTTTAAACACGGGGTATCTGCAACTCAAAAAAGTACGATTGACTTCAGTTTAAAAACAACAGACAAGCAGTTAAAATTTAGAACTGAAAATTATAATTTTCCAAAGAGTGATTTTGATAAAAGTGGTTCTGGTATTGGGTTACAAAACATTAAAAAACGATTAGAATTGCTGTATCCCAACAAGCACGAAGTGAAATTTGAGGTAAAAGATGATAAATTTATTGCTGAATTAAATATCGAAATTGATGGATAAATTGATGCTAGATTGTATTGTTGTTGATGACGAGCCGATGGCAGCCAACTTGGTGGTGAATTATATTGAAAAAACACCTTTTTTAAATTTAAGAGGAAAGTTTCACAATGCTATTGAAGCGCTAAATTTTGTTTCTGAAAACCCTGTACAATTACTGTTTTTAGATATTCAAATGCCTGACTTAACGGGACTCGAATTATCTAAAATGCTCCCTAAAAATGCCAAAATTATTTTCACCACAGCATTCGATCAATATGCTTTGGAGGGATTTAAAGTAGAAGCACTCGATTATCTTTTAAAACCTTTTGACTATGCCGAGTTTTTAACAGCTGCCAATAAAGCAAAAAAATGGTTTACGATGCTCGAGAGTTCATCTGGACTAAATACTTCAACTGAGAGTGATTTCCTGTTTATAAAGTCTGAATACAAACATTTACGAATAAAGCTCTCTGATGTCTTATATTTTGAGGGCTTGAAAGATTATATCAAAATTTGGCTTAAAAACGAATCCAAGCCAATTTTAACGCTTAAAAGTTTAAAATCGTTAGAGGAGGAGTTGCCAAAAAATCAATTTATGCGGGTGCATCGTTCGTATATTGTGGCTTTAAAAAGTATTGAAGAAGTAGAGCGAAGTCAGATTATTATCAATGGAAAAAGAATTACAGTTTCCGAGCAATACAAACCCGATTTTTTGAACTTCATAAATGACAATTCTCTTAGCTAAACTTGACTGCTAAGTATTTCTTCGTATCATTATTAACAATTAGAACTTCAATTTATTTTCAGTAAAAATGGTATAAACATCTGTAATATGTATACAAATAAGCAGCTAAAAAGCGAGAAATTTGTATTGTATAAAAAACTTTACAGATGAAAAAGAGAATTTTAGGAAACGGATTAGAAGTTTCTGAGTTAGGATTGGGTTGTATGGGGTTGAGTTTTGGCTATGGACCAGCAACCGACAAAGAAGATGCCATAAAATTAATTCGAAGTGCATACGAGCAGGGCGTAACTTTTTTTGATACTGCGGAAGCATATGGCGCTATCAATGAGCAATTGTTGGGAGAGGCTTTGGAGCCTTTTAGAAGAGAAGTTGTGATTGCCACAAAATTCGGATTTAAAAATGGAGATTCTAGTCAAGGGCAAGACAGTCGTCCAGAGCGCATTAGAGCAGTTGCCGAAAAGTCGTTAAAACATTTAAAAACCGATGTAATAGATTTGTTTTACCAACATCGTGTAGATACAAATGTACCTATGGAAGATGTTGCAGGAACTGTAAAAGACCTTATTAATGAAGGAAAAGTAAAGCACTTCGGGATGTCGGAAGCAGGTGTAGATTCTATAAAGAAAGCACATGCAGAACAGGCGGTGACAGCTTTGCAAAGCGAATATTCTTTGTGGTGGCGTGAACCAGAAAATGAAATCTTACCAACACTTGAAGAATTAGGAATTGGCTTTGTGCCTTTTAGTCCGCTTGGAAAAGGATTCTTAACCGGAAAAATTAATGAAACTACTACCTTCGATAAAACCGATTTTAGAAATATTGTACCAAGATTTAGCGAAGAAAACCGAAAAGCAAATCAAGTATTGATTACCGTTTTGGAAACATTGGCAAATCAAAAACAAGCGTCGCCAGCACAAATTGCATTGGCATGGATTTTAGCTCAAAAATCGTGGATTACACCAATTCCAGGCACAACAAAATTACACCGCTTAACCGAAAATATTGGAGCTTCTACTATTGATTTATCGGCTACAGATTTAGCTGAAATCAATACTGCATTTAACAATATAAAAGTACAAGGTGATCGTTACCCAAAACATTTACAGGATAGAGTAGGGAAGTAATTTACTTTATATTATTATTTGAATTTCTTAATTTTGTACATGGAAAATAAAAACACACGTTCCGTTTCTTCATTTAACAACGAACTCAAACTAAAAGGCTTTAATGTTTTTCAGATTGAGAGCGATGGAAATGCAACAAAAGTTTACAGTCGGAAAGATTTTTATAAAATCTGTTTAACCACAGGAAAGAGTAAAATTCATTATGCTGATAAAAGTTTTGAGCAGGAGGGAACTGTGTTGTTTTTTGGCAATCCACACATTCCTTATTCGTGGGAAACTATTTCTACTACCTACCGCGGATTTACATGTTTGTTTTCCGAAGAATTTTTAAAAATATCCGATCGTTCAGAAAGCATATTACAATCACCATTATTTAAAATTGATGGAACTCCTGTATTAAAAATCAATCAGCAGCAAAAAGAAAATTTAGAAGCTATTTTTGAAAAAATGCTTCAGGAACAAGCTTCAGACTATACATTTAAAGACGATTTAATTAGAAACTACATCCACTTAATCATTCATGAGGCATTAAAAATAGAACCTGTAAAAGACGAGCTATTACAAATGAATGCTTCAGCTAGGTTAACCGCAGTGTTTTTAGAACTTTTGGAGCGTCAGTTCCCAATTGAAACTGCCGATAATCCTTTAAAACTCCGAAGTGCAAAAGATTATGCCGAAGTTTTATCGGTACATGTAAATCATCTCAATCGATCTGTAAAAGAGATTACTGGAAAATCTACTTCTACGCATATTCAAGAGCGAATTGTACACGAAGCAAAAGCCTTGTTACAGCATACAAATTGGAATGTAAACGAAATTGCCTACGCCCTTGGATTTGAATATTCAACATATTTTAATAACTTTATAAAAAGGCACACCAATACAACCCCTAAAGCTTTCCGAAGTTAATTTATTGTTTGAAAATCATATTTTTTGGTTTGATAATTATTGCAGATTCCCTACCTACTGTTTGTAATTTTGTTCTCTACTCAAGTTTTAATTCTTATAAAATAAATATAAGTATATGGAAATCATTAGAAATGGAGCACAAGCCACAGTCAAAGGCCCAGACGATTGGTTTACTGGAGCTGTACAAATAGACCCTTTATTTACGCAACAACCTGAAATTACAAAGGCAGCAGGAGCAAAAGTAACCTTTACTCCAGGAGCCCGAACAGCTTGGCACACACATCCGGCCGGACAAACTTTAATAGTTACAGAAGGAGTAGGGTGGGTACAACGCGAAGGAGGCCTAGTAGAAGAAATAAAACCAGGGGATGTTGTGTGGTTTGCACCCAATGAAAAGCATTGGCATGGTGCATCGCAACATAAATCGATGACACACATTGCAATTCAAGAAGAAGTTAATGGAGAAGCGGTTACTTGGATGGAAAAAGTAAGCGATTCTGATTATAAAATTTAAATAAAACACTATGGAAACAACAATTGTAAAAGCATATGGTACAGACGCCGCGGAGGCACCGATGCAAAATATAGATATTAAAAGAAGAGGTTTACTTGCCAACGATGTAGAAATAGACATTTTATACTGCGGGATTTGTCATTCCGACTTACATGCTGTACACAATGATTGGGGAGGAACTACATATCCAATTGTTCCTGGGCATGAAATAGTTGGGAAGATTACAAAGATTGGAAGTGAAGTCACCAAATTTAAAGTGGGCGATATTGCGGCTATTGGCTGTATTGTTGATAGTTGTGGACATTGCCATCAATGTAATGAAGGAGAAGAACAATTTTGTGAAGAAGGATGGACAGTTGTATTTAACTCTCCAGATAAACACTTGGGTGGTATGACTTACGGCGGATTTTCAGAACGTATAGTTGCTGATGCAAATTACGTTTTAAAAATGCCAGATTTCGATGATTTAGCTGCGGCCGCACCTTTATTATGTGCAGGAATTACAGTGTATTCACCTTTAAAACATTGGAAAGTTGGACCCGGTAAAAAAGTAGGAATTATTGGTATTGGAGGCCTCGGACACATGGCAATTAAAATTGCAAAAGCAATGGGTGCCGAAGTTACTGTTTTTACAACTTCGGAAGCTAAAGTAGCTGATGCTAAACGCTTAGGAGCTGATTTTGCAATACTTTCTAAAGATCCAGCGCAAATGAAAACGGCTCGTGGTTTTGACATGATTTTGGATACAGTTTCTGCAAAACACGATGTCAATACATATTTACAAGCATTAAATGTTGATGGTAGTTTGGTGTTAGTTGGACTTCCAAATGAACCTCTTGAAGTTGGTGCGTTTAATGTTGTTAACGGTCGTAAAAGTTTTTCTGGTTCAAATATTGGAGGAATTGCCGAAACTCAAGAAATGTTAGAGTTTTGTGCTAAACATCAAATTACAGCCGATATTGAATTAATTAGCGTACCAGAAGTTAATGAAGCTTTTACACGTTTAGAAAATGGCGATGTTAAATATCGTTTTGTAATCGATCTAAAAACGCTTAATTAAGCATAGATATCATCATATAATTATTTACAAATTAAAGCTATCAATCATGATAGCTTTTTTTATTACACATTTTTGTTTTATAATTTATATTATGTAAAATAGAATATTTAGAAATACCTCCTATACCTATTTGTGTTAAAGTATTTACAATTAAAATCTCACTTCCATCAAAATAAAATACATTTAATACAACCAACCATTCTACCGCCATGACAATAGAAATTATATACGTATTCGTTGTATTAGCTTTGGTAATTGTATTTTTTGCCTTTGAAATATTTCCTGTAGATAAAATTGCCTTCTTTATAATTGTGAGTCTGTTACTCTTCGGAATTGTAACTCCTGAAGAAGCTATCAGCGGATTTTCAAATTCTGCAACAATTACCGTACTCTGCTTAATGATAATTGCTATAGCTTTAGAACAAAACGGAATTATTCAAATGTTAGCCAACGGATTAAAGAAATTTAAAGTGCTACCGCTTTTGTTATTAATTCCAACATTCATGATCATTTCTGGAGGAATTTCAGCATTTATAAGCACTACGGCAGTTGTTATTGTATTTATTAAAATTCTAGCAGAACTTTCTATTAAACATAATATATCACAATCAAAATTACTCTTACCGATATCTTTTGCAGGTATTTTAGGCGGAAGTTGTACACTTATGGGAACTTCTACTAACCTAATTATCAACTCCATTGCTTCTAAATTTGGTGCGGAACGCTTTACTTTTTTTGAATTTTCTTTATACGGATTGATATTTTTAGGCATTGGAATTGTATTTATTACTTTGACTTCTTTTTTACTTCCGTGGGGAACTTCAAAAAATATTACCAAAGAATATGAACTAGAGCAATTCCTTACTAGTATTGAGTTTACTGAAAATGCTAATTGTATTGATAAGAAAATAGAAGATACATTTCTGTTTAAAAATGAAGGAATCACGCTATTAAAATTAACCCGAAATGGCATTTCAAATAAAGCTCCTGGGAAATACATTACCTTGAAAAAAGGCGACAAGCTCCTACTCTCTTGTAATCTAGATATTTTAATGGAAATAAAAGGAATGCAAGGAGTTATACTGAATAATTACAGTGTTTCCGAAGAAAAAAATACATCTGAAAATGAAAAAAACGAATTTGATGCGCAACAAAATGCTATCGTTGAAATTTTGATGTTACCAGGTGCTCCCTTATTGAAACGTTCACTCAACGAACTTAAAAACAAAACATTTTTAGGTGGAATTCCACTAGCTATCAAACGAAGAAAAAACATTAAAAATGTAAAGGACAAACTCTTAAATATAAGTGCCGAGCATATTAAACTTAAAGTGGGCGATCGTTTATTGGTTGAAATACCAAAAGAAAACCTTAACGAATTAGGAACGATAGAAAACATGGCTGTTTTACAAGAACATACTACGTTTTCTAACATTCCAGCCTATAAAAAGGCATTAACTTTTGGAATACTAATAACTGTTATTGCACTTGCAGCTACAGGCGTTTTACCTATTTTGGCAAGTGCTTTAACGGGCTGTTTTTTATTACTCTTTTTTAATTGTATTCAGCTTAATAATGTTTACAAGAATATAAATTGGGAAATTATTTTCCTTCTTTCTGGGATGATACCGCTTGGTATCGCAATGAATAACAGCGGTGCCGACCAATGGGTATCTACACAATTATTAGCTTTAATCTCAGGAAAAGCCCCAACAATTATAATCGGACTCATATTTTTATTTACCATGTTGCTCAGCGGGATTATTTCCAACAACGCTACAGCTATAATTATGACACCGATTGCCATTTCACTAGCATCGGCTAGTAATTTACCACTTAAACCGTTTATTCTTGCTGTTTTATTCTCAGCCAATTTTAGTTTTTTTACGCCTTTGGGGTATCAAACTAATACGTTAATTTACGGATTAGGGATTTATAAATTCAAACATTTTTTAATTATTGGCGGCTTACTTTCTATTATTTTATGGATTGTGGCTTCCCTCCTGCTTGGAAATATGCTTCCAAAATAAGCGCTATTTTAACACTTTAAACGCAGTAAACTAATTTTGCTAGTTTACTTTTGTAAAAAAAATATCGATGAATATAAAGAACTTTAGACTTGTTAGCATCCTTGAAGGAATTTCATATTTATTACTTTTTGGAGTAACAATGCCGTTAAAATATTTAATGGATATCCAAGGACCAAACCGAATTGTAGGAATGCTCCACGGAATCTTATTTATTGCATACGTAGTGATGGCTTTTGTATTTTATAGAAGGCTAAAATGGTCAATAACTACATTATTTATAGTGTTACTTTGTTCAATTATTCCGTTTGGTACATTTTGGATGGAGAAAAAGTATTTACATCCAGAAAAAACGCAAGGAAATTAAGTTAATAACGACCAAAATATAGTTTCAATCGTATTAATTTAAAGTGAATTCTTTTATAAGAATTAAAACCCATAAAAAAGCGTAAATGAAAAGTAGTTTTAAAGATATAATAGATGTTAATAAGCCTGTTTTAATTGATTTTTTTGCTGATTGGTGTGGCCCATGTCAAACAATGATGCCAATACTTGATGATGTAAAAAAAGTAATGGGAAACAATGTAAATATTATAAAAATTAACGTAGATAAAAACCAAGAATTAGCTGCGCGTTTTCAAGTTAGAGGTGTGCCAACGTTTATGGTTTTTAAAAACGGAGCTTCTGTTTGGAGGCAATCTGGAATGGTTTCTAAAAATGATTTAGTAAAGAAACTAACCGAACATTTGTAGACCAATTCCGCCTAAAAAATTAATTATACTTTAAGTAAAAATCCTTTTTCAGCATTATTAATTTTAGTAAATTTATAAGGAAGACATCAAGGTAATTGATGCTTTTTTAATAAGGAATAAAAACTGGTTAATATGCAAATAAACTTTGAGTATGACAGTGTGGCTGCGAGCAGTCGCCTGGAGGAGTTAACAGCTAAAAGACTCCAAAAACTTGTAGATAAGTATGATTTTATTGTTCGTGCCGATGTGTTTTTTAAAACTGAAAATACATCGGCTAAGGATACAGGGAAAATTTGTAACATTCGTGTAAGTGTACCTGGTCCTCGCCTATTTGCTGAGGCATCTCATGAGAAATTTGAAATGTCTATTGCTGAAGCTGCAGACGATTTAGAAAGACAACTTCGCAAAAAGAAAGAAAAGATGAAGGCTAAATAAAAGCTAGATTTTTGATATAAAAAAAGGTCCGATATTCATCGGACCTTTTTGTTTGAAATTAGTACTTAATTATTCTGATTTTGCTTCTTGAATCATTTCTTGACTAGCAACAATACCAAGTTCTACACGTCTGTTTTTTACACGTCCTTCTTCTGTAGTATTATCGAATTTTGGTTGTGTTTCACCATACCATTTTGTTGTCATTCTTGAAGTAGATACTCCGTTTGAAGCAAGAAAATCTCTTACAGATTTTGCTCTCTTTTCAGAAAGAGACATATTGTAAGAATCTGCTCCAGAACTATCTGTATGTCCTTCAATTAAAATATTTGTATCATCATATTCAACAAATACTTCTGCCATTTTTCTAAGTGTTTCTTGCCCTTCTGGAGAAATATCAGCAGAATTTAAAGCGAATTTCACACCGCTGTTTTCATCAAAAGTAACATTGATACCTTCACCAATTCTGGTTACTTCAGCTCCTGGAATTGCTTCTTCAATTGCTTCAGCATTTCTATCCATTTTATTACCAATTCTGTTACCAACAGCTCCACCTACTGCAGCACCAATAATAGCACCAAGTACAGAGTTGTTTCCGTCTCCTACATTATTCCCGATAATACCTCCGATAGCTGCTCCAGAACCTGCTCCAATTGCAGTTCCACGCTGTGTGTTATTCGAATTTTTGATAGCTTCACAACTTACTAACATCAGTAAAGAAGTGAATACGATTCCGCTTTTTAAGATTATTTTTTTCATCTGTTATTTTTTATTATTTTTTTTATTGGTCGATTAAAAACTTAAGAGAGTTTTCGTTCGTTTGGTTGGTTTAATTGCTTATCTAAGCGATGCAATCTTTGTAAATTCATATACCACTGTAACAGTTTCAGATCCTACAGGAGCATCCGCAGAAATCACCATTGTTTGTGGAGATAATGAGTTGATTTGGAAAACATAACCATATCCTCCTCCAACGTCATTTTTCTTTTCGTCAATAAATTTAAATTGAAAACGATTAGGATTTCCGTTAGGATCGTCTTGAATAGACCAGCGAATGTTACGTTGTCCTGGAGAACAATCCCCTGGCTCTAAAATGTTGTAGTACCCTGTACTATTGTTTGAACGGAAAAACCATTCACTTCCTTTAAAGCACTTTGCAGAAACATCACCAAAAAGCACCGACTTAAAATAACCTTCGTTGTTTTGATAGTCAATGTTTGTAAGTTTCCAAGTACCGTCTAAGGTTTTTCTGTTGTCTTTGTTCTCTTTGCTAAGTCCGCAAGATGTTAATACTAAAGACACCATCAGTATAAAAATATACGCCTTATTTTTCATGATTGTTTAGTTTAAAAAATTATTGTTGATGTACCTATAAAGGTAAATAAAAACTGTTAAATATAAGTAAATACTTATTAAATTAACATATATTTAATTTCAGTCTAAACTAATATCTCTGCAATTCTTCTAAGGCATTTTGCAATCTACTCTTTGCTAAATATTGATTTTCAAGGTTTTTATCAAACGGAATTGGTGTTTCTAAGCTCGCAACTCTTTTTACGGGTGCGTCTAAATACTCAAAACAATTTTCCATAATTAAAGCAGAAATATCGCTCGAAATCCCGCCGAAAAGTGTGTCTTCTTGTACAATTAATACTTTTCCTGTCTTTTTTACTGAAGTATATATGGTCTTTTCATCCAAAGGACAAAGTGTTCTTAAATCAATAAGTTCAATAGAAATGTTTTGATTTTCTGAAATTACATCTAAAGCCCAATGCACACCCATTCCGTAGGAAATTATAGTAATATCTTTCCCTTCTGAAATAACTGAAGCTTTGCCGATTTCTGTAGTATAGTAATTGGTAGGGACTTCGGCTGTAATGGTACGGTAAAGCGCTTTGTGCTCAAAAAACATCACTGGATTAGGATCGTTTATTGATGCAATTAGAAGTCCTTTCGCATCTTGAGGAAAAGCCGGATAAACCACTTTGAGTCCGGGTGTTTTGGTAAACCAAGCTTCATTGGTTTGCGAATGAAATGGCCCTGCTCCTACACCGCCACCACATGGCATTCTAATAACCACATCGGCATTTTGCCCCCAACGATAATAAGATTTTGCTAAATAATTTACAATGGGATTAAATCCGCTTGAAACAAAGTCGGCAAACTGCATTTCTACAACAGCTTTCATTTGGTTTATTGAAAGTCCCATAGCAGTCGCCACAATAGCCGATTCACAAATAGGTGTATTTCTGATACGTTCTTTTCCGAATAACTCAACAAAACCCTCCGTAATTTTAAAAACCCCGCCGTACTCTGCAATATCTTGCCCCATGACAATGAGGTTTTTATGTGTTTCTAAACTTTGTTTTAAACCTTCAGAAACCGCATCAATATACCGAATAGTATTCGTTGCTTCTGATTTTGTAACTTCTTTATTTTTAAATGATTGAAAAACATCATTTAATTCATTAGTTACATCAGGAGTTATTTCATTTTCAGCAAAAGAAATAACTAGATTTTCATCAATTTCATTCTGAATTTCCTCATGAAGCGCTTTATCATTTTCTTCAGTTAAAATTGCTTCGTCTTTTAAAAACTGAACGTAATTACTAATAGGATCTTTCTGCTTCCATTCAGCTAAAATCTCTTTCGGAACATATTTCACACCACTCGCCTCTTCGTGTCCTCGCATTCTGAAGGTTTTAAACTCAAGCAATATCGGACGCGGATTTTCTCTCATACTTTTTGTCAAAGCACTAACTTTTGTATAAACTTCCAATATATTGTTTCCATCGATGATATGCGCTTCCATTCCGTAGCCAACGCCTCTATCTGCAAGGTTTTCGCAGTTGTACTGCTCGGAAGTTGGTGTTGAGAGTCCGTAGCCATTATTTTCAATACAAAACAAAACAGGCAACGACCAAACCGAAGCTACATTTAGCGCCTCGTGAAAATCTCCTTCGCTAGTTCCTCCTTCTCCTGTAAAAACAGCGGTAACTTTTGCTTCATTTCTAATTTTATGGGCAAGAGCAATTCCGTCGGCTACGCCTAACTGCGGACCTAAATGCGAAATCATTCCGATAATTTTATATTCTTGCGTACCAAAGTGAAAACTGCGGTCGCGCCCTTTTGTAAATCCGTTTGCCTTGCCTTGCCATTGCGAGAACAATCGGTATAAAGGAATATTTCTAGTTGTAAAAACACCCAAATTTCGGTGCATTGGCAAAATATACTCATCGGTTTCCAAAGCCATCGTCACTCCTACCGAAACCGCCTCTTGCCCTATTCCACTAAACCATTTTGAGACCTTTCCTTGTCGGAGGAGAATCAGCATTTTTTCTTCAATTAATCTAGGTTTAAGCATGTTTTTATAAAGATTCAATGCCGTTTCGTTACTTACAAATCGGTTGTCGTATTCAAAAAAATGCGTGTCAGTAGCTTTATTCATAACCCAAACTTTATTTTCAAAGTGAGATTAAATTTTATCATACAGGTTCTAATCCGTATGTTTTCAACTTATTACTTGGCGAGTTTTTTCCGAAGTAATATACTCAAATGTAGAAAAAATAAGATTACCGCGTAGTGTTTTTCGTGATTGTAAAAAGTTCTTTTTGAAATTATTGAATCGCCTAAGAAATCGTTACATTTGTTATGTAATGTAGTGGCAGCTACTTAAAATGTTATACAAATGAATAAAGTACCTAGCGTTGATTTAAGTGATTTTCTATCGGAAGATCCTGCTCGTAAGCAAAAATTTATAAACGAAATTGGAAAGGCATACGAAGAAATTGGTTTTGTAGCCTTAAAAGGACACTTTTTGTCGGATACATTGATTGATAATTTATATAGTGAAATTAAGAAGTTTTTCGATCTTCCGCAGGAAGTAAAAGACACTTATGAAATTGAAGGAATTGGCGGACAAAGAGGATATACTTCTTTTGGGAAAGAGCATGCAAAAGGTAAAAAAGAAGGTGATTTAAAAGAATTTTGGCACTTCGGACAATATGTAGAAGACGATCCAAAACTCGAAAAAGAATATCCACCAAATGTAGAAGTTAAAGAGCTTGACAATTTTAATAAAGTTGGCGAAGAAACTTATAAACAACTAGAAAAAACGGCGAAATACGTGTTACGTGCGTTGGCACTTCATTTAAATTTAGAAGAAACTTATTTTGATAAATACATCAAAAACGGAAATTCTATTTTACGTCCAATTCACTACCCTCCTATTACGCAAGAGCCTAAAAATGCAGTGCGTGCAGCAGCGCATGGAGACATCAATTTGATTACACTTTTAATGGGTGCGCAAGGTAGAGGTTTACAAGTGCAAAACCACGAAGGCGAATGGATTGATGCTATTGCCGAGCCAGATGAATTGATGATTAACGTTGGAGATATGCTTTCGAGACATACGAACAACAAATTAAAATCTACCATACACCAAGTTATAAATCCGCCAAAAGAGTTGTGGGGAACTTCTAGATATTCAATTCCGTTTTTCATGCATCCTGTGAGTGAGATGCCACTAAATGTACTAGAGAATTGTATTGATGAAGAGCACCCGAAACTTTATGAAGATATCACTGCAGGTGAATTTTTACACGAGCGTTTAATTGAACTAGGCTTAATTAAAAAATAAATTATACTGAAGTTAATACAGCAATGGATTTACAAGATCAGTTAAAAAACTTATTCCCAGACCATCAGTTTAAGGAAGAACCAAAACCAGAAGCCGATCCAGATGCTATTTGGATGCAAGAAGATCCGCTTTTGTGTAAATATGAAAAGCGCAAAGGTAAGCCCATCACTATCATTGATGGGTACACCGGCGCTACTGAAGATTTTAAAAAATTAGCTAAAGAATTAAAAACGAAGCTAAGTGTTGGAGGGTCTTTTAAAGATGATAAAATTATCATTCAAGGAGATTATCGAGATACCATTATGGATTTGTTAAAAGAAAAAGGATTCAAAGTAAAGCGTGTAGGTGGTTAATGTGTTTTGAAGGGCAATAACCACAAGAAGTATTCAATATTTTATTGAATTTCCAGTTAAGAATTAACGTAACTTTTCTTGTTTATTAATTCATAATTAATACATTTACAGTCCTCAACCTATAACTAAATGGCTAAAACACTTCATATTACAAACGGCGACAGCTTTACTGCTGTTTTAGAAAAACTCAACATTTCTGGAGATATTATTACATGGCGAGAAATGCTATGCGAAGGTAAAACTAGCAACGATGTTGGGAGCGAAACTTTTTGGCGACAACGTTACGAATATTTAAACAGAGCCTATAAAATTACCAAGGATACCTTTATCAATAAAACTTTGAAGGAGTATCGAAATCTTTGCAATCAAAAAACGCAAGACGAAATTGTACTTTGGTTTGAATACGATTTATTTTGTCAGGTAAACATGATTGCAATGTTAAGTTGGCTTAAAAAAAACAGAAGCGATGCTTCCATAGCTATTGTTTGCGCTGGAAACGAAGATGCTTCCGATAAACTTTATGCCCTTACCGATTTAACACAAGAATCTCTTAAAAATCTTTATAAAAATAGAGTTTACCTCACTAAAGATGATATTGAATACGGCGATTATATTTGGCAACTTTATTGTGAAAATAACCCAATTCGCTTGCAGAATGCTATCAAACAGAACAAAAGTCAGCTAAGTTATTTATCAAAAGCAATGGAAGCACATATTCATAGATTTCCAAGCTTAAAAAATGGTTTAAATGAATTGGAAAACAAAATGCTTCAGAAAAGCATTCAGCAAACATTAAATTCAAAAGAAGAAATTGTACACGAAATGCTTAAAGACCAAGGAGTTTATGGTTTTGGCGATATACAATTCTCAAAAATGGCTACTACTTTAAGACCGCTTTTTAAATCGTTTAACCCCGTTAAACTTACAAAAACCGGAGTGAATGTAGCCGAAGCTATCGAAAACTACTACCCTATCATTAGGAATGACAAAGAATATTTAGGTGGAACGCCAAAATATTCTTTTTTGTTTGTAGAAGATGGTGCGCAACTGCTAAAATTATAATCGAGTGAAAATTCCAGCTTCTGAGTTTATCCTGAATGACGACGGGAGTATCTACCATTTAAATCTACGTCCAGAAGATATTGCAAATACCATCATTACCGTTGGAGACCCCGATAGAGTTGAAACAGTTTCAAAATATTTTGATTCGGTTGAACTCAAAAAAGGAAAACGAGAGTTTGTTACCCATACGGGCTATTTAAATGGAAAACGAATTTCGGTCATTTCAACAGGAATAGGTACCGACAATATAGACATTGTATTTAATGAACTCGATGCGCTTGTAAATATTGACTTTGAAACCAAAGCCGTTAAAAGTAATTTACAACAATTAGACATTATCCGAATTGGTACTACGGGTTCTTTACAGCCTGAAATTAAAGTAGACGATTTTCTGATGAGTGAATATGCCGTTGGGTTTGATAGTTTACTTCATTTTTATAAAAGTGAACATATTCAGCACAAAGAAATTCAAGAAGAAATAGTGAAGCATACGCAATGGTTTAAAGAAAAATCGACACCGTATGTAGTTAAATTCAATGAATCTTTAGGAAAGCAACTACTTTCTAAAAATGTTCATTTAGGGTTTACTGCTACCAATGTTGGATTTTACGGACCACAATCTCGAAAATTAAGATTAGACACACAAGATCCTCTTCTGAATGACAAACTAGCATCTTTTGATTTTAACGGACTGAAAATAACTAATTTAGAAATGGAAACAGCTGGAATATATGGTTTATCAAACCTTTTAGGACACCGAGCAGTTTCTATGAATTGTATTTTAGCAAATCGTCCGAATAAGAATTTTTCTAAAAATCCAACTTCAGCAACCGAAAAACTAATTCAATATACCTTAGAAAAAATCTCAAATTTTTAATCGCTTTTACTTAGCTTTGATATTGCTTACATACAAAACAGCTATATGAAGACAATTAAAATTGCAGGTGTTCCAGAACACTTTAATTTACCTTGGCATTTAGCAATCGAAGAAGGTGCTTTTGAAGAAAGAGGAATCGATTTAGAATGGACAGATGTTCCAGAAGGAACAGGTAAAATGTGCAATATGCTCCGTGAAGGAACTACCGACATTGCAATTATTCTTACCGAAGGTATTGTAAAAGATATAGTTGGCGGAAATCCTTCAAAAATTGTACAAGTTTTTGTGCAATCGCCATTGTATTGGGGTATTCACGTAGGCGCACAATCAAATCATAAAACTCTAAATGATTTAAAAAACACAACCACTGCTATTTCTAGATACGGAAGTGGAAGTCATTTAATGGCGTATGTAAACGCAAACAATAATGGTTGGGATCATAACGATTTAAAGTTTGAAGTTGTTAATAATATTAATGGCGCCGTAGATGCGCTAACAAATGGTACTGCCGATTATTTCATGTGGGAGCACTTCACCACAAAACCGTTGGTAGACAAAGGTATTTTTAGAAGAATTAGCGACTGCCCTACTCCATGGCCATGTTTTGTAATTGCGGTACGTGAAGAAGTTTTAAATAAAAATGCTTCATTGATTTCGCATATACTTGAAGTAATAAATACGTATACTGAAGATTTTAAAGATATCCCAAGTATCGACAGAATGTTAGCGAATAGATATGAGCAGAAAGTTGAAGACATCCAAGAGTGGCTTTCTATAACACGTTGGAGTCAAGAAAATATCTCTCCAATTATGATTAAAAATATTCAAGAACAATTAGCACTTTTAAATATTATAGACCATTCGGTTTCGTATAATGAAATTGTGCAAAATGTAACTCTTTAAGAGCATTTATAATTCATAAAATGAAGGCTGTCTTGTATATTAATAGGACAGCCTTCTTTTTGGTATTTTCCAATGTAACTCAGTTTCTATTTTAAAATTATAGATGTGCTAGAACCTTTATAATTCCCCTGCGGAAATATAATTTCTTTTTCTATTTTCCCTTTGAGCTTTGGAAATTTAGCTTGAATATTTAATGTTGATTTTAACTGACTTGGATCGGCTACGGAAATTTTAATTGTTTCTGAACTTGAACCTTTCACCAACATAACACACGGAGCATCAACAGATATTTTTACGCTTTTATCTTTAAATGTACCTGCTTCATAAAAGATAATTTGATAAACACCTTCAGATTTTTTGTAAACAGCCTGTAGCTTTTCTGTATTTTGAAGAATTTGCAAATCATCTTCATCAAACATTTTAACTTCAGAAATTGTTGTCAAACCTGGTGCTACGATATACGCGTATGATTGATTATTTGGCTTCTTCCCATGAGATATATACGATGTAAACACTTCTTCTGAAATTAATGATTTGTCTCCAGTCTTAGTTATAGAAGCCCAGCTTCCGCTTTGTGCTTTATTAGAAATTGTCACATGCTCTTCCTCTGGAAAAAAGTAGGCTATTTTATCATGAAAAATCCAATCTACAGCATTCAAATCTAACTTTTCATTCTTACCTAGGTTTGATATTTTTTCTTCAGAAGAAATAGAAACAGTGCCATCTAATAAACTCTGATTAATAGTAGTTAAAATAGGCTCTTCTGCTGTTGAAGTAATCCCTGCTCCTAAGCAAACAACTTCATCTTTAAAGAAAAACCAACCTTTTTTTGCTGAAGTATTATATTCATTCAGCACATACGTTGTCACTCCGTAGATACTATCTGTAACGGCGCCAGTAAATGTAGACGTACCTTTGTCTTCCCAATGCTTCCGTTTTGGAAACTGAGAAGTTTCTGGAGCTGTTACCCCTGGAATTTTATTCCACTCCCAAATAGGAAAGATATTGTAATATTCATCTCCATCCACACGAATACAAGTAGCTCCGTCGGCTACAAAATGACTTTTTAAACTTTCTCCATTTCCCGTTTCCGATTTAGATGTTCTTGTTGATGCGGTACGAACAGAAAAGTCAAATTTTGGAGAATTGTATAAAGTATAATCTGAAATCCAATAATGAGTAAGTTGTTGTTTTACTCCATTTCCAACCTTTGAAGAATCTGTAAATCGAAGTATGGCATCCTCATAAATCTCAGCATACAATGGATCTATTTTTATTAAGTCTGCTAATATATTTTTAAACCCTTCTTTATTGGTGTTGTTTTTACGACTTATAGACCGACCATTAACCGTAAAATCCATATACTTCCCTCTGTGTACTCTTAAATAAGTGTTTATAATGAAGTCTCTAAAAATTGCCAATTGCTCGCCAGACAATGCATAAGAAGTGTTTTGTAAATATTTTGCAACCTTTACTTCTGTGTTTACCAATACCTCTCCGTACCCACCAATATACAATTGATCTCCGTGCTGTTGATAAGAATAATCATACTGAATTCCATCTTCTTCAGACAATCTCAATGGCTCAAAAGATTGACTTACTCCAACTTTTAAGATTCGTTCGTCTTCAGCTAAACATCCATAATAAATAAAATGTAGGGCTATATCAAGTTTATTAGCACCAGTTCTGTAAAAAGGATTTCCACGCTTCATTTTCTCACGTAATGATACTTCTAAATCTTTATCGAGTTGTTGTTCTCCTTGACGAAGTATAATTAATAATTCTCCCAACTTTTGCGGAGTCGCAATTTGATTAAACCACCAACTTTTAGATTTTAAATTTCTTTGATTCCAATATTCTAGAGCTTTAGAAATTCTTGAAAACAATTCAGAGTCCTTATAAAATGTACTTCCTGGATTAACATAGGCATCTACTAAGGTTGCTGTTTTAACTAAATGATTTAATGGGTACCAATATGTTTTACTCGCAGTTTCATAATCAACATCAGTCCAATAGCCTTCACTTTTATAAGTTGAATTGTATTTTTTTACAGTAGAATCTAGTTTTGAAATATCTGTAAGTTGTTCTCTATTTATTTGCTGAATATTATTCATAATAACCTCAAAATCATTCTGAGCATAAATAGAAGAAAATGTAATCGTGCAAAACAAAATTGCTCGCATAAATTTAATCATAGTAGTAATTTAGGTAGTTTAATTTATTGTAGTTTAATTTATTGTAGTTTAGTATTCGAAATATTACCAATTTATAGACTTCTGCCCTATTTCGGTTAAAATTTTGTTAGTTTCACTGAAGTGCTTATTGCCAAACCAATATCCTCTGTTGGCGCTTAATGGCGACGGATGTCCAGCTGTTAACACATGGTGTTTTTGTGTATCTATCAGCTTTACTTTGCGTTTTGCATAACCTCCCCAAAGTAGAAAAACAACATTACTTTTTTCTTGAGAAATGGTTTTAATCACTGCGTCGGTAAAAGTTTCCCATCCTTGGTTTTGGTGACTTCCCGCTTCATGTGCTCTTACTGTTAAAGTCGCATTGAGTAATAAAACTCCTTGTTCTGCCCATGCTTCCAGATTTCCACTTACAGGGTATGGTTTTAAGATGTCGGTTTCTAATTCCTTAAAAATGTTTACTAAAGACGGTGGATGTTTCACTCCATCTTGTACCGAAAATGCCAATCCGTTGGCTTGGTTTAGACCGTGGTACGGGTCTTGACCAATAATTACAACTTTCACCGCATCTAACGAACAAGCGTTAAAGGCTTTGAAAATATCAGCTTTTGGAGGGTAACATACATTTGTGTTGTATTCTTCATTTACAAAAGACATTAATTCTTTAAAGTAATCTTTGGTAAATTCTTCTTGCAGAACAGTTTCCCAACTAGGATGGATGGTTAAATTCATTTGGTATTGTTTTCAGCGTAAAAATATAGGTTTCAAACGAACTGAAAAAATAAAGAACTTTTATCAATTTTCTTTTTTGTTAAGATGAATTACAATAAATACCAAAACTCAATTAGGATGGTTTTTATGTTTATGGAAACTGACCTATTAAAAAAGTGAAGAAAATCAAGGAAGCAGGATGGATAAGAGATTAAAAGCTGTTTGAACAAAGTGAGTTCTTTTAATCTGTGGTGGATGTTTCCGTAGATTTTTAATGCTTTTTTAATCAGTCTTGACTTTCCTGCCTTCCGCAGGCAGGTTTGTTTCGTTTTTGTGTCAAGACAAAAATGAAATAATGATATTAACAAATTATAAATATTTATTAAACTAAATTTATATTCAGCAGAAGTATCAACACTTCACTTCCGTAGAACAATTAGAAAATTACTTTGTAAGTCTAAATTAGTCCGTAAATTTGCCTAAATCCAACGTTTTGGGAGTTTATCTATATGAATAAAATACACGAAAAAACCTTACAAGACCTCGAGTTTTCCAAAGTACTCATGCAAGTTTCAGAAATTTGTATCACCGAACAAGGAAAGGAGAGTGCTTTAGACATAAAACCTTTTCGCAAAAAGGAGCAGTTGCTCACTTCTTTGCATCTAACAAATGAATATCTAGCTTCATTTGAAAACAACAATAGTATTCCGCCTCATTATTTTGATGCTATTTCAAAAGAAATTCAGTTATTAGGTATTGAAAATACAGTGGTTGAAGTTGAAGGATTTAGAAGAATTTCATCAATTTCGGTTACGGTAAACAATCATATTCAATTTTATAAAAAGTTTCACGAATACTATCCTACACTACATTCACTGGCTCAGGAAATAGAATTCACCAAAGAAATTCAGCAAAAAATAGAACATGTTATCGATCGGTTTGGAGAAATTAAAGACGATGCTTCTCCTGCCCTTTTCAATATCAGAAAAGAGATAAATTTGGTTCGCGGAAAAATCAATCAGAGTTTTACAGGTGCGCTTAGCAGTTATGCTTCCGCAGGAATTTTGGACGACATTAGAGAAACCGTTATTGACAATCGTCGTGTTTTGGCGGTAAAAGCGATGTATCGCAAGCGTGTAAAAGGCGCTATTATGGGGAATTCTAAAACGGGAAGTATTGTGTATATTGAACCTGAAGCGACTCGACATTACAATAGGGAACTCAATAATTTGGAATACGAGGAAAAAGAAGAAGTTCAGAAAATACTAAAAGAACTCACCAACTTTCTTCGTCCGTATAGAAGCTTGTTAATCGATTATCAGGCGTTTTTAACACAGATTGATGTAGTTGCTGCCAAAGCAAAGTATGCCGATAAAATGAATGCGCTTTTGCCTAAAATTTCAGAAGAAAGACATTTTAATATTATCGATGCTTACCACCCTTTGCTGTATCTCACAAACAAAGCAAAGGGCGCAAAAACGTATCCGCAGACAATCGAATTACATCCAGAAAATCGGATTATTGTTATTTCTGGACCGAATGCTGGAGGGAAAAGTATCACCTTAAAAACTGTTGGGCTCTTACAAGTAATGCTTCAAAGCGGACTTTTAGTACCTGTGCATGAACGAAGCGAAATGTGTTTGTTTGATACCATTTTAACGGATATTGGCGATAATCAATCTATCGAAAATCACCTGAGTACTTATAGCTATCGCTTAAAAAACATGAATTATTTTCTTCGGAAATGTAATAGCGAAACGCTATTTTTAATTGATGAGTTTGGTACTGGGAGTGACCCTGAACTTGGAGGAGCGCTGGCAGAAACATTTTTAGAAGTATTTTACGAGCGTGAAGCTTTTGGAATTATCACTACGCATTACGCAAATTTAAAAATACTCGCCAACGAACTCCCCCACGCTACCAACGCCAATATGCGTTTTGACAACCGTACTTTGGAACCTGTTTTTAAATTGGTTTTAGGCGAAGCAGGAAGCTCGTTTACATTTGAAGTTGCTCAGAAAAACGGAATTCCGTACAGCTTAATCAATCGGGCTAAGAAAAAAATTGAACGCGGAAAAGTGCGTTTTGACGCCACCATTGCTAAGCTACAAAAGCAACGTAGTAAAATGGAAAAAACATCGAGTAATCTAAAAGAAGAAGAAGACAAAGCTCGCGATGAAGCTAAACGTTTGGAAGAACTCAATGTAAAAATCAAAGCGAAACTCGAAAATTACCAGCAGTTGTACGACCATAATCAGCGTATGATTTACCTCGGAAATAAAATTAACGATATATCCGAGAGTTATTTTATCAATAAAAAGAAGCGTCCTTTAATTTCTGAATTTCTTCGGATTGTAGAAACCGAAAACTCAAAGCGTAAAAAAGAATCGGCCGCTAAAAAGAAAGAAGAACGCGCCAAGAAAAAAGCTGTTGAAGCTGAAGTACAAAAAGAAGTTAAGGTAATTCGAGAAAAAAAGAAAAAAGAAAAAGTTGAAAAAGCTAAACAACCCGAAAAGCCTAAACACATTTTAAAAGTTGGCGATCGAGTGCGCTTAATAGACAGTAAATCGGTTGGAAGTATCGATAAAATTGAAAAAGGCAAAGCGCTTGTTAACTACGGAATGTTTACCACAACTACCGATTTAGAAAAATTAGAACTTGTTGAAGCTGTTAAAAAGAAAAGGTAACTAACTTACTTTTTCTTTTACAGTAATATATTTTTAAAACTATATTTCTAATTGAGCTCATACCATTCTTGAACCTCCAAATTTGGTCTTCTACCAGAATCGGTTGGTGCATAGTTGGTTGAAAGGTAATCGAGAATTGTAGCTTCATCTTTTCCTAAATCCCATAAATTTTGGGTTTGTTGCATCCATCTAATTGTCGAAAGCCAACCTTCGCGAGTCATTCGGTTTTGAGTAACTAATTTAGCTGAGTGGCAATTTGTGCAGTTTTCTATAACGGCATTAAGTCCTTTGCCTTCCACAAATCCTGTTTCAGTATGTATTCCGTTTTTTATCCCTTCTACTTTTGTTTCTGATGTTGGGAACTCCTGTTCTGTTATTTTTTCTTCTGAATTATTCTGAAAAATAAAAGCTTCAGGATAAAACAAAACAAGTAAGATGAAAAATGAAATCCCGATGATTGATATTACAAAAAAGACCAAACTATTAATCAGTTTTTTGATTTCTTTTAAAAAATGATTGTTTTGCATATCAACTTACTTTTAGAGCAATTCGATGGCAAGCATTGTTTAAATAGCCTTTTGGGTTCCATCCAGGTAACACCATAGGCTGACTTTTCCCTTGAGAGTCTGTTGCTCTAGCCCACAATTCGTAATAGCCTTCGGTAGGGAAATTGGTTGTACCAGAAAAATGTTGCCACGCATGTTTATTTACAGGTGCTTCTAATTCACACAATTGCCAAGTGGCTCCAAAATCAATAGAAAACTCAACCTTTTCTACCTCTAAATCGCCCGCCCAAGCATGACCGTTAAACCTAAGTGTTTGTCCTAATTTTAGCATAGCACCAGTTTTTGGGTATGTAATCAACGATTTTACGGGCATCGACTCAATAATACACATATCCTCATCGGCAACTTTTTCGCCTGGAGAAACAGGTTTACATGGCACTCTATATGCTTGCCCATTCATTTTTTCTCCGTCGTGAACTTTATTTCTAATGCTAATGCGGTTAATCCATTTTCCTGAAACAGATGCTGGCCATCCGCCAACTACTAATCGCAATGGAAATCCATGAGCTACAGGTATCGGCGCTCCATTCATTTCAAAAGCTAGTAAGGTTTCGTTTTGCATCGCTTTTTCAATTGGGCAACCGCGAGAAATAGGCTCTTTATTTGGTGTTCTACTTAAATGTATGTCGGCCGCATGGTAACCAATATATACAGCTTCCGAAGTAACTCCTACGACTTTTAAAACATCGGCAAGTCTAACTCCTGTCCATTTTGCACAATGTACAGCCCCTACGCCCCATTGATTTCCTTTTGCAGGCGGATTAAATTCTTTACGTCCATTACCACCACACTCTAATGTAAGCTGATAAGTGTACTGTTTAAACTTCGATTTAAGTTCAGATAAAGTAAAAGTTGTTTCGTTTTCTACCGCTTCCCCATCAATTGTGAGCATCCAATTATCTTCATCAATTTGCTCGGGTAGCAAGCCATTATTTCTAACAAACATCGAGCTATTGGGAGTGATTTTATCATTCAACAAATGAGCTCTCGACTCAATATTCCATGGCTTATCATTTAAAACAAGCATATCCTTGTTTTTTTTGAAAAGTGTAAAAGGATCTGGGTCTTGTAAAAGTAACGGAGTGTAATTTTTAGGCATGAACTTTCCAAAAACAATGGTTGTTCCTCCAATTAAAGTTGCGGAAGCCAAGAATGTTTTCGAAACAAAGTCTCTTCGATGCATAAATTAGTAGTTTTAGTATTGTGATTGTCCGTAATCTATCATAATGCACTGTCACCTCGAGCGGAGTAGAAAGGATATTTGGCTTAATAGCTTTAAATAGGGTCTCGACTCCGCTCGACCTGACATTTTAATATTAGTATGATACATTTCGGATATTCAAATTTAGTTTTCATAAAAATATAAATATTCTCCCTAAATATTTAATTATTCATAAAAACCGAGATAGTTTCACTTGCAGATAAATTCAATTATATTTGCATTGAAAATTAATTCATGGAAAAATTAAAAGAACGCTGGGGTATTACTTCCAATTTTCAATTGGCTGTAATTTTTATAGTTTTTGCAGTAACAGGCTCTACAGCAGCTAAAGTTGCTGGCCCGATTACCGAGTTTATTGGCTTACACCCCGATTCCTTACATCCTATTTTTTATTGGATTGTTCGAATTTTATTAATCTTTCCTGTTTACCAAGTTTTATTAGTTTGCTTCGGATGGCTTTTCGGTCAGTTTAAGTTTTTTTGGAACTTTGAAAAGAAGATGCTAAGACGCATGGGAATTAAAATCTAATCATTGGAAAACTTTAAAAAAATATTAGTTGGGTTTTTATTGATGTTGCTTGTTTCAGCAATATTAATTCCTTCTGCTTTAAAGTTTTCACATTTTTTTCTAGAGCACAGTCATGTTGAATGTAATGAACATGTGAAAACACATTTTCATCAAACAGATATTGATTGTCAGCTTTACAAATTTCATCATCATCAGCAAATAAATTATGTTCCTGAAGTAGTTACTTTTGAAGTAATTTCATTTCCTCCAGAACAAAACTACAATCACTATATCTTCTTAAATAGTTATAGGAAATTAGATTGTTCACTTCGCGCCCCGCCAACAAATTTCATTTAAATCTACTGAAAACAATATTGAAGTAACGATTCAATTAAACATATTTAATATACTTAATAATAGTTATTTGTATTTTATAATAATACGTTTTAAAAAAATATACTAGTTTGTATATTCATTGTATTTCTGAATAAAATCAACACAAATAATCTTCTTTTATACTTTATAAAATAATTAAACAAACATGAAAAATATTGTATTGTTTGTGCTTTTCTTTAGCACAACATATTTTTTATCTGCTCAAAACACCATTAGCGGATCTGTTATAGATGAACAATCAAATGAAGCTATTCCATTTGCAAACATCTATTTGCCTCAACTAGAAAAAGGAACAAGTACCGATGAAAGCGGACATTACGTTTTGGAAAATCTTCCGCAGGGAACTTATAAAATTGTAGTTTCTTCTATCGGATTTAAAACTTTTTCGAGTTCGACCACTATTAACGGACAAACAGAATTTACCATTCAATTAACACCTTCAGCAATAGAAATGGAGGAAGTAATTGTTTCTACCCCATTCCATAAATTACAAAGTGAAAACGTAATGAAAGTGGAACGACAAAGTGTTGAAACACTAAAAACCAAAGGTGCAATGACGCTTTCGGATGGGATTTCTGAAATAAGCGGTGTGGAAACATTAAGCACTGGTGTCGGTATTGGAAAACCCGTAATTAGAGGATTGAGCTCCAATAGAGTTTTGGTGTACACTCAAGGAATTCGTTTGGAAAATCAGCAATTTGGAGGGGAACACGGACTTGGTGTGAACGACGCTGGTATTGAAAGTGTTGAAGTTATAAAAGGGCCTGCTTCCCTACTCTACGGTTCGGATGCACTTGGAGGTGTTTTATATTTAAACCCTGAGCGCTTTGCTACGCAAGATAGCACCGATACCGATGTAAACCTTAATTACTACACAAATACCGAAGGAATTACTGCCAATGCTGGTTTTAAAACTTCTGGTGAAAAACTTAAATTTTTACTTAGAGGGGCTTATGGTTCGCATACCGATTATGAAGACGGAAGTGGAATTAATGCTACGAACTCACGCTTTAATGAATATGATGTAAAATCTGGATTTGGTTATCAAGACCGAAACTTTAAAACAGAGGTTCGTTACAATTTTAATCGTTCTAATTTAGGAATTCCAGAAGAAATTGGAGTTCAAAACAACGACCGTGACCCACTACTTCCTTATCAAGAAATCACCAATCATATCATCAGTATGAAAAACACACTTTTCTTTGATAACAGTAGCCTAGACATTACTTTGGGGTATATTGCTAATAACAGAAAAGAGTTTGAAGATGAAGATGAACACGAACATCATCATGAGGATGAAGAGGATCATGACCATGACGAAGATGAACATGGGGATGAACACGAACATGGAGATGAACCAGCGCTAAACATGAAATTACATACCTTGAGTTATAATGTGCTGTACCACATGCCAAAATTAGGGAAGTTTGAAACCGTTGTTGGGGTACAAGGAATGAACCAAACCAACGAAAATTACGGTGAAGAAGTGTTAATTCCAGATGCTACCACAACTGATTTCGGTGCTATGGCAACCACGCATTACCACATGAAAAATAGCGATATTCAGTTAGGTTTTCGTTACGACACTCGTAAAATCGATGCAAAAGAAACTGGGGAAGTTGGTTCAGAAGCCTACATTGGTGCTTTAGACAGAAACTTTAATAGTTTTAATGTTTCTGCGGGTTACCGTGTTACCATTGCTAAAAATATTATTGCGCGTTTAAATCTCGCAACCGGATTTAGAGCTCCAAATTTAGCAGAGCTGACTTCCAATGGTGGTCATAGCGGAGCTAATAGATATGAAACTGGAAATGAAACTTTAAATAATGAACAAAACTTCCAAACAGACATTTCTTTTGAATACGGAAATGAGCATATCGAATTTTTTGTAAACGGATTTTACAACAACGTAAGCGATTATATTTATTTACAGCCAACAGGCGATTTTATAGATGAAGATCCTGTTTACCAATATGTGCAAGATGATAGTAAGCTTTATGGTGGTGAAATAGGACTCCACTTACACCCGCATCCGTTAGATTGGTTGCATTTGGAAAGTACTTTTGAAACTGTAACTGGGAAATTATCAGATACGGATGCGTACTTACCATTGATTCCTGCTAACAAGCTATCGAATACATTAAGAGTTGAGTTTGATGGAGAAAACATTACCAATAAATATGCTTTTGTAACACTTCAAAATGTATTTGATCAAGAAAATCCTGGAGATTTTGAAACTCGCACTGGTGGATATTCATTAGTAAACTTAGGACTTGGAGCCACATTAAAAGCATTTAATCAGCCTTTTAAATTGAAGGTTTCAGCAAATAATCTTTTCGACAAAACTTATGTTTCTCACTTGTCAAGATTAAAAACAGACGGAATTTACAACATCGGGAGAAATATTAATTTCGGACTTTCGATGCCTTTCTAAACATACTGTTTTAGTTTATATAATTTTAATAAAAATGGCTGTTTGGAAAGTATCTCAAACAGCCATTTTTTTATGAAGGTTGTGCACTTTTTTCCTTTTTAAACACATAGGTATACAACCATGTAAGTGTAAAAGTTGGAATAACATCTAGCCCTGGCACTATTTCCTCTATAAAAGTTATCAATCCAGCGCCCTGCCCTATTTTTCCTTTGTACATTTTTGTCATCAACCATGCAGAAATTGGCGCCCAAATAATATCCGAAAATTCTCCAATTCCAGGAATAACAAAGGAAACCATTCCGATAGCATCCAATAAAAGTCCGAGAAACAGCTTTTTATATTTATCGTTCATCTTGCATTTATAAATGTGAATCTGTTTTGAATTAAGCTAAATCTGAGCTAATCAGTTTTAAAAATTCATTTCGAGTTTCAATCTTTTCAAACTGTCCTCTAAATCCAGAAGTGGTTGTTACTGAGTTCTGTTTTTGCACACCTCTCATCATCATACACATATGCGAAGCTTCAATAACTACAGCAACTCCCTGAGGTTTTAGTGTATTGTTTATGCATTCCAAAATATCGTGTGTTAAGCGTTCTTGCACTTGTAAACGTCTTGCAAAAACATCTACAATTCGCGGTAACTTACTCAATCCAACAATGTGTCCGTTTGGAATATATGCAATGTGGGCTTTCCCAAAAAAAGGCAATAAATGGTGCTCGCAAAGCGAATACAACTCGATATCTTTCACGATAACCATTTCGTTATAATCCTCTTTAAACATGGCTCCTTTTAAGATTTCCGAAGCATCTTGGTCGTATCCTTGCGTTAAAAACTGCATTGCTTTAGCAGCTCTTTCTGGTGTTTTTACAAGTCCTTCTCTCGACGCATCTTCACCAATATTAGCAATTATACTTTCGTATTTTTCTTTGATAGACGTTGTTGCTTCAATATTGTATTCTTCAAAACATTTATAGTTCATCTTATAGCTTATTTTTTTATTTCTGAATTCAATTCTTTTTCAAATGAAATGAATCAGATTAAATTTCCTAACGGAAAATATATTGAAAAATTACGACTTAACTCCCCTTATAGAAAATATTTTTTCAAACAGATACACTTTTGCAAAGTCCTTTTGTTTTTTATCTTGAATACGTACCTTAGCAACTTTAGATGAGTTTATGATAAAAGCCACAAACATTCGCAAAACATTTGGTTCTTTAGAAGTTTTAAAGGGCGTTGATGTTTCGATTGAAAAAGGAGAAATTATTTCGATTGTAGGAGCTTCTGGCGCCGGAAAAACTACTTTACTACAAATACTTGGTACGCTAGATAAACCTGATAAAACTGAAGGTTTAGCGCTTCAAATTAACAATACCGAAACGAGTAAGTTGAGCGATAAAGAACTTGCAAAATTTCGTAACGAGCATATCGGATTTATTTTTCAGTTTCATCAATTGTTACCCGAATTTACAGCTTTGGAGAATGTTTGTATTCCTGCTTTTATAAAAAACACCTCAAAAGCCGAAGCCGAAAAAAGAGCGAAAGAACTTTTAGAGTTTTTGGGATTATCGCATCGAATTAATCACAAACCAAACGAATTGTCTGGCGGAGAGCAACAACGAGTTGCGGTGGCAAGGGCTTTGATAAACAACCCTTCTATAGTTTTTGCTGATGAGCCTAGCGGAAATTTAGATTCTGAAAGTGCCGACAGGCTTCATAATTTGTTTTTTGAGTTGAGAGCTCAATTTGGACAAACATTTGTAATTGTTACTCACAATGAAGATTTGGCGAACATGGCTGATAGAAAGCTCACCATGGTCGATGGAAATATTGTTGACTAGTTGTAAAATTATATCATTTCGATGGAGTGAAGTTTGAGCGACGAGAAATCACATAACCATGAGATTCCTCCTCGAACTTTCTTCGGAATGACTCCTCAACAAAAAATTATTTATAGATTGAATTTTAATCAAACTTTAAATACATTTTACTTCAAATTGTATGAAATTGAAACAAGCAGAATTAAAAGAATTTTTAGACGAAAAGGTAGATTTTTATAATAATTTAGACTTTATAACGTCAGATCCTATTCAGATTCCACATTCTTTTCATCAAAAAGAAGATATTGAAATTGCAGGTTTTTTGTCGGCCACCATTGCATGGGGAAACCGAAAAAGCATTATTAACAATGCTAAAAAAATGATGCAGCTTATGGGGAATTCTCCATTCGATTTTGTTATGCATCATTCCGATGATAATCTAGAAGCGTTACTCCCTTTTGTCCATCGTACTTTTAACGGTCACGATTTTATTCAGTTTATAAAAAGCTTACAACATATTTATACCAATCACGGAGGTTTGGAAACGGTGTTTAAAAATCACTCAAGCAAAACTTCTATGCAACCTTCCATTGCCGAATTTAAAAATATTTTTTTCGAAATACCACACCTTTCAAGAACTCAAAAGCACGTTTCAAACCCTCTAAAAGGTTCTTCAGCAAAACGTATCAATATGTTTTTACGTTGGATGGTACGGCAAGATAATGCGGGTGTAGATTTTGGAATTTGGAAAAGTATTTCACCAGCACTTCTCTCCTGCCCGCTCGATGTGCACTCTGGAAATGTTGCTAGAAAACTAGGACTTTTAAAACGTAAACAAAACGATGCAAAAGCACTCGCTGAACTCGACAACAACTTGAGAAAACTAGACCCAACAGATCCTGTAAAATATGATTTTGCGCTGTATGGGTTAGGTGTTTTTGAAAAGTTTTAATCGATTGACAAAGAAGGAATATTATAACCAACCTTTTTTTCTTATTTTCGTTTCTTAATCAAAAAATCCTCTACTACATGTTCAAAAAATTACTTTCAGTATGCGTGTTTCTATGCTGTACTTTGGCAGTAAATTCGCAAAAACTAAACCTTCCAGCCGATAGCATTGTAGCTACCAAACACCAAGTTACTATTAACGGAAAAAAGATAAGTTACCAAGCTAACACAGGGACTTTGCCTGTTTGGGATGAAGACGGAAACGCAATTGCTACGCTTTTCCACACCTACTATTTTCGTACAGATATTGAAGACAACAGCAACCGTCCGCTTTTAATTTCGTTCAACGGAGGTCCAGGTTCGGCTTCTGTATGGATGCACATTGCTTATACAGGTCCGAAAATTTTAAATATTGATGAAGAAGGATATCCTGTTCAACCTTACGGAGTAAAAGACAATCCAAATTCGATTCTAGATGTAGCCGATATTGTTTATGTAAACCCTGTAAATACTGGGTATTCAAGAATGATAGCGGATAAGGAAGGTAAATATCCAGACCGTAAAAAATTCTTCGGAATAAACGCCGATATTAAATATTTAGCAGAATGGATTACGACCTTTGTAACACGCAATAACCGTTGGCGTTCGCCTAAATACATCATCGGTGAGAGCTATGGTGGAACTCGAGTTGCCGGGTTAAGTTTAGCCTTACAGGATAGAGAGTGGATGTACCTAAACGGGGTAATTATGGTGTCGCCAGCCGATTATAAAGTTTTACGTGTAGATAGCCCTGTTTCATCTGCTTTAAATCTTCCGTATTATGCAGCGGCCGCATGGCACAATAAAGCACTTCCTACCGATTTACAACAGAAAGATTTGCTAGAAGTACTTCCTGAAGTTGAAAATTATACCGTAAACACCTTAATTCCTGCTATGGCGAAAGGGGGTTCTATTTCTTCAGCAGAAAAACAAAACGTAGCCAAACAAATGGCTCGATATTCTGGACTTTCAGAGTCTTCTATTCTTCAGCATAATTTAGATATTCCAACTTCTTTTTACTGGAAAGAATTGTTGAGAGATCGCGGTTTTACCATTGGACGATTAGATTCTAGATACTTAGGAATCGACAAAATGGATGCTGGAAATAGCCCAGATTATAATGCCGAATTAAAATCGTGGTTACATTCTTTTACACCAGCAATAAATTATTATTTACAAGAAGTTTTAAAGTTTAAAACCGATTTTCAGTACAAAATGTTTGGCGATGTACATCCTTGGGATTTGGACAAAGACAATACTCGCGACAACTTACGTCAAGCAATGGCAGAAAACCCATATTTGAATATTTTATACCAAACAGGTTATTACGACGGTGCTACAACTTATTTCAATACCAAATACAGTATGTGGCAAATGGATCAGGCGGGGAAATTTAAAGATAGAATTCAGTTTAAAGGTTACCGAAGCGGACACATGATGTATCTTCGAAAAGAAGATTTAAAAACAGCCAACGACGATATTAGAGCTTTTATTTTGTCTACTTCCAACCAAAATAAGCCTGCTAAATATTAAAACAGTTTTAAAAGGAAATTAAAGATTTCTAAAACAACACAAATAAACCGCTAAGTATTTTTATAACTTGGCGGTTCTTTTTTTGATTATATTTCTTTCTACGGAATAGGCTTTAATTGTATATTTGAATGAAACTTATAACTTTTAGGAATGCAATTTAAACATCCAGAAATTCTATGGGCGCTATTTTTACTTATCATTCCAATTCTCATTCACTTATTTCAACTCCGAAAATTTAAAAAAGAAGCATTTACCAATGTTGCCTTTTTAAAACAACTTAGTTTACAAACACGCAAGAGTTCTCGTTTAAAAAAATGGTTGGTACTTTTAGCGAGATTATTAACATTGGCTTGTTTGATTTTTGCCTTTGCACAACCCTATTTTTCAAACAGAAACATACAAAACACAGCTAAAGAAACGGTTATTTACCTTGATAATTCGTATAGCATGGAAATGCAAGGCAATCAAGGTCCTATGCTACAAAGAGCGGTCAATCAGTTATTAGAAAACATTCCTAAAACCGAAACATTTTCGATTTTCACCAATACCGAAAGCTATAAAAATGTACAGCTTTCAGCTATAAAAAACGAGCTTTTAGCTACGCCGTACAGCGGTACACAATTAGATTTGAATGAGATTTTATTGAAGGGAAATCAAATGTTTTCTGAAAAAGATGCAGTAAACAATTTCATCGTAATTTCTGATTTCCAAAAGCGAACAGTACCAGAAAATCTTATAAATTCTTCTCCTTATTTTGTGCAACTAAAACCTGTAAATAAAGAGAATATTAGCATCGATACGGTTTTTATTAGTAAAACCAATGTTGATAATTATACGCTAGAAGTTGGTTTAACTGGTGAAACGTCGCAAACTATTCCGATTTCTTTGTTTAATGATGAAGTATTAATTGCAAAAACTACTGTAAACTTCACCAATACTTCTGGCACGGCAAGTTTTACAATTCCTGCAGAAAAAATAAAAGGAAAAATCACCATCGATGACCACGCCCTTCCGTACGACAACACTTTGTATTTTTCTATAAATGAACCAGAAAAAGTAAATGTGTTAAGCATCAACGAATCGGATGATGCGTATTTAAAAAGAATCTTTACGGATGATGAATTTCAGTATAAAAGTAGCACATTATCAACACTAAACTACAACGAATTACCTGAGCAGAATTTGATTGTTTTAAACGAATTAACAACAATTCCAACAGCGCTAAAAAACATCTTAACTGAAGTTCATAAACAAGGAGTTTTTATTTTAACTATCACTTCAAGTAAAAGTGATTTAAATTCATATAATCAACTATTTAAAAATTTAAACAACACTTCTTTTGAAAATCTTTCAGTAGCAGAAAAACAAATTACCAATATAAGTTTTAATCACCCACTTTTTAGTAATGTTTTTGAAGAAAAAGTAAGCAATTTTCAGTATCCAAAAGTATCGGCTAGTTATCCACTTTCTGGAACTTTTAACAATGTAATTTCATATGCTGATAGCACTCCGTTTTTAGCCGAAAACAATCGCGTTTATACATTTACGTCGTCATTAAATAAAGAGGGAAGTAACTTTCAGCAATCGCCGTTAATTGTTCCAACCATGTATAACATTGCCAAGCAAAGTATTTCGCTTCCGGCGCTGTATTACACTATTGGAAACTCCAATACTTTCAATGTAAAAGTAAACTTATTTAAAGACGAAATAGTTGCTATTGAAAACGATGAATCTTCTTTTATTCCGCTACAACAAAACTTTGGAAACTACACAAGCATCACTACTTCCGAAATGCCAAATACAGCTGGAAATTTTGACGTTTTAAAAGACAAAACACCTATTTCAATGGTGAGTTACAACATCAACAGAAACGAAAGCGATTTAAATTATCTCGATATCAATACAATCCAGCCTGAAAAAAGTTTTAAAGACATTGCTTCGGTTTTTAAAAATGTAAAAAGTGAAAACAATGTCGATGAGCTTTGGAAATGGTTTGTTATTTTTGCATTGATATTTTTATGTATCGAACTGCTCATCCTAAAATATTTTAAATGAATATCCTTGTAAAGTCGGCTAAAATAATAGCGCCCAACAGTGAGTATCACCTGCAAACAAAAGACATTCTTATTGAAAACGGAATGATTTCTAAAATTGATGCTTCCATCACTCCCAACAACGAGACAAAAGTTATTTCATACGACAATCTTCATGTTTCTGAAGGTTGGTTTGACAGTAGTGTAAGTATTGGGGAGCCTGGGCATGAAGAACGCGAAACTATTGCAAACGGACTCCAAACAGCGGGATTAAGTGGTTTTACGGGGATTGCTGTGAATCCAAACGGATTTCCAATTGCCGACACCAATGCCGATATCGGATTTTTAAAAGCAAAAGCCTTTGGAAAAGCAACAGACCTACACCCTATTGGCGCTTTAACTATTAAAAGTGAAAGTGTAGATTTGGCCGAACTTTTTGATATGAAAAATGCAGGAGCAGTTGCTTTTGGCGATTATCAAAAGCCTGTTTCGAATCCGAATTTGCTAAAAATTGCTTTGCAATATGCCCAAAATTTTGATGGTTTGGTGCTTTCATTTCCGCAGGAAAATAAAATAGCTGGAAAAGGAATTGTAAACGAAGAAGTTAATGGTACACGACTCGGACTAAAAGGAATTCCCGCACTGGCTGAAGAATTACAAATAGCGCGCGATTTATATATTTTAGAATACACAGGCGGGAAATTACACATTCCAACCATTTCAACCGCCAAATCGGTTAATCTTATCAAAGAAGCCAAAAAAAAAGGCTTAGATGTGAGTTGTAGTGTTGCCATTCATAATTTAGTTTTAACCGACGATAGTTTGGTTGAGTTCGATACAAATTACAAGGTTTTACCTCCGTTACGTACAAAAACGGACACAGAAGCTTTAGTGAATGCATTAAACGAAGGTGTTATTGATTTTGTAACATCCGACCACAACCCACTTGACACCGAACAGAAAAAGGTTGAGTTTGACCATGCCATGTACGGGACTATTGGGTTAGAAAGTGCTTTTGGAGCTTTACAAAATGTTGTTACTACTGAAAAAGCAGTTGAATTATTAACAACTGCTAGAAAAAGGTTCGGCTTAACTTCCGAAGGAATTAAAGAAGGTGTAAAAGCAAATATTACTCTTTTTAATCCTGATGAGACTTATACTTTTTCTGAAAAACACATCCTTTCAACATCCAAAAACAGTGCTTTTGTTGGAGCAGAATTAAAAGGAAAAGCCTACGGAATAATTGCCAACAACCAAGTTTTAATTCAGGAAAATTAAAAAAACTAACTCATGGAATCAAATATAGAAAGTGAAGGAAAAGTTACAGCAATTATTGGCTATTTAATGCTTTTAGGCGCTGTTATCGCTATATTTATGAACTTAGACAAACAAAATCCTTTTGCTCGATTTCACATCCGCCAAGGATTTGGACTGAGTATCACATTTCTTCTTTTAGGTTATTTAGTTGGAAATTTTGATTCGTGGATGATTTCATCAGCATTTTACCTTTTCATTTCCATTTTATGGATTTATGGTTTTATAGGAATGCTACAAAATAAATATACCGAAGTTCCGCTACTCGGAAAGTATTTTCAGCAGTGGTTTACGTTCATCAAATAAAAAATATTCGCTTTGCAAACACAAACACTTTCTTTACAACATATCATTAAAGCACCAAAAAACACAACAGAAAATGCGCCTGTTTTGTTTATGTTTCACGGTTACGGAAGTAATGAAGAAGACCTTTTTTCTTTTGCTTCGGAATTGCCAGATGAACTTTGTATTATATCTGTTCGTGCGCCCTACGATTTAATGCCGTATGGTCATGCTTGGTATGCAATACATTTTGATGCTGAAGACGGAAAATGGAGCGACGATGAACAAGCCAAACAATCGAGAATATTGATTGCCAATTTTATCGATGAAGCTTGTAAAGCCTACAACCTTGATAGCAATAATGTTACTTTATTGGGTTTTAGTCAAGGTGCCATATTGAGTTATGCAGTAGCACTATCCTACCCTGAGAAGGTGAAAAATGTAATAGCATTAAGTGGTTATATAAACGAAAATATTTTTGCTGAAAATTATAAAACTAAAGACCACAGTTCAATCGATTTTTACTGTTCGCACGGAAGTGTAGACCAAGTAATTCCAGTGGAATGGGCTCGTAAAACAGCCCCATTTTTAGAAGCATTACAGGTAAAACACACCTATGAAGAATTTCCAGTTGGTCATGGCGTGGCTCCACAAAATTTTTACTCGCTTTTAAATTGGTTGAAAGAAAGAAGTTAGTAAACAAGAAAGAACTTGCTACATTTTGGTCTTGAAGAATTATTATAACTTACACTAAACGAAGCTAAAACCGTTTTACATTATATATTAAATTGCTAAGTAAAATTCACCATATCGCGATAATTTGTTCTGATTACGAAGTATCTAAACGTTTTTATACTGAAGTTTTAGGACTTAGCGTTTTACAAGAAGTGTACAGAGAAGAGCGTGATTCGTATAAACTAGATTTGGCACTAAACGGAAACTACATTATTGAGTTGTTTTCTTTTCCGAATCCACCAAGTAGAGTGTCAAGACCTGAAGCTACTGGGTTGCGCCATTTGGCATTTCAAGTAACTAATTTAGAGTCGGCTGTAGCAAAACTTCAGCAGTATAATATCAATGTAGAGCCTATAAGAATTGACGAATTTACAGGAAAACGCTTTACTTTTTTTAACGACCCCGATGATTTGCCAATCGAATTATACGAGGATAACTAATAATTTATGGAACTAGAGAGCGGAAAAAAAATTGTACTTTTTGATGGTGTTTGCAATTTGTGCAATAACTCAGTTCAATTTATTATAAAACGAGACTCAAAGGATGTTTTTCGTTTTGCTTCTTTACAAAGTGAATTGGGAAAACAACTTTTGGCAGAAAGAAACATAAATCCAGTCGAAACAGATTCCATTGTATTAATCGAACCTGGTGTAGCATATTACACAAAATCTTCTGCAGCTATTGAAATTGCAAAGGATTTAGGCGGATTTTGGAGTTTGCTAAATGTATTTAACTACATACTTCCAAGCAGTATTCGCGATAGTGTTTACATTTTAATTGCAAATAACCGCTATAAATGGTTTGGTAAAAAGGACGAATGCCCTATCCCCACTCCAGAGCAACAAAAGAAGTTTATAGGTTAGTTAGCGATGGAGATACATAATATAATTGGTTGGATTGGAGCTTTACTTTTTATCATTGCTTATTTTCTTTTAAGTATTGAAAAACTTTCAGCAAAAAATAAAACTTATCATTTACTTAACATTTCAGGAGCCGTTTGCTTGGTTATAAATGGACTTTATTTGTCGGATTATCCAAATGTCGTTGTAAATTTAATATGGGGAATAATTGCTTTTTATGCAGTTTTTAAACTAATAAAATCAAGATAAGTCTAACAAATTTACTGCATAGGTAACATAAATATTTACCTGTTTTTTATACGATTCTTCATTTTCATTAAATAGCCCTAAGTAGTAATATCCACCATCTATAAGTGCAAAAATTACTTCGGTAACTTCATCAATATTATTGTTTTTAATGACTCCGTTTTGATGTGCTTCTACCAATTTTGCTTTTAAAACTTCATGCAACGACTCTAAATATTGTTTAAAACTACTATTAAACTCGGGCTTTCTATACACTAAAGCATAACAGCTATAAAACACTCCATCGTCAAAATATCGATTCCATTTTCTTGAAAATAAACTAGTTATAAAATTTCGTAAATCAGCTTCAGAAGTTATTGAACCACCTTCTTTAGAGCTTACAATGTTAAGATGACGTTCCAGAATATATTCATTTAAACCAATCAGTAAATCGTCTTTCGTTTTAAAGTAATGCATTATTAGTCCGTTACTAATACCCATCTCATCACCTACTTTGGCAATCGATGCATTTTCAAGTCCAATTTTTTTGGCAACGTTATAAAAAGATTTTATGATTTCTTTTCTACGCTGATCGGTCATGCTTTTTCTTCCCACAAGAATGTTTTTTTAACAAATATAGTATTTACAAAATGTAAAAATTCTCCTCCATTTTTTCTAACACTAAAGATACATTAAAATAAAGTTTTATTAATTGAACGTTCATTCAATTTATAATTCAATAAAATAATTTTACCTCAGCCAAAAAACTTAAAAAAACACAAAATGAATTTAAAAAAACAACTTGTTATACTTTGTTTCGCAATTACAAGTATAACTGTTGCTCAAAACAAAAAAGCAGTTTTTATTATTGTTGATGGTATTGCACCAGATATGCTTGAGAAAACTGCCACCCCAAACTTAGATAAGTTAAAAGATATAGGGAGTTTTACAGAAGCTTATGTAGGTGGCGGAAAAGATACCTACACAGAAACACCAACAATTTCTGCAGTTGGATACAACAGTTTACTTACAGGTACTTGGGTACATAAACACAATGTATTTGGTAATAGTATAAAAAAACCAAATTACAACTACCCTACTATTTACAGATTGTTTAAAGACCAATATCCAGCCAAAAAGACAGCTATATTTTCAACTTGGTTAGACAACCGCACAAAACTTGTTGGGGAAAATTTAGAAGCTACTAGAAACATAAAAGTAGATTTTGCTTTTGACGGTTTTGAATTGGATACGGTAAACTTTCCACACGATAAAGCACGACAATTTATTAAAAATATCGACACTAAAGTAGCTACAAAAGCAGCAGATTACATCAAAGAAAATGCACCTGATTTGAGTTGGGTTTATTTAGAATTTTCAGATGATATGGGTCATGGATATGGTGACAGTAAACAACTGTACGATGCTATTACTTTTGAAGATGAACTTATTGGAAAGGTTTTAGAAGCTGTAGAATACAGAGAAGCAAATACCGATGAAGAGTGGTTACTTGTTATTACTACAGACCACGGTAGATCGGAAAAAGATGGTAAACATCACGGAGGTCAAACTTACAGAGAACGCAGTACTTGGATTGCTACCAATTATAAAAACACGAATGAATATTTTAAAAACTATACTCCTGGGATAGTTGATATTTTACCTACGCTAACAGACTTTTTAAATATTGAAGTTCCTGAGGACACTCAGTACGAGTGGGATGGAGTTTCATTAATAACTCCAGTAGATGCCATTAATTTAAAAGGTTCAAAAAAGAAAAACACCATCAATCTTCAATGGAATAATATTTCAAATAGCAACGAAGAAGCTGAAATATTAATAAGCACTACAAACCAATTTAATTCTGGAGGAAAGGACAACTACATAAGTGTAGGAAAAACAAAGCTTTCAGCAGAAAAATTCAGCATTAACACAAAAGATATCCCAAGTGACTTTTACAAAGTGGTTTTAAAAACAAAGAACAACACATTAAATACCTGGATACTAAAATAACTAAACTAAAAAGGAAGCCTAAGTGATTTGAATATATCAGCAAGAAAACTTTGCTCGATATTAATTTTAATCGTTTACGGTTCCATGTGACCATTAAAACAAGAAAACAAACACATGAAAAAAACAATTACCTTATTATTATTTGGTTGCCTTACAGCGCTTGGTTTTTCTCAAGAAATCATTCGAGGTACCATAACAGATGTTAATGACGTACCTCTGGGGGGCGTGAGCGTTAGCATTGCAAATACACAAAAAGGAACAGTAACCGACTTTGATGGAAATTATGAAATTGAAGCTTTAGATACCGACACCCTCGTGTTTTCATACATTGGGTTTTTAGTGCAAAATATTGCTGTAAATAACCAAACTACTATCAATGTTGTTTTACAAGAAAATACAGAGCAATTAAGTGAAGTTGTAGTAACAGCTTTAGGAATTAAAAAAGAGAAAAAAGCACTTGGATATGCCGTTCAAGAAGTTGACGGAGAAAGTTTAGAGAAAGCAAAAGAACCAAACTTTGTAAATTCTCTTTCGGGTAAAGTAGCTGGATTAACAGTTAAAAATTCAACAGATTTATTTCAGAATCCAGAAATCAACCTACGTGGTGCGAGTCCGTTATTAGTGATTGATGGTATTCCAGACCGAACAACAGATATTTGGAAAGTAAATGCTGATGATATTGAAAACATCAGTGTTTTAAAAGGGGCTACGGCATCTGCTCTATACGGTTCTGTTGGTAGAAATGGTGCGATTATGATTACCACCAAAAAAGGTAAAAAAGGTAGACTTACTGTTACTGCCAATAATTCGACAATGTTTCAACCTTCATTCACTAGAGTTCCAGAGGTGCAAACTACCTACGGAAATGGTAACCAAGGAAACTACGCATTTATTAACGGAAGTGGATCTGGTACCGAAGGTGGTGGATGGATTTGGGGACCAAAGCTAGACCAAATTGATCCTTCTACTCCTAGCGGATATTTCGAAACGCCTCAGTACAACAGTCCTGTCGACCCAAATACTGGCGAATTAATTCCTATTCCATACGTGTCTAGAGGAAAAGATAATATCGAGAATTTCTTCAGAACAGGAATTATTCAATCAAACAATGTTAGTGTTGATTGGGGAAGCGATAAAGCTAGCTACCGCATGTCGATTTCTAATGTGTATCAAAAAGGAATCGTACCAAATACCGACCTGAAAAATACTTCGTTTACTGTTGGAGGATCTTTAAATCCTTCAGAAAAATTCAACATCAATTCTACCTTAACCTACAATAAACAATACACAAAAAATTTTCCAGAAGTAGGTTACGGCCCAACCAATTACCTTTATAACCTTATTTTATGGACTGGTGTTGATGTTGATGTAAACGACCTAAAAAACTATTGGAGAGAAGGCGAAGAAGGTTATCAACAAAGACACTTCAACGTTTCTTACTATAACAATCCTTATTTTCAGGCATACGAATACTTAAGAGGATATAATAAAGACAATGTATTTGGAAATGTAAGTTTTGAATATAAAATAACGCCACAATTAAGTTTTAAAGGACGTAGTGGTGTGAATGTTTATAGCTTGTACCGAACTTACAAAGAACCTAAAAGTTACATTGGATACGGAGATAAATCGAGAGGAAATTTCTCGCTACAAGACACTAATTATTTTGATATTACGAGCGATTTAGGATTTAAATATAACAACGACTTAACGGAAGACATTTCTATTAATGCTGAAGTAGCTTACTCAAACTACTACAGAAACTACACATTTCATCAATCGGCTACCGATGGATTAAACATTCCAGGGTTTTATAATTTAGATAACAACTCAGGAAGTACCCTTTTTGGTGAAAATTTACTTGAAAAAGAAACCATTCATAGTTTTTATGGGTTTGTAGATTTGGAGTTTTATGATGCTTTCTATCTAACTTTCACTGGTAGAAATGACAAGGTTTCTACACTTCCAGAAAGTAACAACTCCTTCTTCTACCCTTCTATTTCGGGTTCGGTAGTACTTTCTACTTTATTCGATTTACCTTCATGGACTTCATTTGCAAAACTAAGAGGTTCTTGGTCTAGAGTTTCCGAAGGAAAAATTGACGAAAACGATCCGTACAGTCATATTCAAGCATACGAAAAAGGAACTAGTTGGAACGGAACTCCTTCAGCATATTTTGGGAGTTCTTTACTAGCACAAAATTTAAAACCAGAAACTTCAGACACTTGGGAAGTAGGTACCTACCTTCGTTTTTTCAATAACCGCATCGGGTTTGACTTTGCCTACTACCAGTCTAGAGATTACAACAATTTAATTTACAGTCCAATTTCTGAAACATCTGGGTATAACAGTCTCTTACTAAACGGAGATGTTTATAAAAGAAAAGGAGTTGAATTTACCTTGGATGTTACTCCTGTAAGAAATGAAAACTTTAGATGGGATACGCAAATCAATTTAAGTAAATACAGAAGATACCAAGAAGAAATTTATGGGAATAAAGAGCAAACAGAAGGATTTATCAATGTTGGAGATCGTACCGATGAGATTTACGCCTCTGTTTACCAAACTAACGAAAACGGTGAAGTTATCTATGAAAATGGTTTCCCTGTAGTTGATCCATATAGTAGATATATTGGCTATGACGAGCCAGATTGGACTTACGGTATCTCAAACAACATAAACTATAAAAACTTTAATCTGTCATTCTTATTCGATGGTCGTATAGGAGGACTCATGTACTCATCAACCAATCAAAAAATGTGGTGGGGAGGTACTTCTCCTGGAACTGTAAACCAATATCGAGATGATGCTAATAATGGAGAAAGTACATACATCGCGCCAGGTGTAAAAGTGGTTAGCGGAGAAGTTACCTACGACGTTAACGGAAATATAACTAGCGATACGCGTACCTATGCACCAAACGATGTTCCTGTTAATTACATCAATTTTATGCAAACTACAAGTAATGGTCAAAATAGGAATTACCATTATTACAAAGAAACATTTATAAAACTTAGAGAGGTTACGTTAACTTATAACTTCGGAGAAAGTGTTTTAAACAGCACTCCTTTTACCGATTTAAGTCTTTCGTTAGTTGGTAGAAACTTATGGTTGTCTTCAGACATTCCAAATGTAGATCCAGACTCAGGAACCGACAATCTACAAGCGCCATCTACTAGAAATATAGGATTTAATATCAACGCAAAATTCTAAAAAAATGAAAAACACTAAATATACTTTACTTCTTTTACTAACTGTTTTGCTTGTAAGTTGTAGTAAAACAGAAGACTTACAAGACGATGAAAATAGAGCAACTAATGTAAGTCCAGAACTTATTTTAACCAATGTAGAAACAGCAGCTTTTAACAACATTAGTTTAAGTGCTGGTTTGGCTTCGAGATATTTGGCTTACACAAACGGTGTAAATTCTAACCAATATTACAATTGGCAAAGATCGAGCTATGCAATTTACGACGATTTAAAGCAGGTTCGTAAAATGACAGAAGAATCGATTAGAACTGATGTTGAAGTTTACCAAATACTGGCAAAGTTTTTTAATTCGTATTTTATCGTTTCATTGACAGAAACCTTCGGCGATGTTCCATACACAGAAGCTATCAATGCCGACGAAGGAAATTACACACCTGCATACGATACCCAAAAATCGATTTATTTAAAAGTGTTGAACGACCTTAAAACGGCTTCCGATCAATTAATTAATAATAACGAAACCATTCTTGGAGATGTAGTTTATGGCGGAGATAAATTAAAGTGGCGCAAGCTAATCAATTCATACTACTTAAGAGTTTTGATGAATTTATCAAAGAAAGAAGCAGACTCCGATTTAAACATCAAAAGCAGATTTAACGAAATCTTCAGCAATCCTTCAAAATATCCGCTGATGGAAACTAATGAAGATAATGGAGCACTGCATTTTTATAACATTCAAAATAACAGATACCCGCTACAAAATGATAACGACCTACAAACTGCTTATTATTTAGAAGAAAGTTTTGTTGCAAGGTTACAAGATTTTGAAGATCCAAGATTATTTGTTTTTGCTGAAAAAAAATCGAGCGCAAGTAATTTATCTGAAACAGATTTTGATGCTTACGGAGGTTTGTACGGCAGCGGAGATTTAAATGAAAATGTATCTAAAGCTGTAAGTGGTGAAGCTTCTAGAGTTCACCCACGTTATTTTACCGATCCAGAAAACGAACCAAGTTTGCTGATGAGTTATGCTGAATTAGAATTTATTTTAGCCGAAGCCTCTGTACGTGGGTGGATCAATTCTTCAACAGATGAGCATTATAAAAAAGGAATTGAAGCTTCCTTAAACTTTTATAACATTACTGATACCGATGCGTATTTAAACAATTCTAAAATTCAGTTAAATAACGGAAATGAAATTAAATCAATTTTAACACAAAAACACATCGCGATGTTTTTAAATACTGGTTGGCAAATTTTCTTTGAACAAAGAAGAACTGGTTTTCCAGAATTCAATACCAATGGCGCAGGAATTTTAAACAGTGGGAATATTCCAACTAGATGGATGTATCCTGCCAATGAAGCTACAAATAATAGCGAAAACTTAACCACTGCTATCAATAGACAATTTCCGAATGGAGATACTATAAATGGAGAAATGTGGATTTTAAAATAGTCAATAAAAAAGCCTCGTTTAAAACGAGGCTTTTTTATTTTAACTTATCAACCCATAACAATCTTTTGCAATTTCGAGTTCTTCTTGCGTTGGAATTACTAACACTAAAACTTTAGATGTTTCTTTACTTATTATTCTGTTTTCAGACGATCGAACGTTGTTTTTATAATCTTCTAGTTCAATCCCTAAATAACTCATATCGTCACAAATAAGTTTTCTAAGCACACTACTGTTCTCTCCTATTCCTGCAGTAAACACAATGGCATCTACCCCATTCAAAGCTGCTGCATAAGCACCAATATACTTTTTAATACGGTAGGCATTCATTTCTAAAGCCATTTGACATTCGCTGTCGCCTGCTTCAGCTTTTTCTTCAATAACACGTAAATCGCTATATCCAGTAAGTCCTAACATTCCACTTTTCTTATGCAAAATATTATTGACTTCATCTAAATCATAACCAAGTGTATTCACCATATAAAAAATAATAGACTGGTCGATATCTCCACTACGCGTCCCCATTATGAGTCCGTTTACAGGAGCAAATCCCATTGAATGGTCGATACTTTTTCCGTTTTTTACAGCGGTAATACTGCATCCGTTACCTAAGTGTACCGTAATAAGTTTTGATTTCTTTTTACTGATAAAATCCTTAGCCTTCTCCGAAACATATTTATGGCTAGTTCCATGGAAACCATACACACGAATTTTATTTTCATTTAATAATTCCTTCGGAATAGCATAACGATGCGCTTTTTCTGGAAGCGTTTGATGAAAAGCAGTATCAAAAGCAGCAATTTGAACTGTGTTCGGAAAAACTTCTTCTGCAACTTGAATCCCTGTATAATTATGAGGATTGTGTAGCGGCGCTAACGAAAAAAGTCTTTTGATGGTACTTTTTACTTTATCATCAATTACAATAGTTTCTGCAAAATCTTTTCCTCCGTGCACAACTCTATGCCCTATTGCATCAATATCTTCAATACTTTTAATCGCTCCTTTTTCTTCATCTAAAAGCATTGCCGCAATCTTCTTCAAACCAACTTCGTGACTCTCGATAGGCATGGTTTCAGAAAAATTCATTTTTTTAGATTTATAATGAAGTGCTGCATTCTCCAAACCAATTGCTTCCACCAAACCAGAAGCTACAACCAGTTCTCCTGGCATTTTTATCAGTTTAAATTTAATAGAGGAACTTCCAGAATTGATGACTAATATTTTTTTCATTTTAGCTTTAAATGTTTCGTACAGTTACTTTTTTCTCTTAATATATGGTTTCTCTAAATGAGATTTTCTTTCTTATTTACAGTCCTTGTGCCTGAATTGCAGTAATGATTACGGTGTTAAAAATATCGTCTACCGTACATCCTCTACTCAAATCGTTTACAGGTTTGTTTAAGCCTTGCAACATTGGTCCAATTGCCAATGCTCCAGTTTCTCTTTGCACTGCTTTGTAAGTGTTGTTTCCTGTATTCAAATCAGGAAAAATTAAAACACTTGCTTGTCCAGCTACTTCAGAGTCTGGTAATTTACTTTTCCCTACCGTAATATCTACGGCAGCATCGTATTGTATTGGTCCTTCTACTTTTAAATCTGGACGTTTTTCTTTTATTAATTCGGTTGCTTTTCGAACTCTATCCACATCGGCTCCTTTTCCAGATGTTCCAGAAGAATATGATAACATCGCTATTTTCGGTTCTATTCCGAAGGCTTTGCTACTATCGGCAGATGAAATTGCAATTTCTACCAATTCTTCTGCTGTTGGATTTGGATTGATAGCACAATCGCCAAAAATAGAAACACGGTCTTCCAAACACATAAAAAAGATAGACGAAACTACAGACACTCCTGGCTTTGTTTTGATAAACTGTAAGGCCGGACGAATGGTGTGTTGTGTGGTGTGAACCGCTCCAGATACCATCCCGTCGGCATGACCTTTGTAAATCATCATGGTTCCGTAGTAAGAAACATCGGTCATCCAATCGCGAGCAATGTCCATATTTACATTTTTGTGCTTGCGAAGTTCGTAAAATGTTTCGGCATAATCTTCAAAATATTTCGAAGTTGCTGGATTGATAATTTCTATTTTACTCACATCTACTTGAAGTCCTAAATTTGCAATTTTTTCTACAATCTTAGTCTCTTCTCCCAAAAGTGTAATATCTACAATATCTATTGCCAACAAACGTGCTGTGGCTTGTAAAATTCGGTCGTCAGTTCCTTCTGGTAGTACAATTCGTTTTTTCTCTTGACGTGCTTTTGTAACCAAACCGTACTGAAACATACGCGGTGTAATTCCTTTCGGTTTAAAGTTGATTAAACGTTCGGCAAGGGTTTCAATCGATACATATTTTTCAAAAGTACTTATGGAAGTTTCTATCTTCGGAATACTATCGGCATAGATATTCGATTTAATACTTCCAACCTGATTGGTAACATTGAAAGTTCCTCCTTCAACAGAAACAATTGGCACTACTTGCGACAATCCATCGATAAGTTTCAAAATAGGTTCTTCGGGAATTAATCCTCCCGTTAAAATAATCCCCGAAACTCGCGGATAATTACTCGAAATATTTGCTTGAAGAGCGCCCAAAATAATATCGGCTCTATCTCCAGGAGTAATTACCAAACTGTTGTGTTTTAATTTGGTAATATAATTTCTAAGTTGCATCGCTCCTACACCAAAACTCCCCGTTTGATTATCTAGAAACTCTTTTCCAAACAATACTTTTCCGTCTAACTCTTCAACAATTTCTTTTATTGTAGGGTGTGCAAGCGTTTCAATACTTGGCACAGCAAAAACTTCAACGTCAGTAGGAAGAAAATCTTTTAAAACTTGTTTTGCTACGGAAAGATTATCTGGCGTAATTTTATTGGCAATTAATGCCATTACATTTACATCTTTATTGATGAATGAATGATAGGCCAATTGCATACTTCCAGCTAAATCTTCTTTAGATTTGTTAACACCGCTAGCCACCAATATAGCTGGTAATCCTAAGTTTTTGGCAATTAACACATTTACGTCAAATTCAAATACACTTCCTTCTCCAGAAAAGTCAGAACCTTCAACCAAAATAAAATCAAAACGCTCTTCCAAACGTTTGTACTTTTGGATAATCGTATCGATAATCTCTCCCGATTTTCCTTTGTTTCGCTTCTGAATTACTTCGTTACGTGTAAAAGCATACGCATCTTCATACGCTAAATCGACTCCAAAATATGAAAGTACTGTTGATATATGGTTGTCTTTCCCTCCTTTTCTGTCCTCACTAATTATAGGACGAAAGTATCCAACTTTAGCTGTTTTTCCGAGAAGTGTTCGCATTAAACCGAGAGTTACCAACGATTTTCCACTATCAGACTCTAAAGTTGCAATATAAATACCTTTGTTCATGCTAAATTATTATGTTATTTCTAAATCTTTTTCTTCAATAAAGCCACTAAAACAAGTGTTTTAATGCCTCTATAGATTTGTTTGAAATAATTATTTAATAAGTATGGGGGATAGTTTGCTTAATTCACTACAAAATTACAGTATAAAAAAGTGCTATCCTAAATGTTTTAATACCTTTAACGCTCAAATTAATATTATGAGGTCTTTATACATAAATATAAAAGAATTATTACAAGTTAGAGAAGAAAAAACTGATAAAGTGAGTGGGAAATATATGAGAACACTTCCAACACTTAAAAATGCTTTTCTGCTGATAGAAAATGATACAATTATTGATTTTGGAGAAATGAAAAATGCTACGGCAATTGAAGCAGACAAAATCATAGATGTTTCAGGAAAAATAATTTTACCTTCTTGGTGTGATAGTCATACACATATTGTTTACGCTGGAAATCGGGAACAAGAATTTGTAGACCGAATTAACGGACTCACCTACGAAGAAATTGCAAATAAAGGTGGCGGAATTTTAAATTCTGCAAAGACGCTCGCAAACACTTCCGAAGAAGAATTATACCAACAATCTAAAAGTCGTTTGGAAGCTGTAATGCAACTCGGTACAGGTGCGGTTGAAATTAAAAGTGGCTACGGTCTCACTGCCGATGCAGAACTCAAAATGTTACGCGTGATAAAGAGGTTGCAAAACGAATACCCTATTGCTATTAAAAGTACATTTTTGGGTGCGCATGCTGTTCCTGCTGAATTCAAAACCAATAAAGATGCTTATGTAAGAGAAATTATTGAGCACATCTTACCGCAAGTTACAAAAGAGAATTTAGCAGAATATATTGACGTATTTTGTGAGGAAGGTTACTTTTCTGTAGCCGATATGGAAGCTATTCTCGAAGCAGCAAAATCGTACGGACTTACACCAAAAGTACATGTAAACCAATTTAATGCTATTGGTGGTGTTAAAGCTGCTGTAAAACACAACGCTTTAAGTGTAGACCATTTGGAGATTATGCAAGAGCAAGATATCGAAGCACTAAAAAACACCAATACCATGCCCGTAGGTTTACCGCTTTGCTCCTACTTTTTGAGTATTCCGTATGCACCTGCTCGTAAGATGATTGATGGCGGACTCCCATTTGCACTTGCAACCGACTACAATCCGGGGTCTTCGCCTAGCGGAAATATGAATTTGGTGGTTGCAACGGCTTGTATAAAAATGAGAATTACTCCAGAAGAAGCTATTAATGCGGCTACGATTAACGGTGCCTACGCAATGGGACTTTCTGAAACTCACGGAAGTATTACCAAAGGAAAAAAAGCAAATTTTATAATTACTAAAGAAATTCCTTCGTACGGATATTTACCTTACGATTTTGGAAATAACAACATCGATACGGTAGTTTTAAACGGAAAACAGCTTTAAAAAAAAGGCCCCTATCGGAAAAAACCTTTAGGGGCCAAGCCTTACATTTTTTATCTATCTATCTATCTATCTATTATGAAAGGCTTTTATGATGCTTTTGGTAAGAGAGCTTGTAAATTTTACTTCACCCACAACACCCATTTATCATCAAAATATGTATTGTTTACATTATTACGTTGCAAACTTTTTATCGTAAGATAACGATTTGCTTTGTATAAATAAACATAGTAATAATTATTTTCTGGGTTTACAAAATATTCTGGTTCAAAACCATTGCTTTTTAGCTTGTTTAAAAACCTATCGAAATAATGTTTTTGAGAGAATACATTTACTACCAAATAAAATCCTTTTTCAACGCCAGGCGCACTATTAATGGTTTTGTAACTTACATCTTCGCCAAAAATTTCGTTGGTAACCGCAGTCGAATCGATTGTCTTAGTATCTATTGTTTGTGCTAATGAATCCGATTTTCTTAGGAATTCTTGATATTCAGCTTCAATTTTATCAGCTTCTGTTTGTGCTGTTGTTTTTTCTACTGAAGGGTTTTCTGCTTGCTGAACTTCTTCTTCACTAGAAGCTACATTTGCATTAAAACTTGCTTGCGCCTCTTTCGCATAATCTTCGGCATCCGCATCGTAAAGTTTTACGCCTTCTTCTGATGTTACTGTTGCTTTTCGTTCTACTTCTTCGGATAAAGTTTTCTCAGTTTCTTTCGCCTGCTCCCCACCATAAACAGCATATGAGGTTTCAGTTTCAGCAGTTGTAGTTGGTAAATTATTATCTTCTGCTGAAGGTTGATTTTCAACTACAGTTGTTTCTTCAGTTAAAGTTTTTTCTTCTTCAATAACTTCTGCTTTACTTTGCTGAACAGCTATTGCTGAAGCTGTAGTAGTTTCTTCTGAAATACTTTGCTTATCGCTTTCAGGTTTGTTTTCAACAACTATATTTTCTTCCGAAGTATTTTCATTTGTTTCAGTTTCAGTTTCAGTTTTTGAAACTTCTCCTCCATACATTGCATATTTTGAAGTAGCATCATCTGTAGTTTCTGCTACTGCAACTTCCGTAGTTGTAGTAATTGGTTCGTTGGCAATTCTATCGGAAGCTTCTTCGCGTCTTCTTCTAATTTCTTCCGAAGTAATATACGCCTCTTCATTTACATTTTTAGAAACGGTGGCTTTACCACCACTTGGCGCAGGATTTTTACGCATTTTTCGAGGACCCAATTCAATAGTTGCGATAGCTTCGTAGGTTGCTCCAAATGCGTTATTACTCTTGGTTGTTCCTGTTTCATAAACAACTCCAATGCTAATTCCGTCGCCAATTTTAACTCCAACACCTCCAGAAATACCAAAAGTTGTGTTGTACCCTGCTTGTAACCAACCTGTGTAAGGCAAATCAATCATGGAGTTGAATCCGAATTGAAAATCTTCATTGGGTTGGGTTTTTCCGTAGACTAAATTTCGCCATTGCGCATCTTCCATAAACCCTATGGCATTGTCAAAAGACTTGGTATAACCTATTTGCCCTGAAAATATTTTATCTGAAAAATCAGTAACAGTATTCGAATCGTTAAAGTTATAATCGAAGATATTTTCAGCATAAAAACCAACATCAAAACTATGTATTGATAAATTAATTCCTGGCATCACAAGCATCAAAAAGTCGTCTTGATTTTCTAAAACAACAGGATCTGGATCGGTAGAACTTATAGCACCTTTGTTTAAGCCTCGACGAAAAAGTGTTGTGTTTAAACCGAAAGTCATGGTAACGGCTTCAGAAAACTTTGCGCCATAAGCATAGTTTAAAATCAATCCAGAATCTACAAGTAATCCTAGGTTTTGTTGATACAAACCAAGTCCCGCACCAGAGTTTTTACTTACACGCCCCGAATAGCTTATTAAATAGGTTTGCGGAGAATTCTCAATTCCAGTCCATTGAATTCTACTCCAAAAACTCACCGCTTTTGTATCGTTTCTTACAAAGCTATATGTTGGGTTTACTAAAAACTTATTGTATTTGGTAAGGTTGTGTTGCCTCCAATCGACAATGGCGCTAGTATTTTCCACCTGAGAAAATAGCACATAGGTAGCTAAGAGCATACCAATAGTAAGCAGGTTTCTTTTCGTCATACGGAACTAAACTAATTTGGGGTTAATTTTAGTTTCAGTTCACTAATGTAATACTACCTTTTTTAATATTCTTACCTTTTTTGTTAACAAAATAATAGAAAACAGGCATTTCTATAGTTGTTTGTACTGCTGAATTAGGCCAATTATTTTCGTATTTATTTGTTTTTAAGACAGTTGAACCATACGCATCGCATATTACAACCTCCACCTCTGGGTCGTTAATAAATTTTTGTGGAAGCACCCATTTATCGTTTACAGAATCGTCGTTTGGACTAATTACATTCGGAATTTCCACTACATCATTCGAATTTACTCTTACTGTTTTTTCGATGGTACACGCTCCTATTTTGGCAAATAAAGTGTAAACTCCTTCTTTTGAAATAGAAAATGTAGCACTCGTACTAAGAATATTTCCTTCGGAATCCACCCACTCATAGCTATCGGCACCAGTTGCAGTTGCTTCAACCGTACGATCTTGAACAATGGTAATTTGTTCTCCCGGATAAATAGCAATCAAATCATCGGTGTTTTGCTCTAAAGTTACCGTAGACGAACTTACCACGCATCCTTTAAAACTAACATCTACAGTATAATTTCCTTCCGCAGTAACCGATAACAAATTGTTTGTAGTTGTAGCAACCAAATCATTATTTAAAAACCACTTATACTCGGCTCCTTCAATTTCTGTAACCTGTAAAAGTCCGTTTGGATCTGTACAGCTTATATTTTTTTCAATTGTCAAAGCTACATCTGGAAGTCCTAAAACAACTTCTTGAGTGTTTGATTTATACGTTTTGTCTTTATAAGTAACTTCAAATTGATAGTTTCCGTTATCAGTATAAGTTAATGGAATAGCAATCGTTGAAGTCTTTAAAGGAGTTCCGTCTTTTATCCATTTCATATTAAAATTATGGAAAAAATCATCTTGAATTGTAATTATATCACCATTACTTAAAGTCCCTTTTAAGGAAGTTAACTTCAAAGTAGTTTGTTGAACTTGACACGCATGATACGGTGTTTGTGGTTCTATTTTTGCTGAAAAAGATACAGGCTCGAAGATTTTAAAACTAGGCGATTTGATAGAGCCTTCACACGCATTGCTTGATGAAACTTCAGCGTAATATTCTCCTTGTTCATCTACGGTTATGGTTTCAGTATTGAATCCGCTTTTTAACGGTTGTCCGTTTTTATACCACAGAATTTCTGCCCCTTTATTATTTGTTTTGATAGAAAGTGTTGCAGTATGGTCTCCAATGATAACAGCATTTAAAGGAGAAGTAACTTCAACTACGGTCGATTTGTTTTGTAAAATACTTACTGCTGTTGATGATGTTGTGCAACCACCATCATTTGTAACCTCTACCCTATACGTACCGAAATTTTCTGCTGAATTTTCAAGCTCGATTTTTGGAGCATATACAGGAAAGTCTGTCAGTTTTTCTTCGTCTTTAAACCAAGTGTACACATAGTTTTCATTATCTATTGAAGCCTCCAAAACAATGTTAGAATCCGAACAAGGCTCAATGCTTTTATTCCCCAAAATACTCACATTAAAATCTTCACCTTTGGTAACAATTACCAAATTAGAATAGATGCTTCCAGAGCAATTTCCGTAATAAGGCTCAACATAATACTCCCCAGGTTCGGTAACATTTAAAAAATTATCCGAAGTCAACTTTAAAATGTTTCCATCTTTATACCAAATATACTCTTCTGCTACATCATTATTTAATTGCAATAAAGCTCCAGAGGTTTCGCATAAACTCACATCTTTATAATCATTTAAAACCAAATTTTCGTCTGGAACAAAATATGCATCAAAGGTTGCAGTTGCCTCACTCACCATTGCAGGAGCAGTTGCTCTTAATCTTATTTTATAATTCTCTCCATAAACATTGGTTGGCAGCGAAAATGAAGTCAAAAACTCAAAAGAGTAATTTTGATCGTTAATTGTTTTTAATACTGAAGGAGAATCAAACGATCCGTTTTTATCAGACAACTCTACATAAAATACATTGTTTGCTTGAAAAGGTTTTTCAGTAAATGAAAAATTAGCTTCAAACTTATTAAAAGAAGCACTTAAACACGCATAATCAAAAGCCAAGGTTGGTTTGCTAAGCTTCTGACTGTAGCTGTTGGACACAAATAATAAAGTTGCAATAGCGAAATAAGTAGTAATTTTTTTCATAGGTCTCCGATTTTAAAACATTTGGGTATTTCCTAAAATCTAATTCTTGCAAAATCAATTTCATGTCAATTTTTTGATTTTTGCATATACCAAATGTATTAAATAAAAAATAATAATCGTTTAAAAACATATATTTTCGATGAAATACATAGTTAATTTTAAGTTGAATAAATGTAAATCAATTGTAAAAACGAAGATTAGGCTACTTTAATAGCTGTTTTACAGGTGTTTACTATGTTTTATAAGAAGAAAAATTAAAAATGAATTAAAATAAAATAGTTTGAAAGTAATCTATCACGATACACTGTCACCTCGAGCGTAGTCGAGAGGTCATTTGGTTAAACAGCGATGAATAAGGTTTCGACTACGCTCGACCTGACATTTTAATCTTTGTAAGAAACAATACGGTTATTCAAAAATTAAATTTCAGAAATAAAAAATAATAGTCTGGTCTAATGGAAAGTTATACTTTTGAAGTGAAAAAGAAACCTATTAAAATCATGAAATATATTTTCACCATACTAGTAGCCTGTTTAACATTGTTGAGTTGTAAAACTGAAAACGAAACAGAAAAACCAAATGTTACTACCTTCTATTTCATTCGGCATGCAGAAAAAAATAGAGAAAATCCAGAAGATAAAAACCCTTCGCTTACTGAAAAAGGACAATTAAGAGCTAAAAAATGGAGTGATATTTTTAAGAACATCACATTTGATGCTATCTATTCAACCGATTATAATAGGACAATAGAAACGGCTTCTCCAACGGCTTACAACAATAATTTAGACATTATTAAATACGAACCAGAAAATTTAAATACACTTAAAATATTTAAAGAAGGTTACGAAAACATATTGGTTGTTGGTCATAGCAACACCGTACCAAAGCTTGTTAATAATTTACTGCAAGAAGATGTATACCCAGATATCGACGACCAAAACAACGGGAATCTCTATATTGTTACCTTGGTAAATCAAAAAGTGGTTTCGGTAAATTTACTTACTATAAATTAGCATCATTAACAGTTACATTTTGCAACTCAATTGTAGATAATAACTCAAGTTGATTATTTGTAAACAAGCTGTCTAGCGTTACTAGCTTTGCATCATTACTTTTGGGCTTATAGTTTTTATAATCTACAAAGTCTATCCCTTCAATTGTTCGACGATTGTAAGCTTCTCTAAAACGCATTCCACCTTCGTTTACGTGATATTCGTAGGCTAAGAAATCTATTTTATCAGTTTCAGTATTCACCCAATAAATAAAGACATCTTCAAAATCTTCACCTCCACCATCTTGATTAAACCAAACTTTAATTTTATAGTAGTTTTGATTGTTTATTTCAACTTCGCCTAAAAGTTCTTTGTTTACAGCATCTCCATCTAGGCCGTAAGGTAAATAAGCAAAATAATGCACCGAGTTTACGCTGTTTTTGTATTTATTCACTGTAGTATCGGCTAGTTTTTGTGCCACTCCATCAACCAATCTTGTAAAGTTTGAATTGGTTAACACATCGGTAGTTTCTACACTATCAATAGAAGTTCGCTTGAGTTCGAAAAATCCATTGTTTCTAAAAGAGTCGTATTTCTTTCCTCTAAAAATAAACGAAATATATTTGTTGTTTAAAGTGTTCATTCCAGAGGCTTCAATAGTATCATCTATGATAGATTTCGCTGTTTTTTCAGTAGAACAAGAAAAAATTAAAACCGATATAAAAGTGAGTAAACTAACAGAAAACAATTTCATTTATAAGAATTTTTAAAGATTCGTCGCAAATATATTGTTTTACTAACAAAAGTTGTTCCGTTTTACATCGACTTTTAAATTCTACCAAACCTAAAAAATAGCTATGGATGTTTCAAAGAATGTTAGTATTTTTGTTGCTTATGCAGAATAATGTAAACATAAAGAATAAAAGAGCTCGTTTTGAGTATGAGATTTTAGACAAGTATGTTGCTGGTATTGTTTTATCGGGAACTGAAATAAAATCGATTCGTCAAAGTAGAGCTTCTATTACTGAAAGTTTTTGTGAGTTTAATGAAAAGGGAGAACTTTTTGTAATTAATATGACGGTTGAAGAATACACCCACGCTACACACTTTAATCATCAACCAAAAAGTGCACGTAAATTATTACTCAACAAACGTGAGCTTAAAAAGTGGCACAAAGCCGTAAAAGTTTCTGGAAACACCATCGTTCCTTTACGATTATTCATTAATGATAAAGGACTTGCAAAAATGGAAGTTGCGCTAGCAAAAGGTAAAAAACTTTACGATAAAAGAGAAACTATTAAAGACAGAGATAACAAACGAAACCTCGATAGAGTTAAAAAGGCGTTTAATTAATTTATTTTCTGAAGTTAATTTTTATCCTCCAACAGCGGTACAAATCTGAATTCTCCAAACTCGTGCTTTTCAAATTCTTTAGCCGATTTTCTGGTGAAAAGCGTCATGGTTTGTACAGCATCTCCAACAGGAATTACTAACCTCCCGCCTACTTTTAACTGAGCCATTAAAGGTTTTGGTACAAAAGGCGCGCCCGCAGTAACTATAATTCCGTCAAAAGGCGCTTCAGCAGGTAAACCTTTATACCCATCGCCAAAAATAATTCGCTTTGGTTTGTAGCCCAATTTTGGTAAAAACAAATTGGTTTTTTTGAAGAGCTCCTTTTGCCTTTCTATGGTATAAACTAAAGCTCCAAGCTCTAACAACATTGCTGTTTGATAACCACTACCTGTACCAATTTCTAAAATTTTGCTTCCTCGTTTTAACTTTAATAATTCGGTTTGAAAAGCAACAGTATAGGGCTGAGAAATGGTTTGACTTGCACCAATAGGAAACGCTTTGTCTTGATATGCGTGGTCTTCAAAACTACTATCCATAAACAAATGGCGTGGTATTTTTTTAACAGCATTCAAAACTCTGACGTCAGAAATTCCTTTTTCTTGGAGTGTTTCTGCCAACTTATTTCGCATTCCTTGATGTCTAAAAGTATCTTTCAAGTGTAGGGTTTTAGCGGTACAAAACTATACATTTTTACAAAACTAGATTCCAAAAAATATTCAGAAATCAATATTTGACTGTTTTTGAGTGCTTTATTATTTTAAGAAGTTATCAACAGTAAAACCTCGCCTGTAATCAAATAATATTACGTATTTTAGATTCCTATTCAATTTCAGTTTAAATCATTTTCAAAAAGAATGTATTTAACCTAGAAAGAATATAGCAATAACTGTAATTTTGTATAAAAAACATATCGTATGCTTAAAGCAGGAGTTCTAGGTGCTGGTCATCTTGGAAAAATTCATTTAAGACTTATCAATCAATCTGATAAATATGAGCTCGTTGGATTTTACGATCCAGACGAAAAAAACGCTAAGAAAATAGTTAAAGAATTTGGGTATAAATATTTTGCTTCTATTGAAGATTTAATCGAAGCTGTAGATGTGGTAGACATTGTAACTCCTACCCTTTCGCACTTTGATTGTGCTGTAAAAGCTATCAAAAAAGGAAAGCATGTTTTTCTGGAAAAGCCCATTACTAAAACTGTAGAAGAAGCGCAACAACTTATAAAACTTGCCAAAGAATTTAATGTAAAAGGACAAGTAGGACATGTGGAGCGTTTTAATCCTGCTTTTAATGCGGTAAAAGACAAGGTTGAAAACCCTATGTTTATTGAAACCCATCGTTTGGCAGAGTTTAATCCGCGTGGTACCGACGTTCCTGTGGTGCTCGATTTAATGATTCACGATATCGATATCATTTTAAGCGTAGTTAAATCTTCAGTAAAAAATATCAACGCCAGCGGTGTTTCGGTGATTAGCAAGTCTCCAGACATTGCCAATGCGCGAATTGAATTTGAAAATGGCTGTGTTGCCAATTTAACCGCTAGTAGAATTTCACTTAAAAACATGCGTAAGTCAAGGTTTTTTCAGCGTGATGCTTATATTTCTGTTGATTTTTTAGAAAAGCAAGTTGAAGTTGTAAAAATGAAAGACGCGCCTAAAAAGCCAGATGAGTATGCGTTGGTTTTACAAAATGCTGAAGGTGATAAAAAACAAATTTATTTTGAAAATCCGAAGGTAACACAAAACAACGCTATTTTGGATGAGTTAGAAGCTTTTGCACACGCCATTGAAAACGATACCGAAACTGCGGTAAGTTTAGAACACGGTACCGAAGCGCTCAAAGTTGCGATGGAAATTGTAAAATTGGTTGGTAATTAAAAAAATATTTTACGCTCAGCGGAAAGAGTAAATGTAAAATTCAGGATACTAAAAACTATCAACTTTATCCTTTTCAAACTATAATAAAATGACAGAGATTAAAAATGTTGCCGTTATAGGTGCTGGAACTATGGGAAATGGTATTGCGCATACATTTGCACAAAATGGATACCAAGTTCAATTGATTGATATTGCTGAAGCCTCGCTTTTAAAAGGACTTCAAACTATAAAAAATAATCTTGATAGAATGTTGGCTAAAGAAAAAATTACCGAAGCCGACAAAGAAGCTACGCTTGCCAATATTTCTACTCATACCGACATGAAAAACGGTGTAAAAAATGCCGATTTGGTTGTAGAAGCTGCTACCGAAAACGAAACCTTAAAGCTTAAAATTTTTAAAGATTTAGATGAATTTTGTGCTTCGGAAACCATTTTAGCAACCAACACTTCTTCTATTTCTATCACGAAAATAGCAACGGCGGTAAGCAATCCGTCTCGTGTTATTGGGATGCATTTTATGAATCCTGTTCCGATTATGAAATTGGTTGAAGTAATCAAAGGTTACAACACCAGCGAAGAAGTTTTAACAAGCATCTTTAAACTGTCGGAAGCAATTGGAAAAGTTCCTGTTGAGGTAAACGATTACCCAGGTTTTGTTGCCAATCGTATATTAATGCCCATGATTAACGAAGCTATCGAAACACTTTACAACGGTGTGGCTGGAGTTTACGAAATCGATACGGTGATGAAACTCGGAATGGCTCATCCTATGGGACCACTTCAATTGGCTGATTTTATTGGTCTAGATGTTTGTCTTTCGATTTTAAATGTAATGTACGACGGATTCAAAAATCCGAAATACGCTCCGTGTCCGCTTTTAGTAAACATGGTAATGGCTGGCAAGCTCGGTGTAAAATCGGGAGAAGGTTTTTACGATTATTCCGAAAATAAAAAGGCGGAAGTATTGGCAAAGCAATTTAAAAAGTAAACAAGTTTAGTGTAAACGCACGAGGTATTTTATAAACAAGAAAAGTTTTATTTCGAGGGAAATCTCGATTATCAAGAAATATTGTAGGTATAACGTATGGTAAAAATAATTCCGTTTTCGGCAGTTCGACCAACTAAAGCCAATGTTGGCTTGGTGGTTGCACGTTCGTATGAAGACTACCCGACCGACGAATTGAATACCATACTTTCGTACAATCCGTTTTCGTTTTTGCACATTGTGAATCCTGGGTACAAATTCCATCAAGATATTTCTGGAGAACGTAGGTTTTCGTTGGTAAAAAATAGATATCAAGAATTTTTAGAAGAAGGTATTTTTATCAAAGATGAAACGCCTGCTTTTTACATTTATAAAATTGAAACTCAAAAAGATAGTTTTTGTGGCATTTTTGCCGGTGCAAGTGTTGAAGATTACCGAAATAACAAGATAAAAAAACACGAAGCCACCATCCAACTTCGGGAAGAACTGTTTAAAGAGTATTTAAAAACAGTAGGATTTAATGCCGAACCTGTACTCCTCACCTATCCTGATAATACTGTGATTAACGAAATTATTGAAACGATTACACAACGAATCCCAACCTACGAATTTGCAACAACCGATAAGGCTACACATTTTCTATGGAAGGTAGACGATGCGGTTTCCATTCAAAGTATTCAACAGTTTTTTAATCAATTAGACTGTGTTTACATTGCAGACGGACATCATCGGTCGGCTTCTTCTAATTTACTTGCAGAAGAACTTCAGCAAAAAAATAAAAATCATACAGGAGAAGAATCGTACAACTATTTTATGAGCTATTTTATTCCTGAATCGAATTTGAAAATCTACGAATTCAACAGAATGGTAAAAGATTTGAATGGGCTAAGTAAAGAAGAATTTTTAATTCAGCTAGATGAGTATTTCAGAATAGAAAATCATGGAGCCGATTTGTACAAACCTTCTAAAATTCATCATTTTGGAATGTATCTGGACGGTGAGTTTTATTCCTTATATCTAAGAAAAAATTTCAAATTCACCGATGAGTTGAGTCGCCTAGACACTCATATACTATTTACAACTGTTTTAAAACCTATTTTAGGTATAAATGATTTGAGAAACGACCGCAGAATTGAATATGGATACGGAAAATATAACACAATAAAAATGAAAGATTTAATTGATTGTGGTAAATTTAAAGTCGGATTTAGTTTGTTTCCAGTCAATGTGAATCAATTAAAAGCTATAGCCGATAATAATTTGAAAATGCCTCCTAAAACTACTTATATTGAGCCAAAACTTAAAAGTGGATTAACTATTTATGAGTTTTAGTTCAGTAAAAAAATAAATCGATGTGGTTTTAAACTACATTAAATCCCTCAAAATTATAAATGTTTTTTCGAGATAAGATTCGGAAAATCTCGATTGTCGAGTAAAAAGAAAAAAAGCATGTCAGTTAAAGATAATTTATTAAAAATTAAAGCAGAAATTCCACAAGAAGTAACCTTAGTTGCTGTTTCAAAAACTAAACCCAACGAAGCAATTTTAGAAGCCTACGAAGCTGGTCAGCGTGTTTTTGGAGAGAATAAAATTCAAGAAATGACTGATAAATGGGAAGCACTTCCTAAAGATATTCAATGGCATATGATTGGGCATGTACAGCGTAATAAAGTAAAGTACATGGCGCCTTTTGTAAGTCTAATTCACGGGGTTGACAGCTTGAAATTATTAAAAGAAATAGAAAAACAAGGTAAAAAACACGACCGTGTAATATCTTGTTTGTTACAAATACATATCGCAAAAGAAGATACTAAATTTGGGATGGATGCCGAAGAAGTCACACAACTATTGGCTTCTGATGAGTTTTCGCAAATGCAACATGTTAAGGTAGAAGGACTCATGGGAATGGCTACTTTTACTGAAGATAAAAATCAAATTGAAGAAGAGTTTAAAAGTTTAGCTATCTTGTTTGACAATTTGAAAAACGAATTTACTGCTACTCAAAACTTAGATTTAAAAACACTTTCTATGGGGATGAGTGGCGATTACCAAATTGCTATGAAAGCAGGAAGCACGATGGTTAGAATTGGAAGTAGTATTTTTGGCGCAAGAAATTATAATTAAAATATTAAACGACCTATTTACGAATGTACGCAATACTCGATATAGAAACTACTGGAGGCAAATACAATGAAGAAGGAATTACCGAGATTGCCATTTATAAATTTGACGGCCACAAAGTTGTAGACCAATTTATAAGTCTTGTAAACCCTGAAAAAGACATCCAGCCTTTTGTTGTAAAACTCACAGGAATTAACAACGAGATGCTAAAAAGCGCTCCAAAGTTTTACGAGGTTGCCAAGCGAATTGTAGAAATTACCGAAGACGCTACACTGGTGGCACATAATGCCCAATTTGATTACCGAATTTTACAAACCGAATTTAAGCGTTTGGGTTACGATTTTCAACGGAAATCGCTTTGCACCGTTGAATTAGCCAAAGAGCTCATTCCAAATCAACCTTCGTATAGTTTAGGAAAGTTAGTACGTTCGTTGGGAATACCTGTAAGCGATAGACATCGTGCTAGCGGAGATGCACAAGCTACAGTGAAACTCTTTAAAATGTTACTTGAAAAAGACGCTGAGAAAAACATTGTACAAAGCAACATTAGAGCCGAAAATATTGGGCAACTCAACCCAAAACTTATGGATATTGTAGAGCAACTTCCTACCTCGATTGGGGTGTTTTACATGCACGATTCTGATGGCGAAATTATCTACATTGCAAAGAGTAATAATATAAAAAAGAGAGTTAATCAGGTTTTTGCTTCAGCTTCAAAAAAGAATAAGCAATTACAAAAAGATGTAAAAGCTGTAACTTATGAAGAAACTGGAAACGAACTTATTGCATTACTTAAGGAACATTCAGCAGTAAAAAATAAGCGTCCTAAATACAACGTAAAAAACAAAAAATTATTTACGCATGCGCTTTACGTTAAAGAAGATAAAGAAGCGTATTTAACTTTAAAGATTGGAAAATCTGACAATCGTAAAAAGAGAATTACTACTTTTTCCAACTACCAGCAAGCCTACAATACGTTGCATAAAATTGATGAAGAATTTATGCTTTGCAACAAGTTAAACGGACTTTCGGATGCTAAGAAAAATTGCTACAATTATACCGTCGAAAAGTGTAACGGAGCTTGTATCCAAAAAGAAGATACTAAAACTTACAATAAGCGCGTAAAGCAAGCAATGTATAAATACGGCTTTGAAAACCGTAGTTTTATTATTACTGATAAAGGTAGAGAAATACACGAGCGTAGCGTAGTTTTAATTCAAGATGGAAAATTTAAAGGGATTGGTTTTTATGAGCTCAATCATCAAATTACCAATATGGAGATTTTAGAATCTTTCATTACACCAATGGAAAATACTGCCGATGCTACTCATATTATTCAATCGTATATGCGTAAGAAAAAGAATTTGAAAATTACAACTTTATAAAATTGAAAACACAAACTAAAAAATCTTCCGATTGGAAACATCAACTTCATGAAATTATTTATGAAGCAGATACGCCTGCAGGAAAATGGTTTGACATTTTGCTTTTCATCATCATCATCATAAGCATCATTTTGGTAATGCTCGAAAGTGTAAAAACTATCGACGATAAATACCACACTATTTTACTAACGGCCGAATGGATTATAACTGTTTTTTTTACTATCGAATACATCGCTCGTGTAATTTCAATTAAAAAACCTTCAAAATACATTTTTAGTTTCTACGGAATTGTTGACTTACTCTCCACTATTCCACTCTATTTATCGTTCTTTTTTGCGGGCTCACAAGTGTTTTTGGCGGTTCGTGCATTGCGTTTGTTGCGTGTTTTCAGAATATTAAAATTAGTCCGTTTTATGGGCGAAGCTTCTCAGTTGAAAGAAGCGATTAAGTCGAGTAGAGCAAAAATTGCTGTTTTTATATACACTGTCCTTATTTTATCGGTAATTATGGGAACTGTGATGTATTTAATTGAAGGCGCCGAGGCTGGTTTTACAAGCATTCCTAGAAGTATTTATTGGACTATTGTTACACTTACCACCGTTGGTTATGGCGATATTGCTCCTGTAACTCCTGCCGGACAAATTATTGCCACAATTATTATGATTTTGGGTTACGGAATTATTGCAGTTCCTACGGGAATTGTAACGGTAGAATTTGCCAAACAAGGCGGAAGCGACACAAACAACGCCGACTATTCAGCAGAAATACACACCAACACTCAAGTTTGCCGACATTGTAATGCCGACAATCATAAAGACAATGCAACGTTTTGCTATAACTGCGGAAACCATTTACATGAACACTAAATACCTCATTACAGTTGTTGGTCCTACAGCCATCGGAAAAACCGCTTTGGCAATTAATTTGGCGCAACATTTTTCTACGGAAATAATTTCTTCGGATTCTAGACAGTTTTTTAAAGAAACTTGTATTGGTACTGCCGTGCCTGAACCTGAGGAATTAGAAGCTGTTAAGCACCATTTCATTCAACATAAAAGTATTTTTGAAGCCTATTCGGTTGGCGATTTTGAAAAGGAAGCACTTACCCTTTTAGATGAATTGTTTAAAACCCACGATGTTGTTATTATGGCTGGCGGAAGCGGACTCTACAACAATGCTGTTATTGAAGGCTTAGACGATTTCCCTACAGTTGATGCTTCCGTACGAGAAGAACTTAATCAACAACTAGAACAACAAGGAATTGAGGGTTTACAAGAAAAATTAAAATCCTTAGACCCGCAACATTACCAACATATAGATATTCAAAATCCGCATCGAATTATTAGAGCTTTAGAAATTTGTATCGGAACAGGAAAGCCGTATTCTTCTTTTTTAAATAAGAAAAAAAATAAACGTCCCTTTCAAACAATTAAAGTTGGTTTGACTGCCGATAGAGAAATTATTTACAACCGAATTGATATGCGTGTTGACATCATGATGAAAAACGGTTTACTCGAAGAAGCAAAAAGTGTATATCCGCATAAAAGCTTAAATGCACTACAAACAGTAGGCTATCGAGAGCTTTTTGAATATTTTGACGGAAATTTTAGTTTGGATTTTGCTGTTTCTGAAATTAAAAAGAACACGCGCCGATTTGCAAAAAGACAACTTACGTGGCTCCGAAAAGACGAGTCTATTTTATGGTTTGATTATCAAGCTAAGTTTGAAGATATTCTTTCTGAGGTTGTAAGAAATATAAAGTGGATTTAATCAATCGTTAAAAATTTCTTCTGCTGAAAAAACTTCAACAGGGTCAGAAAAGTCAAGAAATTCGGCTTCTGGAACAAAACGTAAAATTTCGTCAATCCCCTTTTCCAACATTAACGGAGTTGAATACTTTCGGCTAGTTGCCAAAACTAAACCTCCTTTCGATAAACGAAAAAAATGCTTTCCCGAAGGCGTACTTTTTTTAGTAAACGTAAAAAACTCAATGTTTTCTCGAATACCTTTTATCATCACTTCACAGTCTGATTTTCTTTTGCAACTAATACTTGTAAAAATGGTTTTCCCTTTTCTATTTGTAAATACAAACTTATAAGCTCCACTTTGTCTTTTACTAATTACAAACATGCGTTATGGTTAATTTTCTTTTTCGTTACGCACAAATCTAACATAAAATAATAAAATATTGGGTTTGGATTTTTCGTGTAATCTTTTACGTAAGATTTAATTTTAAAGAGAAAATACAACTAAGGTTCTTGATTAATCTTTAATTTAAAACCCTATTTTCTGTAGCCAAGCATCTAACAAATTGCTCACTTCTGTTGCTTTTTTTCCTTTCATAACAAACAAAATACCTTCACGTTCATGACCTCCTTTTACAGAAAAAGCATCAGTGACAATCGCGTTTTGACAATATTTATTTAGTTGAGAAATACTACTACCTAAGCCATACCCAGCGTTTGTATTAAAAGGTACAACCGTTTTTCCTTCCCAATTGTTTTGAGATAGAAAAGTTTTTATAGGTGGCGGTAATTGCATTCCCCAAGTCGGGAAACCCACAAAAATTGCATCGTATTCAGAAATATCAATTGTAGCTGACAATGGTGGTAAAATATTGTGGTCGTTTTGAAACTTTACTTCATCTACGTTTTTTTGATAATTACTAGCGTATGGTTTTTCAGGTTTTACTTCAAACACATCACCATCAATTTTTTCAGTAATCATATTAGCAACGGCTTCTGTATTGTTGCTTCGCGTTAAGTAAACAACCAAAACGTTCTTTTTCATGGTAACTTCTTCATTTGTTTTCAACTCTTTATGGTTTTGAGAATTTACCGTTGTAAAACAACCAACCATTAAGAGTAAAAATATTCGTGTATATACGTTCATCTTTTAAAAGTTAAAATGTGGTAGCCACCGATTTTAAAATTATCCATTTTTCGTTTCTCTTTTCTAAAGTCATTTTTTGCTGTAAACGCCAAGTGTTTCTGCTTCCCCAAATGCGAGCATCAACAAGGTTTTTAACCACTACCTCTGCTCTATTATTTTCAATAGTAATTGAATGGGCAATTTCTTCAGCTGAGTAATACTTCATGCTTTCCTTTTCAACTTCCAAAAACCATTCTTCTTTTGGTTGTACGTAGCCGGTAATATGCGTAAGTGTATAATCTTCATCAAGAATATTATTCATTGTATTTGTATCTTTTTCAATCATTAAAGTGGCCAATTTTCTAACCACAGTCATTATTTCAACTTTTTCTTGTTTACTGTCCTCATTCATGGAATCACTATGTTTAGTTTGTGCGTTTGTTGTTAAAAATATCAGCATACTTAAATTCAGAAAAAAATATTTCATATTAAAGTCTAAAATTATCAGTACAAATTTGAATGAATTTAAATTCAATCTTGGTATACATATTACGGTAGTTACTACCATTTTTACAGATTTAGCAGGTTACGGAGTACTAAGTCTCGATATCGAATAAATTGAAAACTAGTCTTGTATATAAATTACTGTTTTTATTACCATTATTACTGAAGGTATTTTTTTGTATCTTCTGAATAAATACTTTTGTTAAAAATTGATTTGTATTTCAACACATATAGCTAAGTGTCAAAACTTTCAATTCCTGAAAAATAAGAAGAAATGGAAAATATTATTCACGTTAAAAGTGTTTCTGAATATACAGAATTAAGAGGCGCAGAAGTACTTCATCCTTTGGTAAACGTTCTGGATTATGAGAAATTAAGATTTCTAGAACCTGCATCTTACAACTTTGGCTTTTACTGTGTTTTCTTAAAAGAAACCAAGTGTGGCGATTTAAAATACGGGAAAGAAACCTACGATTACCAAGAGGAAAGTTTAGTTTTTGTTGCTCCTGGGCAGGTTTTAACAGTGCAGAAATACAATACAGATGTAAAACCGAAGGGAAAAGTTTTAATTTTTCATCCAGATTTTGTTCGAGGAACCACTTTAGGAAATATTATAAACGATTATTCTTTCTTTTCGTATGCTGTGAATGAAGCGCTCCATCTTTCTAAAAAAGAGGTAACAATGGTTTTAGACATGTTTAATATCATTGAAAACGAATTAAAGCAAAACATCGATAAACACAGTAAAACACTGGTGATTTCTCATTTACAATTATTACTAAATTATTGCACGCGCTTTTACGACCGGCAATTTATAACTCGAGAACATGCAAACAAAGGAATTTTAGAACGTTTCGAAAGTGTTTTAAATAGTTATTTTACAGATAATAAAACCGAAAAAGGATTGCCCTCTGTGTCTTTTATTGCTGAAGAATTAAATCTTTCGGCTAATTATTTTGGAGATTTGATAAGAAAAGAAATGGGAATTTCGGCTCAAGAATACATTCAAAATAAAGTGATTTCTATTGCTAAAGAACGAATTTTTGATGTCGAGAAATCTATCAGTCAAGTAGCATACGAATTGGGTTTTAAATACCCACAGCACTTCAACCGATTGTTTAAAAAGAAAGTTGGCATTACACCTTTAGAATATAGAAATTTAAACTAGCAAAGTTTAAATTTTAAAAAACTCCATAAAAAAAAGCTGTTTAAAAGGTTTTTCGTTTGGCTGAGCAAACTCAGCAATTCAATATCCTTAAAAAAATATTGAATTCTTTCTGAATACAATCAGAAACTAACGTACAAAAACTTTCTAAACAGCTTTGCTTATTATATTATAAAACTAAACGTTAAAACGGAAATGCATTACATCACCATCTTTTACGATGTACTCTTTCCCTTCTACGCGCATTTTACCAGCTTCTTTTACTTTGTTCTCGCTACCGTAAGAAACATAATCGTCGTAACCAATTACTTCAGCACGAATAAATCCTTTTTCAAAATCGGTATGGATAACTCCCGCAGCTTGTGGTGCAGTCGCTCCAACAGGAATAGTCCACGCTCTTACTTCTTTTACTCCAGCTGTAAAATATGTTTGTAAATCGAGTAATTTGTAGGCTGCACGAATTAATTTTGAAGCTCCAGGCTCTTCCAATCCTATATCTTCTAAAAACATTTGACGCTCTTCAAAATCTTCTAACTCTGCAATATCAGCTTCAACTCCAACTGCCAAAACAATAATCTCGGCGTTTTCGTCTTTTACAGCTTCTTTTACTTTTTCAACTAAAGCATTTCCATCTTTTGCTGCAGCTTCATCAACATTACACACATATAAAATTGGTTTCGCTGTAAGTAATTGAAAGCTTTTCATAAACTCAGCTTCGTCTTCTGTAACATCAACAGCACGTGCAGAAATTCCACTTTCCAAAGCAGTTTTAAAACGTAACAACAAGGCTTCTTCAGCTTTAGCATCTTTATCGCCTGTTTTTGCAGCTCTTTTTACCTTTTCTAAACGCTTGTCTACCGTTTCTAAGTCTTTTAACTGCAATTCGATATCGATAGTTTCTTTATCGCGAATTGGGTTTACACTTCCATCAACATGCACAATATTATCGTTTTCAAAACAACGAAGTACATGTATAATTGCATTACACTCTCTAATATTTCCTAAGAATTGGTTTCCTAATCCTTCACCTTTACTCGCTCCTTTTACCAATCCAGCAATATCCACAATCTCCACAGTAGCAGGCATTACACGCTCTGGATCTACCAACGATTCTAGCTTTTGTAATCTAGTATCTGGTACGTTTACAACACCCAAGTTTGGCTCGATTGTACAAAATGGAAAGTTTGCACTTTGTGCTTTCGCATTGGATAAACAATTAAATAAAGTTGATTTTCCTACATTAGGTAACCCTACAATTCCTGCTTTCATGCAATATATTTTGAAAATTTTGTGCAAATATAACGATACAAATTTACTTTTTGGCTGTTTATCAAAATGTTGTTTTTATTAGTGAAGTTATGATGTGCTTTTATGAAAAATCAAATTCTAAAATCCCTATCTTTAGCTAAAAATTGAAAATTGAATGAATTTATTTTTTAGAAAAATTGTTGTCGATCGCGTTCGAAAAAAATATAAAAAATCAGGAAAAACACACGATGCTTCTGAGCAGAGTTTCAAAAAGCAAGTAAACGATTTACAAGTAGAAATATCACACGAAATTCAAGATATTATTTACTTGCTAATCGGTGTTTTATCGGCTTCATTTGGACTCAAAGGTTTTTTATTACCTAGTTCGTTTATCGACGGTGGAGTTACGGGTATTTCATTAATTGTGCAAGAACTCACCGAAATTCCGTTATCATTTTTAATTTTCTTACTCAATATGCCGTTTGTAATTTTGGCATATGTTGCAATAAGCAAACGCTTTGCAATCAATAGTGCTATCGGGATTTTTCTTTTGGCAATTGCGGTACATTTTATTCCATTTCCTACCATTACCGACGACAAAATATTAATCGCTGCATTTGGTGGTTTTTTCCTCGGACTCGGAATCGGGATGGCTATTCGTGGTGGAGCTATTATCGACGGAACTGAAGTTCTAGCAATCTACATCAGCAGAAAATCGAGTTTAACCGTTGGGAATGTTATCATGATTTTTAATGTTTTTATCTTCATGACGGCTGCTTATATCTTTTCTACGGAAATTGCCTTGTATGCAATCCTTACCTATTTTTCAGCCTCAAAAACAGTCGATTTTGTAATTGATGGTATTGAAGAATTTATTGGCGTAACTATTATTTCTGATAAGTGTGATGAAATTAGAAAAACCATTATCCATAAAATGGGACGCGGATGTACAATTTATAATGGAAAACGCGGATTCTCGCCAGATAATTCACCTTTAAAAGGTATCGATATTGTGTATACTGTAATTACACGTTTGGAAATGTCGACTTTAAAAACTGAAATCGATAAAATTGACAAAGGCGCCTTTATCATTATGAATTCTGTAAAAGACACCAAAGGCGGAATGATTAAGAAAAAACCGCTGACCAAGATTAAATCGTAAGTTGCTTTGAAAGATTTAAAAGAAATATCAGCATTTTTTGAAACCGAATATCCTTTAAACAAAGAAGGATTAAAAGAGTTATTAAGTCTATTTAAAGTGAAAAAATATCCAAAAGGGAGTATCCTTCTTCAGTTTGGAAATGAAGAAAAAGAAATTAGATTTTTAAACTCAGGAATAATAAGAGAATATTATGTTTCCTCTGACAAGGAGACTAATATCAACTTTTATACTAAACCACAATTTATTTCCGATTTAACATCATTTATTAATAATACACCAACTAAAAAGAATCAAGAAACTTTAACTGATGCATCAATACTTTATGTTTCAAAATTGTCTTTTATGGAGCTTCTTGACAAATATAAGTGTGGTAAATCATTTATTGACCAATCTTTTCAGCAAATCCTCAAACAAAAGGAACTTTTAGAATACAATCGGCTTACAAAATCTCCAGAAGAACTTTATCAAGAATTATTAATTTATAAGCCCAATTGGCTACAAAAAATACCGCAGTATCATATAGCTTCATATTTAAATATTACTCCCGAAACTCTAAGTAGAATTAGAAAACGTATTTCTTGATTTGAATCAATGAAATATTATTGTTTCAGTTTTAAATTTGTTAAAACATTACAAATCAAAAACTAATGACAAAAATTCATCATCTCCGAAACGCCACTATGGTTATTGAAACAAATAATGAAGTGCTTTTGGTTGACCCAATGCTAGGTAAAAAAGGTACTTTACCAACATTTACATATTTCAAACATAAGGCGCAAAAAAATCCAATTACTGAACTTCCTGAAAACAGCTATGAAATTTTAGAAAAAGTTACACATTGTTTAATTACTCATAAACATCCAGACCATTTAGATAAAAAAGGTGAAGAATTTCTTATTAAAAAAAATATACCTGTAACATGTAGTTATAAAGATGAAAAAGAATTTAAAAAGCGTGGATTAAACATAGTAAACAGTATATTTTACAACGACAGAGTACCATTTTTAGGTGGTGAAATTGAAGGTATTTCAGCAAGACATGGTTACGGTTTTATAGCAAAACCAATGGGGAATGTAATGGGATTTTATATAAAACTCAACAACAACGATTCTATTTATTTAAGTGCTGATACTATTTATACTGATGCTGTACATCAAGTTTTAACAACCTACAATCCAACTTTAAGTATAGTTGCTGGAGGAAGTGCTCAATTAGATTTTTTTAAACCTTTACTTATGACAGTTGATGATATTAAAACATTTGTAAAAAATGCTCCACAGAAAGTTCTAATTAATCATTTAGAAGCAGTAAATCATTGTCCAACTACTCGTAAAGAATTAAACACAATTTTTTCTAATGATATAAACAAAACTGTTTTTATCCCAAATGATGGAGATGTTGTAACTATTTAAATCAACTTACTTGTTTCTTTTCTTTATACAACGAAAACCAAATTCCTGCGCCAAGCGAAGCTCCTATTACAGAAAGCGACAACCACTCTGGCATTTCGATATGATGCGATAAAATCATTTTAATCCCTACGAAAGTTAAAATTACAACCAAACTGTATTTTAAATATCCGAAGCGTTCTAACATATTAGCCAAAAAGAAATACATAGAACGTAGCCCTAAAATAGCCATGATATTGGAACTAAAAACCAAAAACGGATCGGAAGTAATTGCTAAAATTGCAGGAATACTATCCAACGCAAAAAGAATATCGGTAAACTCTATAATGATAAGCGCAATAAACAACGGTGTTGCCACGAGCATATGTTTCTTACGGATAAAAAAGTGCTCACTATTTAATTCGGTCGTTACAGGAATTATTTTTCGAATTGTTTTATACACAAAAGAGCTCCTCGGGTCGTAATGTTCATCGTCTTTTTCAAGCGCCAATTTAATAGCTGTGTATATTAAAAACACGCCGAAGACATAAATAATCCAATCGAATTTTTTAATTAAAAATACGCCAAATAAAATCATGAGTGCTCTAAAAACGATAGCACCGATAATTCCCCAAAACAGTACGCGATGCTGAAAAATTTTAGGGATTTTAAACGAAGTGAAAATAACGGCAATCACAAATATGTTATCGATACTTAGCGATAATTCAATTAAATATCCTGTTACATATTTCATCAACGCCTTTGTAGGCGTAAGATTATCTACGTTATCTACCCAACCGTGTTTAAAAATAAAAAATACCACTAGCGAAAACAACAATGCTGTACTCACCCAAATGGCGGTCCACATACTGGCTTCTTTGTTGGTAATTTCGTGCGGATTTTTATTAAAAACTCCTAAGTCGAGGGCCAAAAACACCACGATCAACGCGATAAACGATATCCAAACTATCATATTTAATTAACTTCTAGTATACAACAAATGATCTAACAGTGTGAAATCGACACTTAAATCTTCTTTTAATTCGTATTTTATAAATAATTCTCCCCAATATTTTCCGTCAGAAAAATCAGCAATAATCCATTTATGATTTAATACTTTTATTTTATTAATTTTCATTGGAGCTCCCGACATTCCATCATAAGGAACCATTGGATTGTTTCCCTTTTGCTCATTGGTTTCCAACAATTTATCAGCAATATATCTCGAAGGATTTTCAAGCCTTAAATCATCGTAATACGCAAGCGCATCGTCATTATTTTCCAACGAAAAATATTGTAAATCTAACTTATCTAAAGATAAGCTTTTAATAGAATCTTCCAAGGCCTCATTTCTTGCTCTTAAATTTTCCATCTTAACGCTTTGTGTCTCAAAATATTTCTTGGCACTTACGTATTGATAGATGATAAATAACCCTGCAAAAAGGAAAAGGTACATGAAAAGTTTTTGTTTCATCGGTATGTCTTGTTTTATATTTCTAAAATTAAATTATCGTAAGCTATAAACACATTTGGTGGCAAGCTTGCTTGTGCTTCTTCATGAAATCCCATCATCGGACTTATGTGCGTTAAATACGCTTTTTCTGGCTGTACTTCATTAATAAACGCCAAGGCTTCTTCTATATTAAAATGCGAATGGTGTTTTTCTTTCCGAAGCGCATTTACCACCAATACCTTTACTCCTTTTAGTTTTGCAACCTCTTCGGAGTCGATACTTTTAATATCTGTTAGGTAGGCAAATGTATCAAATCTATATCCAAAAACTTGCAATCGGTTATGAAAAGCATTTATAGGAATTACGTTTAAATTTCCTAAAGGGATTTCGATGTTGTTTTCAACTATATTTTCTTTTACGGCTGGAGCGCCTGGATATCGATCTTTGGTAGTGAAAATATAATCGAATTTTATCCGAAGTGAATTTAATACACGTTCGTGTGCATAAATAGGAATGTCTCCTTGACGGAAAAAAAACGGTCGGATATCATCCAAGCCCATAATATGGTCGGCGTGCTCGTGTGTAAATAAAATTCCGTCTATTTTCTTCACATCGTGCGCTAGCATTTGTTGCCTAAAATCTGGGCCACAATCAATAACATAACAATACGAATCCCAATTGATCATCACCGAAACGCGTAAGCGCTTATCTTTTGGGTTTGTACTTTTAGAAACGGGGTCGTCGCTTCCTATAATCGGAATTCCCTGCGATGTTCCAGTACCTAGGAATGTAATTTTCAAAACACTAATTTTTTATCAAATTTATCATTTATATTCTGAATAGCTTCATGAAACTTTTTAACTTTGCGGAAGAATAACCTTTAGGAGAACTATTAGGTATTCAGAATGAATAACTTTTGTTTCAGAAAAAATAGAGACAATACACTCGAAAAAATCGAGTTTCAATAGTAAGTAAAAAAAACCACAATGACATTAGTTTTAAAAGGGGATAAAAACTTTGAAAATGTTCCATCCTTAAAAGCCAAAGCGTTACGAATTAATCTCAACGAAGATATCTACGGAACCTTTGCTGAAATTGGAGCTGGGCAAGAAACAGTACGACATTTTTTTAGAGCTGGAGGTGCATCTGGAACCATTGCTAAGGCCATGAGTGCTTACGATAAGAGTTTTAGTGATGCTATTTACGGAGTTGAAGATGACGGAAGATACGTAACCGAAGCTCGCCTTAAAAAAATGCTTTCGCACGAAATGCGCCTTATGGAAGAGCGTATCCCTAGAAGCGAAAATCCAAACAAAATATTTTTCTCTTACGCCAATACCGTTGCAACAATAGATTTTGCTAAAAAATTTAAAGGACACGGTTGGCTTGGAATCCGTTTTCAATTAGATCCAAATGAGGATTATAACGAGATTATTCTTCACATTCGATTTAAACAAACCGAAGCACGCTTACAACAAGAAACTCTTGGAATTGTTGGTGTTAATTTAATTTACGGTGCTTTTTACAAACACCATAAACCTAAAAAGTTATTAAAATATCTATACGACCATATCGATAACGACACTATCGAAATCGATACCATTAACTTTTCTGGACCTCGTTTTGAAGAAGTTGACAACCGTTTGATGAGTTTACAACTCGTTAAAAACGGAATGACCGATGCGGTTATGTTTGGTCCTGACGGAAACAATATTTTACCAGCGGCTGTTTTATACAAGAAAAACATTTTGGCACTTCGTGGTAGTTTCCGCCCTGTTACTATGGTGAATATGGACATGTACAAAAAATCGTACGACATATTTATTAGGGAAAATAAAGTTGATATAGACAACACAGTTGTTGTTTTTGAAATTACACTTTCCAACTTACGTGCAGAGGGTGAAATTGACGAAGAAGACTTCATGGATAGAGCTCGTTTATTGTGCTCTCTAGGGCAAACAGTAATGATCTCCAACTTCCAAGAATACTACAAATTGGTTGAGTATTTCTCTGAATACACCAAAGAGCGTATGGCGTTAACTATGGGTGTAAACAATTTAGTTGATATTTTTGATGAGAAATATTATAGACATTTAAGTGGAGGTATTTTAGAAGCTTTTGGAAAACTTTTCTACAAAGATTTAAAGGTGTATCTATACCCAATGATCGATCAAGAAACTGGATTAACAACTACCAGCAACAACTTAAAAGTACATCCACGTATGAAGGAACTTTACAAGTTCTTTAAATACAACGGAAAAGTTGTTGATATTTTTGATTACGACGACTCCATTCTTGATATCTTTTCTCGTGAAGTATTAAAGCAAATTGCCAATGGCGAAGAAGGATGGGAGAAAATGCTTCCTAAAGGGATTGCAGAGCTCATCAAAGAAAAAGGCTTGTTTGACTACAACAAAAAGAAACAAATAGAAGAAAAACAGAAATAGTTTACACTTCAAATAATTATAAACAAAAAGCGAACTGAATTATCAGTTCGCTTTTTGTTTATACATAA
>NZ_JAESVF010000059.1:0-254 GCF_038433465.1 Joostella sp. CR20 | reverse complement strand
GGAACTTCGGTTACCGATACTTCGGAAGATCCAACGCCAGTTAATCCAACAGATCCAAACAATCCTCCTGTAGATCCTACCTGTCCAGATTGTACCATTACACCACTACCAACTAACAGTAGTATCGAATTATTAAAAGATGGTGCATACCAAGACACCAATAACGACGGAATTGTAAATGTTGGAGATAGTGTTATTTACACTTTCACTGTAACAAATACGGGGGAAACTACACTTTCAAATATCACTATTAC
>NZ_JAESVF010000058.1:0-262 GCF_038433465.1 Joostella sp. CR20 | reverse complement strand
TGCTTCACCATTACTGATAAAGCTTACTGTATAGCCTGTAGTATCACAACTTAAATCGCCTACCGTTAAAATTGGTTCTTGACATAATTCTGGACATGTTGGTGCTGTAATTGTTACTGTTTGCACATCACATCCATCAAAAGAAGAGGTGATGGTTACATCCGTTCCTACTGGAATATCAGTAATCATATTCGTACCTACAGTTCCTTGGTCTGCTGTTACAGTAACTCCTGTACTCGCTACAAAACTTACACTGTATGTC
>NZ_JAESVF010000057.1:0-262 GCF_038433465.1 Joostella sp. CR20 | reverse complement strand
AACCTGCTCATTTGTAGCAATATTCCCATCCATATTCATATCGGAGGAACCATATGTTCGCTTTAAAACCACACGTCCTTGCTTATCCTTGTATTCTCGAGTGGTGTGGTTGTTTCCATCCCCTGGCTTCCAGTTTTCATCCTTGGTAACAGTTACATACAACTGGTTTGCTCCGTAGTACGCAGGAGAATTGGTTAGGGTAGGCACATACGCACTACTTAAACTCACGCCATAGTCTCTAACCTCATTACTACCATTGGTT
>NZ_JAESVF010000056.1:0-265 GCF_038433465.1 Joostella sp. CR20 | reverse complement strand
TCCCCGATTCTGTGAAGAACCATAAGGAAGATACTCCAATGCCTGACGCCCAAAAGCATCATAGCCAATATGTGTGATTACATCTTTCTTAGTTGGAGTTGCTTTAATACCTACCTGCTGCTTCGCCCTGCCTAAACCATCAAAATACGTTACACTTTCTATTACATCCTTATTCTCTAGAATACCTGAGTCACTCGTCATAGAACGTTGATAACTCCTTGTAAATATATAATTCTCTGAACTACTCAAACTAGGTGATATATAT
>NZ_JAESVF010000055.1:0-285 GCF_038433465.1 Joostella sp. CR20 | reverse complement strand
GTTCCTGCTGGAATATCGGTAATCATATTCGTACCTACAGTTCCTTGATCTGCTGTTACAGTAACTCCTGTACTTGCTACAAAACTTACACTGTAAGTCGTCTGATCCTCTGAACATGTGGTTCCACCGATACTCATTTGTGGCATGCCACATGGATCGTCGCAATTAGCTGGGCTCGCTACGGTGATGATTGTTTCACAATCACCACTAGTTGCTGTAAGAACAATCGCTGTTCCGATAGCTCCTGTTACCGTGCCATCTCCATTATCCGTTCCACCAGTAACT
>NZ_JAESVF010000054.1:0-288 GCF_038433465.1 Joostella sp. CR20 | reverse complement strand
TGGGTCAGTAACATCTGGTGAGGTTACTGAAACTATATTCACCAAGTCTCCTGTAAAGTCTGAGGGAACACTTAAAGTCACTTCATAGGTTACTACTTCGCCATCTGCTAAACTCGCTATTACATCTGATAATGCTCCTGTACCTGAACCGCCTTGGTCGCTTGTCCAACTTCCTTCCGTAATTCCTGCGGGGAATGGATCTTCTACTGATACATTTGTAGCATCACTTGGTCCATCATTAGTTACAGTAATCGTATACACTACATCTTCTCCTGCTGTATATGTATC
>NZ_JAESVF010000053.1:0-295 GCF_038433465.1 Joostella sp. CR20 | reverse complement strand
CGGAACTACATGTTCAGACGATCAAACAACATACAGTGTAAGTTTTGTAGCGAGTACAGGAGTTACTGTAACAGCAGACCAAGGTACTGTAGACACCGCTACGAATATGATTACCGATATTCCAGTAGGAACAGATGTCACCATTACCTCTTCTTTTGATGGATGTGATGTGCAAACAGTAACGATTACAGCACCAGAATGTCCAGAATTATGTCAAGAACCAATTTTAACGGTGGGTGATTTAAGTTGTGATACTACAGGCTATACGGTAAGCTTTATCAGTAATGGGGAAGCG
>NZ_JAESVF010000052.1:0-334 GCF_038433465.1 Joostella sp. CR20 | reverse complement strand
GGCAAAGAAGAACTTATTGCCCATAACGAGTACGATGCCTTAGGGCAATTAATACAGAAAAAAGTAGGAAACACCCAAAGCAAGCCTTTACAAACAATCGATTATAGTTACAATGTACGAGGTTGGTTAACGGCCATTAATGATGCGGATAATTTAGGAAGTGATTTATTTGGTTTTGAACTGGGGTATAACACTTCTCGAAGTGGAGCTGAAAAATTATACAATGGAAATATTTCTGAGACCTATTGGAAAACTAAGAGTGATAATGTGTTAAGAAGGTATGCTTATAGCTACGATGCTTTAAACAGAATAACCAAGGGAGCTTTTAACGGAA
>NZ_JAESVF010000051.1:0-340 GCF_038433465.1 Joostella sp. CR20 | reverse complement strand
AGGGTTGGGAGTATTGTCATATTTTGCTGTATTGTAAAAACTATGCGTCTGGCTCAATGCGCTCCCGTTGTACTGACCCCGATTCTGTGAAGAACCATAAGGAAGATACTCCAATGCCTGACGCCCAAAAGCATCATAGCCAATATGTGTGATTACATCTTTCTTAGTTGGAGTTGCTTTAATACCTACCTGTTGCTTCGCCCTGCCTAAACCATCAAAATACGTTACACTTTCTATTACATCCTTATTCTCTCGAATACCTGAGGCACTCGTCATAGAACGCTGATAACTCCTTGTAAATATATAATTCTCTGAACTACTCAAACTAGGTGATATATAA
>NZ_JAESVF010000050.1:0-347 GCF_038433465.1 Joostella sp. CR20 | reverse complement strand
GATGGTGTAGGAAGCACTAGCTATACAGTAAGTTATACGAAAGATGATATTTCTACATTGGTAGTTACTGGTGGAACGGATAATGGAGATGGCACGGTAACAGGAGCTATCGGAACAGCGATTGTTCTTACAGCAACTAGTGGTGATTGTGAGACTGTTATCACCGTAGCGAGTCCAGATAATTGTGATGATCCTTGTGGCATGCCACAAATGAGTATTGGCGGAACCACATGTTCAGAGGATCAGACGACTTACAGTGTAAGTTTTGTAGCAAGCGCAGGAGTTACTGTAACAGCAGACCAAGGAACTGTAGGTACGAATATGATTACCGATATTCCAGTAGGAAT